>JBEPUT010000027.1:0-57400 GCA_041691395.1 Chitinophagaceae bacterium
TCAGCACATTATCACACTACCTCATCTCTTTATTTTAATCTAATTTATTCACTCCATGACAACGGTAAAAAATTATCTCAGTCTCATTAAATTCTCGCACACCTTATTTGCGCTGCCCTTTGCGATGATTGGATTCTTTCTGGGGATCTATCACCAGGAGCAGTTTCCAGATGCAGGGCCGCTTTCCTTTTTCGTGTTGCTGCTAAAATTTATCCTGGTATTGTTTTGCATGATCACTGCCCGGAGTGCGGCCATGGCGTTCAACCGGTTTCTGGACCGCCATTTCGATGCGCAAAATCCCAGAACGGCCATCCGCGAAATCCCCAAAGGCATTTTAGCCGCCGGCAGCGTTCTGCGATTTGTGATCGTCTGTTGTTTGTTGTTCATGCTCGCCTGCTGGTTCATCAACCCGCTTTGTTTTTTTCTGTCTCCTGTTGCCCTTTTTGTGATCTTATTTTACAGTTACACCAAACGGTTCACGGCTCTTTGCCACCTCGTGCTGGGGGTAGGATTATCCCTGGCGCCGATCGGGGCATTTCTGGCGGTTACGGGACATTTCGCCATTCTCCCATTATTATTTTCCGGCGCGGTTATTTGCTGGGTGAGCGGTTTCGATATCATTTATGCGTTGCAGGATGAAGAATTTGATAAAACCCAGCATCTATATTCAATTCCTGCTTCCCTGGGGAAGAAGAATGCACTTTTTATTTCCAGCCTGCTGCACGTGGTCAGTGCGCTGTTCGTGCTCGCCGCCGGCCTTCAGGGTGATTTTGGATATTGGTACTGGCTCGGCATGTTGTTGTTTACCGGTATGCTTGTTTACCAGCACGCCATTGTAAAACCGCAGGACCTGAGCAGGGTGAACCTGGCTTTCATGACTGCCAACGGCATCGCCAGCGTAATGTTTGCCCTGTTTGTGATTGCCGATATCATCACGCATAAACACTGATTTTATGCCGCGCATACTGGCCATAGATTACGGATTGAAAAGAACCGGCATCGCCGTAACGGACCCGCTGAAGATCATAGCCACCGCCCTTACGACTATTGATTCTGCCCGGATTTTTACTTTTTTAACGGATTATCTGGCTAAGGAATCCGTTGAGCTGATACTGATCGGTGATCCGAAGAACCTGGATGACAGCCCAACGGATACAACACCCCATGTTCAGCGCATTATCGGCATTCTGAAAGGAAAATTTCCGGAAATACCCGTTCTTCCTGTGGATGAGCGGTATACTTCGGTTATGGCATCCCGCGCCATGTTGACCATGGGCCTGAAAAAAAGTAAACGAAGAGAAAAGGGAACCGTGGATCAGGTGGCCGCGACGATGATGCTGCAGGAGTATTTGCTGAACCGTCATCCGTCATCCCTTTGATGGCGCCAAATCCTCCAATTTTGTTAAATTTGCCCATGATTTTACCGATAATTGCCTACGGCGCACAGGTATTGAGAACCCGCGGCCAGGAAATTACTTCAGATTATCCCGGCCTGCCCACACTGATTGAAGATATGTGGGAAACCATGTATGAAAGCAGCGGGGTTGGACTGGCGGCGCCCCAGGTCAATAAACCCATCCGCCTTTTTATCGTGGACAGCACCCAGATCTTCAACAACCTGGACGAAGACGAAAAAGATAAATACCCTGATGGTCCGGGTATCAAACAGGTATTTATCAATGCCAAAATACAAAAGTTAAACGGGGAGCCCTGGTCCTATTCCGAGGGTTGCCTGAGCATCCCCAAGATCCGGGAAGAAATCATCCGGAATGAGGAAGTGACCCTGGAATATGAAGATGAACTCTTTCAACATCATACTAAAACCTATAACGGAATTTCTGCCCGGGTTATCCTGCACGAATACGATCATATTGAGGGGAAACTCTTTATCGATTACCTCAAACCCCTCAAACGTAAATTACTCCGTGGTAAACTGGATGATATCTCAAAAGGCAAAGTAACCGTAGACTATAAAATGAGGTTTGAATGAAAATTTAAAAAACGGACCATACCGGTGGGATTTTCTTTATTCTGCTCCTTGTCCCTATTTCCGTGTGGTCTCCGTATAACTCCTCCATTTTTCAATTACCTGCTGCATATCGGAAGGAAGTTCACTCACCAATAGTTTTTCTTCCCGGGTTGCAGGATGAATGAATCCGAGCGTTTTTGCATGAAGTGCCTGGCGCTTGCAGATGGTAAAACAATTTTCTACAAACTGTTTGTATTTTGTGAAGACCGTTCCTTTCACAATTTTATCTCCGCCGTAGGTATCATCATTAAATAAGGGGTGACCAATGGATTTCATGTGCACGCGGATCTGGTGTGTGCGTCCGGTTTCCAACACACATTCCACCAGCGTCACATATCCAAACCGTTCGATCACCCGGTAGTGGGTAACGGCTTCTTTGCCATGCTCGCCATCCGGATAAGCCTCAAATTGTTTGCGAAAACGCTGATGACGGCCCACATGGGCAACGATGGTGCCCTGATCATTGGTCAGATCGCCCCAAACCAAAGCGATGTACTGACGCTTTACGGTATGATCAAAAAACTGCTTGGCCAGAAAGCTGACGGCGTGGGTCGTTTTGGCCAGCACCAGCAGCCCGCTTGTGTTTTTATCTATCCGGTGAACGAGCCCGAAACGGGGCAGGGTATCTTCCGAAATGGATTTGTTTTTTTCCCGCAGGTAGTAAGCCACACCGTTGATTAGGGTTCCGCTATAATTACCCGATGCCGGATGAACCACCAGCCCTGCCGGTTTGTTGATGATCAAAACTTCTGCATCCTCGTAAAATATATTCAGCGGCATTTTTTCGGGAATGATTTCTTCCCCGATAACCAGTTTCTCGGAATAACAGATGATGTTATCCCCGGCCCGGATTTTATAGTTAGATGAAGCGGTTTTATCATTCACCAACACCCGTGCCCCGTCAATAGCCTGTTGCACCTTATTCCTTGAAATGTGCTCTATCCGGGCAGTCAGGAATTTATCGAGTCGCATGGGTTCCTGGCCCCTGTCCACCACCAGGTTGATTCGTTCATACAATACATCCGAAGATTCCGTCATTTCTTCGGAAACGGGGGTTTCGTCCGTTTCCTCTCCGGAAACATTTGATTTACTGCTCATGAAGGCAAAAGTACAGACTTGGCCGTTGACATGGAATAGCTTTGCGTTAACTGTTTTCGTAAATTTGCCGTTGACATGAGTACAGAGAACGTTTTTTTCAGGGATCTTGGCAGGATGGCTTATGCAGATGCCTGGGATTACCAGGAATCCCTGCTGCAGGAAAACGTTCAGGTTAAAACCCGGATCAGGTCCGGGGAAACCGGTTCGGACAATCCTTCAACCATCAATTACCTGTTGTTTGTGGAACATCCGCCGGTATATACGCTGGGAAAAAGCGGACATGAAGAAAATGTTTTGCTGAATCAATCTGAAATGAATGCCCGCGGCATCCGTTTCTTTCATACCAACCGGGGAGGTGACATTACTTTCCACGGTCCCGGTCAGATTGTCGGCTATCCGATTTTTGATCTGGAGAAATTCGGAACCGACATTGGCAAATACCTCCGTAACCTGGAGGAAGTGATTATCCGGACGCTCGCCGGTTACGGCATCCTGGGTGAAAGGTCAAAGGGCGAGACAGGCGTGTGGATAGCACCGGGTGTGGCCGGTAAAGAAAGAAAGATCGCCGCGCTGGGTGTACGGTGCAGCCGATGGATCACCATGCATGGATTTGCGTTCAACGTCAATACGGATCTGAGTTATTTTGACGGCATCATACCATGCGGCATTCGCAATAAACAGGTCAGTTCACTGGCAAAAGAATTAGGAGCAGTCGCAGACGTTGAAGCAGTGAAAGCCGCGCTGAAAATGAATTTTGAGGCCGTATTTCAAGTGACACTTATATCCTGGCATCCCACAAAAAACAAAACGGTTCAGGAGCAGATCAGAATTCCTTCGGAATAAAAAGTTTATTTTTTTCCCTGAGTTTGCCGTCTTCATATAATTCAAAACGGAACCAGCCGGAATGCATAAAGTTGGTCTTATCAATGATCAGCATACGGTTGTTGATGTTTTTTATTTCCAGGAGTGGCGTGTGGTCTTCCTCAAAAAATTGCACGGAATATTTCTTTTTCGAAAAGTCTGGCAGGGAAATGTTCACGTTCCCGTCTTTGGCGGTGAACACATAAGCCGAAATTTTGTAAATGTCCCTTATTTCTTCAGGTGGCGCCACAAATGGTTTGATCATCAGGGTATCGGCATTCACAAACCATAACGTGTCTTTGGTTTGTTTTAAAAGGGAATCGCTGAATCTGCGAACATGGTTACCGGGGAGCAGCATGATCACCGAATCGCGCCGTTTAACAAACAGGATTTTTTCCACTTCGATGGCCGGCGCTTTCAGTTTGGACAGGCTGCTTACTTCCGGCTTTTTAAGGTTCCCTTTATCCTGCAGATAAAAGATGCGGGAATTGTCTATTTTAGGAATATTGAGATCTTCTTCTATGGGCGCTTCGGGTTTCTCCAGAATTACAACAGGTTTTTCCGGGAATATTCCCACTTTCACCGGGACCGTTTCCACTTTCGGAGACGGTGTTTTTGATATGGCGGGTACCGTTTCAGTCTTTTCAGGTTTTGCTTCCGTTATTGCCGGCGGTTCCTGTTTCTGTCTGCCGGATTTTGTTTTTTCGCGGGATTGTTTGCCTTTCGATACGACAGGTGCTTCCTGGGGTTTGGGTTTTGTTTCCGGTGGTTTCGCTTTCACTTCCGCTTCGGGAATGGCCCTTTTGGATTTGGTGAACATATACCGGCTGTTTCCGAAGAGTATAAAAATGCGGTAATAAAAACGCTTTCCCTGCGCTTTGCCGTCCACAAACCCATTTTCAGGGGTATGCGGATCCGGGACGGTGATCAGGGTGGAGAAATTGTGCAGGCTGTCGGTTGACCGCTGTATACTGATTTGATTGATGGCAGGATAGGCATTCCGCCAGCTGACGACCACCTTTCCATTGGTTTTTTGTGAAACCGTAAAACCGGGGAGTGTTTCCTGTGCCTTTGCACCGGTCAGGATAAATAGGGACAGTAAAAACGGTGCAAGGAGAAAACGCATAACACGACCGGTGTCTTTAATCTTACAAGTACCGGACAAAGATAAGGGAAGCGGGCTTTTCGCCCGATTAAAAGTGTAGCGCATCCCCGGGCAGGGAAAGGTTTCCCTGAAGCCCGCCGGATTGAAGAATCAGCACGCTGCTGCCCTTTGGAAAATAATTTTTGAAAGCCAGATCCGCAATGGCATAAAAGAGCTTACCGGTATAAACAAAATCTGTCGGAATGCCGGATCTTGCAAACAGACTGTTCATAAAATCCAGCAGCGCGGGTGTTTTTTTTGCATATCCGCCAAAATGGTATTCGTGAAAAAGCACAAGCCTGTTTTCTTTTTCCTTATCCGTGATCCATTCAGCCCGTAAAGGTTCAATCCCCTGTGTTCCTTTCAAAACCGGGATGCCGATCATTTTTTGATACGGCCTCCCGGCTTTAAGCAGCCCGGTGATGGTCGTGCCTGTTCCCACTGCACAACAGATATGGGAATAATCATCGACCGCAGGCGTGAGTATTTCTCCGGCACCCCGGATGCCGGGTTCCCCGCAACCGCCTTCCGGAATAATCAGCGCCCCCGGATATCTGGATTGGAGTTCAGATAAAAAGACGTGATCTTCTTTCAGGCTGTAAACGCCGCGGGGCAAAAACTCGAGATCCATACCGTATTTCATGGCGGTAAAAAGGGAAGCGGAGAACACGGCGGGTTTCTCTCCCCTGATAAATCCCGTGGAGGAAAATCCCTGCGCCCGCGCGGCACAGGCCAGGGCAACGAGGTGATTCGAATAGGGTCCCCCGAAACTGATCAGTCTGTCCTTTTTCCGGAGTTTGGCGGCTTCCAGATAATATTTTAATTTGAACCATTTGTTACCCGAAATTTCCGGATGTATTTTATCCAGGCGCAATACGGTAACCTCCAATGCGTTTCTCCCGGACTGCGGAAGCAGTAGGGGGTCGAATGTTATATCCCCCGGATTAATGGTTGGATCCGCTCCATATTGATAAATCTTATCCTGGTTTCCCATTATTATTTATTTTCGCAGCGCGATAAAATTAACGTAATTGAACCACGCGGTTAAAACTTGTGCGGTTAGAGGCGATTGAAAAGTAAAAAGTCAAAATTAAAATATAGCGGATGAAACCAACTTTAGTGATCCTTGCAGCAGGAATGGCTTCCCGGTATGGGAGCATGAAACAGGTTCAATCCTTTGGCCCTTCGGGCGAAACCATCATGGATTATTCTATTTATGATGCCATCAGGAGCGGATTTAAGAAAATTGTGTTTATCATCCGGAAGGAATTTGCCGAAGATTTCAAAAATATTTTTGAACCAAAGCTGAAAGGCAAAGTGGAAACTGACTACGTTTTTCAGGAAATGACCGATTTCCTGAATGGCTATCAGCCCCCCGCCGGGCGCGCCAAACCCTGGGGAACGGCGCACGCCGTGCTTTGCGCTCAAGACGCCGTTTCCGATCCGTTTGCCGTTATCAATGCGGATGATTTTTATGGAAGAGATGCTTTTGAAAAGGCGCACGGTTTCCTGATCTCGGGTTGCAGTAAGACCTGTTACAGCATCATCGGGTACGACCTGGCAAAGACCCTCTCGGAAAATGGATCCGTAAGCCGGGGGGTTTGTGCTGTGGATGAAAACAATAATCTTGTTTCCATTCACGAAAGAACCAAAATTTACCGGAATGAACAGGGAAAAATCACCTATGAAGAAAATGGTAAAACCTTTATTGTTCCCGATGACGCCAAAGTCTCCATGAATTTCTGGTGTTTTGACCCGTCGGTTTTTGAATTTATTGAAAAGATCTTTGCTGAGTTTCTTTCTGCTGAGGGACAGGATCCAAAAGCCGAGTTTTTCATTCCCATTATTGGCGACCGGTTCATAAAGGAGAGTAAGGGACAAATCAAAATCATACCGACTGCTTCCAGCTGGTTTGGCGTAACATACAAGGAAGACGCACCGGGGGTTAAGGAAAGCCTGAATAAGCTGATTGGGGAGGGGGTGTACCCGGAGAGAATTGACAGTTGACCATGGACAATTCTTCCACTGGCCATCGTCAACCGTCAATTCAGTAACTCTTCACCATATAAATGCATTCCTGAATCTTTTTGATCTGCTGAATGCGGTCCATATTCTTAACCATTGAGGTCTGAGGGAGATGGATGCCTGTATAAGAGGTATCCGATTTAACTTCTTCGAGAGCAGACAGTATATATTTGGAGCGGATGGCGAAAACGGCGCCCTGGGCCTGTACCTGGCGGTTGCTGAGTATGCCGATCACATCACCGTTTTTGTCCAGAACGGGTCCGCCACTGTTTCCGGGGTTGGCTGCTACAGATATCTGGCAGGCCAGCGTATCCCCGCGATAACCGGTTTTTGCGCTCAGATAACCTTCGCCGTAAACAATTTCATCACGGGGATATCCCAGCGTGAAAATAGCTTCTCCCAGTTCGAGATTGCTTTTATTAATTCCATAGGGAATTACGGGAGGCGCTTTGAAATCACTGTCCATGATCTTCAGAAAGGCAATGTCCAGATCGGGGTTTATATAAATGATCTTTGTTTTAAACTCCTGTCCCTTATTATTCTGCACGATCACCAAGGATGCACTATTCACAACATGGGCGTTGGTTACGATATATCCCCTGGTATCGATCATGAATCCGGTGCCACCCAATTTAAATTCGGCTTCCAGCGGAACTTTTGGTGGTGTTTCTTTGAGTTTGGCGTTGAGGGAATTTTGCTTTTGATCCAGGATCGAAATCTTCCTGTTGAGTACCTCGATGGATTTGCTGGCTGTTTTGGATGAAACCGAAATGGCAATGGCGGTCATGCACAGCGCCGTGATGCCGGCTATGGAGGCGGCAACTACAACCACTTTCCGGTATTTCAGCCAGAGCCTGACTACCCTGGTTTCCTTCGATTGCCTGATCTGTCCGGATTCAAAGAGGACATTATGCACGTCCTGAAGGGTGGATCTCAGGTTTTTCCGGTTGCCATACTTTTCCATCTGGTGCAGAAAAACGGTATGCTCCACCACCATCTGGTCAATCTCCTGATTATTTTTCCTGAGTTCTTCAAAAAATACCCTTTCCTCGGGAAGCATTTCCCCGCGAATGTATCTTTCAATTGATTCCAGCATATTCAGCTCTTCCATCTGTTTCGGATTAAGGTTTTTTATATTGACTGAAGAAGATTTTTTTCAACCGCATCAGGCATTTGTATTTCTGGTTTTTCGCATTATCGGCATTGGTATAACCAAATTCCATCGCGATTTCCGACATATTTTTTTTCTGCAGGTAATACGATTCCAGTAATGCCTTACAGGGTTCTCCCAGGTGCTGAAGGGCCGTTTCCATCAACTCAAAATCTATATTCCTGTGCTCGTATATGGTTATATCCTCGGATAGGCTGATGGTTTCCTCGGCATTGGCCAGATCACCTGAAAATCTCTTATTTAACTGCAACTTTTTCAACCAGAGACGCCGGCAAACGGCATAGATATAGGTCTTTAGCTGGGCATGCAGTTCAAAGCTTCCGGACGTCGCTTTCTCATATAAAACAACCAAAGCTTCCTGAAAAATGTCCTTGGCATCATCTGAAGTTCCGCTGTTATTGATAATCAGGCTCTGGACCATGCTGTAATGGTTCCTATAAATGGTTTCAATGGCTTTATGCTCATGCTGGGCAAGCCCTTTCAATAGCCCTTGCTCAATACTGTCCGTAGTCACGCAGTTGCATATTTTAATACTGAAAGTAAAGATTCGTAACCCATTGCCCGGCAGAAAATTTAAAAAAGAAAATCGTTGTTAAAATATATAGGCTCCCTGCAAAACAGGGTCTGGATTCCTCGAAATAACATATTGATTATCAACTATATTTATAAAATTTTGAAAAACGGGTCTTTTTTCTCTCCCGGTCAGGTTACTTTTTCCGGATATAGGTATTAACCTAAAATCATTCACAAAAACACATTACAATGAAAAAACTTTTGGTTGTATTAGCAATTGGCTCATTTGCAGCCTGTAACAGTTCTGCCAGTTCAGATACTAAAGCGGCTGCTGACTCTGCTTCTTCCAGCATAAACGCAACAGCTGATTCAGCTAAAACAGCTATTGATTCAACTGCAAGCGCCGCTAAAGACAGCCTGAAAGCCAAAGTTGATTCTGTGAAAAAATAAGCTTTTTTTCATATTGGCAAGCATGTTAAAGGCCATCCCGGTATTATAACCAGGATGGCCTTTAACTTTCTATTTGTCAGCTTTTGGTTTTGGTCCTGAGGAGTTCCTCGATGGCATCCAGAAATTCTTCCGTGTACAAATAATGTTCACCATGTTTTACTTTCGGGCCGTAGAGGCAGACTGCAAGGTCCTTGGTCATTTTCCCGCCCTCCACGGTTTCTATACAAACCTTTTCTAAGATTTCACAGAAATGAATCAGTTCCGGGTTTTTGTCCAGCTTTCCCCTGAAAGCCAGACCTCGTGTCCAGGCAAAGATGGAGGCAATCGGATTGGTAGATGTTGGTTTATTGTTCTGGTGATCACGGAAATGCCTGGTCACCGTTCCATGGGCGGCTTCCGCTTCCAGTATCATCCCGTTTGGAGTCACCAGCACAGAAGTCATTAATCCCAGTGAACCAAATCCCTGAGCCACCGTATCGCTTTGCACATCGCCGTCATAATTTTTACAGGCCCAGACGAAGTTTCCGTGCCATTTCAGGGCGCTGGCCACCATATCGTCAATTAACCGGTGTTCATAAGTAATCCCGGCTTCCCGGAAAGCAGATTTAAATTCCTTTTCAAAGATCTCCTCAAAAATATCCTTAAACCTGCCGTCGTATTTTTTCAGGATGGTATTTTTGGTAGACAGGTACAGCGGCCATTTCTTGCTGAGCGCCATGTTGAAGCAGCTTCTGGCAAATCCCTGGATGCTTTCGTCGGTATTGTACATAGACAGGGCCACGCCGTCTCCTTTAAAATCATATACTTCAAACACCTGAGGCTCGCTGCCGTCTGCGGGTGTGAAAGTCATGGTGAGTTTTCCTTTTCCTTTGATCACCGTGTCCGTGGCGCGGTACTGATCACCAAAGGCATGCCTTCCCACGATGATGGGAGCGGTCCAGTTAGGGACCAGACGGGGAATGTTTTTCATCACAATGGGTTCCCGGAAAACGGTTCCGTCCAGGATATTCCGGATCGTTCCGTTCGGACTCTTCCACATTTGTTTCAACTTGAATTCCTTTACGCGGGTTTCATCGGGCGTAATGGTGGCACATTTAATACCCACGCCATATTTTGCAATGGCGTGCGCGGCATCGATCGTAACCTGATCGTGTGTCCTGTCTCTCGATTCAATACCCAGATCATAATATTTAATATCCAGCTCCACATAAGGTAAAATCAATTTGTCTTTAATGAACTTCCAGATGATCCGGGTCATCTCGTCTCCATCGAGTTCCACAACCGGATGGGCAACTTTAATTTTTGTTGGCATGAGAACGAATTTTTATTTCAAAAGTCAGCAAACCTACATGAAATGGGTCAATCCACAAAGCCATCCGGGGAGCGCCGGAGCTGTTATAAGTTTACGATGAGCACCGGTATTTTTAAATCATGCCTGACGGTATTTACGGTTTCTCCGTAAATAAAATCCTTGAGTCCGGTGTGACCGTGGGCGCCGATCACCAGCATTTCCGCGGCTTCTTCTTTTACTATACGAACAATTTCACGGCTTCGCCGGATATAGCCCAGGCGGGTTACGGACCTGTAATTTTTTTCTTCGAGACTTTGCTGATAGGCATCCAGCCTTTCCTGGTCGTTGCGGGTTTCCAGGTCGTCACTTTGTTTCCCGAGCATGCGGGCAGAAGCGCTTTCCACAATATGGATCAGCACATACTCGCTGTCGCTGCCACCCTGACCGATGGCAAAAGCCAGCAACTTTTCATCGTTTCTGCTGAAATCAAGGGCAATCGCAATCTTTTTAAATTTGGGAATCTCCAGTTTAACGATGGCGGGACTTTTTCCGTGCATGGCGATTTCTGTTTGTGGCGGTTTCCCCGTCCAGGGATGAAGGAATACATATAACAGCAGGGAAAGGGCCGCCAGTGCAACAATGGAAAGTACAACTTTCCATACCCCGTTTCCGGGATTGCTGAAAAAATCCGTTCCTTCCTCAATCACCAGTTTGAGATTCAGGAACACCAGCATGGCCGCGACGGTCCACGCAAAAAAACGCGTGGTTTTATTGATGCTGAAAATACCCATCGTCCTTTTATTGCTCACGAAATGGATCAGGGGTATTACTGCAAAGCCCAGCTGGAGACTGAGAATCACCTGGCTCAGAACAAGTAGCTGATCCACCTGCTGCTCGCCGGCAATACCGATCACCAGTACGGCCGGTATGATCGCCAGCGTTCGCGTGATCAGCCTTCGCAGCACGGGATTTATCCGGAGGTGCAAGTGTCCCTCCATAACGATTTGCCCGGCCAGCGTACCGGTAACAGTGGAGCTTTGTCCAGCAGCGATCAGCGCAACGGCAAACAGCACAGAAGCCATTTTGGAACCGAGGAGCGGAGATAATAATTCATACGCTTCACGGATAGAAGCCACGTTGGCATGACCGGATTTAAAAAAAACGGCGCCGGCGAGGATCAGGATCGCTGCGTTCACAAAAAAAGCCATGTTGAGTGCGATGGTGCTGTCCAGGAAATTCAGTTTCAGAGCCCTTCTGATGAATTTCTCTTCCCTTATTATTTTGCGGGTCTGTACCAGCGCGGAATGCAGATAAAGGTTATGGGGCATTACGGTGGCACCAATGATGCCGATGGCTATATAAAGAGCAGCCTTATTCGGAAGGGTGGGGATCAGCCCCCGACTGATCTCGCCAATATGCGGATGAGCCAGAACGATTTCCAGAAAAAAAGAAAACCCGATGACGGCGATCAGGCTCAGAATGAACATTTCAATTTTGCGCATGCCGAGCTTCTGAAGCGAAAGCAGCAGGAAAGTGTCCAGCGCGGTAATGATCACCCCGTATATAAGCGGCAAACCGGTGAGTAATTGTATCCCGATGGCCATGCCCAGCACTTCGGCCAGATCGCACGCGGTGATGGCTATTTCTGCCAGGATATACAGACTGAAGTTGACCGGTTTCGGATAGCTTTCCCGGTTAGCCTGTGCCAGGTCACGGCCCCGGACAATGCCGAGCCTCGCGGAAAGGCTTTGCAGCAGCAGGGCCATTAAATTACTCATCAGGAGCACCCACAGCAGGGCATAACCAAACTGGCTGCCGCCGGCAATATCTGTTGCCCAGTTGCCCGGATCCATATACCCTACACTCACCAGGTAAGCCGGGCCGAAAAAAGAAAAAACCTGCTTCAAGCGTGAGCCGGTCTGGGGAACAGGCACTGAATCGTGCACCTCACTGAGAGAAACATCCTTGAATTCAACCCGTTTCATGCATCTTTCCCGGAATTTTCCTTTAGAATGGTTTAAAGGAGCCGGTTTGAACAAATCTAAAATATGTTTGGAATAGTTGCTAAAATAATACCGGGGCTCAGTTATTGCCGAATCTTTATTTTTGAATTTAAATTGAAGTGTTCATGGGACCACTGAAAAAGATCCTGTTTTTTGCATTTATATTTTCTTTCAGCTTCTGCAAACACAAACCGGGTAATTCCGGGGAAAAGGATAAACCTGTTGATATAAAGGAATTTATGGGCGTATTTCCGGTTTGGAAACTGCCTGCAGCCTTTGGAGATAGTTCCCTTTCGAGAAAACCGAAGGACTCTGCCATTTCATCCGCTGTGCTGAAACAGTTTGTACCCGATTCCCTTTACCATAAATATTGGGGAAAGAATCCCAATACCAGGTTCTATGCCTCGGGGAAGGTGCGGGTTAAAAAAGCAGAGACCTATCTTTTTCTCAAATCGGCGGATGGTAACAGAAAGGGCCTGTATGTGCTGGCATTTGACCATGATGAACATTTTAAGGCCATGCTGACCCTGGTTTACCGGGATGAGGATTCCGATGTTCAGTATGCCTCTTCCATGGATACCAAATATACCTTCATCGTGAATCGTCTGTTTAAAAACACTAAGGGGCAGAACTATTACAAAAAATCAGTATATATATTTAATGAAGAAGGTGCTTTTACACTGATCATGACCGAATCCAATGAACAGAAAGCGGGATTGGCTCAGATATTTAACCCGATCGACAGCTTATCCCGTAAGCATAAATATACCGGAGACTATGTTCAGGATAAACGCAATTTTATTTCAGTTCGGGATGGCCGCAGCACCAGCGTTATCCGGTTCTTTGTCCATTTCGAGAAAGAAAAAGGAACCTGCGTGGGTGAGCTCAAAGGGGAAGCCAGGTTTATTTCACCTACCGTGGCACGGTACAGTTCAAACGGGGATCCCTGCTCCGTCCAGTTTACTTTCACCGATAAAAATATCCGGATGAAAGAGCTGGAAGGTTGTGGTAATCACCGCGGTATCCGTTGTTATTTTGAGGGCAGTTACGAAAAACGCAAAACCGTTAAAGAAAAACCTGTTAAACAAAAACCTAGGCACAAACCATAAAATAAAATAAATTCGCATCCGTTTACCCATTCATTATGAGTTTTACACCTTTTACGCATCCTTACCCGATCGACGAGCGTTATTCAAAAAAAGTGGCCTATTTTTCTATGGAATTTGCTGTTCACCAGCCACTGAAGATCTACAGCGGCGGACTGGGATTCCTGGCAGGTTCCCATGTACGCAGCGCCTATGAGTTGAGACAGAATATGATCTTTATCGGGATCCTGTGGAAATACGGGTATTACGACCAGGCCCGGAATCAGGATCAGACACTCCAGGTAACCTGGGTGGAAAAACAATATCCTTTTTTGCAGGATACCGGTATCAAATACCAAATCAACATCCACGATCACCCGGTATGGGTGAAGGCCTATTATCTGGCTCCGGAAACTTTCAACGGGGCCCCGCTATTTTTGCTTAGTACCGATCTTCCGGAAAACGACTATGTATCCCAAACGATCAGCCACCGGCTTTATGATGCTAATGTGGCTACGAAAGTGGCCCAGTTTATTTTGCTCGGCATCGGAGGAGCCAAACTGGTGGATGAGTTGCATTTTAATCCGGAACGTTATCATCTGAATGAGGCCCACGGCATCAGTGCCGCTTTTTATCTTTATCAGAAGTTCAACAAAAATGTAAATGAGGTAAAAAAACGCCTGGTATTTACCACGCATACCCCCGAGGAGGCAGGAAACGAGAAACACGATATTTTCCTTTGTGAAAAGATGAGCTATTTCTGCGGTTTGTCACTCGAAGAGGCCAGGGCCCTTACCGGAACGGAAGACAATCAGTTCAATCATTCCCTGGCCGCCCTGCGTTTGTCGCACATGGCGAATGCAGTTTCCCGTTTACACGGACAGATTTCCAACGCCATGTGGAGCAGATATTCAGGTATCTGCCCGATTACCTACATCACCAATGCGCAAAACTGGAGGTACTGGTCCGATAAACAGATGTACAGTAAGCTGGATGAAAGCAGTGATTTCTGGCTGGACGACCGGAAGACCTATTTAAAGAAAAGATCCTTTGAGCTGGTAGCGGATCAAACAGGACGATTGTTCGATCCCCGCGTATTTACCATTGTGTGGGCGCGGCGCTTTGCCGGATATAAAAGGGCGGACCTGATCACGCGGGATAAGAAAAAGTTCAATGACCTGCTGAATAACTCCAAATATCCGGTACAGATCATTTTTGCGGGTAAACCCTATCCGATGGATTATCCGGCCATCAACGATTTCAATTACCTGGTTCAGCTCAGCAAGGAGCATCCGCAGATGGCCGTTATGACCGGGTACGAACTGGGTTTATCCAAAAGACTTAAGCAGGCCGCTGATTTGTGGTTAAATAATCCCCGCGTTCCCCGGGAAGCCTCCGGAACAAGCGGCATGACTGCGGCCATGAACGGGGCGGTCAATTTTTCTACCGATGACGGCTGGATTCCCGAATTCATCGACCATGGAAACAATGGTTTCGTTATTCCCATGGCCGACTACGCAAATATGTCCGTTCCCGAGCACGATGAATACGATCTCAGTCAATTGTACGATATTCTGCAAAATCAGATCCTACCCCTGTATTATGAGCAGCGGGATACCTGGCGTCAGATCGTAAAGAATGCCATGCGTGATGTGCGCTTTCAGTTCGATTCGGGCAGGATGGCCACCGAGTATTACGAAAAGCTCTACGTGTAATTATTTTACAATATCCAGCAGTTCCACCTCAAACACAAGCGTGGAACCCGGTTTGATATCCGGACCCATCTGCTGGTCGCCGTAGGCCAGATCAGACGGGATAAAGAGGCGCCATTTACTCCCCACGGGCATGAGCTGGAGGGCCTCTGTCCAGCCACGGATTACCCCGTTCACGGAAAATTCAATCGCATGACCCTGCTTTTCTGAACTATCGAAAACGGTACCGTTCAGGAGTTTGCCTTCGTAATTGCATTTTACCTTGTCGGTGGCAACGGGTTTTGCGCCCGTTCCTTCCTGCAGAATCTGGTATTGCAAACCGGAGGCCGTGGTCACCACGCCGGGTTTTGTTTTATTGCCGGATAAAAACGCTTCACCTTCCTTTTTTGCCACCGAAGCTTTGTCTGCCTTTACTTTTTCAACATATCCCATCAGCACCTGTTGGGCCTGGGCCTGATCCAGCAGGGTTTTGCCGTTTTTCATGGACGCATTTATGGCGCTGGTTACCTGGGCAGTATTGATGCTGGTAATGCCCTGCTGCTTATAAAAATTAGCAACCATACAGCCGATGGAATAGCTCAGCGAATCCGTCAGGGTCTTCAGCGGAGCGGGTGCCGCTGCGGCATGGGCAATCGGTTTTTTCTTCACCTGCGCGAATAAGCCGGCGGAAAGGAGGAATAATAAGGCGATCCCGGATATTTTTTTCATATTTTATTTTTGGATCGGCAAAAGTACGGAAACTCATCGATCCGGGAATGGGCCCGGTACCTAACTTCCGGGGTTAACATTTTCTTTGTTTTTTAGTGGATACTTTTGAAAAGCGGAATTTAAAAGCGCGATCCACCGATTTGGGGTAAGCAGGTAAAATATCCTTTTTGATTGGGCGTTACATATACATTCGGAGAGTTGCCGGACCTTAGCACGGGCATCCGTTTAAAATCGATACAAATGAAAAAGCTTTTTATCCTGTTATTTTTATCTGCAGGTCTGGCAGTCTCCACAAAGGCTCAGTCGTTATTCAATAACCTGAAAAAGCAGGTTACCGGCAATAAAAGCGGATCCAGTTTAAGTTCCGATGATATCGTAAGCGGTTTGAAACAGGCATTGACCCTGGGTGCCCAGAAAAGCGCGGACAGGCTCTCTGCCGTGGACGGTTTTTTTAAAGATGCTGCTGTAAAAATCTTATTGCCCCCTCAGGCACAGAATGTGGAAAGGACCTTGCGTAATCTGGGCATGGGGAAAATGGTGGATGATGCCATCCTTAGTATAAACCGGGCGGCTGAAGATGCCTCAAAATCAGCAGCGCCCATCTTTGTGGGTGCTGTGAAGAACATGAGCGTCCAGGATGGGCTGGGTATTTTGAGAGGGGCTGACACCGCCGCTACAGGTTATCTCAGAAAAAGCACCACACCGCAATTAACGGGGGCGTTTCATCCGGTTATCGATTCTTCCCTGATAAAAACCGGGGCTACCAAATACTGGAAAGACATTTTTGAAACCTATAACAAACTGCCTACCACGTTTAAGAAGGTGAACCCGGATTTGTCCGGCTACGTCACGCAGAAAGCCATTGACGGCATCTTTTACTATGTGGCCCAGGAGGAAATGAAAATCCGAAAGGATCCCGCGGCCCAGGTTACCGATCTGCTTAAAAAAGTATTTGGCGGAAAGTAAGAGCCGGAACCGGTCATCCTTTAAATGTCCGGAACAGCATGCTGGTGATCAGGCAAAGGCCGCCTGTAACCCACCATAATATATTAAAGCCGTAGTGCCCGGCAATCCAGGTTCCGCCGGTGGGGCCCGCAACCTGGGCAAGGGACCACGCCATGGTATATAGTCCGGCATATTGGCCCCGGTTTGCCGGAACAGACCGGCTGATCCAGAAGGTATTCATGAAGGGCATGGCAAACATCTCCCCGAAAGTCACCAGAATTACCGAAGCAACAGCCGTTGCCGGATGGGCTGGCAAAAGGTTAAAGATCACATACGATAGGGCCGTGAGCAGCACACCCGTGGATATGAACCGCATCATTTTATTTTTTGCCTCCAGCCGGAATATCACCACCATTTCAACCACCACAATTATGATCCCGTTTAATCCCATCAGCATGCCGATTAAAAATTCAGAGAGCTGCAGATGGTTTTTGTAATAAACCGGGAGGGTGGAGAAGAGCTGAAAGAAACAGGTACCGTAAAGGATCACAAAGAAAATAAATACCAGGTACCGGCGGTCCTGAAAAGCGGAACGAACCAATAGGACATTTGTTTTCATTTTTGTTTGCGGCTCGGGAACTGGTTTCGATTTCAGCAGGTAATGGAGGAGAAATGCAGCGAGTAAATTGGTCAATCCGTCTATCCAGAACAATAAATGATAATTGAAAGAGGCGATAAAGCCACCCAGCGTTCCGCCAATGGCCCAGCCCAGGTTGATGGCCAGCCGGTTCAGCGAGTATGACCTGGTTCTGTTTTCTTCCCTGCTGTAATAGGCGATGGCTGTATTGTTTGCGGGACGGAAGGCATCGTTCACCAGGCTCAGAATAAATGTAAAAAGACAGATGAGCGGATAGCTTCTCATCAATCCCAATACTATAAACAGAAGACCGCCTCCGAAAAGCGTGATCAGCTGAATACGGTGAAATCCCCAGCTATCTGTGAGCTTGCCACCCAGGTATCCGCCACAGATTGCCCCTGCGCCGAACAGGCCGACCACAATCCCGGCCTGGAAAAGGGGAAAGCCCATGGCTGTGAGGTAGATGGTCATGAAGGGCAGCACCATCGTGCCACTCCTGTTTACCAGCATTACTGCTGAAAGGAGCCAGGTGGACTGAGATAATCCACTGTATGCATTTCGATATAAGGCCAGCGTGATGCTGAAGGGCTTGCTGATGTTCATCCTCTATACATTCGGGGATGAAAATCCAGCGGTAACTCAAATATTTTATAAATTGCCACGGCGCAAAATTAGGGACCTTAAAAATGATTCATGAAAGGCATGTATAAAATTTTTACCGCCCTGATCGGAATAACCTGCTCATCCTGGATTTTTGGCCAGTCACCGCAGAGTCAGGATCATAAATATGCTGTACATGGATGGCAGTTATTGGATTACCGCGAGAACGGTATTTATGGAGCCGGGGTGAGCAAGGCTTATCGTGATTTATTGAAAGGTAAGAAAAGTCATGTGGTGGTTGTGGCCGTGATTGATGGCGGCATAGATACCGCCCATGAGGACCTGGTCGGGCATATCTGGACCAACACAAAAGAAATCCCGGGTAATGGCATTGATGATGATCACAACGGATATGTTGATGACGTGCACGGATGGAACTTTCTGGGCAATCCGGACGGACGAAATATTTCGGAAGAAAGTTATGAGGTTTACCGGGAGTATTGGCGGCTCCGTCAATTGCTTTCCGGAGCTCCGGACGCCATTTTCACGGATACGGCAGAGAATGACTACTGGATGAAAATAAGAAAAAGGTTTTTAGAAGATTCCCTCCGGCAGGCGCAAACGGTATTCAAAGTGGGGCAGATGATTCCCCGGATAGAAGCCACAGACAGCATACTAAAAACGGCTCTGCACAAGGATTCCATTTACGCGCGGGACCTGGAAAAAATGGAACCTTCCGACTCGGTCACCGGGGTGGCCAGAAAGAACGGACTGCAATATTTCCGTAAATATTGGATAACGCCGGAGATGACACTGGAAAAATTCATCGGAGAAGCGGAGAAATACCTGGTGGGGGCAAAGCTTGCTTTGAATAGTTATTCCGATGATCCCAACGCGCTGCGTAGGGAGATCGTGGGAGATGATTTCAATAATATCAACGACCGGAATTATGGTAATAATAATATTTCCGCGGGTGACCATATCCATGGCACGCATGTTTCGGGAATTATTGCGGCTACCCGCAACAATGGAACCGGCATCAATGGCATCGCCGGTCACGTGCTGATCATGTCCGTGCGGGCAATTCCGGATGGCGATGAACGCGACAAGGATGTGGCCCTGGCGATCCGGTATGCAGTGGATAATGGCGCGCTGATCATAAACATGAGTTTTGGTAAATATTTTTCTCCCGGGAAAAAATGGGTGGATGAAGCGGTGCAGTATGCCGAACTGCGTGATGTGCTGCTGGTGCATTCTGCAGGAAATGATGAATCGGACAACGACAGCGTTCCCAGTTATCCAAATCCACATTACGGGGCCTTGAACAGCAGGTCGGGCAGTTTCCTTACTGTAGGAGCCAGCGGGGGCGGTCCGGATAGCCTGATTATGCCACGGTTTTCCAATTACGGAAAAAAGGATGTGGATTTATTTGCGCCGGGTGTAAAGATTTATTCGACAGTGCCCGGAAACCAGTACGAAACATTTAGCGGTACCAGCATGGCGGCTCCCGTAGTGAGCGGTGTTGCCGCACTGTTACTCGAATACTATCCCCGATTGAGTGCCAGGCAGTTAAAATATGTGCTCGTTCATTCGGTGATGAAACTGCCGGATGCAAAAGTAAAACTGGCCTCGAGTGGCAAAATCGTTGATTTTGGCAGTTTATCGTCTGCCGGTGGAATTGTGAATGCGTATAACGCCTTAAAGCTGGCCGCCACCCTGCACGGGGAAAGAGGGAAAACCCTTAGGATGAATAGGATACAGACAATAAGAGACTAAGGATATTGTGACCGCCAACAATTTTTTGTATATTAATAACGTTAATTATTCGTCATCCCTTGAAACCCAAATCTGATCCCTATGCAACCCCACATCGACAATCAGCAGGACCGTCTTGCCGAGATATTCCGCCAGATGGACAACCAGGTCACCCAGGAAAGTAAGGTAGCTTATTTGAAAATTCAAAGCTGGCAGTTTGCCGTTCGCACACCGGAAATAGGGGCAACCTATTTAAGGGAGGCAGCTTCCATGATTACCCAATCCTTGCTTTCTTTTGTTCCAAACTCTTTTGTATTGAGCGAAGAAGGATATTTTCTGCACCCCATCGAAAATTAAAGGGTTCAAAAACGTCTTCACGAAAAGCTGACGCATTCCTTCAGTTCCTTTTCCGTGTATGCCATGTTGTACTGCTTCAGTACCTCTGCCGGTACGCCGTTCCATTGGTTGGGAACATTCCCCATATAGCCTATGTCTTTCCCACCTATTTCTGTTGTATAGAATCCGGTGGCCACCAGGTTACGTATCAGACTAAAAAATGCTACCCCCTGCGCCATGCCCGGCTTCGCTTTTTTTGGCCAGGCTATCAGATCCACCATCTCCATTTGCTGTTGTTGGGTGCAATCCTTAAACGCTTTTTCATACCGGTTAAGGCATTGCAAATCCAGCCAGCGCAGTCCCCCCCGCAGCGGTGTTTGATGTTCCGGCATGTCTTTTACGATGAACTCAATAAAATCAGGAACTTTCGCATCGGAGGCGCTGCCACTTACGTCGTCCCTGGGTATAATGATGTCTCCCAGGACGGTTATGGTAGCCATTTCTTCCGGGGAAAAGTAGTTTTTTTCAGCCCGCAGCCTGCTTTCATTTGCCTTTTCTTCCGGCATCCGGTTGATGCCTGACCCCGCCGATTCCCTGGCTACCGCTGCAGCGGATTCCGGTTTGTTTTCGCCCGATTTGCATGCTTCTGCAATCACACCAGTGGAAAGGCCGCCGATGATGAGGGTCTTTATCGATTTACGTCTATCCATAACCGTTAATTTAAATGTTGTGTTTTTTCATTTCTTCCACAATATATTCGGATGTTCTCATGCTTAGGGCCAGGATGGTCCAGGTGATGTTTTTGTCCGCCTGGGATACAAACGGACCGCCGTCCACGCAGAATAAATTCTTGCAGTCATGTGCCTGGCTGTATTTATTCAGTGGAGAATATTTGGGATCGTTCCCCATGCGCACGGTACCCGCCTCATGGATGATATTGCCCGGAGCATGAAGTCCCCAGTTGTTCTTCTCATTATCCTGGTGTCCCCAGGTGGTAATGGCGCCCATGGCATGGAGAATCTCCTTGAAGGTCTCCTTCATGTGTTTGGCCTGTTTAATCTCATAGTCCGAATGGCTGGTATTGAAACGCAGTACGGGAATTCCATACCGGTCAACCATTTCGGGGTCTATCTCGCAATAGTTATTGATGTTTGCCACGGTTTCTCCCCGCCCGGCCATACCGACATGAGCGCCAAAGAGGGTCCGGTAATCTTTTTTCAGGGACGCACCATAACCGCCGGGTTCTTTGCCCATAATCTGGTAATCGCCGTTGAGATCCTCAATACCCCAGCTAAAGCCATATAACGGCATCTCAAAGCCGCCACCGTATTCAATATGGTAACCGCGGGGGAAATCTAATTTCTTGTTATCGAGCCACCAGGGCGTATAGACGTGCATACCGCCAACGCCGTCTTCATTGTATCTTTTGCGGTCCATTAATTCCGGTATGATCCCACCCATATCGGCGCCGGTAGAATCATGGAGATATCTGCCGACCACGTTGCTGTTATTGGCCAGACCATTTGGATGACGGGGCGATTTTGAATTGAGCATCAACCGGGCACTTTCACAGGCGCTGGCTCCCAGAACCACGGTTCTTCCAAACACCTGGTATTCCTGCAAGTCCACCTTATTTACATACGACACCCCGGTAGCCAGACCATCGCGGTCCGTCAGCACTTCCCTTGCCATGGCATTGGTCACCAGGTCGATATTGCCTGTTTTCAGCGCCGGGATCACCAGGCAGGACGAAGCAGAAAAATCAGCATACACTTTACAACTCCGGCCGCATTGTGCACAATAGAAACACTGTCCCCTCTCGCTGTTGACCTGTTTGGTGAGAATGGACAAACGGGAAGGGATAACCGGAATACCGATGCTGGTACCTGCTTTTTTTATGAACAGTTCGTGGAGCCTGGGTTTGGGGGGTGGCAGAAAGAACCCGTCCGGATCATTCTCTAACCCTTCGTTTGTTCCGAATACCCCCAGCATCTTGTCTATTTTATCGTAGTACGGTTTCACGTCTTCATAACCGATCGGCCAGTCATCACCCAATCCGTCAATGCTTTTTCTTTTGAAATCCTTGGGTCCAAAACGGAGGGAGATCCGGCCCCAGTGGTTGGTCCGTCCCCCTAACATGCGTGCTCTCCACCATTCCCAGGTGGTGGTACCGGGCGCTCCGGTCTGGGTGTATGGTTCATCATCGATGGTCCAACCCCAGTAACACCCGTCAAAATCGCCGAAGGGCCTGAATTTGGTGCTGGCGCCCCTGCGGGGCGATTCCCATGGATTTTTAAGCTGGTTGGAATCAGTTTTTGGGTCGAACATCGGACCTGCTTCTATTAGGCAGACTTTTAAGCCCGCATTCGCCAAAACGTAAGCGGCCATTCCTCCTCCGGCACCGGATCCGACAATCACTGCGTCATATTTCTTCGGCTGCTTCCTGATTTGAAGATCTCCCATGGTAAATTTTATAAGAAAGGGTAAACTTGAATTGAAAGATTAAATTTAATCGATAAATGATAAAGCATGAATTTTTTTGTTCCGGCGGCATACTTATTGGGATAATCCAATCTGTATGAAAATAATATTTAACATCTCCGGTAAATGGATTTTATCTATTGCTTTGCTCTTCACCGTGCACAGTTCCAGCGCTCAGGGATCAGTGAGTTTCCAGGTTTTTTATGAACAGCTCGCACCTTACGGATCCTGGGTGAATTATAACCAGTATGGTTATGTATGGATACCCACTTCGGTAAGTACAGGGTTCCGGCCTTATGGCACTTCGGGTCATTGGGTTTTTACCTCAGACGGATGGACCTGGCTCTCCAATTACAACTGGGGATGGGCGCCTTTTCATTATGGTAACTGGTTTTACGATGATGCCTATGGCTGGATGTGGATGCCGGGCTATGACTGGGCGCCAGCCTGGGTTACCTGGGGAGAATATGGCGGAAATTATGGCTGGGCGCCCATCGGCCCCAATATTCAGATTGGTGAAGCCTGGAACAGTTACAGGCCACCGGCGCATTACTGGACCTTTCTACCCCGGGCATACATGACCCGGTCGAACATGAGCAGTTACTATATTCATTATAATACCAATGTGACCATTATAAATAACATTACTGTTATCAATAATATTAATTCTGGTGGCGGAAGGGGGCACTATATGCGGGGGCCTCAGGCCAGCAACGTGGAAAAATATACCCATGCACCCGTGCGCCCTTTTTCCGTCCGCGAGTCTGCACACCCTGTCCGGGCTCTGGTACAAAATGGGCAGGTGGCCATTTATCGTCCGGCGGTAAGCCGGAATACTGCCGGACATCCTGTTGCCCCTGCACGGGTGCAGTCGCTGCAATCTGTTAAACCGCGCAGTTTGCCGGGTTATAATCGCAATGTGAGACCCGGAAACAAGCCGTCAGAAGGAAATGCAGGGAGACCATCTCCTGGAACCGGCAGGCCGGCAGACAGAACGGCACCAGCTCCTTCAAGACCCAATCCGGGCGGCGCTCCGAATGTTAACCCGGGTAACAGGTCTACAAGACCTGCCCGCAACAATTATCGTCCGGCATCCGGAAATGGTCCCGGAGGAAGCAACCATCCAACTCCGGGGCCGCAGCTAACACCACATCAGCCGGCTGAGATCAGTCATCCGGAAAACAGACCACCGGCTGACCGGAATCATCAGCCGGCGAGAAGCGAGTCTCATAATGATCAGCCGGTGTCCGGGCATTCCCCGCATGCTCCGGCAAGTCCGAGACCTTCACAACAACAACCCGGGCCGGCACCTTCACCGCAGCAACAAAGGGCGGCGCCGGTTCCTCAGGAACAAAGGCCGGCACCTTCTCAGCAGCGGCAAAGGCCTGCGACTGATCGGCAACGACCGGCGCCCGAACCACAGCCCAGAACGGCTCCACAACCGGAACCCAGGCCTGCGCCGGAAGACCGGCCTGGAGACAGGAATCCGAGATAAATTGTAATATCAGAAGGGAACAGCAAAGATTGGCAAAGAGGGAAGCTTCGCCAATTCGTTTAACTTGCGGAAAAGGAACAGATGAAAGAACCGGTCTATATTGTATCTGCCGTAAGAACGCCTATTGGGAGTTTCGGCGGACAACTAAAAGATTTATCAGCCACACGTCTGGGGTCACTGGTTATTAAAGCCGCCCTGGAAAGAATACGGTTAAGCGGAGAAGAGGTGGATGATGTTTTAATGGGATCAGTATTGCAGGCCAATCTCGGGCAGGCTCCTGCCAGACAGGCTTCAAAATATGCAGGACTTCCGGACTCGGCAAACTGCAGCACCATCAATAAGGTTTGTGCCAGTGGTATGAAAGCGATTGCCCTGGGCACACAAAGTATATTGCTGGGAGATTCCGCTGTTGTGGTTGCGGGCGGTATGGAAAGCATGAGCAATGTTCCCTTTTATGCGGAACAGATGCGCTGGGGAAATAAATATGGGAACAGTTCTTTTATCGACGGACTGGCAAAAGACGGTCTGACAGATGTTTATGATGGCCAGGCCATGGGCCATGCGGCGGAACTTTGCGCTTCTGTTTGCGGCATCAGCCGGCAGGCCCAGGATGATTTTGCCATGATGAGCTATCAGCGGGCCCAGGAAGCCTGGAACCAGGGAAATTTTAAGGAGGAAGTTGTTCCTGTGGAGATTCAGAAAAAAAATGACCTCGTCCGGATCGACCGGGACGAAGAACCCTTTAATGTAAAATTTGATAAGATCCCTTCCCTGAAACCGGCATTTCAGAATGGTGGTACTGTAACCGCCGCCAATGCCAGTTCCATGAATGATGGGGCTGCCGTACTCATCCTGATGAACGAAAAAAGATTAAAGGAATCGGGGTTAAAACCGCTGGCAAAAATCCTTTCTTATGCAGATGCTGAACAGGCGCCGGAATGGTTTACCACCTCCCCTTCCATCGCTGTTCCGAGGGCCGTTCAGAAAGCCGGATTAAGAATGGGGGAGATTGATTTCTGGGAACTCAATGAAGCATTTGCGGTGGTCGGCATTGAAAATACTAACCGGATGCATCTGGATCCCGCAAAAGTGAATGTACATGGAGGTGCGGTTGCGCTGGGTCATCCGCTCGGATGCAGTGGTGCACGCATCATCGTAACCCTGATCAATATTTTACGGCAGCGAAAAGCACGTTATGGTGCAGCCGGCATCTGCAATGGTGGCGGTGGGGCCAGTGCGGTGGTTATCGAAAATCTGCTATAATCCAAAAAGGAACTGGTCGTGGATATAATCGACAACGTCCACCAGACTTTTGTTCTCTTCATATACCTTCAACTGCCGGTCGGCGCCAGTCCCGGTTTCAAAAATCCGTGGAATAATACTGATTGCCTCGCGGATTCCGAGGGGATCCACCACATCTTCAATAAAGTCGAGCAATTCATAGATCAGGGCACGGGTATTCACTTCTTCTTCCTTCCCAAAATCTATCAGGTGTCCGTCTATTCCATAACGGCTGGCGCGCCATTTGTTTTCGTTGATCAGCGCCCGCTGATAGATGATGAAATTTAAATTCTGCGTACGGAGTTTATAGATCTTGGCGCAGATGGCCTGGAACAGGGCGGCTATACAAATGGTTTCCTCAACGGTGAGGGGTACGTCACAAATCCTAAATTCAACCGTATTAAAAAAAGGATGCACGCGCAGGTCCCACCAGATCTTTTTCGCATTGTCTATGCAGTTGGTCTTCACCAGCAGCTTTACAAAGTTTTCGTAGGCCTCGATGCTTTCAAAATATTCCGGAATGCCTGTGCGCGGGAACTTGTCGAATACTTTGGTGCGAAAAGATTTATAGCCTGTGCTGCGTCCTTCCCAGAAAGGAGAGTTTGTACTCAGCGCATAAATATGCGGCAGGAAATAGCGCGTGGAATTGGCGATGTGGTTGGCCATTTCCCTGCTTTCCATGCCCACATGCACATGGAGGCCGAAGATGAGGTTGCTGCGGGCAGCTTCCTGCAATTCATTTACAATTTCATTGTAGCGGGCATGATCGGTGATGAGCTGACTTTCCCAGTGGCTGAAGGGATGCGTGCCGGAGGCGCCTATCCAAAGACCGAAATCACCGGCTATCTGCGAAATGGTTTTCCTCAGTAAGGCAACGTCCTTATAGGCCTCGTGAATATCCCCGCAGATATCGGTACCCACTTCCACAACGGCCTGGTGCATCTCGGCCTTTACTTTATCCCGGATCACTTTTTGCCCCTCTGCCACTATTTTCTGCTCATGACTTTTTAGCTCCCTGGTTTCGGGATCAAGGACCATGTATTCTTCTTCAATGCCCAGAGTAAAATTTTTATAGTTGATGGTGGCCATAAAGATGGGAGCAGTAATTTGAATGGGCCCGGATCAGCCCATAAGTGGTTTCGAAATGATGCTTTTTTTCAGGTATTCGCCCCAGGTGAGATTATCCAATCCTTCCCGGGCATCGAGTGCGCGTTCAATGGCATAGGTTGCCGCGGATTCCACCACCCAGTTGAAATTATCCTCACCCACACTGTCTTTTTCCGCATCGGGAGCAGGATTGCAAAAATCAATCGCATAAGGGATTCCGTTGCGTACGGCAAGTTCCACCGTATTGAAATCGTATCCCAGAAATTCATTGATTCGCAGCACGATCTGTTCCATCTGCCTCAGCCTTTCTTCCGAAGGAGAAAAATCGGCCGAATACCGCAGGTGATGCGGATTGCGGGGCTCATAGGGCATGATGCGTACCTGTTTGCCGCCGATGCAGTAGCAGCGGTAGTATTCTTCAAAAACAATTTCCTCCTGCAGCATCATCACCAGGCGGCCCGTTTCACTGTGTTTTTGATAAAAATCTTCCGCACTCTTAATATGGTACACGCTTTTCCAGCCGCCCCCGGCAAATGGTTTCATGTAAGCTGGGAAACCAATGTATTTGAATATCGATTCCCAGTCCATCGGATAGGCCAGATTTGAAAAAGAGCGTTCTGTCGTTTCTTCCGGTAATTCCCGGGAAGGAAGAATAACCGTTTTGGGAACGGGCACACCGATTTTTGTTGCGAGTGCGTTATTGAAAAATTTTTCATCGGCGCTCCACCAGAACGGGTTGTTGATCACAGCGGTTCCGCTAAGAGCCGCGTTCTTCAGGTAAGACCGGTAAAAAGGCACATCCTGGGAAATGCGGTCCACGATCACGGAATAGCCGCTTGGCTCTCCCTGGATCACTTTGTCGATGTGCACCGGCTCTGCCATAATGCCGCGTACGTTCCGCCCATTCACCACCTCGATGAAGGCCATGGGGAAGCTTCTTTCTTTACCATAGAGGATACCGATTTTTTTCATGGTTACTTTTTTAGGTATATGGTATATGGTAGAATACCATCCACTATATTATTCAAGAGCCGTGCATTAAAGATAAATAATGCGGAAACATCTCACGCCATACCGGCCAGTCGTGCGATGCATTCGGACGCACATCCAGCCAGTGGTTGATATTTTTAAGATGCAGGATGCCACTCAGCCGCTCGTTTTCCGGTTTGCAGATATCGTGTTCACTGGTTCCGAGCACAATACCCATCTTCCAGAGATTGGGGTTGTTGTCGTTTACAATAAAATCCACGGGATTGTTGAAATACACGGAGTCGCTGTAAAATCCGGTGACAAACCGGCGGATGTCAAAAGCGCCGCTCATGGAAAAGCAGTAACTGGCCAGGTGGGGATGACGGAAGGAAGTATTTACAGCATGGTAACCGCCAAAACTGCATCCGGCGAGGGCCATTCTTTCGTAACCCGTTTCATGCTGCGCCCAGGGAATCAGTTCGGTTTCCAGCATATGGTCATAACAGGTATAGTTATGCGCACGCTCCTCCGGGGAAACGGATTTGTTGTACCAGGTCTGATCGTCCAGACTATCGGGGCAGTAGATCTTCACTTTGCCGTTTTCAATGAGTCCTTTCACAGCATCAATCATTCCCTGGTCCTTATTCTGGTAATAGGCCCCCTGCGAGGTGGGAAATAAAATAACAGGTTGTCCGGCATAACCAAATACCAGCATCTCCACATTCCGGTTCAGCGAAGGGGAGTGCCATTTATGATATTCTTCCTTGATGTTCATGGGAAACAGGTTGGTGGGTCATCCAAATTTATTTTTAAAATGCTATAAAAACAAATCAACCCGGGATTCTTTGTTATTTTTGAAAGTATGCAATCCGTTAAACCCGCAACGGTGACCGGTCAGCTGGTAATCATTCCCTCCGGGGCGCTGAACAGAGCCGTGCCGGTTGACCTGTATCTTCCGCCGTTCAGCAAGCCGGGTCCAATGCAGGTCCTGTTGATCAACGATGGCCAGGATCTGGGCGGCATGCAGTTTGGATCCATGCTGGAACAGCTTTACGGCAAGGGATCCCTTCAGCCCCTGCTTTGTATAGGTATTCATGCGGGTCCCCTGCGAAAGCTGGAATATGGAACCGCTTCCGGTGCCGACTACCGGAACAGGGGAGTTCTGGCTTCCCGGTATACCCGGTTCGTGACCGGGGAACTCATCCCGTATATTAAAAATCTTTTTTCGGATTTGATACTCACGGATTGGGCATTTGCCGGTTTTTCTCTGGGCGGACTGAGTGCGCTCGATATTACCTGGTCCCATCCGGACATCTTCAGAACGGCGGGCGTTTTTTCCGGTTCCCTGTGGTGGAGGAGCCTGGATAAGGCAGATCCCCGCTATCAGGATGAGCGACATCGCCTGATGCATGCCGCGATCCGCGCAGGCCGCTATGAACCCGGGTTGAAATTCTTTTTTGAATGTGGTACGGAAGATGAAACGGAAGACCGCAACCACAATGGTATCATCGATTCCATTGATGACACCAGGGACCTGATCGGTGAACTGATGCAAAAAGGGTATGCACCCGGAAGGGACATCCTTTACCTCGAAATACCTGGCGGAACCCATGATCCGGCCACCTGGGCGCAGGCTATGCCGCATTTTCTCACCTGGGGATGGGGGAAAAGTAAATAAGAGCCGTCTTCCTACATTTCTACGGTTCACCCCCGGAACTATACCGCAGACCCAACTGCTTATGGTGGTAAAAAATTATCAGGAAATGATCCGCCGGAACGCGGGTATTAAAAAATTATTAACCGAGGGAAAGAGGAAGACGGGGAAAATAGGATTCTAAAATAACCGGGAAAAATTAATTTAAAAGAAAAGAATGGTTTTATTCTTTTGACAAATGAGAAATAATGGATGTAAAAAATAGATATTCTGATTTGGTGCTGCAACCCTGAGCCGAATATCCCCGTATCACAGGGATAATGCATTGACAGTCCGTGGGTTCCTGAAAACCCCGGTAAAAAGGGTAACTTTACGTATAATTTTTTTTACATGTTAGACAGAATAGAAGATGCTATCGAAGAAATCAAACGGGGGCGGCTGGTGATTGTGGTGGACGATGAGGACAGAGAAAACGAAGGCGATTTTATCACGGCTGCGCGGAACTCCACGCCGGAAGTGATCAATTTTATGAGTAAACATGGCCGCGGGCTGATTTGCGTGCCGCTGATTGAAGAACGTTGTGATGAACTTTCGCTTGAACTGATGGTGAATAACAATACGGCCCTTCATGAAACCGCCTTTACCGTTTCAGTTGATCTGTTGGGGCATGGGTGTACTACGGGTATTTCTGCACACGACAGGGCGCTAACCATAAAAGCGCTGATCGATCCGGAAACAAAACCGTCGGATCTGGGAAGACCGGGACATGTTTTCCCGCTCCGTGCAAAAAAGGGCGGGGTGCTCAGAAGAACGGGTCATACGGAAGCGACTATTGACCTGGCGCGACTGGCCGGTTTTGAAGGCGCAGGTATATTGGTGGAGATCATGAATGAAGACGGCAGCATGGCGCGTTTGCCCCAGCTCCAGGAGATTGCAAGGAAATTCGATTTTAAATTAATCTCCATACGCGACCTGATTGAGTACCGTTTAAGGACCGACTCGCTGATTGAAGAGATTGTGCGGGTAGACATGCCGACGAAATACGGCCACTTCAAACTCGTGGCCTTTAAAGAGAAAAATACCAGCAATGAACATCTGGCACTGATCAAAGGGGAATGGAAAGAAAATGAACCGGTGCTCGCGCGGGTCCATTCCTCCTGTTTTACCGGCGATATCCTGGGATCACTGCGTTGTGATTGCGGCGACCAGTTGCACAAAGCCATGCAGATGGTGGAAGCCAATAAGAGCGGGGTCATCCTGTATATGAACCAGGAAGGTCGCGGCATCGGTCTGGTGAATAAATTAAAAGCCTACAAACTCCAGGAAGGTGGCATGGATACGGTGGAGGCCAACCTGCACCTGGGTTTTCCCATGGATAAGAGAGATTATGGGGTGGGTGCGCAGATCCTCCGTTACCTGGGCATAACCCGGATCAAACTCATCAGCAACAATCCACGTAAAAGGACCGGTCTTTCCGGTTATGGACTGGAAATTGTGGAAACCATTCCCATCCAGATACCCTCCAATCCCCACAACAAGCGTTACCTGGAAACCAAGCGGGACAAACTGGGACATGAGTTGTATGAGGAACAATGAGTTAATGTGCATTATTTCTTCTCCGTACTATCCACCTTCTTCTTCTTATCAAAAATCTCATTGAAACGGTCGAAATCGCGGCGATAGGAGATGCTCGTTCCTGAACTGTTGGTGGTGTGATTTCCGACGGATAAATAATTATACGAATCGCGATAGAAGAAGGTGAGCACCACTCGGCCGTTGGCCGTAATCTTCCATTCCGCCGTGATGTTGGGCAGGAACTGAACTGCCGCATACTGCGCCTGCTGGGCCGTGAGCCCGAAGTCCAGCGCGCTTCCAACGGTAAAGGTTAAACGCTGATTGAGAAAGCTTTTGATCACCGACAGATTCATGTTGGTCCGGTCGTAGGTTTTTGCGGCATCCACACTTTCCTCCAGCGGCGTACCGTTGTAAAAAGAGGTATTGAAATTTACCCGGATGCTTTTATCCTTGAATACCCGCTGAAAAATATTGGAGAACTGGCTGCTGAGTGCGCTGGAAATAAACCCGGAAATACTGGTGAAGAATATGCCACCCACGGCTTCATTGGCTGTAAACACGGCATTGCCGTTGGTTAGTGGGCCGAAGCTGTTGAATACGATCAGGAACGCAACCTGTTTATTCAGTTCATTCGGATCGCTTTCGATCTGCGATAACAGTAAGGAGGCTTCCACGTTATTCCGGAGCTCGGAGTTAGGGGGCAACTGGATCTCGAAAGTGATGGCCGGATGCATCAGTTTATCACTCAGGGTGGCCACTACCCAAACGGGTCCGTGGTAGCGTTTCAGCTTTTCTTCATTCTGCCCCAGGGTACCACTCAAACCCAGATCGCTGAACTGGACGTTCTCTGCCTCATAAATGGCCTGTATGTTGATGTCCGCATTATACGGGTCCCCGGTCCACTGAATGAAATTATTGGCGCCTTCCTTAAAAACAAAGGGTTTGCGGATAAAGGACTGAAAGGAGAAATTATAATCACCCCGGTCAATTTCATACTTTCCCCGCATGTTCATATTAGTATTGGTACCTACCTGGATATGAAGGTTCCCGTGACCGGTAGCCTTGATGATGTCTTTGGTGAGCGGATCGATGATCAGGAAAACGTTGGCATAGTTATTTGCCGTAACATCCAGCGTAACCGTAAAATTATCTTCCGTTCCCGGCGCTTTCTGCGACTTCATCTCCTTACCATAAACTTTCCACACAATGAAATCAGCATCTGCGCTTTCCCTGCTGGTGGTGGTGGGAATAAATATATTGGAACTGTCTGTCGGTTCTCCTTTAATGTACATCTGGAGGTCTTCCTGCGGACCGGTAAGCCGCACATTTGCACGGCCGATCAGGGTTCCGTAAAACTGGTTATTGTCTGTGATCCGGGTATGGAGCAGGAGCAGTTTGTTGGTATTCAGCGCAAAATCATACCGCATATCCCGGAAGGAGTGATGGTAGAGGACGCCTTTGGTCACTTCAGCCTTGTTCCCCAGGGAATCGAGCACCCGGAAGGATCCGAAATCGATTTGGTCGGCCCTCAGGTGCACCGTGGCGGAAGGTATCTTATAGGTGCAGCGGGTGTAGTTCACATGGAGGCTGCCGTCCTTTAACTGAAGGTCGCCGATGTAATCGAGGTTATTACCGGTTCCGACAATTTGTAACTGTCCCGTAGCATAACCCGTCACATTGCTGAAAACGTTTCCGATGTATTTCTGCAGCAGGTCAATTTTCGTATTCACCAGGTTCGGGATCATGATGTTGATCGGCTGGGTTGCGCTGTCGTTGACGTTTATGATTCCCCGCAGGTCAAACTGATAATCATGGTTATTAGAATGAATCTGGGCATTGACCAAACCGGTTTGCTTACTGTAGTTTGCCGTGAGTCCGAGTTTGCCAATCGAATCATTGGAAAGCCTGAAATCTTCTGCATTCCCCTGGAACAGGATGTACGCCTGATTGAAAGGATCCGTAATATCAACCGTTCCGGTGAGCAATCCTTCCAGCCGTTCTTCTTTTACAAAGAAAGGGGAGAAGTCTCCGATATTGATCTTACGCATATCCACGTGAACATCGTTCCAGTTTCCTTCTCCGGAGGGATGGGTGCTGATAAGCACTTGCTGATCGCCGCTGGAAATCTTCAGGGCGTTGGCGCCAACAATATTTTTACTGAAGATCAGTTCTCCATTTTTATCTATCGTCCAGGTTTTGCTGTTGATGTCGAAAGTGGAGGATTTAAATTTAATGCTCACCCCGTCTGTGAGGGTTTGCACCTGGGCAGACAGGTTGGCGGCATTTAAGGTCTGGTTGGCGCTGGTGGTTATTTTTATATCCGAAATATCGTTAAAGGACCTCAGCTGAACATGGGTGGAGGGAAAGTGGAGACTGTCGTTCACATACACTTCGCCCACTTTGGTATCGAGTGAAAGACTGTCCAGGTTTCCGCTTCCTTTCAGACTCACTTTGTAAAAAGAAATGTTTTTATAGCGGAACTGCGGAATATCAGCATTCAGGTTCAGCAGGTTTTGTTTGCTGTTTATCCGGCCGGTGATGTTGGTGAAGTTAAATCCTTTCAGGTTTTTATCGAAAAGGTCAAGGTAGGGATCCACATTGCGGGTGGTGATCACAAAACTGAACCGCTCCGTGGAAAGCTTTACCGTATTGGGTTTGATATAACTGGGATAGTACCGGTGCAGGAATTCCTGGAAGGCGGCCGGCAGTTCCTTGATGGAGAATTCGCCCACGATGGCCCCTTCAAACTCGTTGCTCATCACCGTGATCGTTTTGCTGCTGTCTATAATGTCCGATGCCACCACCAGGGAATCAAAAGACAATCTTTCCCCTCTCTTATTCAGGGTTGCATCGTAAATACGGGCCTTTCCCAGAAAATGATCGATGTCGTTTCCGGAAAAATTGAACCGGAGCTTGCCATTGAACGTGAGGCTGTCCTTCGAAAAATGAAGAGCAAGCAGATTGGCTTTTTCCACCCCGGCGTCGAAATCGAATTTCGGGGTATTGCCACTGAGATCGATCAGCCCGTTCAGCGTAGCCTGTAGATTGGAATCTTTGGAGATGATGGTTCCGTTAAATCGTTTTTTCGAAACTTGTCCGTTGACGAACAAATCGCTATAGGTATATCCTTTAAAATTGAGTTCACGAACATTCCCGTCAAGGCTGGCGTTTAGGGTGTTGACCGTGAGTCCGCTGCCCTCTACTTTTCCGCGGAAAGACATTTTCCCGAGACTGCTGTCCCCCATAAATTTTCCCAGTTCAAAATCATTGGTGAGCAGGGTGCCTGAATAAATGGTTGGCCGGTTGGCGGGAAACTTCATGCTCAGGTTGGTCACCATGGTCCCTATATTCGTTTCTATGGTGCCGGATGTAGTGAAATCCTGAAATGTTCCCTGGAAGTTGCCCACAAAATGCAGTTGTCTGATCTCGTCAATATGGGGTTGATGAATTTCTTTGAGGGAAGGAACGAACGTGATAACGTCCTGGTACGTGGTCTGGAAATCGTCCGATTTGAAATTGATGAATGTTTTGGCGATATCCGGTAGTCCGGTGATGTGAATATCCCCATACAGGCTCGTATGCTGCCCGGCACGGATCCGGATGCGGTTCCCCTGCAGATCAGACACGGAGCCTTTTATTTTTCCGGTGATCGTAATATTCTTTTTCCATGTGCCGAGGTCGGGGGCAAAATAAGCGATGTCGTCGCTGTCGACCGTTGCATCCATAAAATTGGATTCCATTTTTACTTTGTCATTGTAATCAGACAGGTCGTCAAAACTGTTGAAGTGCATGGCAAAGAAATTCCGCAGATGACTTTTGTCCGTTTGCAGATCGAGGTTATAAAATTCCATTCCTTCCGGGTAAAATTTCATGTTGGCCGTAAGGCTCTTTACATTTAAGCCACTCCTTTCCCTGGTGGACAGTTTGATTTTTGCCGTTATGCTGTCCTTAACAAAAGCAACGTCTTTAAAATCCCCCTGAATGGCTGAAAAGTGGATGTGGTATTCATCGAAAATAGGGGAAATGGTTTTTTCTGATAGCTTATCATCGCGGAAGGATCCGTTTTCTATAACGGCATGGAGGGCATGAACATTCCAGTCCCCTGCGTTCCAACGCAGATGGCGTGGATCGTTGTGTATTTTTTCTCCCGTATCCGGTGGCGGACCCGGACGTTTGCCTGTATAATTCCGGATGGCAAAATCAGGATCTGCAGCATAGAGGGAACTGATGTTTATTATTTTGCGGGCGATATCCATACTTTCGGCATCCGCCGAAAAAGCGGACATTTTCAGCTCCATATCCTCACCCCGCCATCCGTCGGTTTTCAGGAGGTGAAGGCGGGTAATGCGGATTTTGCCCAGCTGAAGATCGATGGGTTTCTTTTTTTCTGAACTGTCGCCTGTGAAATAGTCGGCTAGGAACTGATAGTTCCACACCGTATCCGTTCTGGATATCCGTACATAGGTTTCGTCCATGCCGATGTACTTTAACTCAATTTTATCCTTAAAAAAGAACCAGTCCGTGATGTTCAGCCTCACCTGACCTGAATAAAGCAGGGTGTCTCCTTTCTGGTCCCTCATCAGCACGCCCCGGAGCAACATCTTGTTGAAAAAGGAAAAGTCAACGTCGCGGATGCTGATGCGGGTATTCAGATCACGCCCGAGTTTGCCTGTAACCTGCGCCACCAGCCAGTTCTGGACGGGACGGGTCTGGATGAGAGCCCATAACAAAGCCAGGAGCAGGATCAGTGTCAATAATGTATTGCGAAGTATTTTCCTGACTTTTTTCAGATGTGAGGATTAAGCGTTAAAAGTACAAAAAGCATGCTGCATGGGCAATAGGTGATATTTGAGGAGGATTTGTTGTTGTTGATGGTATATGGTGGATGGTGGATGGACTTTATGGAGGAATTCGTGCATGTGATCCAACCACCATCCACTATATACCATATACTTTTTTAATATCCTTCCGCCGCATCATCACCCCGTCCGTCGGCAACGGCTTCAATAGACCCGTCAGAAGAGATTTCAATCACTTCGGTTCTTCCGATGGCTGAGCGCGTTTCCGTATGATAACCCATGTCAGCGAGTTTGCTGATCAGGGAATCAGGGAATCCTTTTTCCACATACAATACATCCGGTTTCCACTGGTGATGGAACTTTGGGCTATTGATGGCGTCAGCCACGGAAAGTTTAAACTCGATGATATTGATCAGCGTCTGAAAAACGGACGTGATGATGGTTGTACCGCCGGGCGTACCCACTACCAGAAAAGGTTTGTTGTTTTTCAATACAATGGTGGGGGTCATGGAACTCAGCATGCGTTTACCTGGCCGGATGGCGTTGGCTTCCCCGCCGATGGCGCCAAACATATTGGGTACTCCGGGCTTCATGCTGAAGTCGTCCATTTCATTGTTCAGGAAAAAACCGGCGCCTGCCACAACGGTTTTGCATCCATACCAGCCATTGAGGGTTGTGGTGACGGAAACAGCATTTCCCTCGCGGTCGTAAGTATCCAGGTGTGTCGTTTCTTCACTTTCGGGAATGATGCCCGCCTGGATCTGTTCGCTGTTGCCGGCCGAATCGGGATTGAAATTTTTCAGTCGGTCCTGCAGATAAGAATAACTGATCAGTCTGGTTACCGGTGCTTTGAAAAAATCAGGATCACCCAGGTATTTGGCGCGGTCGGCAAAGGCCAGCCTTTCGGCTTCCGCCATCAGGTGAATGGAAGCGACGGTATGAAATCCTTCGGCCCGCAGATTTCTGCCTTCCATCATCCGCATCATCTGGGGAAGTAATACGCCACCGCTGCTGGGCAGGGGCATGGTGATGATGCTGTATTCCTTTTTATAGGGGAACACCATGGGTTCCCTTTCCTTTGCCTTATAATTCTTAAGATCGTCATAACTGATTAGTCCTTTACCCCTTTGCATTTCTTCCACAATGAGCCTGGCTGTTTCCCCTTCATAAAATCCTTTGAGGCCGGCGTCGCAAATCCGTCGCAGGGTTTTGGCCAGGTCCTTTTGAACCAGGGTATCACCCGCTCTCCATCCGGATGCCTTCACAAACAACGGGGTTACGGTATTGTATTTTTGAATATCATCAGCGGATTCATTCAGGCTTCGCGCCTCGGCCGCCGTAATGGCAAAACCGTGTTCCGCCAGTGTTATGGCCGGCTGGATTAATTTTTTAACCGGCAGACGCGCATATTTCAGTGCGTCGAAAATGCCGGCAACGGAACCCGGAACGCCACTAGCAAGATGTCCGTTCAGGCTTTCACCCGGAACCGGATTTCCCTGTGCATCCAGGTACATATCCTGTGTGGCCACTGCGGGTGCCTGTTCCCGGAAATCGAGACAAATCTTTTTTCCATCCGATAACCTGATCACCATAAACCCTCCGCCTCCCAGATTACCGGCACCCGGAAAAACAACGGCCAGGGCAAACTGGGTGGCGATGGCGGCATCCACCGCATTGCCGCCTTGTTTCAGCATACTCAATCCGGCCCGGCTTGCCAGGGCATGCGCGGAAACCACCGCGCCGTTTTTACAGGTCACCGACTTTTTCCCTGCATAAAGAAATGCAGTTTCGGTTTGCGCAGAAGCCGGTCTCGCTGCGAAACAAATCCCGGCAGCCAGGAGCACGGTGAGTAGGAACAGCTTGATCATAAGAAAAAGGTAATTTGGGTAAAATTAGCAAAGGGAAACCGATCATCCGCCGTCAATATAATAACGGCGGCCGTTTCCCCGGGGATTTACTAATTTGCCCGATCACAAAAGATTAATTTTCTGATGAAGATATTTTTTTCCGCCTGGTTACTCTTTTTATTGGCAGACCATCACGCTGTTGCACAAGCGCCTGAATCTTTAAATGCATGCCAGATCCTGGTGCAGATGAAAAAGCTGAATGTGCTCGGATCGGTACTGTATATTGCTGCACACCCGGATGATGAGAATACCCGCCTGCTTGCGTGGCTCTCCAATGAAAAACTTTACCGGACAGGCTATCTCTCACTGACACGGGGAGATGGCGGCCAGAATCTGCTGGGAGATGAGCAGGGGGTTGAACTGGGTCTTATCAGAACCCAGGAACTGCTGGCCGCCCGCCGCATAGATGGTGCGGAACAATTTTTTTCCAGGGCATTTGATTTCGGGTTTTCAAAAACGACGGAAGAATCCCTGCGGATTTGGGACAAGCAAAAAATATTGAGTGATGTGGTGTGGGTAATCCGAAGGTTCCAGCCCGATGTGATCATCACACGGTTTCCGGAAGACAAACGGGCGGGTCACGGACAGCATTCTGCTTCATCCGTGCTGGCACACCTTGCTTTTTCCGCCGCAGCCGATCCGAAACAGTTCCCCGAACAGTTTAAATATGGCGTCGGGCCCTGGCAGGCAAAACGGCTGCTCTGGAACAATTATAATTTCGGGGATGTGAATACCACCCGGGAAGATCAGCTGAAAATTGAAGTCGGCGGGTTTAATCCAATCCTGGGGAAAAGTTATGGGGAAGTGGCGGCCGACAGTCGGAGCCAGCACCGCAGTCAGGGTTTTGGCGTTGCCCGTTCCCATGGGCATGCATTGGAATATTTTTCACTCACTGCCGGAAAAGAGGCTGATAAAGCCTTGATGGATGATGTGGATTATTCCTGGAAAAGACTCCCCGGAGGGACTGCCATTGAAGCATTGGTCGACGGCCTTATCAAAAATTATGATCCCGCTGATCCTTCAAAATCCCTGCAGGGGCTGATCATGGTTTATGATCGGATAGTGGCCCTCCCCGACGGCTACTGGAAAAAGAAAAAGCGGGCTGAAGTACAGGATTTGATGGAATCCTGCAGCGGCCTCTGGATAGAAGCAACGGTTCATCAGGCATATGCTGTTAAGGACCAGCAGGTAATGGTTGGACTTCAGATCATCAACCGTTCTGCTGCGGATATTACACTGGACGGCGTAACCATCAATCAAACGGATACCGCCTGGAAACAAAAGCTCGACCCCGAAGAGAATTACCGTGTCTCCCTGCGCGTTCCCTTAACCGGAGTTCCCATAACGCAGCCCTACTGGCTGAAAGAGACGATGTCTTCCGGGTCATATAACGTGGATGACCAAACGCTGATAGGTGACCCGCAAAATAAGGCCGCCCTGGTGGCGGCTTTCCGGATCAGCATCCTGGGACGCCCCTTCGTCGTTCAGAAGCCGGTGATTTACGATTTCACCCAACCGGCGAAAGGAGAATCCTTTGAGCCCTTCACCATCATCCCGCAAATGATCGTTTCCGCTAATCCGCAGATAATGGTCTTCAGCGGCAAGGCAGAGAAAAAACTGGAAGTGAACAGGCAGCTGAAAGTAGCTGATGGCCAGAAAGAAATGCCGGCCGGTGGCAGTCTGCCGGAGTCGGTGGATCCCGTCAGACTAACGCCATCGACGGGATTTAAAATAAGTGCAGATCTTTCTGCCGCCGGGAACCCGGATCATTATTTCCGGATCGAATCAGCAGATGGAAATCAAAAGCCCGAATGGGTATGGGTGGTTCAGACTTCAGGAAACAGAACCGATACCTTGCTGCAATGCCGGACCATTTCCTATGAGCACATCCCGAGGATTGATTATTTCAAACCCGTGGGCGCAAAACTGGTATCCACGGACCTGAAGATCAGCGGATCGAGGATAGGTTATGTGGAAGGGGCGGGAGATAAAGTGCCCGATGCGCTTCGCGAAATGGGATATGCCGTCACCATCCTGAATGAAAACAATCTGTCGGGCGCGGTGCTGCAATCGCTGGATGCCGTGATTACGGGTGTAAGGGCATACGATGTGCACGACTGGCTTTTTGGCAAATACCGGGTTTTGATGGACTATGTAAAAAACGGCGGCAACCTGATCGTGCAGTATAACCGGAATAACTCAGAGAATGCCAGAACACGCATAGGACCCTATCCGTTCAGTATTTCCAATGGCCGGGTTACGGAAGAAGATGCCGGGGTAAAATTTGTTCATCCGGAAAATCCCGTGCTTCACGAGCCGAACCGGATTACGGACATGGACTTCGAAGGTTGGGTACAAGAGCGGGGAATTTATTTTGCCACCCATGCTGATCCGCAATACCTGGAGATATTCAGCATGCACGATACCGGCGAACAGGATCAGAAGGGAAGCCTCATTACTGCAAAATACGGGAAGGGAAATTTTACCTATACCGGCCTTGTATTTTTCAGGGAACTTCCGGCCGGAGTCCCCGGCGCTTACCGGCTACTGGCAAACCTCATTGCATTGAATCAACATCAGCATAAATAACCGGCATGTTTAAAAGAAGGGAAATAGCATTTGTTGTGGCGATTGTTTCAGGATTACTTATTGGAAGGTTGATTAAAAAAGTGACTGCAGGCATGCTCATCGGCCTGTTGTTGGGTCTCATAGCGGCCATGCTGATGGCCAGCCGGGGCAATTCAAAAAAATAATATGCAATCATCACCGGAAGAAAGGCCGCCGCTTTTTAAGTCATGGAAATCCTGGTATGGCCTGGTGATTGGATTTCTAATTTTCCTGATTGTTTGTTTCTATCTGTTTACTAAACATTTTTCATGAGTTCTACTGACTGGATCGTGCTTGTCCTTACGTTGGCCGGGATCATCATGTACGGTCTGTATAAGAGCCGGTCAGAAAAGAATCTGGAAAGCTATTTTTTACAAAACCGGTCCTCGCGCTGGTATATGGTCCTGCTCGGCATCATGGGTACCCAGGCCAGCGCAGTTACTTTTCTTTCCGCACCCGGTCAGGCTTATACTGACGGCATGCGGTTCGTTCAATATTATTTTGGACTGCCCCTGGCGATGGTGGTGCTTTGTGTAACCTTTGTGCCGGTGTTCCATAAGCTCAGGTTATTTACGGCGTACGAATTCCTGGAAAAAAGATTTGACGGAAAGACGCGCACGTTCACCTCCCTGCTTTTTTTACTGCAAAGGGGATTGTCGACAGGCATCAGTATTTCGGCACCTTCCATCATTCTGTCTTCGCTGCTGGGCTGGAATATTCTGTGGACAAACATACTGATGGGCGGACTGCTGATTATATATACCGTATCCGGAGGGGCCAAGGCCGTGGCCTATACCCAGCAGATTCAGTTTGTGATCATTTTTGCAGGCATGCTGATGGCCGGATATATGGTGGTTCATCTGCTTCCGGATCATGTCGGATTATCGGATGCGCTGCACATCAGCGGTAAGGCAGGGAAATTAAATGTGATCACTTCGGGTACCGGTGAAAAAGGATTTAACTGGAACGACCGGTACAATATGTGGAGCGGGATGATCGGCGGATTCTTCCTGGCCCTGTCGTATTTCGGAACCGATCAGAGTCAGGTGGGCCGCTACCTTACCGCAAAAACGGTGCGGGACAGCAGACTGGGACTACTCATGAACGGTCTGGTGAAAGTGCCGATGCAGTTCGGCATTTTGCTGATCGGCGCCCTGGTATTTTCCTATTACCAGTTTGCCAAAGAGCCATTATTTTTTAATCAGACCCAGCTTGAATTGCTTTCGAAAACAAAATACGCCGATTCTTTACAGATCGTTCTGAAGGAATACAATCACCTGCAGCAAAGAAAAGTGGCCCAGATGAATCCCACCGGCGGAGTACGAGAGAACCGGATGCAGGAGGGTCTTGTAATGCAACAGGCGCAAATGGAACAGATGAGGCTGCGCACCATCATCAAACGATGGCTGGACGACAAAGAGGTGAACGGAAACAGCAACGACACCAACTATATATTCCTGCGTTTTGTAATAGATCATTTACCGCGGGGATTGATCGGATTGCTTATTGCGGTGATTTTTCTATCCGCCTGGGGATCGGTGGCGGCATCCCTCAATGCCTTATCGTCGGCCACCATCAACGATATTCATAAGCGGATGATCAAAAAAACCCTGGCGCCGGAAAAAGAGTACCACTATTCCCAGTGGTATACCTTGGCTTGGGGCGTATTCTGTGTGGTTATTGCCCAACTGGCCTATAACATTGGCAACAGCCTGATAGAAGCAGTGAATGTGTTGGGGTCCTTATTTTACGGGGTAATTCTTGGTATATTCCTCGTTGCTTTTTACATCAAAAAAGTATCCGCCACACCCGTTTTCATCAGCGCCCTGATCACAGAAGCCTTTGTGATCAGCATCCATATCCTCAATCAGAAAGGCATCATCAACATCAGCTTTCTCTGGCTGAATGCGATTGGAGCGATTGGGATGATTCTGCTGAGCGTGATATTTCAGAAACTCAAAAAAGGTTAATGGACGATAGTTGATGGTTGATGGCGTACAGGTGCGAATTCAAAATTAAGTTCAATCAACCATTAACTATCCACCATCAGCCCGTCAGGAAAGTGCTTCCGCTTTCACATGATTGTAGCCCTTTTTACTCACTTCTATCAACCGGAGCACTTTTTCCCGGATATCATCGCGTAATCCCTGGATTTCGTGCTCGAATACCTCGTGGAGTTCATTCAATTCCTGGTTGGTAGTACCCCGCAGTCGTCTGACCTTATCCCTGATCTCATCGGCGGAATCAGCAATTTTTTGCCTGGTTTCACTGCCCTTGGCGGGCGCAATCAAAAGACCAACCACGATTCCGGATAATGTGGCGGTGAAAATTCTTTGTAAACTCATATATTGATTTTTTAATTGGGAACTTATTTTTTGCCTGCTATACCAAGGTCTTTGGTTCAACAATCTTGCCACGATGAGAAGCGTAAATGAGCCTGCAGCATTGACAATCCCTCCCGAATGGGGTATATTTGCGCCTTCTTAAATTTCATAAATCATTGCACAGCGCTATGAGTACCTATCTGATCACCGGAGGCGCCGGCTTCCTGGGCATTAATCTGACCCGTTATTTACTGGAACGGGGTCATCACGTGGCATCCCTCGATATTGCCGATTTTGATTACCCCGAAAAGAACAGCATTCATGAAATCAAGGGTGATATCCGGGACCGGGCCATGGTGGACATCGGCATGCAGGGAGTTGATTTTGTTGTTCATACCGCGGCAGCCCTTCCGTTGTATAAAAAAGCCGATATCTATTCAACGGATCTGCAAGGAACGCGCAATGTGCTGCAGTCGGCTCTGGATAATGGGGTGCAACGGGTTGTTCATATTTCTTCCACGGCGGTTTACGGGGTGCCGGACCATCACCCGCTGGTTGAAGACGATAAGCTTTTTGGCATGGGTGATTATGGGATCTGCAAGGTGAAGGCTGAAGCCATTTGTATGGGGTTCAGACAAAGAGGCCTTTGTGTGCCGATCTTTCGTCCGAAATCATTTGTAGGCCCGGAACGCCTTGGTGTGTTCGGTTTATTTTATGACTGGGCCAAGGACGGGCACGGTTTCCCCGTATTGGGAAACGGTAACAACAAATATCAGCTCATGGATGTGGAAGATTTCTGCGCGGCCATTTATTTGTCCACCACGATCGACCGCAACAACGCCAACGATACATTTAATGTTGGTGCAAAACTATATACAACCATCAAACAGGATTACCAGGTGGTGCTGGACAAGGCTGGTTTCGGTAAAAAAATTACCGGGGTTCCCGCAGGTTTTGCGATTGGGATGCTTCGCATCCTGAACAGGTTACACCTGTCTCCTTTATACCCATGGGTTTATGAAACGGCATCCAAAGATTCATTCGTTTCCATAGAGAAAGCGGAGCGGGTACTGGGCTTTGCTCCAAAATATTCCAACCAGGATGCCCTGCTGAGAAATTATGACTGGTATATTGCCAATATGGATCATTTTCAGCAGGCGGGTACCGGCATCTCGCACCGGGTGCCCTGGAAACAGGGAGCGCTGGGCATGGTTAAAAAATTTTTCTGAAAGAACCGGATTCGCTTTTTACTTTCCAGTCATTGGTCTTTACCCGAAATGCTGTTTCTATTGAAACGCGGGGTGAAATTTTTTCAGGGTTTCGCGGAGATACTCCCGGTCCAGATGAGTATAAATCTCCGTGGTGGTTATGCTTTCGTGACCCAGCATTTCCTGAACGGCGCGCAGGTCGGCGCCGCCTTCTACAAGATGGGTGGCAAAAGAATGCCGGAAGGTATGGGGTGAAACTGTTTTTTGAATACCTGATTGCCTGACGAGTTCTTTTAGAAAAATAAAAATCATCTGACGGGTCAATCTTCCCCCGCGCCGGTTGAGGAAAAGAATGTCTTCATGACCCGCTTTAATGGGAGCATGTGCGCGAACCTGGTTCCGATAGGTGGAAATGTGCCTGAGGGCCGTATTTCCAATCGGCACCAGTCTCTCTTTGTCGCCTTTTCCCGTTACTTTAATGAATCCCAGCTCCGGGTAGAGGGAAGAAATGCGGAGGTTCACCAGTTCCGTTACCCGCAAACCGCAACTGTACAGGGTTTCAAGGATCGCCCGGTTTCGTTCACCTTCCGGTTTACTCAGGTCGATGGTTTCGAGAATCTGGTTGATTTCCGAAACACTTAAAAAATCTGGCAGAGTCCTTTTCAGTTTGGGTGTTTCGAGTAACAAAGTGGGGTCTTTGCTGACCAGGTTTTCCAGCAGACAATATTTGAAGAAAGAACGTATCCCGGAGATGATGCGGGATTGTGAACTGGCCGTCATACCCAGGTCCCCGATCCATTTTACAAATTCCTGCAGATCCTTTAGAACAATTTGCCCGGGAGAAAGCCGGCTGTTTTGAAATTCCAGGAACTGCGTGAATTTTTCAATATCCCGCAGATAGGCTTCTACGGAATGGTCGGAAAGTGATTTTTCCAGTTGTAACCAGGCTTTGAATCCATTTTTCGTGGAGGACCACATGGTGCCACTATTTTTTGAGTTGCCATTTCCCTTCTGCCAGTCCCACCTGCATTTGTTCCACGAGCCGATAGGTAGCCGGGCAATAGGCTATATTCTGTTTGTACATATGGCCGTACTCCACTATTTTTTTCGTGCTGTGGTGTGGGAACCCGGCACAATCGCGCGGACGCACAGCATAGATTCCGCAGAGATTTGTTTTCAGATCCAGAAACTGGCAGGGCTGCTTTTTGTTTATCCAGTCCCCGGTATTGTCCTGATACAGCCATTTTTCGCGGAAAGCCCTGCGCGTCATGCCCAGATGGGCCGAAATGCGGGAGATGTCTTTTTGGGTATAGGTGGGGGACATGGTCTTGCAGCAATTGGCGCAATCCAGGCAGTCCGTAACAGCCCAGGCCAGTTCATTGGCTTCGAGGGTGATCAGGTGCAGATTTTTTGGAACTTTTTTTTCCAACCTGCCGAGAAAACTTCTGACCCGTTTTTTATTGCGTTTAACCAGTTGTCTGAATGATCTGAGATTAACTGTTGGCTTCGTCATGGAGATGATGATTCTTGAATGGTGCTATTGCAGGTGCGTAAATATATTAATCCTCAAAATGAATACCTATTTTTTTCATGAGGAGTGTGGCGTTCAGACTTTCACAAACACCCTCCCGGAGCAGGTAATCGAAAAATAATTCTTCCCCGCGGATCTGGCCGTCAAAATGGTAATTCCGGATCGCTTCCGGATTAAGTGCCGATTCCGTTATGGCCAGCCCGGTATCATGGGTGGCGATAACAGCCACCGCCTGTTGTTTGATGAGCTGGCGGATCAGTGCACTGGTGCCTGCGTGGCGGTCCTCTGAATTCGTACCCCGCAATACTTCGTCCAGCAGAATAAAAACGGGTTCGTTCCGGTTCACGCTCCCGATGATGAATTGCAGTTTCTTCAGTTCTGCATGAAAGGTAGATGTATTCTCGGCCAGGTTATCGGCCACCCGCATACTGCTCAGCAAATGCAAATAGCTGGTCTCGAAATAAGAGGCACAGACCGGTGCACCCATAAAGGCCAGGACCAGGTTGGTGCCGAGGGAACGAAGGAAAGTGCTTTTGCCCGCCATATTGGAACCGGTTACCATGGCCATTTTACCGCGACCGGCCATTTGGAAGGAGTTCAATATATTTTTTTCCGGCGGAATAAGGGGATGTCCCAGATCCTGTACTTTCAGATTGAAATAGCGATCGTTAACTTCCGGAAAACACCAGGCCGGTTCATTATGCAGCAGGGAAGCCAGACTGATGACGACCTCCATTTCTGCGATGGCCGCAAACCAGTGTGCCAGCATCTGTTTATTTTTTTTCTTCCACCGGATCAGCGCAACCATCTGCTGCAGATCCCAAAGAAGGAAACCATTCAGGAAAGCAGAAACCACCAGGTTCAGCCGAAAGTCAAACCGCTTCAGGATGCGCCGGAATTGCCGGATGGTCCCCGACACGCTGGCCGTTTCACCGGTTCCCTGCATGGCCTTTTTAATATTTTGAAGAAACGCGGATTCGAAAGATTCTGCTTCGAGGGAGCGGATCTGTTCATAGAGGGCATTCATTTCCGGCTCAATGCGGGATAACAGGATCCAGGTTGGAGTTATCCGGGAGCTGACCAGGGACGAAATTCCGAAAAAACAAACCAGGCTCAATAAAAAATTGGAAAAGCTTATCAAATCCGCGATATAAAGCGTTAGTGTGGCCATGCTGATCAGAGAGTATGTGATGATGATGGCTATCCAGTAAGGCCTTTCGAAAATTCCCGGAGGTTCCTGCATCCATTGCTGCAGGCGTTTTTCCGTTTGAAAAGTAATTGGATTGGCCATGGCATTGGACCGGTATTGCTGCGACCAGTCCGTTTTATCCGAAACTTCTTTTACCGCCTCCTGTAATTGCTTTATCTGATTCGCAGGAAGCGGATTCAATAAACGATCTGCCAGTAATTTTTTGGACTGATCCGCATGGCAACGGTTGAGAAACTGAAAAAGGGAAAAGGGCCCAAACAGGTCGAGATCCGAGGCATAGGCATGAACGGAACCGGCGAATTCCTTTCCTTCCGCGTATCCGGACAGTTGCTGCTCCAGGGCATCTATGTCATGCTGGTTGATCCGGATCAGTCTTTCGTGATTTTTTATCTGATCTGTTTTTCCGGCATCAATAAAAACCAGCAGCATGAGCGCTACGATGCATATAAGGGCGGACAGGAACGAAGGTCCGGCTGCAGGCCAAAAGTGATAGATCAGGCCAGTGGCAAGCAGCACCATGACCAGCCTGGCCACGGCCAGGACGCTTTTGATTTTTTTTTTCTTTTGTATGAAAAGTTGTTGACGCCGAATATTGCCCTGATACCCTTGAATGATTGCGGCTTTCTGGTCAGGACGGGTTGTCATTACCAGCAATATACATCTTCTATAAAAAAGAAATTCGCAAGGCCCCCGGGATCAACCAAAATGGACAGGATATCATATTGGACCAGATCCCAGCCAGGAAATTTTTCCTGATACGCCACGCCTGCCTTCAATAAATGCCCCATTTTCTTCTTTCCGACCCAGTCTTCCGGCAAACCAAACCGGTCATCGTGCCGGGATTTAACCTCAATAAAATGAAGGATCCCGTTCCGGGAGGCGATGATATCCACTTCATACCGGCCGTATTTCCAGTTTACATCCAAAAGCCGGAATCCTTTGCGGATGAGCCAATCTGCAGCCATTCCTTCACCGGCTTTCCCAAATTCGTTATGTGCGGCCATTTTTGCTTTACTTTGAGCCACTAATAAAAAATATGGAACTGAGTAAAGATAAGGTGATACCCATCAGGGGACAAGTACAACACTATGCCTGGGGGGGCGATTTCTATCTTCCGAAACTGTTGAATTTACCGGTGAATAAGGGTGAAACCTACGCGGAATACTGGCTTGGGGCTCATAGTACCGGAAGTGCAGAACTGGTGTCAGACGGAACGGAGAAGATTTTGCTGAAAGATTATATCGGCGCCTATCCCCGGGAAACGCTGGGGGAAGAAGCATACCGGGAGTTTGCCGGCCTGCCCTACCTGCTCAAGGTACTGGACGTAAAGGAAATGCTTTCTATTCAGGTACATCCTTCCAAAGCGGATGCCCGAAGGGATTTTGAATCAGAGAATCAAAAGGGGATCGATCTTTCTGCACCGGATAGAAATTACCGGGACGATAACCACAAACCGGAGCTCATGTATGCCCTCAGTGAATTCTGGCTGTTGCATGGATTCAAGCCGGCGAAAGCGCTGGACCGGATACTTCATGAAATTCCGGAGCTGCATTTTCTGGTGCCGGTCTTTGGCAACGGGAATTACAAGGCATTGTACCAGCATGTCATGGAAATGGCGCAGGCGCAGGTGAACCGGCATTTAAAGACCCTCCTTGACCGTATCGTTCCTCATTACCAGTTTGAAAAACTGAAAAAAAATAAAGAGGATTTCTGGGCGGCCCGTGCCGCACTTACCTATAGCCAGAAGGGCGATGTGGACCGCGGGATATTTTCCATTTATTTTTTCAACCTTCTTCAGCTGCAGCCGGGGCAGGCCGTTTTTCAGAATGCCGGCGTTCCGCATGCTTATTTGGAGGGTCAGAACGTAGAAATCATGGCCAATTCCGATAATGTGCTTCGCGGGGGGCTTACACCTAAACATGTGGATGTGCCCGAACTGATGAAACATTTGAAATTCGAGCCCACGGTTCCCCAAATTATTCATGGTGTAGAGAAAGGAAAAGCCACCACCGTTTTTCCCACGCCGGCTCCGGATTTTGAACTGAGCCGCCTCCACCTTGCAAAAGGACAGGAACTGCCCCTGCTATCCCATTCCGTGCAGATATTCCTGGTCCTTTCCGGTTCCCTGGAAGTAAAAGAAAAATCCCTGGCCGGATTCAACCGGAAAAAGGGAGAGTCCTGGGTGAGTTTTGACGGGGCTGAATCCAATCTGAAGGCCCTGGAAGATACCGTGATTTACCGGGCAGCCATTCCGGAGGCCAGCTGACAATGGGCAGTTGACAATGGACGTGGAAATGTCAGCGATTTTCAATAAAAAATTGTCATTTGTCCATTCTCAACTGTCAATTAATTAAATTTGCTGATCTAAATTAAGGCAATGAAGCAAACAAAAACGCTGATCTGGTCTTTCGTCCTACTGGTTTTTATTGCGGCGATATACCGGGTGATCCCGGGACGCCCTTATGGTTTTGCACCCCAATGGGCGATGGCTGTTTTTGCAGGCGCCGTGATTAAGAACAGAAAATGGGCCCTGATTATGCCGGTACTCTCCATGTTCCTGTCCGACTTATTGTATCAGGTCCTTTACCTGGGCGGTTTAACCGATATATCCGGTTTTTATGCGGGTCAGTGGCAGAATTATATTCTTTTTGCCCTGCTGGTTTTTATTGGATTTGCCATCAGGAAAATCAACGTGCCCAATATCATTGCGGCCTCTCTGGCAGCGCCTGCTGTTTATTTTCTGCTTTCCAATTTTATAGTCTGGTCAGGTTCGGGTGGTACCCGTGGACTGGGAAGACCCATAACCTGGGAAGGGCTGATGATGTGTTATGCCGACGGACTTCCTTTTCTGCTGAACAGCCTGATTGCCACGCTGGTTTTTGCCACCATACTTTTCGGAAGTTTTGTTCTGATCATGAAAAATAAGGAGCAGGTGATAAAAGCGTAGAACGATTGTTATTAAGACCATCCACCATATATTATCAACCTTTCTCAAACCCGTCATCCTCCATCAATCCTCCTCCGTCCGCTGCCTGCGTTGCCAGTTCATCACAACGATTATTGTGCGGATTGCTGGCATGGCCCTTCACCCAATGAAATTGAATATGGTGTTGCCTGGCGAGATCCGCGAAACGAAGCCAGAGGTCTTTGTTTTTCTTTCCTCCTTTAAAGTCTGTTGCGATCCAGTTTTTCAGCCAGCCCTGTTCAACCGATTTGACTACATACTGGCTGTCTGAAAAGATCTGCACTTTCATACCATCCTTTTTCAATGCTTCCAATCCGGCAATTACCGCCATCAGTTCCATGCGGTTATTGGTGGTTTTTTTGTAACCTGCAGATAATTCCTTAACATGGCCTTTCCACATCAGCAGGGTTCCGTACCCCCCCGGGCCTGGATTTCCTCTGGAGGAGCCATCGGTATATATGATTACGGGGTTTTGATGCACGTGGCGCTGGTTAATCTTTTTTATTTTTTTTCATCCATTGATTGAGCGGAATGACAATAAACCGGAGAGGCACCGTCATCACACCTGGAAAACGCCTGTCTTAAATTCATTGAACCGCGGATTGTGATTGGCCGCACGGATGCCTTCTGAAAGGATGTGCCTGGTTTCCAGCGGATCAATCAGCGCGTCCACCCAGAGCCGGGCCGCTGCGTAGTAAGGGCTGGTTTGCTTTTCATAACGGTCTAGTATAGATGCAAACAATCTTTTCTCCTCTTCCCGATCCGGGGCTTTGCCTTTGGATTGAAGGGAAGCGACCTGGATCTGCAACAGTGTTTTGGCGGCTTGTTCCCCGCCCATCACGGCAATCCTGGCCGTGGGCCACGCAACCATCAGGCGGGGATCATAGGCCTTGCCGCACATGGCATAATTGCCGGCGCCGTATGAATTTCCGATGATGACCGTGAATTTGGGAACCACTGAATTGGCCACTGCATTCACCATTTTAGCCCCGTCTTTGATGATGCCGGAATGTTCACTTCTGGATCCGACCATAAAACCGGTAACATCCTGGAGAAAAACGAGGGGGATTTTCTTCTGATTGCAATTCATGATGAACCTTGCCGCTTTGTCGGCACTGTCGTTGTAGATCACGCCGCCCAGCTGCGCTTCGCCCTTTATTGTTTTCACTACGATGCGCTGGTTAGCCACGAGGCCTATGGACCACCCTTCCATCCGGGCGTAACCGCAGATGATTGTTTTTCCGTAATCTTCCTTGAACTGCCGGATACCCGGGGCATCTACCAGGCGGTCGATCACTTCCAGCATATCATAAGGCTTCGATGGGTCAGAAGGGATCAGTCCGTATATATCCTGCGGGTCTTTTGCCGGCGGAGCAGCATTGATCCTGTCAAATCCGGCCGATTGCGTTTGATGACCGAGAGAGGCCATCATTTTTTTTATCTGGTCGAGGCATTCCTCTTCTGTCTTGAATTTATAATCCGCGATGCCGGAGATGGCCGTATGAGTAACTGCGCCGCCCAGGGTTTCCGTATCGGTGGTTTCCCCAATGGCGGCTTTCACCAGATATGGACCCGCGAGGAATATGGACCCGTTGCCTTCCACCATGAGCGTTTCATCACTCATGATCGGAAGATAGGCGCCCCCGGCAACACAGGGACCCATCACGGCGGAGATCTGTGTAATACCCAGGGCACTCATGCGTGCGTTGTTGTAAAAGATGCGCCCGAAATGTTCCTTGTCCGGGAAAATTTCCTCCTGTATGGGCAGGAAAACACCGGCGCTGTCCACCAGGTAAATGACCGGCAGATTATTTTCCATGGCGATCTCCTGCATGCGAAGATTTTTTTTCCCCGTGATGGGAAACCAGGCGCCCGCTTTTACCGTTTGATCGTTCGCCACGATCACGCACTGGCGACCGCTTACATATCCAATGCCCGCTACGGTGCCTCCCGCCGGGCAGCCCCCATGTTCCTCATACATATCGTATCCTGCAAAAGCGGCCACTTCCAGGAAACCGGAATGCTCGTCGATCAGATAGGCAATCCGTTCCCTTGCGGTCAATTTATTTTTTTCATGCTGTTTGTCAATCGCTTTGGTCCCTCCACCCAGCGCGATCTTTTGAAATCTGCTCCGGAGCAGGCTGAGAGACTGCTTCAGGCTATCTTCATTCCTGTTAAAATCAAGATCCATAGCGGGTGGTATATACTACAATAATAATGTATTTTTAAGGGTATGCAATGGAAACGGTTCGCTCCCTGGTTGCTTCCGGTTATACCTGCTGCCGCCATTAAAATCTTTTCTTTTTTTCCGGAGGCCGTTGAAGAATATTATGCCACCGGGATTTACCCTTTACTGGCCCGGCTGCTGCGGTTTGTTTTTGGCTGGATCCCGTTCAGCGTCGGTGATATCTTTTACGCAATTATTTTTATTTATCTGCTGATGTCCGTTGTGCGGTTTATTCAAAAAGCCCTTCAGCGCCGCCTGCACCGGCAATATCTTTTTTATGCCGCCGGGCGTTTACTTTCTATTTTCGTTTGGATTTATGTGGCCTTTAATTTTTTATGGGGACTTAATTACGACAGGCCCGGCATCGCGCAACAAATGCGTCTGGAATCCGTGCCATATTCCACAGACGAACTGAAGACTTTAATGAGCGCCATCGTATTCCGTATAAATGCACTGGATTCGGCATCCAGGATCCTACGGACGAAGCTGAACCGGAAAGGCAATCTGTTTAGCGAATCTGTCGCCGCCTACCGCCAATATTCATCGCACAACGATGCGTTTTATTACGGTAGTCCTTCTGTAAAGCCGTCTCTGTACAGCTACCTGGGAAATTATTTCGGGTTCAGCGGTTATTACAATCCATTTACCGGCGAGGCTCAGGTGAATACCACCGTTCCGGTTTTCACGCAACCCTTCACCACCTGTCATGAGATTGGCCATCAGCTCGGTTATGCCAAAGAAGAAGAGGCAAATTTTGCAGGTTATCTTGCAGCAAAATCATCGTCGGATCCTGCCTTCCGGTATTCGGCTTACCTGGACCTGTACCTGTATGCGGGAACGGAATTGTACGTCCGGGATTCCACGTCATTTATCCCTTACCGTGAATCCTTAAAGCCGGACGTGCGCCAGGACCTGCGGGATCTGAAAGCATTTTATAAAAAATACGAAAACCCTTTCGAGCCCATCATCCGAAGGCTATATGGCGATTACCTGAAGGCCAACCGGCAGCCGCAAGGCATGAATTCGTATGACGAAGTGGTTGGGCTCAGTATTGCTTACTATAAAAAATTTGGCAGCAACGCTTTTTAAAATTTGTTTTTCCACATCATGCTTTCCACGGGTTTGTTTTTCTGCCCGCTGTATTTCGCATCCTTTTTCTGGTTGTATTTCACTTCAATTTCCCCCAGCACCGGAAAATAAATCAGTTGGCCGATGGGCATGCCGGCATAGATGCGAACCGGTTGCTTAACCGATATTTCCAGGGTCCAGTTACCGCAAAACCCCACATCTCCTTTTCCTGCCGTGGCATGGATATCAATACCCAGCCTCCCCGTGGAAGACTTGCCTTCCAGGAAGGGCACGTGTTCGTGCGTTTCCGTATATTCTTCGGTAACCCCTAAATAAAAAATATGCGGATAAAGCACGAATCCGTCCGGCGGAATTTCAAAATATTCTATCTCGTTGTGTTTTTTGGCATCCAGAATATGTTCCCGGTAAGTGGCCAGCCACCTGCCGAGATGAACGTCATACGAGTTGCTGCCCAGGCAGCTGCGGTCGTACGGTTCAATTTTAATACTGCCTTTTCCGATTTCCTCCAGGATGCGCTTATCAGATAATATCATTGGGTTTGACGGTTTATTTGTTTATTTGTTCCGGTCTTCTGCCTGCGACGGGACGCAGGCGAATTTCGCGATAACCTTTTTTTGGGATGCCCTTATTTTATCAACATAATATCAACGAATCTACGAAGCTGGCCATCTGGCACATCACGGAGGACGAATCTTTTTTTTTAAAAAGGGTACCCCTAAAAAGAGATGTGTCCCACCCCTTGAAGCGGCTCCAGCACCTGGCCGGACGTTATCTGCTCACCGAATTGTTCCCGGATTTTCCGCTTTCCGAAATCCTGGTGGCCGACACGCGAAAACCTTATCTGCCCGATGAAAAATACCATTTTTCCATATCCCACTGCGGGTCTTATGCGGCGGCCATCGTGAGCAGCCGGTACAGGGTGGGCATTGACGTGGAATTTACAGCTCCGGGCATTGAGCGTATCCGGGAAAAATTCTTGTCTGCAGATGAACTGGCAGTCGCCTTCGATGGTCTGGACCGCTCCGGACACCGGCTGCGTCAACTGACCCTGCTTTGGTCGGCCAAGGAATCCATTTTTAAGTGGTACAGCCTGGGCGGCGTGAATTTCCGGCAGCATATCCAATGGACCGAGCCCTATTTTATCCGGACCGGCGAAAATCTGGGGAAACTGAGCTTTGCGTTCCGAAAGGAGGGGGATCAGCCCCTGGCCGTTTATTATAAGCTGTTCAGCGATCTGGTGCTGAGTTTTGTGTATTCATAACCAGGGTTTGTTCGGGGTTTCCCCGGGATTCATTCAGGATTTGTTCAGATGGTTAGGGTTATGGTAGAACAACTGTTTTCGTTATGATTGGATTATCTGAGTATAATATTTTGAATTTGCCGAGATCAAATCATATGGCATTAACGAAAAATGTAAATGTGAAAAACAAGTACCCCGGTTGGTTAAAAAAAGCCGTTTTTCTGTTATTGTTTGGGATAAACTTTTTTTCCGGACAAGGTTACGGTCAGGTAAATCTTTCCACCGATTATTTCAGGATACATATTAATGAGAAAGGTTTTATTACCAGTATGAAGAACATCAGGCAAACTCCTAACCGGGAGTTTAGTCCAACGGATAAGCCATCGCCGTTGCTGTGTTTGTATAACGCTAATACGAAAGAATATTACGAGCCGCAAAAAGCCACTTACGCAAAGGGTATAAGCATGTTTGCGTTAAAGTATGCGAATGGTTCAGTAGCGCAGGTTAAGATTGAAACAAAAACAAAATATTTTAAATTCACTTTGAAGTCCCTTACCAACCGCAATGAAATTAATGATATACAGTGGGGATCCTATTATACCAATATCACCAATCTTTTGGGAGAAATTATTGGCGTGGCCCGGGACACCAGTGATGCGGTAAATTATGCGATTGGCATGCTTGCCCTTGACGACAATACTTTGGGCGGTATTTCCGAAACGATTGCTGATGCAGCTCCTTTTCAGTACATTATCCATAGCCCCGATTCAAAACGTTATCCCTTGCCCGGCCATTTGCATGAAGGGCAGATTTTTACTCTTGGAGGTAATGGCATCAGCGATGTTGCTTTTTACGCGCACAAAGAGCCTTATTACCGTATTATGTATGGCAATGCCGCACAGGTTGATGGAAAAGGAAGAGTTTTCATTTCCTATCATTCAAGAGACCGGTCCTTGAAAAGGGAAGTGTACTACTCTTTAATACCCAATATGGCTGCGAACAAGCCAAACCATATTGAAGTTCAGCCATTGCCCGGTGTTGATTATATCGGCTCGTGTATAGCTTTATGGGGTAGTCCCGATAGTATTTCTTTAATGAATGTTATTCGGGATATCGTGCTGTCAGAAGGCCTGCCTTATCCAACAATCAACGGTAAATGGGTGAAGGACCCTGCCGCCTATGTTCCTGATGCCATGTCGGCCGGGAATTTGAACGATAGTATTATTTCTTACACCAGCAGGTTGGGTTTTAAAACGATCAGTTTGTATGACCAGGGCTTTCTACGGCCCGACCGGGGAAATGAAGGATACATTGACGGGAAAAATTTTGAAAGAAAGCCAATAAAAATGAGTTCTGGCGATATGTCGCATACAGCGTTTTCTCAAATAGCTGCCAGCCATGGTGTTTCTATTGGAAGAACGACCATCACCAACTCCATGGCGCCCGGAACGAAAGATGTCAGCCCGGTTCCAAGTGACAGTTTATGTTATCAGCAGAAGCGCTTGCTTGCAAAAGACATAAACTCCTCAGATACCACCATTATCGTAAATGATCCCAAATACATGGATGAAATAGCAAGTTGGGAAGGCCATGTAAAAGATTTGAATATGATTAAAATCGGTAAGGAATTGATTCACTATTTGGGAGTGTCAGACAATCCGCCTTATCGTCTGCTGAATGTGAAACGCGGCTATTGGAAAACAATTCCTTCCAGTCACTATGCAGGGGATACTATTTATAAATTGCAGGTTACCATTAACTATGGTTATGATGGTGTTATTCCGAATATGCAATTGCAGGATGAGATCGCAAAATATTACGCAGAGGTATGTTACCTAAACGGGTTAGCCTATTATGATTTTGATGGGCAGGAGTTCCTGTTCAATAATGGTCATGGTTATTATTCAGCAAAACGGTTTTTCCGAAAAATGTTTGAACGGGCGAAGGAATTAGGAGTTCCTTATATCCGTTTTACCGGGTCTACATTGTCCGAGGGTTCCTGGCATTATCAAAGCATATGGAATGTAGGTGGTGGAAAAAATATGTATGATGTGGATACCAGGGAGTGGGGAAGCACTACCAGCGAGGGTAAAGATCTTCGGGACGTAACTTATTCCAACTATTTTCCTGTCAGTATGGGTGGCAATTTCCCTGTCAAGTCCAATTCTACAGTAGCTCAATACGAGCAGATTCAGGCAATTTCTGTTGGCGTGGGATCAACGTATAGTCTGGTATTAAATCAAAAAGATGTGGAAAGTTGTCCGCAGAAGGAATTGATTTTTAATGCCATCCGCACCTGGGAAAATGCAAGGGCTGCCAATGCTTTTTCCAGGACCTTAAAAAAGCAATTAGCTGACCCAACGAAAAACTGGCATCTGGAGCAGGCAGATAAGAACAGCTGGAAACTCTATCCAATGCCAGGCGGAGTAAGCGGTGCAGGTATTCGTTTAGCGAGAGATGTAGCCGGCGGTTATTAACCAATTGATATAAACGCCTTCTACCGACCAAACAGGATAAGATCAATGATTTTATTAATTGCTGGAACGCTGAATATTACCGGTAACTGAGGAATTAAACCTTGCTTGAAATAAGAATTGCTACGATACGGGTATTTAAATTTTCACTGCTTGTTTTTCCTATAGCTTCATTTCGCGGGTTGTATATGCCCGGTTTTTTAACGAAGTTAGCAAAGCTTTAATAGCTATTAGCGGAATCATTCACCTGGGAGTAATAAAACCCGGATGAACAAGAAACAATCCTTTATTTGGATTACTTTTACGGGACGAAAATCAGGCCACCCAATATAAATTAAACAGCACACCCACCACATTCAATCATAAAAAATATAACACGATGAAAAAAATCCTTATTATTCCTGCAATATTGATCTTCGGACTAATCTCCTGTCATTCCGGGACCGGAAATGAAACTACCGTCGCCTCTGACTCAACTTCTATGGAGGATACTTCTCATTCCACCATGAAGATGAATACCGTTGAAGCGCTTCCTGAGATTCCTGCGGGCGCCAGGGTGTTTTTTGAAAATCTTAAAGATAAACAAACCGTGTCTTCTCCCGTAAAAGTCAAAATGGGCGTTTCGGGAATTTCCGTTGATTCTGCCGGAGCTGTAAAACCAAATTCAGGGCACTTTCATATTTTAATTGATGCAGAAGATTCAATCGCTTCGGGAGTAATTGTGCCGAAAGATAGTACGCATCTGCATTTTGGCAATGCCCAAAAGGAGGCCACCCTTACTTTAGCACCGGGCAAACACAAACTTGCTTTACAGTTTGCCGATGGTATTCATCGTTCTTATGGCAGTAAATTAGCTGCCACTGTTACGATAAATGTGAAAAAGTAAATGGCTGC
>JBEPUT010000028.1:0-55271 GCA_041691395.1 Chitinophagaceae bacterium
TTATGAACGCGGGTGGTAAGGGCGCGAACCAGGCGGTGGCAGCGGCCAGGCTGGGTGGACAGGTGACCTTCATCGCCAAAACCGGGAACGATATTTTCGGAGAACAGGCCCGTGAACTCTTCCGGACCGAAGGCATCAACTGCAGTTTTCTTCTTTCGGATCCGGATCATCCTTCCGGCGTTGCATTGATCACGGTGGATAAACAAGGGGAAAATTGCATCGTGGTGGCCTCGGGCGCAAATGGCTCTTTTAGTGAAATGGATTTGAGACCGGCAAAGAGCATCATTGAAAATGCAGCCATCGTACTCCTGCAATTGGAAATACCGCTGGAAACGGTTTGTTATGCTGCAGAAACGGCGGCAGAGAAAGGCGTGCCCGTGATATTAAATCCTGCACCTGCCTGCGCATTGCCGGCCGGCCTGTTACAACGGATCGCAGTGATTACACCAAATGAAAAAGAAGCCGCCATGCTGTCCGGGATAGCCGTTACCGATATCGAATCCGCGAAACTTGCCGCGCAGAAAATAAATGGCGGGGGAGTGAAAACAGTCATCATCACCCTGGGTAGCAAGGGCGCCCTGCTGCTTCATGATAATGCGTTCACCCACGTGCACAGCTATGTGGTGCATGCGGTAGACAGCACCGCGGCGGGAGATGTGTTCAGCGGCGCGCTGGTGGTTGCGCTATCGGAAGGGAGACATATGGAGGAGGCCACCCGTTTTGCCTGTCAGGCTGCTGCCATCTCCGTTACCAAACCGGGCGCACAGGCGTCGGCGCCTTACAGAACAGAAGTGGACGATTTCCGGGATGCCATTCATTTTCACCAATCCATCAAATAATCAGCGATGAAAAAAGCAGGCCTCAGCGCACTGTCCATGTTCCTGCTGCTAACCGGCTTCTGCCAGCAGACTTTTCCCATATCAAAAGACAAATTAAAAGATAAGATCAAAGGAGGCTGGGCCGGTCAGACCATCGGCGTCACGTTTGGAGGACCCTATGAATTCCGGTTCCAGGGCACGTTTATCCAGGACTATCAGCCGCTGCTCTGGTATGATGGGTACATAAAGACTACCATGCTCAACAATCCCGGATTGTATGACGATCTGTATATGGATCTCAGCTTTGTACATGTATTCGATCTGTATGGATTGCATGCGCCGGTGGATTCATTCGCCAATGCGTTTGCCCATGCGGGTTATATGCTCTGGCATGCGAATCAGGCGGCCCGCTACAACATCCTCAATGGCATAAAAGCGCCCGCATCGGGCAACTGGATCAATAACCCGCATGCAGACGACATCGACTATCAGATCGAGTCCGATTATGCCGGACTGATGAGTCCCGGCATGCCCAATACGGCGTCTGCCATCAGTGATAAAATCGGTCACATCATGAATTACGGGGACGGATGGTATGGCGGCGTGTTTGTCGGCGCCATGTATTCGCAGGCTTTTATTTCCAGCGACATCGGCCACATCGTGCGCGAAGCGTTAAAAACGATTCCGGACCAGAGTACATACCACCAGTGCATCCAGGACGTGATCGACTGGCACGACCGGTATCCCGACGACTGGAAAAAAACCTGGTTTGAGATTCAGCGCAAATGGAGCAGCGACATGGCCTGTCCCGAGGGCATATTCAAACCATTTGATATTGATTCAAAACTGAATTCCGCCTATGTGGTACTTGGACTGCTATACGGCAAAGGGGATTTTGGACGATCCCTTGAAATTGCCACAAGAGCTGGTCAGGATGCCGATTGCAATCCCTCCACCGTTGGCGGCATTATGGGCACTGTGCTGGGCTATGATCAGATTCCCGACTATTGGAAAAAGGGACTGACCGGCGCAGAAGACATCGATTTTAAATACACGCCTATTTCTCTGAATAAAGTGTACAGCATTGGTTTTGATCAGGCCCTGCAGAATATCCGTGAAAATGGCGGAACCGTGAACGGGAACAATATTCTCCTTGCCCTTCAGCAGCCGGTACCGGTGAAACTGGAACAGGGATTTCCTCATTTATTTCCGATTGCCAGAAACAGCATCAATCAGGATCTCGTCAACGACCTGAATATCGAATTTGAAGGCACCGGATTTGTAATTACCGGGGAAGCGCAGAAAAAAGATAAGGACGGGCCGGATTATGTTTTCGAAACGGCCCTGTATGTTGATGGTATGCTGATGGATACCATCCGGCTACCCACCAACTTCACCAGCAGGCGGTACGAGCTATTCTGGAAATATCCCCTGGCCAATAAAAAACACCGGGTGATGATTAAAGTGCTTAACCCCGATAATCGTTATCAGTTGCATGCGGAAGACTATATCGTATTTTCCGATAAACCGTTTGCCTCCGGGCTGCGGCCTTAAAACCAACCCATGTTTATCGTAAGTAATTATTCCACCGCCATCGTCTTTTGCATCATCACCATGCTCTGCTGGGGATCCTGGGCAAATACACAAAAACTCGCCGGAAAAACCTGGCGCTTTGAATTATTTTATTGGGACTATGTGATCGGCATCTGGATATTTTCAGTGATTTCCGCATTGACGCTGGGCAGTTTCGGCATCCATGGCCGGCCCTTTGCAGAAGACCTCATGCAGGCAGACCGTGCAAACATCAGCAGTGCACTCTGGGGCGGCGTTATATTCAATGCGGCCAATATTCTTTTATCAGCGGCAATTGCCATTGCCGGCATGGCCGTTGCCTTTCCATTGTGTATCGGGCTTGCGCTTATCCTGGGCGTTGTATTGAATTATTCTGCGGCTCAAAAAGGTGATCCGCTGTTCATTTTCAGCGGGGTTGCATTGATCACGGTGGCTATTATTTTTAACGCCATTGCGTATAAAAGAGCGCAAGGCGAAAATAAAAAAGTTACCAGCAGGGCCATTGCCCTGTGCCTCTTTGCAGGATTGCTGATGTCATTCTTCTATCGGTTTATTGCCGCATCCATGGATATTGAAAATTTTGTTCATCCGAAAACCGGCAAAATGACGCCGTATACGGCGGTATTCATTTTCTCCAGCGGCATATTGCTGAGCAATTTTATTTTCAACAGCATACTGATTAAAAAACCGTTCACCGGCGCCCCCACCAGCTACGCGGCCTATTTCCGCGGCAAGCCGGCGACCCATCTCACCGGCCTGCTCGGCGGTCTGATCTGGGGATTGGGAAATTCCCTTAACCTGATTGCAGCAGGCAAGGCCGGGCCCGCCATTTCCTATGGTCTTGGCCAGGGAGCAACACTGGTTGCCGCACTCTGGGGAGTTTTTATCTGGAAAGAGTTCAGCCATTCTGCAAAGCCGGTAGGCAAACTGCTGTTTTGGATGTTTGTACTTTTTATCAGCGGGCTCTCTCTGATCATCTATGCGGGAAAATAAGAAAACCTGATTCTCCCTCAGTCGAACAACTCGGGCTGATCAGGCTTTTTCTTCACGTCCCATTCCATGCTGAGGCTCTTGTTGTAATCCTCCAGTTTGGCGCCTACGGCTTTCCAGCCCATCACGTCCACCAGTTTCACTGTTTTGAATTTGGCTTTCCTTATCTGTGATCCGCGGCCGCTCTGCACAATCAGCACAGGTTCTTCCTCTGTGCTGACTGCCTCGAGCCGGTTGCCCTCGCCTTCCTTTATAAAGAAGAATTTATTGTTCAGAGAGTTCGTCTCAATCCTGAACCGCTTAATGCTGTACTGCGCTTTTTCATTGTCCAGGTACACGGCCGTGATCACTTTTTCCGGATCGAATTTTTCGATCAGCATGATTTTATCCGCATCAAACCGCTGAACCAGTTCCTGCCCGGTTACTTCATAGTTCCCGTCCGTATAGATAACGAGCATGCGATCCTCTGCTCCAAACTTGCCGAGATAGGTACCTTTTTCTTCCGTACTCAGTCTTCCAAATGTATCGTCGAACCATAATTTCCGTGCTTTCAGGGTTGCCTTGCCGGCTTGTTTTAATTTCACCTGTTTAACAGGGTATTTGGTTACCTGGTTTCCCAGCGAACCTCTTGCTTTGACCTCCAGGGTTTCAAAATGGAAATCAAATTCCTTGTGACGCGCCGAACAGTTCGGGCTCAGGATGATGCGAACCAATTCCGCTTCTCCGTTGGGATTTGCCGAAAAATAATGAACCTTAGTTTTTTCGCCTTTGGCCAGTTCATATTCCTTTTCACGGGTTACCCCGGTCACAAAAAACCGTTTGGCATAGCTGATGCCGGTTTTACCGTCACCGTAGATCATATTATAGGTGGTGCGTTCATCGTTCTTCTGAAAAACGCCAACGTGGATTATGTCCTTCCCGATGAATGATTTCTCCGCCACCTTCACTATTTTCATTTTACCACCGCGGGTGAAGGCAATGATGTCGTCCAGGTCGGAACATTCAGTTACGAATTCGTCCTTTTTCAAACCGGTTCCGATAAATCCCTCCGCCCGGTTCACATAGATCTTGGCATTCGCCATGGCCACCTGTTTTGCCTCAATGGCCTCAAAGGGACGGATCTCTGTTTTGCGTTCCCTGCCTTTGCCGTATTTCTTCAACAGGTTTTCGTAGTAGTTCACCGCAAAGTCCACCAGGGTGTTGAGGTCAAATTTTACCTGTTTGATCTCCGCTTCCAGCGATTTGATCTGGGCATTCAGTTCATCGATGTCCAGCTTGTATATCCTTCGTACAGGCTTCTCCGTTAGTTTCACCACGTCTTCGCGGATAATGTCTCTTTTCAGCTGTTTCCGGAACGGCTCGAATGCTTTGGCAATGGCCGTGAGCACTTTCTCCCAGGTTTCATGTTTTTTTTCCAGTTCCTTGTAGATCTTTTCTTCAAAGAAGATCTTTTCGAGCGAGGTATAGTGCCATTTATCCTGCAATTCGGCCAGCTTGATTTCCAGCTCCCGTTTCAGCAGGTCCTTGGTATCATCAACGGATACTTTCAGCAGATCGCTTACTATTGGAAACTCAGGTCTTTGATTATTGATCACACAGGCATTGGGCGAAATGCTGATCTCACAGTCCGTGAAGGCATACAAGGCGTCAATGGTAATGTCCGGCGAAATGCCCTGGGCGAGATCAACCTGGATCTCTACCACCGCCGCGGTATTGTCGGTCACTTTCCGTATTCTGATCTTCCCCTGGTCATTGGCCTTGATGATGGAATCGATGAGCTGGCTGGTCGTGACCCCATAGGGCACATCTTTGATCAGCAGGGTTTTTTTATCCAGCTCTTCTATGTGGACCCGCACGCGCACGCGGCCGCCTCTTTTCCCTTCGTTATAGTTGGCCACATCGATCATGCCGCCGGTTTGAAAATCCGGCATGAGCTCGAATTTCTTACCCCGCAGGTATTTTACGGACGCCTGACAAATCTCACAGAAATTATGCGGGAGTATTTTCGTGGCGAGTCCCACGGCAATCCCTTCGGCCCCCTGGGCCAGCAGCAGGGGGAATTTCATGGGCAGGGTGATGGGTTCATTTTTTCTCCCGTCATAACTGAGCTGCCATTCCGTGGTCTTGGGATTAAAGGCCACTTCCAGTGCAAACTTACTGAGCCGGGCCTCTATGTACCGCGCTGCAGCAGCATCGTCGCCGGTATTCACATCGCCCCAGTTGCCCTGGGTTTCTATCAGCAGCTCTTTTTGTCCGAGGTTCACGATCGCTTCCCCAATAGAAGCATCACCATGAGGATGGTATTGCATGGACTGGCCGATGATGTTGGCCACTTTATTAAACCGCCCGTCATCCATTTCCTTCATTGCGTGAAGGATGCGGCGCTGAACCGGTTTCAGCCCGTCCTGTACCGCCGGCACCGCTCTTTCCAGAATCACATAGGAAGCATAATCGAGGAACCAGTTCTTATACTGGCTGCCGATGCCGGTTTCATTGGTCAGGAAGTCTTTATTCGTCATGATGGCTGCAAATATAATTATTCAATGGACAGTGGACAATGGTTGTCCACTTTCTACTCCCGGACCCGATTGCCCATTCATCAACAATCCCTATATTCACTGCGGAATTACTGCTTTCTTCTATGAATAAATATGCCGGACAAACACATGTTCTTGCAGCAGTGGACTGCATCATATTTGGTTTCGACGGAGAAAATCTTAAAGTACTTTTAGTGAAACGGGTGATTGCACCTGAAAAGAACAAATGGAGCCTCATCGGCGGCTTCATTTCCCGTTCGGAAAACCTGGAACAGGCCGCCACCCGCATTCTCAAAAAATTTACCGGCATCGAAGGACTCTATCTGAATCAGCTCCGCACTTTCAGCGAACCAAACCGCGACCCGGTGGAGCGGACCATCTCCACTGCATTCACCGCCCTGATCGACATCCACCAGTACGAGACCCAGATCAGCAAGGAATATCATGCCGAATGGTTTCTGATCCGCAAACGGCCGCCATTGGTCTTCGACCACGATATCATGCTGAAAATGGCCCAGCAGGAACTCCGTTACCAGGCAGCCTCCCATCCTATCCTTTTTGAATTGCTTCCCGAAAAATTCACCATACCACAGCTGCAAAACCTTTATGAAGGCGTGTATCAAACCAGGCTCGACAACCGGAATTTCAGCCGGAAGGTATTGGCCACCGAACTCCTGATCAAACTTCAGGAAAAAGATAAATCCAATTCCAAAAAAGGCGCTTTTTACTATAAACTCAACAAAAAAAAATACAAGGCAAGCTTCCGGGCCTTTATGAATTTTATTCCCAACCCGGACAAATTTGTTTTATAGACGGGCGCCCTGCGGCAGCCGCCAATTTTTTTTGACGGCTGATTAATTAAGTGTTAATTTGACATGAATTCCAACAGCAGTGCCATGATGAACGAGAATGACTTTGTAATCGGGGTGGATTTCGGAACGGATTCCGTGCGCACCATCATGGTAAACGCCGGTTCGGGCCAGGAAGTGGCCGCATCCCTTTTTTATTATCCCCGGTGGAAGTCCGGTCAGTACTGCAACCCTTCCATCAACCAGTTCCGCCAGCACCCCAAAGATTATCTGGAAGGGATGGAATATACAATCCGGGATTGCCTGAGCAAGGCCGGCCCGGAAGTAACGTCCCGCATCAGGGCCATCGGCCTGGACACCACCGGATCCTCTCCCGTGGCCGTGGATAAAACCGGCACACCGCTTTCCCTGCTTCCGGGATTTACGGAAAATCCAAACGCCATGTTTGTGCTGTGGAAGGACCATACCTCGGTGAAAGAGGCTGCCGAAATAAACCGTCATGCCAAAAAATTTCCCACCGATTACCTTCAGTTTGTCGGTGGCATTTATTCTTCAGAATGGTTCTGGGCAAAATGCCTGCATGTTTTCCGCCAGGACGATGCCGTGCGGAAAGCCTGTTATACCTGGGTGGAGCACTGCGACTGGATCCCCTTCCTGCTGACCGGCGGAACGGATGCAAACCAACTGAAGCGCGGTGTGTGCAGTGCAGGACACAAAGCTTTATGGTCAGAAACCTTTGGCGGATTTCCCCCGGATGAATTCTTTACGGCGCTTGATCCGCTGCTGCAGGGACAAGCCGCGCGGCTGCCCGTGAACACTTTTACTTCGGACCAGTCCGCCGGCACACTCAGCCCGTACTGGGCAAACCAGCTGGGGCTTTCAGAAAATGTACAGGTTGCCATAGGCGCCTTTGACGCGCATATGGGCGCTGTCGGCGGACAAATTGAACCGTATTACCTCAGCAAAGTGATGGGCACGTCCACCTGCGATATGCTAGTGGCACCTGTTTCAGACATGCAGGGCAAACTGGTGAAAGGGATCTGCGGTCAGGTAAACGGATCCGTGATTCCGGGCATGATCGGCATGGAAGCCGGCCAGTCAGCCTTTGGCGATGCCTACGCCTGGTTTAAAAACCTGGTGGCGTGGCCACTCCGGCTGGCTGCAGCAAAAGCAGCAGACACAAATAACGGCGAACTCACCGCAATTATAGAAGAAACTTACCTGGAAATCCTGCCGGAATTGAGTCGCCAGGCAGCACTGCTTCCGGTAACGGAAAAATCGGAGATCGCCGTTGACTGGTTCAACGGCCGCCGCACACCGGATGCCAACCAGGAATTGAAAGGCACGATCAGCCAGCTGAACCTGGCCAGCCAGGCGCCCGAAATTTTCCGCGCCATTGCGGAAGCCACCTGCTTCGGCGCCCGGGCCATCGTGGAAAGATTCATCAGCGAGGGCATTCCTGTAAAAGGGCTGATCGGACTCGGTGGCGTGGCAAAAAAATCGCCCTTCATCATGCAGATGATGGCAGACATCATTAAAATGCCCATCCGCATTCATCGTTCGGAGCAAACCTGTGCCCTGGGCGCAGCCATGTTTGCCGCCACGGCCGCGGGCATTTATCCGCGCGTGGAAGAAGCGATGAAAGCTATGGGCCAGGGTTTTGATGCAACGTATATACCCGACAAATCCAGATCGCCGGTTTATGAAAAAAGATATGCAGCCTATTTAAAACTTGGGAATGCCACTGAAAATATTTCCGTTTCACCACAATGAGCCAGTATAAAACCATCCGGGAAGAAGCTTTTGAAGCAAACAGGAAGTTGCCTGCCCTCGGGCTGGTCATTTTCACTTTTGGTAATGTGAGCGTGGCAGACCGCAACGCGGCTGTGTTCGCCATCAAACCCAGCGGGGTGCCCTACGATGCTCTGGATACTGAAAAAATGGTCGTTGTGGATTTCGAAGGACGTATCGTGGAGGGAAAACTCCGTCCTTCATCCGATACGCGAACCCACGCGGTACTGTATAAACATTGGGAAAAAATAGGCTCCGTTGCGCACACCCATTCCACGTATGCTACAGCCTGGGCACAGGCACAGCGGGACATTCCCATTTACGGCACCACCCATGCGGATCACCATACCGGCTTCATTCCCTGCGCCCCGCCGATGGCGGACGAAATGATCCGCGGGGATTATGAATTTCAGACCGGCATGCAAATCATCAAACACCTGCTGGAAAAAAATCTGCACTATGAAGACATTGAAATGATACTGGTTGGCAATCATGCCCCCTTTACCTGGGGTAAAAATGCGGAGAAAGCGGTTTACAACAGCGCCGTGCTGGAATCCATCGCCCATTTGGCGCTGCTGACGGAACAGATCAACCCCGGCGTAAAACCCCTGAAAGAATCGCTGATTAAAAAACATTTTGAAAGAAAACACGGACCGGATGCTTATTACGGTCAGTGATCAATTAAACAGGAACTCATGTCGGATCTTAAAAAACTGGAAGTGTGGTTCCTGACGGGAAGTCAGCATCTATACGGGGAAGAAACCCTGAAGAAAGTGGGCGCCCATGCCGCCATCATTGCCCGTAGCCTGCATGAAAATGCCACAATACCCGTGAGCATAATCTGTAAGCCGGTTGTCAAAACATCAGCAGAAATTTCCCAGGCATGCGCGGAAGCCAACAACCATTCAGACTGCATTGGCCTTATCTGCTGGATGCATACTTTTTCCCCGGCAAAAATGTGGATCAACGGATTAAAAATTTTACAGAAACCACTGCTTCATCTGCATACCCAGTTCAACAGGGACATTCCCTGGAGCGAAATCGATATGGATTTCATGAACCTGAACCAATCCGCACACGGGGACCGCGAGTTTGGTTTTATCCTCAGCCGGATGCGCATCAACCGGAAGGTTGTAACCGGTTATTGGGAAGATAAGCAGGTGATTGCCCAGATCGGTGACTGGACGCGGGCCGCTGCAGGCTGGCACGACTGGCAGGACGCGAAATTTGTACGGTTTGGCGACAACATGCGACAGGTGGCCGTAACGGAAGGAGACAAAGTAGAAGCAGAATATAAGTTTGGCTATTCTGTAAATACCCACGGCATCGGCAACCTGGTGCAATCCATTCAGGAAGTCCGTGAAAATGAAATCAATCAGTTAGTTGACCTCTATCAGGAACAATATACTGTTGCCGGCATATTGAAAAAAGGCAATGCGCGCCACGATTCGTTGCGCGATGCGGCCCGGATAGAACTGGGTCTGAAACACTTTCTGGAGCAGGGGAATTTTAAAGGATTCACGGATACCTTCGAGGATCTCCACGGAATGAAACAGTTGCCCGGCATCGGTGCGCAAAGGCTGATGCAGGCGGGATATGGCTTTGCCGGGGAAGGCGACTGGAAAACGGCTGCGCTGGTGCGTGCAATGAAAACCATGGCTACCGGGTTAAGCGGAGGAAATTCCTTCATGGAAGATTATACTTACCATTTTAATCCGGACAACGAACTGGTGCTCGGCGCGCACATGCTGGAGATCTGCCCGTCCATTGCAGCAGATAAACCATCCTGTGAAATTCATCCGCTCGGCATTGGCGGAAAAGAGGATCCGGTGCGGTTGGTCTTTAACGGCGGTCCGGGACAGGCAATCAACGTTTCGATTATTGACATGGGAAACCGCTTTCGCCTGCTGCTGAATGAAGTGAATGCAGTGAGTCCCGTTCAGGGCCTGCCCAAACTTCCTGTGGCCCGGGTGCTTTGGCGTCCTTATCCCGATTTAAAAAAAGGCTGCACGGCCTGGATTCTCGCAGGCGGCGCCCACCATACCTGTTACAGTCAGAACCTGTCGACGGAATGCCTGGAAGATTTTGCGTCCATGGCCGGAATCGAGTTTGTATTGATTGGAAAGAATACAGATATTTATTCATTCAAAAATGAATTGCGTTGGAATGATGTGTACTATCAGATGAAATCATAGCCTGTATTTTAAAAATATTTTTACTCACCATACGATTGCACCAAATGAATAATCAACTTGTTTCTAAAGATTATGTGGTTTTCCTGCTATATCTGATTCTCGTCGGGTCCTATGGTTACTGGATCTATAAAAGAAGAAAAAGCAAGGAGCACGATTCGAAAGCTTTCTTTCTCGCCGAAGGCACCCTCACCTGGTACGCCATCGGGGCGTCTCTGATCGCTTCCAATATATCCGCCGAACAATTCATCGGCATGAGCGGGAACGGGTTTTTTGTGGGCATTGCGGTTTCAGCCTATGAATGGATAGCTGCCGTGGCGCTCATCATCATCGCAGTATGGTTCATGCCGATCTATCTGAAAAACAAGATCTATACTATGCCGCAGTTTCTGAAAACCCGGTATAATGAAACCGTGGCCATGATCATGGCCATCCTCTGGCTCTTCATTTATGTATTTGTGAACCTGACATCCATTCTGTATCTGGGTGCCATTGCCATTCGCGGACTACTGCCCGACGATGGCACGGATTATCTGCACATCGTGATGATCTCGCTGGCGGTTTTTGCCATCTTTATTACGCTGGGTGGTATGAAAGTAATTGGCTTTACGGATGTTATTCAGGTGACCGTTCTCATCATCGGAGGACTCGCCACCTCCTATTTCGCCCTGAATAAAGTTGGCGGTGGAACAGGCATCACGCATGGCTTTTCCGTCATGATGAAAACGGCTCCGGAACATTTTCACATGATTTTTAAAAAGCCAACGGCAAATACCCCACAATTGGATATAGATAAATACCTCATCCTGCCAGGAATTTTGATGTATGCCGCAGGCCAGTGGATTGTGAACCTGAACTACTGGGGATGTAATCAGTACATAACCCAGCGGGCACTCGGAGCCAATTTAAATACCGCAAGAACCGGCTTGTTGTTTGCAGCCCTGCTCAAACTGATCATGCCGCTCATCGTAATGCTTCCCGGAATTGCGGCCTATGTGCTGATGAAACAGGGCAACCTGCCTTCTATGGAACATGCGAATATGGACCATGCCTATTCCGCGGTGCTTGGGTTTTTGCCGGCGGGACTGAAAGGGCTTTCCATCGCCGCCTTAACCGCAGCCATCGTGGCTTCGCTTGCGGGAAAGGTGAATAGCATATCAACGATTTATACGTTGGATATCTACCAAAAATACATCAATAAGGAGGCTACGGAAAAAAGGCTTGTATGGATTGGAAGGATCGTTGCGCTTACCGCCATGATCATTGCGATCCTGTTCACCTGGAAGGACGTACTGGGAATAAGCAGTGAAGGCGGATTTACGTACATTCAGAAATACACCGGATTCATCAGTCCGGGTGTTTTTGCCATGTTCATATTAGGCATGTTCTGGAAAAGAACCACAGGCGCAGCAGCGGTTGCCGGCGTGATCACAGGCCTCGCACTTTGTTATTTCTTCAACGAGAAAGCACCGGGCGTATTTGGGCACGAAACCTGGCTGTATACCGCATATCCGAATGGCCACGGCGGATATGAAATCCCCTTCCTGATCTGCATGGGCCTTTCGTTCTTTTTCACCGTTGCGATTATGGTGGCCATCAGTCTGGCCGGACCGAAAATAAATCCGAAAGCCTTTGAACTGGACAAAACCATGTTCAAATTAAAACCGCAAACAACGGCAATGATCGTGATCATCCTGTTATTGCTGGCCGCGCTGTATATTAAATTCTGGTAGGCTCCGCCGCAATTATCCATGCTGAATCCCTACTGCATTCCCTGCATCGCATCCTGGGAACCCGAGGTATTCATGTTCTTTCTTTTGAACAGGGAAACGTCCATTTTCCCAAAACGGTAAGAGAAGTTCACACGCACGAGCTGGGGATCGCGCAGCCGGTTGTAATCCTGTAAAAAGAATTCGCTTTCCGAATGCTGCTTAGAGTATTTTGTTCTGAATATATCACCGATCGAAACGCTGAGGGTGGCGGCATCATTCTTTAAGAAGCTGCGACTCACTGCTGCATCCACCGCCCAGAAAGAAGCAATATAACCCTGCGAAGCGCTCTGCACGCCACCGCCGCCACCCGGACCACCAAAGCCTCCTCCTCCCGAATTCACCGGCAGGTTGGTTTTGGACTGGTAAAGGCCGGTGATCTGCAGCTTGAATTTTGCCGGCAGTTTGAAATTGCTGTTCAGCTTACCAAACCAACTCCACAAAGCATTCTGGGACGGCGTAATATTACTCGTATTGATTTTTGAATTGTAAATATTTAAATTGCTGGTAAGGTCCCACCATTTGGTCAAATTATTCACGGCGGTAAATTCCGCACCGATGGTCTGGCTGAAACTGGCGTTGATGTAAGTATTGACCAGGTCATTCTTACCGGACAAGGCGTTGGTAAAAGTATCCAGGAAATGGGTGATCAGGTGATCAGTCCGTTTGTAATACAGGGAAGCCAGGAAAGTATTATTTCCCTTCAGGGTTTTCAGGTAGGACATTTCCAGGGAATTGGTAAACTCAGGAACCAGGTCCGGGTTACCGCGCGTGATGTTCAGGCTGTCCGTATAATCCGTGTAGGGGATCAGCTGGAAAAAGTTCGGGCGGTTGATCCGCCGGGTATAACTGATCTGCAGCTCCTGTTTATTCCTGAGTTTCTGACTCAGGAACACGGAAGGAAAAAGACTGAGCGGATAAGAATTGCTGAAATGTTGTTTGGTATTGAAGAGATCTCCGGAATAGCTTGAACTTTCAGCACGCAGGCCCACCTGATAACCGAAATCCTTCACCGCACTGGTGAAAGAAACGTACCCGGCATATACATTATTAGTATTTTCATAATTAATGGAGGCGGAAGGCACCAAATGGAAATCACTGTTTCCCAGGGTATCGTAATAATTATTTGTATTATTCAGGAGGTGCTGGCTGTTCATGCGCAATCCGGTTTCCAGTTTGGTTTTCTGATTGAAAGGATGCACGTAGTCGGTTTGTGCGGTAAAAAATTTGTTGTTTCCGCTTCCGTTTACTTTCTGTTGCTGGAAATGTGTAATGGCAGAACCGGGTTGGCCCGTAAAATAATCAGTCACATACAAAGCATCGTTCTGACTTTTTCCCTGAAAATAATTAACGTCGGCTGTAATATTCTCTCCTTCTTTCGGAAACAGATGCTTGAACGCGAACTGAAACCCGCTTGCATCAAATACCCGGTTCGTGTTGGCATTGCGCTGACTGAATAAGGTTTCGGTTCCACTGGGGAGCATGATGTTGTTCTGAATATCGAGCAGCTGATAAGGCTTGAACGCCCCATGCACTTTAATGCCTGTTAAGGAAAAAGTGGTTCTGGGCGTCATGAAATAATCAAATCCCAGGCTGCCGAATGCAAAAGCGCCTTTGTTTTTATCATAGTTGGATTGATGTATCGCTGTGGCCGTGTCCGTGAAATTTTCGCGGTTGGTGGTTCCGTTGGTTACGGCCCGGTTCTGATTGTAAAATCCTGCGGCCGTGAAATTGAATTTATCCTGACGAAGATTGAAGTTCATTCCGCCATTCACGCCCCCATGGCCGTCCACTCCGGCCCTGGCGTTCCCGTTATATCCTGTTTTTCGGTTCTTCTTCAAAATAATATTCAGGATGCCGGCGCCACCGCCCGAGGCGTCATATTTAGCGGAAGGATTGGTGATCACCTCCACACTTTCGATAGCATCTGCAGGAATCTGGTCAAGGGTCAGCGTGGTGGGTCGCCCGTCAATATAGATCTGGGGTGTGCTGTTGCGGAGGGTAACATTGCCATCTATGTCAACATTCACGGATGGCACATTCTTCATCACATCCAGTGCCGTTCCGCCGGCATTCACCATGTCTTTTTCCACATTGTATACTTTTTTATCTATATCCATCCTCAGGGTGGGCGTTACTGCGGTAACCGTAACGGAGGCCAGTTGGGTAACATCAACATCCAGTTTAATATTGCCGAGGTCCCTATCAAAGCCATTGATAGCGCTGCTCATGGCACTGATGGCCTGGGCGGGATCCGTACCCGGTTTTGGCACTCCGCCTGCAGGCATTCTCATCTGGAAAACCACCATCTGCTCATAAGGCTTAAAGCCAGTGGCAGAAATTTTGAGTTTCAAACCCCCGAACATAGGCAGATCTTCAAAATTGAAATCTCCATTGGCTTTCGTGCTCAGTCCCTTCAATAAAATAAACTTATTTTTTTTCGAAACAGAATCCCTTTTATTCTGCAGAACAATCACCGTGGCCCCATTGACCGGATGGCCGGTGCTGTCAATGATCTTTCCGTAAATATGACCCATATTGGGAACTTTACCGCCCGCGCCGGGGAATTGCGCCCGCAGAGTACAAAAGGAGGCGAAGGAGAACATAAACAACAAAAACTTTTTCATAAAACTTGTTTGGTATCGATCAGCAAAGCTACTCCGGCGGTTTGGGAAAAGGGGTGAATTGAGACAAACAGTCATTATCCTGCGACCAAATCATTCATCCTTTATTACCCGGACCGATAACCCGCAGCAGATCCTCCTTATAATGATCGCTTAAGGGAAGTTCCCGGCTACCCAGAAAAACGGAATTCTTGCGAATGGAAGTGATGTGGGCCAGGGAAACAATATAGGATTTATGAATGCGGAAGAATTTATGTGGGGGAAGTTTCTCCTCCATGGATTTCAGGCTCATGCGTATCACCAGGGGTTTGCCATCGGCCATATGGATCTTCAGATAATCTTTGAGACCCTCGATCAACTGAATTTCCGGAATCGCGATTTTGATCAAACCGTATTCGGCATTGACAAAAAAATAATCCGGCTGGCCGAAGGGCTGATCGGAGGGAAGGGTATGCTGTTTCAGTTTTAAAAAATCCTGCGCCTTGTTGCAGGCCCTTACAAAACGTTCAAAGGGTACCGGCTTAACCAGGTAATCGATCACATCCAGGTTAAAACCTTCCAGGGCGTATTTTTCGTATGCAGTAATCAGAATCACCATGGGCCTGACGGACAGGGATTGAAGAAACTGCAGGCCCGTAAGTCCGGGCATCTGGATATCCAGAAAGATCAGATCCACTTCCCCTTCCCTCAAAATCCGGAGCGCTTCCATCGCCCTGCTGCAGGATGCGACCAGCGTCAGGAAAGGGACCTGCCGGATATTATCTTCCAGCAGCGCCAGCGCCAGGGGTTCATCATCTACCGCAACCACTTTCATTTGCCATGCAGTTTAATCTGCAAAGAAACGGTGAACCATCCATTTTCCCTGTCCATATTGAGCATATGTTTCTGGTCGTACAATAAATTCAGTCGCCGCCTGACATTGGCCAGGCCGATGCCGGAAGTTTTATCCTTGATTTCCCCTGCATCCGGAATATATTTATTCTTCACCCGGAAATCGATCAGTCCGTCTGCCAGCTTCAGGGAAATGTCAATCACCGGATCTTCAATTACCCCAGTCCCATGCTTAAAAGCATTTTCAATAAAAGGGATCAGGAGCATGGGTTCAATCAGTTCATTGCCACCCGGGTCCATATCTGCTTTTATGGATAACGATTTGGTATACCGCATTTTCTGCAATTCGATATAACTGTTCACATATTCCACTTCCCTGGACAAAGGCACTTTGGCTTCGTCGGATTCGTAAAGCATATAACGCATAAGACCGGAGAGCCTGATCAGCGAGGGCTCCAGCAGGTCCGATTTCAACCGCGCCATGGCGACCATATTGTTTAGCACGTTGAAAAGAAAATGCGGACTCACCTGAGACCTCAAAAAAGACAGTTCGGTTTTCAGATTTTCATTTTCACGCTCCTTCAGCAGTTGTTCCGTTTCCACCTGATCCGAAAAAAAGCGGTAAGCTGTACTCATCGCCCAGATAAATAAAAAAGGAAAGACAAGAAAAAAAGATTCCCGGTGGAAGCCGCTTTGCCTGTTTTCAGAAGGGATAAGGGGGAGGATAATTAAAACACAAACGAACAAAATCAGCACCGAAGAAATATAAGCACCGATCTTTTTCCGGTTCAGCAGGCGGGGAATCAATACCAGGGAATTCAAATAAAATATAGAAACGAAACAGACATCGAATACCAGCGCTTTCAGCGTGGTCATACCTTTCCAGTTGATCCTCGGCTGATCATTCTCCCGGTGAAAAAGGGCCGGCAGGGAAAATAACAATACCCAGGCCAGGATATGGAAACAAATGACAGCGCCTTTAGACTTATACCATTTTTTACTCATGGATAACAGAATCGGCCCAATGTAAGGATATATAAAAATAACCGGAGGCTTCCTGCGACAAAGGGCCTGATTTCTGCGATGAAGAAGAAATAGTGGTAACAGATCCTCCGCGCTGGCACTGTTTTTTCAGTGCATCAAGTGAAAAACAAGATTTAAGCTATAAAACATGAAAAAAACAACAGGTATTTTATTATTCAGCCTTTTTGTTACCCTGGGTACCCAGGCTCAGGTAAAAAAAGACATTGATACAGCAGCCACAAAAGTGGGGAATAAAACTGCCCAGATAGCTTCCGAAGGAAAATCAGCTGTGGTGGACATTAAATACAAGGATAAGGTTGGCCCCGGTGGTGAAACTATTTTTATTGATCATAGTTCAAAATATTATTATATTGATAAAAAGGGCAAAAAAGTATATGTTCCCAAGGCCAAACTCAGGGATAAAAAACCGGATTAAAAGAGCGGAAGCCGAACCTGAATTCAAAACCTTAACATTAACAGAATCCGGAAAGTCATGGCAAAGAAAGTTAATCAGCCTGAACAGCAATCGATCAGGAAAACAATGCTGAGGGAAATCGAGGGAAATATCCCGGTAGCGGGATCATCCCAAAAATGGGGCGGGAATATGAAGCAAGCATAATTTTATTTACCTTAGCGGTATCAGCCATTTCAATACCTAACCGCCACCGGATTGATTATGCTCCATTCAGTCATTACAGGTTCAGGTTCCTATATTCCACCTTTTGTTAAGTCAAATCAGGATTTCGCCAGGCATGTCTTTTATACTGCAAGCGGAAGCCCCCTGCATACAGAACCGGGTGAGGTGGTCAGGAAGTTCAAAAAAATCACCGGTATTGAAGAAAGACGTTATACCACCAACGACCTGAACGCATCTGATTTGGGTTATGAGGCCGCCAGGCTGGCTATCCAGGATAGCGGCGTGGATCCTGAAACCATTGATCAGTTGATTGTTGCTCACAATTTCGGAAACGTCGTAAAGGATACCGTACAAACGAATGCGGTGCCGTCGCTGGCGAGCCTGATAAAAAATACACTGGGTATCCGCAATCCCAATTGTGTGGCTTATGATATTTTATTCGGATGCCCGGGCTGGCTGCAGGGGCTTATCCAGTCGGATGCCTTTTTAAGATCCGGCCAGGCAAAGAAAACCCTGATCATTGGGACGGAAGCGCTTTCCCGGGTCATTGACATGTACGACAGGGATAGTATGATTTTTAGTGACGGCGCCGGCGCTGTAGTGCTGGAACAGCAGGCAGGGGATGATGCTTCCGCAGGCATTTTGGGTTATTCCACGGAAACACATGCGATGGAAGAAGTGGATTACATCAATATGGGAACTTCGTATTATCCCGGAAGCGACCCCAGTATCCGGTATTTGAAAATGCAGGGAAGGAAAGTATATGAATTTGCCATAAAGCGGGTTCCCGCCGCAATGAAATTATGCCTGGAAAAAAGCGGGGTGGGCATCCATGAACTAAAAAAAATATTCATTCATCAGGCAAATGAAAAAATGGATGAAGCCATCATCAACAGGTTGTACCTGCTTTACGGAATAAATGAACCGCCGGTAAACATCATGCCTATGAGCATCAGCTGGCTGGGCAACAGCTCCGTGGCCACCGTACCCACCTTGTTTGACCTGGTACGCAAAAATCAGCTGCCACCCCATGAACTGCTGCCGGGAGACATCTTGTTATTCGCCTCCATCGGTGCAGGGATGAACATCAACGCCGTTTGCTATCGTTATGGATAGCCAGGTTCAAATACCACCTCTACTATAATTTTTTGCCCGTGATTTTTATCGCAATACTGATCTTAAGAGGTATGTTTTTACCCATTGATTGTATTGTTCCGTCAATATCAGTATTTATTTTGCCGTTAAGCATCATTCCTGACTTGATGTCGATATCGTAATCGCTGCTTTGCTCTCCTTTTAAATCTGTGGTCACATTGTAACCCATTAACTCCGTTTCTGCGGTATCGCTGACGATCTCACCACGGGATTCGACATTGGCTTCGCCATCACTGATTGATTTGAGTATAAAAGAGTGGCTAATTCGAAAATTAACGCCACCTTTTTCTTGTGATGAGATTTTCCACCGGTCTCCCACGCGCACTGCCGAGTCTGGAAATATTTTAAACAGTTGATCGATATTTTTCCGAATCATGTTTTCTTCCACCATTTGTTGCCATTGCTTTTGTATAGTTGCTCTAATGCCTGCATCCTGAATATTGAGCTGCGAATGGAGGCCAAACAGATGAACCGAATCGAGAGAAATATTTTTACAATGCTGTCAATGTTCTAATAATTCAGCCCTTTATGCTTGCGATGTTGTTTTTTCATTACTAATTTAGCCTTATGAAACTTGTCTTGATTATTTTATTTTGTACGCCCCTGTTCCTGACGGCTCAACAAAAGTTGACTAAGAAGGTGGGCGACTCCCATTATATATATGCCAAATGGCTAATTGGAAAATGGCGCTCAAAAGATGACAATCAATGGGTGCTTGAGTTTGGTAAAACACAGGGAATTTCAAGTTACGGAAATGATACTACGACCTTTATGCATTTTAACTATAGATTGTCGTCTTCGTGTCAATTAAAGGATAGTTCGAATAAGTTGCCACTGGATCATACGAGGAGAGCATACCTGCTGATGTCCTTTCATGACAATGGTTTTTCCGATGAGCAATGTAATGATCTGTTGAGTTTGGATGGCCAATATGTTAGCTGGATAAGTGATAAAAATGGTAAAATTTTTGTTTTTGAACGAATTGTTCCTAAAAAGTCACAGAAAAAAAGATAGCTGCTCCTTTATAACGCAACCAATTGGCATCTATGGCATGTTTGGAAATCTCTACAATACAAGTATTTGTTTTATTCGATGGCTAGTTGCGACCTTTTTCCATGAAGACCAGATTACATGTATTTATCTCGTCCGTGACTATTTTGGTCGGCTTTTTCCTCCCACAAAAAGCGACCTCACAACGAACTTTTACAGATTCTCCGAAGCCGGTAATAATAGATGGCCGGTTTGTTTTCTACAATTCCGCTCTTAGACAGGATACGCTGAATCTTTTTAGAAAATCAGCGGCAAACCAGATAAATTGTCTCTGCGGAGTGAACTCGGCGGCTAAGCCTAAACATTTTGTGGTAACCGGCGGCCAGATGGTGTTATATATCACCGAAACGGACGCCAGCTGCGGTTATGGCAGCGGCAGCGTTATCGTCCAGGTCGCGAATGGCACGCCTCCATATCAGTACACTTATACGGACTTTGGGATTACTACTCCACCCCAGAACACCGGCAATTTTCCTGTAATGGGCGCAGGTGACTATATCATGACTGTCACCGATGCAACGGGCGCGACTGTATCAGCCGATATAACGGTTAGCAACACCCTGCCGGGCCCAGTATTGGTGCCCTATACTTTTACCAATCCCAGTAGTTGCAGTATTAACGACGGACAAGTAACGCTCCAGCCATTTGGTGGAACCCCGCCCTACACCTACAGCACGGATTTGATCAATTTTCAATCGGGGAATGTGTTTTCCAATTTATATTCAGGGCTCTATTTTTTCTATGTGAAAGATGCGAATGGATGTATCGGTTATGCTAACGTTTTTTCGATGATATCCCCACGTTGCGAGAACGGTATGAGCACGAGTTTTCCACTTTATACATGCCATAATGATGGTTATCTGACACTGACGAATTCGAATCCCACAAACATGAATGGCCCTTTCCAGTATTCCATAGACGGAGGCCCATTTCAAAGTTCTGATTTTTTCCCAAATCTTACGTCCGGTTTGCATGAATACGCGGTGAAAGACAACAGCGGGAACGTGGAAATTTATGGGTTCAACAGCGGTGAAAATTGTACGATTGCCATTCAGTTTGTAACAGTCGACGCCGCCTGCCAACAGGACAATGGTTCCCTGACGGTGACCGCCTCAAACGGTACTGCTCCCTATTCATATACCATCGACGGCATTAACTACCAAAACAGCAATGTATTTAACAACCTTGCGCCGGGAAACTACTATGTTACCGTGAAGGACCTGACGGGCGTGAAAAGCTCGCAGGCCGTCACGGTTTATGACAAATGCCCGATCGTCAGAACCACTACATCACCTGAAACCTGCGCAGGCAATGATGGTGTCATCAGCGCGGGCGGATTTAAGGGCACCCAACCATATCAGTTTTCGATCAATGGAACAAATTTCCAGACAAACAATGTGTTCCCCAGCCTTGCGGCGGGGAACTATACCATTACGATAAAGGATGCGCTGGGTTTCACGTCAACGGTTCAATCCATTGTTTCCAGCAATTGCTTGAACGTATCCGTTGTCACCAAAAATGCCACCTGCAACCAGAAGAACGGTTCCTTAACCTTGAATGTTTCTGGCGGAACAGCCCCTTACCAATATTCGATAGACGGGATACAGTTCCAAAACAGCAATCTGTTTACGGACCGGTCGCCCGGCAGCTATACGATAACCGTAAAAGACGCTGGTGGGGAAAGCGGCACCGTAACCGCAACGATTTCAAACATCGCCGGCGCTTCGCTGCTGCTGACAGCTACTGCAGCGACCTGCATGAATGACGATGGCCTGGTTATGGCCGCTTCTTCAGGAGGACAGCAGCCGTTTGTGTATTCGGAAGACGGCATCAATTATCAGCCTGGCGAGGGTTTCCCGGGCCTTGACACAGGCATAAAGACCTTCTATATAAAAGATGGGAATGGTTGTATCAGTTCCCAAACCGTCACCGTTCCGTTGAATAATGACCTGGCTGTAAATATGGGAAACGGCCTGACCATTTGTGAAGGCGATCAGGGAAAAATAAACGCAGCTTCCAATGGAGAGACGTTTTCCTGGTTGCCAACAGCCGGTCTGGATAATAGCAATGCATTGAATCCGATGGCTTCACCCAGACAGACGACAAAATATTATCTGCTGGCCAGATTGGGGCTCTGTGAAAAAACAGACTCCCTCATTGTTTTTGTGACTGCGTCACCTGTGCCGGATGCTGGTCCGGACACAAGGATCTGTTATGGCCAGTCCACAAAATTGCGTGGTAGCGGTGGCGATAAGTACCAATGGTCGCCTGCGACTTATCTAACCGACCCTAAAATAGGAGATCCCGAGGTCGTCCGTCCTGCGGGAGATATATCGTATTCTCTTTCGACCACCGATGCGAACGGCTGTCGCTCGCTCCAGCCTGCCCGGGTAACCGTGACCGTTACTCCACCGGTGACCGTCTTCGCCGGCAACGATACTTCTGTGCTGGCCAACCAATCCGTGCCTTTGAACGCTGTCGATATTGATAATAGAGGACTCGTTAGTTATAACTGGTCACCGTCACAGGGGTTAAACGATCCGTCCATCGCGAACCCGACAGCCATCGTCACAAACGATATCGTGTACACGGTTCTGGCTGCTACTTCGGCTGGCTGCGAAGGCAGGGACAGCATTTCGATAAAGGTATTTTCCATAGCTGATATTTTTGTACCCAACGCTTTTACGCCGAATGGCGACGGGCACAATGATGTGCTGCATGTGATCCTGATTGGCATGAAAGCATTGGACAATTTCTCGGTATTCAATCGCTGGGGACAACGGATATTTTCCTCGAAAGATCCGGGCAAGGGCTGGGACGGAACTGTTAACGGTATAAAACAGGCTTCTGGGGGCTATGTCTGGATGGCTTCGGGCACCGATTTCCAGGGGCGGGTTGTGCGGCGCAGGGGAACTGTAGTTTTGATATGGTAATGATGAGGGATTATTTTGTAGTACTGGAAAAAGGATAACAAAAAACCGTAGTGCTTGAAATATGTAGAACGGTTGCGGAGATTGCGGTAACTTTCTCTGAATTTCGATATTGAGATTACCTGGATACAAGTTTGCAGATTTTTCTATCTTGAGGTTTTGGAGGCTTGGCTTTCGTAAGGCTTGAACTGTTCAGGTAAAGAGAATAAATGCTACCTTTTTTACTACCCCTTCGTGTGTCTAATTCTCAATTAACTGATGACGAAAGCTTTGTGGACGTCTTGTTCAAAGTACTACCTGTCCTGTATGCGCTGGTGGAAGGCAATAATGCATTAACCTTGTTACAAACTCACTTCCACTTTTTTACCCGTTGCAGCGGCTAGGTAAATCGCATCGATCAGTTTCAGATCCTTCACAGCCTCTTCCCCATCCACCGGTACTACGGGCACTTTTCCATGAAGGAGAATGTCCGACATTTCTTCCATTTGCACAGTCTGGTGCGTTACGGTGGGCTGATCGATTTCGCCTTTGTCGGTATGACCCCGGATGGGACCGTAATTCGTAGAAGGCATTAATTCGGCAAACCCTTTGGTACCGTTTAGGAAAAACCGGTCCAGGTTATTCATGGCATAAGTTGACAAACAGGAAGCGACTGCACCGCTGGGAAAGCCAAACTGAAACAGAATGGTTTCATCAACACCCTCTTTAAACCGCACGGGATCCGTTTTAGTTTCCTCTGCGGTGACCCAAACCGGATCCTCTCCTACCATATAGCGGGAACCATTGACGGCATAAATACCAATGTCCATCAGGGATCCCCCGCCGGAAAGCTTTTTATTCAGCCGCCACTGCGTCGGGTCTCCGATATCAAAGCCGCACAATCCCTGAAAAAACATAATCTTTCCGAATTCATCTGCTTTCCGCATGCGGATCACTTCCAGGGTATGCGGTTCAAAATGCATCCTGTAGCCCACCAGCAATTTTACATTTGCCTTTTTACAGGCATCGACCATTTCCTGTCCCTCCTTCGCATTCAGCGCCATGGGCTTTTCACAGATCACCTGTTTGCCTGCGCGGGCAACCCGGATCACTTCATCATGATGCAGGGCATTGGGCGTAATTACGTATACCGCATCAATATCCGGATTGTCTTTTATGCGATCGAAATTCTCGTAATTGTAACAGTTCTTCTCCGGAATATTATAGGTGCTCTGCCAGTTTTTGATTTTAGCCGGTGTACCGCTGATAACGCCCACCAGTTTGGCCTTCTTACAGTCACGCATCGCTTCAGCCACCCGGGTTCCGTAACCACCCAGCCCCATGATGGCCACCCGGAGTACCGGCCCGTCATAGGGCAATTCCGTAAACTCCTTAGCGATTGCGGAAACCGTTCCCGGCAAAACAGATAATGCCAGCGCGGAACCCGTAAGCTTCTGGAGAAATTGGCGGCGTGAATTCATAACCGGATTTTTTGCGTGAAGAGAAATGGTTGAATTAAGATTTTGGCATTTCAAATATCTTCGGATCCACGTCCTGGTTTATTTCAATTTTATTTACTTTGGTGGTGAGACTGAACTGAGCACCATAACTGATTTCTACCGTGAAAGGAACATATATACCGAAGTCGGTCTTTTTGTAGTCGGAGAAAGTGCTGGACACTTCCATCGGCTGTCCCATAACGGTCGCGGAGCGGGTTAATTTCGCCAGGCGATAGGTGGCGGAATCTATAAAGAAATTGGTTTCCACAGAATCTGCTGAAGTGACCTTTAATTCATAGGCACCGGCTTCCTTACCCACCAGCTCTACTTTATTTCCCTTGGCCGCATAATTATACAGTGGTCCGGCCAGATCAATCTGATCCCTGGTTTGTTTATAGGCATCTTCGGGAATTGCCTGCGGTGTGGTGGAACCCATCATCGGATTTACGGCCCATCCGCCTTTGTCCGTGATCACCTGTATGATTTTCTGTCCATTGATTTCTGTGTCCAGCCGGAATCCTTTGTTGTTGAGTATGGTGATCGTGCTGGGGCCCTGGTTGCCCATCACTTCCACCGTATTTTCGGAATGCATCGATTTCAGCTGACCTATTTTTTCTTTCCCGCCGACAGCCTCAAAATATTTGTTGACGATCTCGTCTGCTGTCTGTGCCCGGATTCCCGTACAAACGATTAACGTGAGCATAAGGGTCAGGCAGCTTTTTACCATTTTCATTTGTGTGTTTTTATGATTATAGGATAAATATCTTCTTTTTCTCTGAAGCGGCAAGTTCAGATTTTTCCGGATTGTATAAACCCATTTTCCAATACCGTAATCAGGATAGCCGGATTGTGGCTTCTTTTGCGGCATGAAATATCTGTTGGCCCCGCTCCTTTTCATTTTGTCATTGTGTACGACCATTCCTACTGAAGCTCAGCCATTTAGAACCGGCGCCCAACAACTCGTTCTTAGTAACGAAGATTCCCTGCACGCCGGAATCAACAGCCAGAAGACGGTTATTTCCGGCTATGGAAGTGCTTTTTATCAACGCAACTTCAATCAAAAGCAATCCACGCTAACGCTGGAAAGAGCGGTTTTGTTCGTCGGTCATCAATTCTCCCAGAAAATATCTTTTTTCTCTGAACTGGAGATAGAAAATGCAAAGGTTGCCGGAGGGGAATCGAATGGGGCGGAGATCTCCATGGAGCAGGCCTTCCTGAAGTTTAGCCTGAATCCGAAGCAATATCTCGTGGCCGGTTTATTCACCCCGCGCATCGGCATCATGAATGAAAACCATCTGCCCGTTAATTTTAACGGGGTGGAAAGGCCGCTCGTGGAAACCCTCATCATCCCGGCTACCTGGCGCGAACTGGGTGTGGGCTTTTACGGATCCATGGACCGGCTGCCGGTGAATTACAGCATTGCCGTTCTAAATGGTCTGAATGCCGAAAATTTTGACCACGGCAACGGCATCAGAGGCGGCAGGGCGGAAGGAAGCCTGGCCTCCGCCAATAACCTGGCCGTTACGGCCGCCATTCAGTATGCATGGAAGGATTTTCAATTCCAGGTCTCCGGTTATTCCGGGGGAACTATCGGCCTAAGCCCGAGGGGTGCAGACAGCCTGGGTTTGAACAGTGGCGCATTCGGCACGCCCATTTACCTGGGAGAAGCCGATCTGCAGTATAGCCGGAACGGATTTTCTGCAAAGGCACTGGGCGTTTACATCGGCTATCCCGATGCAGGCAAGATCAACAATCGATTGGGTAAGAACATAGCTACCGCCATGTATGGCGCCTATATGGAACTGGCGTATGACTGGCTGCATAAAAAAAATAGGCAGCCCCAGTTCATCAGTTTTGCCCGTTTGGAAATGCTGGATATGAATGCTTCCATTCCCGGCCACGGAGATGCCATTTATGACGGAACTGAAAAACAAACGCACCTGGTTCTCGGATTCGGATACCTGCCCTTGCCCAATGTGGTGATCAAGGCCGATGTTCGCCTTCTCCATACCGGCCCGCAAAACCCCGATCTGGAGATCAATCCGCCACCAAACCAGTTGCCTTACCGGCAAAGTAACCAGTTTCTGAACATCGGCATCGGATATTCATTTTGACTATTACCATTTCTCATTTTTGAAATTTATCCGGGCATCATGAACAAAGAACGAAGAAAATTCATCAAATCATCCTGTAATTTCTGCCTGATGGCGGCAGGAGGATTTTTAATTTCAGAACTGTCTGCCTGTAGTCCGGCTGCCAAAGTGCTGAAAGTTCCGGTATCCGGGAATACCATACAGATACCCCTGACTGCTTTTGCTTCCGAACCTCTTGTGATCGTGCGACCTTCCGGATGGTATTACGACATCGCGGTTAGAAAAAAAGAAGAAAATTCCTATGAAGCGCTCTTTCTGCAGTGCACGCATCAGCAAAACCAGCTGGTCGTTGATCCCCACGGTTACAAATGCAACCTTCACGGGAGCCAGTTTGATGAAGACGGAAAAGTGGTGAAGGGGCCAGCCGGCATGCCCCTGAAAAGATTTAATACCACACTGAATCCGGATCAGCTCATTATTCACCTCAAAGACTAAAACACGTGAGAAGATCATTACTATTTTTTATCGCCGGTGGATTGTTTCTCGGCGCCTGCCACAAGGCATCGGTGAACAACATCAGTACAGATTTTGCAACACTGGGATCTGAGGTGATCACAGATTTCACCAACAACGTTGCCCTCGGTCAGTACAGTGCACTCACCAACGCAGCCGTGAGCCTTAACCTGTCCATTACCCACTTGAATACGGCAACCAATGATGTTAACCTTCAGGCGGCCCAGGCATCCTGGAGAAATATTCGCAGCACCTGGGAACAGTGTGAAGGATTTCTTTTTGGTCCCGTAGAAGACAATGACTACGACCCGAACACCGATACCTGGCCAACGGATTATAATCAGATGGATTCGCTGCTGGCGAGCAACAATGCGCTGCAGACAGATGACATTAAGAGTCTGCCGCAAAGCCTGCGGGGTTATCATCCGTTGGAATATATCATTTTCGGTAAAGGCGGAAGCCGGGTTGCTTCCGGTATCAGCGACCGTCAGAAACAATATATGGTCAGCCTGGCAGCAGATATATTGTACAATAATGTTCAACCCTTGTATAATGACTGGTCCACCGGATTCAAGAACGAGGTGCTGACAGCCGGAAACGGCAGCACACAATTTCAGACCAAACAATTGCTATTTTTAAATATCGTTTCGGGCATGAGTGATATCTGTGACGAAGTTGGTTCTGGCAAGATGTTCGAGCCGTTTGCTGCCCGGGATTCCACCATCACTGAATCTCCCTATTCCAGCAATACACTGGATGATTTCCGTAACAACATCATCGGATTACAGAATGTCTATCTCGGTTTAAACAATGGCAGGGGAATCCAGGATCTGGTGGCTGCGAAGAATCAGAACCTGAACAACAAGATTAAAACACAAATACAGTCGGCCATCAGTTCCTTCAGCAATATTACCCTGCGTTATGAACTGGCCATCTATAATCAGCGCACACAGGTGCAGCAGACCATGGATCAGCTGGCAACACTAAAGGACTTACTCGATAACGAGCTGACACAATACATTACGCAAAATGTAAAGGATTAGTGCCGCAGAAAAATAAAGCAAGAGGATTTCATTCATGAATAAAATTTTTATCATATCGGGCATTACACTGCTGATCACCTGCCTGAGCATGTGTCATAAGGCAGATCTTTTACCTGCCGCGGGATATGACGACCGGCTGAGCGCAGGATCAGCCACTACATTTGATGCATCATCCCATGCATTTACTCACGCCATTGACGGATTGAGCGCCCGCGATCAGCGGGTACATGATCTGGGCGACCAGACTTTTGAATCAAAATTCGTTGCCCCGCCAGCTCCGGTATTCGGAGGTCTTGGTCCGATATTCAACAATGTTTCCTGTATAAACTGCCACCGCAATGATGGGGGTGGATTGCCCACCACCGGTTCTGCCACATCGGGCATGCTTATGCGAATCAGCCAGGCCGGCCAGGACATCAACAGAGCCCCCCTGGCGATAGACGGATACGGGACCCAGGTACAGGATCTGGCCATCCTCGGCGCAAGGCCGGAAGCTTTGGTAAACATTACTTATACGGCAATTCCATATACTTATCCGGATGGCACCATGCTGACCCTCCGCCATCCAGTGTATGAACTAAGAAGTCTTTATACACCGATTACCGTTCCCTATATGATCTCACCCCGTCTGGCGCCGCGACTCGTGGGTATGGGACTGCTGGAAAAAATTCCGGAAAGCACTATCCTTTCATTTGTGGATGCAGGCGACCAGAACGGCGACGGCATCGTGGGAAAAGCAAATTATGTTTACGATGCTTATGCAAAGCAAACCGTCCTGGGCAGGTTTGGTTTGAAAGCCAATGCACCCAATCTCCTGATGCAGATAGCCATGGCTTACCAACAGGATATGGGCGTTACCTGTTACCCGGTTTCTCAGGAAAGTTCTTTTGGCCAGTTGCAGTACCAGTCTGTGACGGATATCGGGACAGCAGAATTAGCCGATACCCTGCTGAATTATGTTAGCTTTTATGTGAAAACGCTGGCCGTTCCGGCACGCCGGAATGTAACCGACCCGGATGTGAAAGCCGGTTCCATTTTATTTAACCAGGTGAATTGTGCTGCCTGTCACCGTCCCACCATGTACACCGGAACAGAACCTAATGTGCCGCAACTCAGCGGACAGCGGATTCATCCCTATACTGACCTGCTGCTGCATGATATGGGCGACGGCCTTGCAGACGGCCGCCCGGATTTTCTGGCCAATGGAAAGGAATGGCGCACCCAGCCTTTGTGGGGAATCGGACTTATGCAAAAAACAACCGGCACGGCATATTATCTGCACGATGGCCGCGCACAAAGTATAGAAGAAGCCATACTCTGGCACGATGGCGAAGCAAAAAAATCCCGGGATGCCTTCACGCAGTTAACCGCCGGGCAAAGGGATCAGCTCATGAAGTTTTTAAACTCCCTCTGACCTTCCTTCTTTTCTCCGTCTTACCTTCGCGAAACAATAAAACAGGCTTTATGAAAACAGGAGTAATCGGATACGGCATAGCCGCCCAGGTGATGCATCTTCCTTTTATTATCACCAACCCAGAATTCCAGTTGATGAGTATTTTGCAAAGGCATGGCCATTCGGCGCAGGAAAAATATCCCGGCGTGAATGTGGTCAGAAGCATGGACGAGATGCTGGCCGACCCCTCGCTGGAACTCGTTGTGGTCACCACACCCAACGATACCCATTTTGAATACGCTTCCCGTGCGTTGAATGCCGGAAAACACGTGGTATTGGAAAAACCATTCACCATAACGAGTAAAGAAGCAAGGGAACTGGTGGCCCTGGCCCGCGCATCGGATAAAACGCTCAGCGTTTTCCAGAACAGAAGATACGTAAGCGATTTTTTAACCATCCGGCAATTACTGAAAGAGAAAAAACTCGGGGAGGTTGTAGAGTTTGAAGCGCACTACGACCGTTACCGGCCGGAACAAAAACCTAACGCCTGGCGGGAAGAGGATGCGCCGGGTACGGGTATATTGTACGATCTCGGCGCCCACCTCATCGACCAGGCTTTCTGCCTGTTTGGTTTACCCCGGTCCGTAACGGCAGACCTGCGCAGGCAGCGCCCGCATGCGAGGACCACCGATTACTTTGAATTGTGGCTGGACTACGGGTTGACCAAGGTCATTTTAAAATCGGGTATGCTTGTCCGTGAGCCCGGTCCCCGCTATATGATTCATGGAACAAAAGGTTCATTCATCAAGTACGGAGAAGATCCTCAGGAGGCTTTGCTGAGGCAGGGACAGCTTCCCAATACATCCGACTGGGGCATGGAGCCGGTGGAAAACGCCGGTTTACTGCACACAGAAACCGATGGACGGGTGATCAAAGAAAAATATCCTACCCTCCGGGGAAATTATGGCGGGTACTACGAAGACCTGTATGATGCGATAAAGAATGGAAAGCCATTGCGTGTACTGCCCGAGCACGGATACAATACGATAAAGCTGATTGAACTGGCCACGGAAAGCAACCGGAAAAGCTGTACGGTTACCTGCAGTGACCTGATGGACGTCCCCTATTACTAAACAGCCAGCAAGCTGCAACCGCGAAGATCACTGTTATCCATTCTGCCCAGCACTTCAAAGGATCCGTCCGGATAAACCCTGGCCAGATCGTCGGTAGCCACAAAAGCACAGGAATCGCGGTTTGCCAGATCGATGATATTCAACAGGCCCTCGCCGGATGACTGCACATCGAGTGGATCGTCTTCTTTCCTGACCATCGCTTTCATCCAGGGAACGGGCCGGAACAATCCATGGCCTTTTGAATAAGCCTGGGATAACAGCTCCGTCATGCCGTATTCCGAATGGATTTCCTGCAGGCCAAAGCCCTGCATCAGTATATCGTGCAATTGTACACGGGTTATTTCATCACGCCGCCCCTTCATGCCACCGGTTTCCATAACCACGGTATGTTTCAGCGCAACAGGAAAACTTTCCACAAAATCCAGTAAGGCAAAACTTACGCCGATGAGCAACGATTTTTGTTTCCGGTTTTCCAGGCTCAGCAGCAGGGCCTGCAATTCACTAAAAGCGTACAAATAAAATCCGCTCTCCGGATGCAGGCTTTGCCGGATCAGTTCATCCACCATGAAAACAAGGGAGGATCCGGATCTTTCCAGATAAGCCGGTAACAACCCGATGATGCAATAATCCGTTACAGCTCCATAAAACAATCCAAATCCGCGCAGGAAACTTTCCCGGTATAAGGAAACGGATTTCACGTCATGCCGGCTGGCCTGCTGCCCTGTAGTGCCGCTGCTTTCAAAAATAATTTCCGGAACGAACGAACCCGTTTTTACCGCCTGCGTCTTAAAAAAAGAGATCGGCAGAAAAGGAATCTGTTCCGGCCTGGAAATGGATCCCGGATGAATGTGAAACGAGTTTGCCAATTGCCGGTACAAGGGATTTGCGGCATACTGATCCCGGAACATCAGCAATGCCTCCCGGGAAAAGTTTTCAGGCAACCCGGACGGGATTCCCTCGTATAGATGAGAAGACGCATGATTACTCATAATTTGATTCCGGGAAAGGGAATAAACCCTTTATGAATTTTAAAAACCCGCACAATACTAAAGCTTTTCGCGAAAATCCGTTAATTTGCAACGTTCAAATCACTTTCATGAGATCCAGGTTTTCCATTCTTTTTTTTGTTTTATTTTTTATCCTGGGTTGCAGTAAGGATAAGTTTCTGGATAAGCCCAGCCTCCGGGTAAAATCCTTTACTCCGATTGTGCCGATTGGCGGAGATTTCAATGCCGTGCTGGAATACAGCCAGAAAAAAGGGGTCATCAACGGAGACAGCTTAACCATTATCCGCCATCGCTACAATCTGAAACCCGTTCCAACTGACATACAAACCGCCGATACCTTCACCACCATTTTGACCAGCGATCCGGCAGTACCGAATTCCAACACGGCCGATTTCAGCGTTACCCTGGCTTATAACGATATTCAGATAGACAACGGTGAAAATGATACTATAGACTTCCGGTTTTTACTGACCGACCTTTCCGGAAGAAGAAGTGATACTGTAAGAACCGGTCAAATCGTACTCCTCCACTAATCTCTATCATTTTGGACCGCCTCCGGAAAATTTTTAACTTTTTTCTATTCAGCAGCGTTTACATTTCACTCTGTTCGGTGTTGATGACCTGGCAAACGAGTTATGTACTCCACCTTTCCTATTCCTACGATTTTTTCTGCTTTGTTTTTTTTGCCAGTATCTGCAGTTACAATTTTCACTGGTTCCTTACACCCCAGTCACACAAATCACCTGACCGCGTAAAATGGACCCACGAACACAAGAACGGACACCTGCTTTTTTATTTTACCGGTGTGGTGGGATCCATTATCTTTTTTATCAAACTGCGTCACCACTGGTTCGCGCTGCTTTTTGCCACCCTGATCACTTTTTTATATTCCGCCCCCAAGATCCCGCTTCCCTATTTCCGCTTTTTAAAACAGGTGGCCATCGGGAAAACGACATTCCTCACCATGGTCTGGACCTATGTAACCGCCATCATGCCCGTATTCATTGCGGAGAAAGAACATTTTAACGACCAGATGAAATTGTTCGCGGCCAGCCGGTTTTTCCTGATTTACAGCATTTGCATTTTGTTCGATTACCGGGACCGGGAGGATGATAAGGAAGAAGGCATTAAGAGTATGATCACGTATTTTGATGAAAAGGGGGTTAACCGGCTTTTTGTATTGTCCATGATTGCTTTCGGCGTATTCACCCTGGGGCTGCTGTTCACCGGACTATCCCTGTTAAAGGTTTTCGTTTTGCTTGTTCCCGGCTTTATCCTGGCAGCGCTTTATTCCTATGCGAAACGCAACTTTTCCGATTATCTCTACTACTTTGTACTGGACGGACTGATGATGCTTTCCGGCCTGCTGATGCTGTTACTTCCAATTTGATTATTTTTGGTTTAAAATTACCCGGCATGGCCAAAGGCTCCGCTTCTTCCCTTCCTAGAAAATCCATTCTCACCGACGCATCATATACTTTTCTTAAAAATTACCTGAATACCCCTTCACCGGTGGGTTTTGAAAGTGCGGGACAAAAAAAATGGATCGAATACCTCAGACCCTATATTGACAGCTATTTTACAGATGCTTACGGTTCTGCCGTTGGCGTGCTGAATGCCAAATCGGATTTCCGCGTGGTTATTGAGGCCCATGCCGATGAGATCAGTTGGTTTGTTAACTATGTGAATCCCGAGGGCCTGCTGTACCTCAAAAGAAATGGCGGCGTCGACCACCAGGTTGCCCCAGCCCAACGGGTGATCATCCACAGCAGCAAAGGGCCCGTTAAGGCCGTATTCGGATGGCCAGCTATACATACACGTATGGGGAATCCCGATGCCAAGGAAGTGCACCCGAAGCTGGACAATCTCTTCCTGGATTGCGGCGCGCGTAACCGGAAGGAAGTGGAGGACCTGGGCATACACCCAGGCTCGGTAGTCACCTATCAGGATGGCTATGATGAACTGGCTTACGACTGCCTCATTGCCCGCGCTTTCGATAACCGGATCGGTGGATTCATGATCGCCGAAGTGGCACGTTTACTCAGAGAAAAAAAGAAACAACTGCCTTACGGCCTGTATATCGTCAATGCCGTTCAGGAAGAAGTGGGGCTCCGCGGTGCAGAAATGATCGCCCGGAGAATTAAACCCAACGTGGCCATCATCACCGATGTTACCCACGATACGGCAACGCCCATGGTGAACAAACTGGTGGAGGGCGATATTACCTGCGGCAAGGGCCCTTCCCTGGCCTTCGGACCCGCCGTGCATAATAAATTGCTGGATTTTATCCGGGCAACGGCCGCAAAAAAAAATATACCCGTGCAGCTCCGGGCCGTTTCACGAAGTACGGGTACCGATACAGATTCCTTTGCCTATGCCAATGAAGGATGTCCTTCTGTTCTGATATCCATCCCTCTGCGTTATATGCACACCACCGTGGAAATGCTCAACAGGAATGATATTGAACAAACGATTTTACTGATGTATGAAAGCCTGCTGGCCCTGTCGCCCAAAACAAATTTAAGTTACCATTTATAGAACCGGTTCACCCTTAAATTAAAGAGACCATGATCCGCAACAATTGGATGAAAGAAGAAATCCACGACATATACAATCTTCCCCTGCTGGAGCTGGTTTACCGTGCCGCTTCGGTACACCGCCAATACAACAATACGGCTGAGGTGCAGGTTTGTACCCTGCTCTCGGTAAAAACCGGGGGTTGCACGGAAGATTGTGCGTATTGCCCGCAGGCCGCCCGGTATCATACCGATGTAAAAGTCCATGGCCTTCTGCCAACACCGGAAGTGCTGGATTATGCACAAAAGGCAAAAGATGCCGGATCCACGCGTTTCTGCATGGGTGCCGCCTGGAGGGAAGTGAGAGACAACCGCGATTTCGACCGCATCCTGGACATGGTTAAAGGCGTGAATGCCATGGGCATGGAAGTTTGCTGTACGCTGGGGATGTTAACGGAATCACAAGCTGAGAAACTGGCCGAAGCAGGCCTGTATGCCTATAATCACAACCTGGACACGTCCCCGGAATATTACAACGAGATTATCAGCACACGGACCTACGACGACCGGCTGAACACCCTGGGTCATGTGCGAAAGGCCGGCATCAGCGTATGTTGCGGAGGTATCGTGGGTCTGGGAGAAAGTCATGAGGACCGGATCAAGATGCTCCATACGCTTTGCACCCTGCCCCGGCATCCGGGTAGCGTTCCGATCAATGCACTCGTGCGGATAAAGGGAACCCCGCTGGAAAATAATCCAAAAGTGGATATCTGGGATATGGTCCGCATGATCGCCACGGCACGGATCCTCATGCCTGAAACCATGGTCAGGCTGAGTGCGGGCCGCTCCGAAATGAGCATTCCTGAGCAGGCTTTTTGCTTTATGGCCGGGGCCAATTCGATATTTGCCGGGGATAAACTGCTAACGACTGCCAATCCGGGGTTTGAAGCGGACAATGCCATGTTTAAGCTCCTGGGACTTACCCCCATGGAAGCATTTCAGCAGAAAGCGAAAAATTCAAAAGAAAAAATGGAGGAGGTCTTAAAATAAGAATTCCTCCATAGACATGGAGGAACTTTTTTTAACCCTTAAAACAACCAACATGAAAATCTTTGTGTTGATTTAATTATAACATAAGGGTAATGATTTGGTTTAATCCCATATTGTGAAGAGCCTGTTAATCCTGATTATTTCTCCACCAGGGCCAGGTCAAGTACCTGCTGCATTGTTTTAACATAATGGAATTTCAATCCCTTGATAAAATTCGAATCAATTTCCACAATGTCCTTCTCATTCTGCCAGCAGAGTATTACTTCTTTTAGTCCGGCGCGTTTTGCAGCCAGGATTTTTTCCTTGATGCCACCAACGGGCAATACCTGTCCCCGCAGGGTGATTTCTCCGGTCATGGCCAGATAAGGCCTTACCCTTTTACCCGTAAGTGCGGAAGCCAGCGAACTCATCATGGTGACCCCTGCGCTCGGACCGTCTTTTGGCGTGGCGCCTTCCGGCACATGCACATGGATCGTTTTTTTGTTGAAAATTTCCGTATTCAGTCCGAGTTTTTTTGCATTTGACTGCAGATACGTCAGGGCCGTGACTGCACTTTCCTTCATTACGTTCCCAAGATTTCCTGTAAGCTTCATTTCCCCTTTGCCGTCACTCAGGCTGGTTTCGATAAACAGAATGTCCCCGCCTACATAGGTCCAGGCCAGTCCAACGGCCACCCCCGGCATGTTCGCTACCTTGTACAGGTCATTGCTGTAGCGGGGTTTGCCAAGCACTTTATCAATATCCTTTTCGGTAATGGTTGTTTTCAATTTTTCCTTGGTGGCGAGTTCTTTAGCTTCGTATCGCATAATGGATGCGAGTTGCCTGTCCAGTTCGCGAACGCCGCTCTCGCGTGTATAATCCGAGATGATCCTGCCCAATAATTTATCGGACAATTTGAGTTGCAGGTCCTTCAGGCCATGTGCCTCTTTTTGTTTTGGCAACAAATGTCTTTTCGCAATTTCGATTTTTTCCTCAATGGCATAACCGCTCAGATCAATGATTTCGATGCGGTCGCGCAACGCCGGCTGAATGTGGGAGATGTCGTTGGCCGTGGCTACAAACAACACTTTACTCAGGTCATACTCCAGTTCAAGATAATTATCATAGAACGAATTGTTCTGTTCCGGATCAAGCACTTCCAACAAGGCGGATGAAGGATCCCCGCGGAAATCGGCGCCCACTTTATCAATTTCATCCAGGATCATGACGGGATTGGAAGACTTCACTTTGCGGAGTGACTGCAGGATCCTTCCGGGCATGGCTCCGATATAGGTTTTACGATGACCGCGGATCTCGCTTTCATCGTGCAGACCACCCAGGCTGATGCGCACATATTTTCTGCCGATCGCATTAGCAATGCTGCGGCCCAGGGATGTTTTACCAATACCCGGGGGACCGACAAAACAAAGGATCGGACTCTTCATATCTCCTTTCAGTTTCAGCACTGCGAGATATTCCAGGATACGCTCCTTCACTTTTTTCATTCCGAAATGATCGTTGTCCAGCACTTTGGCGGCTTTCTTCAGATCATACTGGTCCTCGGTTAATTCGTTCCAGGGGAGATCGAGCATAAGATCCAGGTGATTGTACACGATGGAATAATCCGGCGTGCTGGGGTGCATCCTTTCCAGTTTTTCTATACCCTTTTTGAAATTGTCCTTTGCGGCCTGGGGCCATTTTTTCAGCTCCGCTTTTTTCTGCATTTCGCGGAGTTCCCGTTCATTGCTGTCGCCACCCAACTCATCCTTAATACTCTTAAGCTGTTGCTGCAGAAAATAATCCCTTTGCTGTTTATCGAGTTCTGTTTTTGTTTTATTGGTGAGTTTATTTTTCAATTCCGCAAACTGCAGTTCCCGCTGCAGCAACTGCATCAGCAGATCGGCGCGGGCCTTGATGTGATCCGTTTGAAGGAGCTCCTGTTTTTCGGTTAACTCCGTATTGAGATTGCTGGAAATGAAATGGATGAGAAAAGAAGGGTTCTCAATATTTTTCAGGATGATGGACGCTTCCGTGGGAATGTTCGGGGAAAGCTGGATGATCTGGCCGGCAAGGTCTTTGATATTGGAAACATAGGCCTCAAAATCCTGATCCCTGGGCGCTTCCTCTTCCTGCAACAGCTGTACGGTGGCCTTGAAATACGGATCGTCGGTGGTCATAGCCCCCACCTTAAACCGGCGTTTTCCCTGCAGGATAACCGTTGTGCCGCCATCGGGCATTTTAATAACCTTGATGATCCGGGCAATGGTCCCCACCTCCACCAGTTCATGAATGGCCGGGTCTTCCACGGCACTGTCTTTTTGTGCCAGTACACCAATCAATTTGTCAGTCTTATAGGCATCGTTGACAGCCTTAATGCTTTTATCGCGGCCCACGGTTATGGGTAACACTACCCCGGGAAAAAGAACGGTGTTACGCAGGGGAAGGATCGGAAGATCCTGAGGTATTTCAATATCGGCCAGATTATCGTTTTCAGTCTCGTTAATGGGGATTATGGGCATAAAATCCATCTCCTGTTCCGGACGCTGAAAAAAAGAGTGCTCGTTCATAAATACAAAAGGGTGACAAAATAACACCTCTTTTGGTATTATCCTATCTTTTTATGGGTGAACCCTTTATGTTCAAGTTTGGTGCCAAGGGGGGATTGGTGACAAAGGAAGAGGCTTTTTGTTGGAGTTGACGGTTGACGGTTGACGGTTGACGGACTTCAGGTGCGGATTCGCAATAAAAGTCGGTCAACTGTCAACTATCAAATAACGTCAGCCCTTAAATAATTCTAAACCCAATATACAACTGTATCGTCTGGCTCTGCCATTTGTAATTGTTGTTGATATCGTTCAGGTTGCTTAAGCCGATCAGGTATCTGGCGCCTGCCTTAAATCCACCCAGATTGAGCTGGGCTCCTCCAACCACGGAGAAATCCCCGGATTTAAAAGCATTTACGGCCGAAGTGCCAATATTATCACTCATTTTTATGCTATACTGAGGACCGACCAGGATGCTTAGCAAAGGAATCGGCTTAAAGGAGATCAGGACCGGGATACTGAGGTAGTTCAGGTAAACATTTTTATTGGCGTACCCATCCAATTGATAAATCTGATCGAAATTACTGGCGGTCCGGGTATTGGTCTGGTTAAATAAAAGTTCCGGTTGCAGCCCGAGGTATTTGGTGAAATTCAGTTCTGCAAATGCGCCGGCACTCAGGCCCAGTTTAAACCCATTGGAAAAAGACTGTCCGCCTTCCAGTTTGGACATATTAACGCCCCCCTTCACACCCAGGTGAAATCCCTGGGCAAAGAGGCTTCCCATTGAAATGAAAAGCGCGGCTAAAATCAGTAAGGAGGCTTTTTTCATATACTGTTGATTGAAGTTTTTGAATGAGCACACAATTTATCCTGAACGCCGAAACGTCGCAATTCGTTTCCTGTTAAAAAAATTTAACAGGTTGTTAAGCGGAATGCGAAAACTATACCAGAAAGGGTTGACGGATGACGGTTGACGGACTTCAGGTGCGAATTGCAAATTAAAATCGGTCATCCGTCAACGGTCAACTGTCAACAAAAAAATTCAGATCAACTCAATCAGCGTGATCTCCGGCAAAATCCCCACCCTGCCCGGATATCCGATAAATCCATAACCCCGGTTCACATAAAGTTTTTGTTTTCCTTCTTCGTACAGACCGGCCCACTCCTTATAAATATATTGGACCGGGCTCCATTTAAAGCCGGGGATTTCCACACCGAACTGCATACCGTGGGTATGGCCCGCAAGGGTCAGATCTATATCGCCGTATTTCGGACGGACCTCCGCGTCCCAATGGCTGGGATCATGGCTCATGAGAATTTTAAATGGATATTTTTCCGCACCGGGATAAGCCTCCCACATCTTGCCATATTTCGGAAACCGCTTTTTGGCGCTCCAGTTTTCAATGCCGATGAGGGCGATCTGGTCGGTTCCTCTTTCCAGCACCACATGTTCGTTCATTAGCAAACGCCAGCCCATATCGGCTTCTATTTTTTTGAGGTGTTCAATATTCTGCAGCCGGGCCTCCGGGCTGGGCCAGTGCACGTAGTCGCCGTAATCATGATTACCAAGGGTAGAGAAAACCCCCATGGGTGCTTTTAAACTGCTGAAAACATCGAAATAATCTGCCATTTCGGTTGCCCTGTCATTGATGAGATCCCCGGTAAAAAGGATCAGGTCGGGCTTCAGATCCAGGATCATCTGAACGCCTTTCTCCACCGCTTTTTTATTGGAGAAACTGCCCGAATGAATATCGGAAACCTGTACAATTTTCAAACCCCGGAATGCAGGTGGTAAATTTTCAAAAGTCAGCGGAACCCGGTGGATATGGTAATTGTATTTATTGCTGAACCCGTATATCAGGGATGAAAACAGGCTTCCGCCCACGCCGATGCCCAGCCAGCTGAGGAACAGGGAACGGGAAATGCCATCACTCACTTCGCTCGCACCCTCCGTATTCCGGAAAAAAATTTTACCGGCGGCCCACTGCATCGCCCGACGTATATCGTCGATCAGAAAAAAAACGGCAGCCAGTAACTTGGCAAAAAACAATCCGACCACCGTGGCAAAAATATAATTGCGCAAATTTTTCGGCCAGCGGTCGGGTTGAATAAAAGGCAGGAGGAGGAACAAAACCACCACGGCGATGGAAACAGTCCAGTAGACGGTAAAGATGATTGATCGGGTACGATGGGAATTCCCCTGGGTTAGCATTTTCACCACCTGAAATACATAGAGGTCCAGAAGAACCATTACCAGGGCGATCAGCCAGGTAAAACTTGCATTGCGCATGAAAAGGATTTAAAATTCAATGAATTCGTCGAGTTGATTGTTGATCATTCGTAAAGTTTCTTCATGACCCATCCCCTGCTGATCAAACAGGGTGTCAACAATGGAAATGGGTAGTTTGTTCGGATGAACCACCGTCCGCACAAAGTGGAGAATGCCCGTAAGATGATCCATCCCCCTCAGATTTCCGGCCCTTCCACGGGAGATACCCGTGAGCAGTGCTTTTTTCCCCTGCCATACTTTTTTAACGTCCGTGATGTCGATCAGACATTTCAGTACGCCGGGAATACTGCCATTGTACTCCGGACTGATAAAAAGAAACCGGCTGGCAGGTATCAGCAAATCGTTTTCCAACTGAAGAATGGATGGATTTCTTTCCAGCACATTCAGGCCCACCAGGGAAAGAATGGGTGCCTGAATATTTTTTTCTTTTAAAAGCGACTGATAAAGTTCCGCAATCCGAAGGGTATAACTTCCCTTCCGGTTGGTGCCTGATATGATGAGGTACATGTAAGTGCAAGTTAGGATGAACCGGTATTTTTCTCAAGTCGCCCAGCAAGTTTGTATTTTTACAGCGTGTGGACCGGAAAAGGCAAACTAAATTTTGTACTTTTCCCGATAGGTGACATCTTTACGAGCTTTGCCGGTTAGGTAACCGGGAGCCATTTTTAAACTTGGGTTATATGGCCAGAATTATTGGTGTGGCAAATCAGAAGGGTGGAGTAGGTAAAACAACTTCAGCCATAAACCTGGCGGCAAGCCTGGCGGTGCTGGAATTCAGGACCCTTCTGGTGGATGCGGATCCCCAGGCCAACAGCACGACGGGCATTGGCTTCGACCTGCACAACATCACCCAGAGCCTGTATGACTGCATGGTTAACCAGACCCCGGCCAGGGATGTGATCCTGAAATCGGAAGTACCACACCTGGACCTGATCCCGAGCCATATTGACCTGGTGGGTGCGGAAATTGAAATGATCAACTATCCCGAACGGGAAAGTGTGTTGAAAAATATCCTGGAACCCATCCGGGGAAGCTATGATTTCATCATTATTGACTGTTCCCCTTCCCTGGGCCTGATTACGGTAAATGCGCTGACTGCTGCCGATTCGGTGATCGTACCGGTGCAGACGGAATTTTTTGCCCTGGAAGGACTTGGCAAACTGTTGAATACGGTAAAAATCGTGCAGAGCCGCCTGAATCCCAACCTCGCCATTGAAGGCATCCTGATGACCATGTACGATGGACGCCTTCGCTTGTGCAACCAGGTGGTAAGTGAGGTGCGCAAGCATTTTGACGAGATCGTTTTTAATACCATCATACACCGGAATTCCAAGATCAGCGAAGCGCCGAGTGTGGGTAAGCCGGTGATCCTGTACGATGCGTACAGCAAGGGCGCCATGAATTACCTCAACCTGGCCAAAGAAGTATTGCAGAAAAACAACATGACCAGGATGACGATGGAAGAACGCATCCTGGAATAGCCGCATGCGAAATAAGAATCAATCATGACCAATCCGAATAAAAAAGATAAGGAAGCGCTGGGAAAAGGAATACGCTCTCTTTTACAAAATATTGACAACGATCTGAAAACGGCGGGAGGCGGACTGAGACCGGCTATTGCGGAAAACGCAACCGGCATCCTGCGCATTCCGCTGGATCTTATCGAAACCAATCCCAAACAACCCCGCCGGGATTTTGATGAAACCGCTCTACAGGAACTGGCTGCTTCCATCCGGATGCACGACATCATTCAGCCCATCACGGTTTCCAAATTAGGAAACGGGAAATACCGTCTTGTATCCGGAGAACGGCGGCTCCGTGCCGGAAAACTGGCGGGGATCAAAGATATTCCGGCGTATATCCGTCTGGCCAACGACCAGCAATTGCTTGAACTGGCGCTGCTGGAAAACCTTCAGCGGGAGGACCTCAATGCGATGGAAGTGGCCCTGAGCTATAAACGCATGATGGATGAACTCAACTTTACCCAGGAACAGGTTTCTGAGAGGATGGGCAAAGAAAGAAGCACTGTGGCCAACTACGTTCGCTTACTCAAATTACCACCCGATATTCAGGTGGCCCTGCGGAACAGTGTGATCACGATGGGTCATGCGCGCGCCCTGATCAATGTGGATACCGTGGATAAGCAACTGTATTTGTTCCAGGAGATCAAAAACCGCTCGCTGTCTGTTCGTCAGACTGAGGAACTCGTACGGAAATTATACAAAACCGCATCCCCTGTTAAAGAATCTTTAAAAGCGGCCCTCCCCGAAGCGTACCGAAAAATTGAAGATACATTAGCAACGCATTTCAGTACCCGTGTAAAGCTCCATCACCATCCCACAGGAGGAGGAAATATTTCCATCGAATATTATTCCGTGCAGGAGCTCAATAAGATTCTGGATCAGCTCGGCGTGGAGATTAATTAAGCGTTCGGTATGAGACAGGTAATTTTCTTTCTCTTTTTATTTACGGGAATCATATTCACCAATGCCGCTCATAGCCAACATCGGGACAGTCTTTCGCCCGTGCCATCAGACAGTACCAAAATTCAGAACATGGCAACCCGGACCGCCGATACCATTCAACCCAAAAAAACAGGTATACGACAGGACACCCTAGTGGTAGAAGGCGGAAGTATAACGCCCATTTCCAAAACGTCCATGCCTAAGGAAAAAGATTCCGCCCAACTGGCAAAAGATGCTGCCACACTAAAAAAGAAGCACAATCCGCGCAAGGCCACGATTTATTCTGCCATCCTGCCGGGAGCCGGACAGGTGTACAATCACAAATACTGGAAAGTGCCCATTGTATATGCCGCCATCGGCATTCCGGCCTATACATTTTTCTTCAATAAGAGCTGGTACAGGAAATGCCAGTATGCCCTGGCGGTAACCATCAACGGAAGCCGGGGGGACAGTCTCGCCAAAGTGGATCCGCAACTGCTTCCCTTTGTAACCGACGGGGATGCAAATGATATCATCACCAACCGGGATAGTTTCCGGAAGAACCAGGATTATTCCGTATTATTCTTCCTGTTGTTTTACGGTTTGAATATTGTGGATGCCACGGTGGACGCGCATTTGCGGGATTTTAATGTGAACAGCGACCTGAGTTTTAAAATAAAACCCCTGCTGATCACTGGTCCCAACCTGATTGCCGGCGTGAGTATGGTATTCGATATTCACAAACCCAGGGCCAGACCACTCCACATGAACTAACATCACTGAACATTTATTTATGAGGATAGCGTTAATAGGATATGGCAAAATGGGCAAAGCCATAGAAAAGCTGGCCGTGACACGCGGACATGAAATCGTTTTGAAAATTGACCTGGATAATGGCCACGAATTAACCCCGGAGAACTTATCCAAAGCCGATGTGGCGATTGAATTCACCGGCCCGTTGAGTGCTGCCGGCAACCTACGTAAATGTGCGGATTCGGGTGTGCCCGTTGTTTGCGGATCCACCGGATGGCTGGATGAATATGAATCGATAAAAAAAGCATTTGAAGAAAAGGAGGGCGCCTTTTTATACGCAAGCAATTTCAGCATCGGCGTAAATATTTTTTTCGAAGTGAATAAAAAACTGGCTTCCCTGATGGCATCCCATCCGGATTACAGTGTGTGCATCCGGGAAACCCACCATACCCAGAAAAAAGACGCGCCCAGCGGTACGGCCATTACCCTGGCGGAGCAGGTGATGGAAAACATCAGCAGTCTGAAATCCTGGGTCAACCGGCCCGCATCCTCTCCGGGGCAACTTTCTATCCTCAGCGAACGGATGGATCCGGCTCCGGGAACCCATGAAGTGGTCTATACCTCTGCCATAGACGACCTGGAGATCAGACATACAGCGCATAACCGGGAAGGCTTTGCCGGCGGGGCCGTGCTGGCCGCAGAATACATCAATCACAAAAAAGGCATTTTTTCCATGAAAGACGTGCTGGGATTCTGAGTTTGCAGGAATATTAAAAACTGTTCTGCCCTTAAACTGTTATTAATAAAATATAACTTGTAACTGAAACCGCCGTATGCTGTCTAAAAAAACCCAATATGCTTTCCAGGCGCTGATGTATCTGTCAGAAAAATCCAATGTTTCCCCCGTTTTAATTGCCGAAATCTCTAAAAAGAAGAAGATACCCCTGAAATTTCTGGAAAACATCCTACTGGAACTAAAAAAAGCCGGCATCCTGGATAGTAAAAAAGGGAAGGGCGGAGGTTATTTCTTTGCCAAGGATCCCAATTCGGTGACCCTGGCCACGGTCATGCGCCTGATAGACGGCCCCATTTCCCTGCTTCCCTGTGTGAGTCTGTATTTTTATGAAAAGTGCTGGAACTGCGATGAAAAGCACTGCGGACTCCATGAAGTGCTGATTCAGGTGCGGGATGCGAATCTGAAGTTGCTGGAAAAAAGGACGATTGCTGATCTGCGACTTAAATAGTTTATAATAAAAAACCCTCTTCAAAAGAAGAGGGTTTTTTATTATAAACAGGGTTTGAATTAATAATCCATTCCACCCATTCCCGGAGCGCCACCGCCCTGATGAGCATGCGCTTCTTCTTTCTTCGGCTTGTCGGCCACCACACATTCGGTGGTCAGCAACATACCGGCAATGGAAGCGGCATTTTCAAGGGCTATGCGGGTAACCTTGGTTGGATCGATAACACCAGCCTTGAGCAGGTTTTCATACACTTCCGTACGGGCGTTAAAACCATAATCGCCCTTTCCTTCTTTCACTTTCTGAACTACGATGCTTCCTTCGATGCCGCAGTTATGAACGATCTGACGGAGGGGTTCCTCAATGGCACGCTTAACGATCAGGATTCCTGTTGTTTCGTCATCGTTAGCAGCACCCTTGAGTTTTTCCAGGGGCTCGATGGCGCGGATATAAGCAACTCCACCACCCGGAACGATACCTTCTTCCACAGCTGCCCTTGTAGCATGCAGGGCATCATCCACACGGTCCTTCTTCTCCTTCATTTCCATTTCCGTTGCGGCACCGATATACAATACAGCCACACCGCCGCTCAGCTTCGCGAGGCGTTCCTGTAATTTTTCCTTGTCATAATCTGAAGTGGTTACTTCAATCTGCGCCTTGATCTGGTTTACACGGGCAGCGATGTCTTCTTTCTTTCCCTTTCCACCAACGATGGTCGTATTGTCCTTGTCGATCGTTACGGATGAAGCGGAACCCAGATAACTGAGGTCGGCGTTTTCCAGTTTGTAACCCTGATCTTCACTGATCACCAGACCCTTGGTAAGAGTAGCGATGTCCTGGAGCATTTCTTTCCGGCGGTCGCCAAAACCCGGAGCTTTAACAGCAGCTACTTTCAGCGTACCACGCAGCTTATTCACCACGAGGGTTGCCAGCGCTTCACCTTCGAGATCTTCTGCAATGATCAGGAGCGGACGTCCGCCCTGGGCCACTTTCTCGAGGATCTGTAAAATATCTTTCATGGCAGAAATCTTCTTATCATAGATAAGAATGTAAGGATTCTGCAATTCCGCTTCCATTTTTTCGCTGTTGGTCACGAAATAAGGAGAGATATAACCGCGGTCGAACTGCATACCCTCCACAACATCCACTGTGGTGTCGGTGCCTTTTGCTTCTTCCACCGTGATCACGCCTTCCTTACCCACTTTCGCAAAGGCCTCTGCAATCAGCTTTCCGATGGTTTCATCGTTGTTTGATGAAATAGCAGCCACCTGCTGGATTTTTTTGCTGTCGTTGCCAATGGTCTGGGATTGTTGTTTCAGGTTGTTTACCACGGCTATCACCGCTTTATCAATACCGCGTTTCAGATCCATTGGATTGGCTCCCGCAGCTACGTTCTTGAGCCCTTCACTGATGATGGACTGGGCCAGAACGGTAGCCGTAGTAGTACCATCACCGGCAATATCCGCTGTTTTGGAAGCTACTTCTTTCACCATCTGGGCGCCCATATTTTCGATCAGGTCCTCCAGTTCAATTTCCTTGGCAACGGTAACTCCGTCCTTAGTGATGGTAGGAGCTCCAAATTTCTTTTCAATTACCACATTGCGGCCTTTGGGACCCAGGGTAACTTTTACGGCATTGGCCAGCACATCAACGCCTTTTTTCATCTTATTTCTTGCTTCGATGTCGAAGAAAAGTTGTTTAGCCATTGTATTTTAATTTGAAAATTTGAAAATGTAGTCATTTGAAAATTCTGAGATTCAAAAATGTCGTAAATGCATTTCATTTACACATTTTCAAATTTTCAAATTTTCAAATTCGTCTTGCTGATTAGAATTTAGCAATGATGTCCGACTCCCTCATGCTCAGGAAATCCTGTCCCTCAAAGCTGATTTCAGTTCCGGAATATTTCCCGTAAAGGACAACGTCGCCCACTTTGACTACGGGTTTTTTGCCGTCTTCATCAATATCGCTGATGGCAACTACTTCGCCCCGCTGCGGCTTTTCTTTTGCTGTGTCTGGAATGATGATGCCGCCGGAAGTTTTTTCTTCGGCCGGTGCAGGTTTTATAAAAACTCTGTTTTTGGTACCTGCGATTGGTGAGATCGCTAACTTTTTAGCCATGACTGTATAAATTTAAATTTAGTGAAAAGTTTTAGAGGCCCGCCGAAAGGGGCTGCAAAGCTACACTAAATTCTGTACCAATTACTTAAAAAGGCCTCAAATGGGCAGAGTTGTCATGCTGATGACAGTTTAAAACCCGCAGATTAAAAGAATGACAGTGGATAAATGACAGTATTTCAGTCGTATCACAAATCGGGTATGATCCGTCCGGCCCCTATAAAGTGACTTGCATAGTAACCTTCCCCCAGATTGCTGATTTGCACGCCTGACACGGACGCATGAATAAACCGGTTATTATATAGATAAACCCCCACATGGGTTACGGCATGTCCCTTGCCCAGGGTATGGAAAAATACCAGGTCCCCTTCCCGCAGACGGCTTTTGGGTATACGCCGGGTGTCTTTATATTGGTCACGGGACATCCGCGGAAGATCGTTCACCTGATAAACATCGGAAAGCAGGAGGGAAGCAAAGGCAGAACAGTCTATGCCCTCTTTATCCGTTCCGCCATAATGATAGGGAACCCCGTACCATTCGTCCATAAAGTCCAGCAGTTTCTGGTTGCTGAGCTGTTCGATGGGCGTATTCGTAAGTATGGCGAATTTAAACTGCAGGGCATTGAACCTTTCCCTGCTTTCGATGCCTGTCTTGTTTTCGGAGGAAGAAGCGATGGACCCGGTGTTCCGTTTCGGTTCTGCCGCCGCAGCCTGACTATTATCAGTGGAAATGCCGCGGATGAATTTTACTTGGGAGGTTGTGCCAGAATTGGAAGAACCTGTCTGATAACCGGGAGCCGGCTCGCGGGTATTGGAACTTGTTCCGGGCTGGAAAACACCGCAGCCGGAGGCGCAGATCAGTATAACCCCTAAAATGAACTGATTTTTCATTTGTTTGTTAGATACCGGAAGGCTGCAAAGATAGGTTTTTCATCACAACATACCGAAGTATCAGGCAAGCTGTTACATTTTGACTATCAGCCGATTATATAAATTGTGGGTTCTATGTGAAGAGATAGGACCCGTTAATCCCCCAGAACGTTTTTTTTCTTTGTTAATTGCAGCAAGTTCCAGGCCAATGTCCACATTTTCACATCTCCACGTACATACCCAATACTCTCTGCTGGACGGCGCCGCTTCCATCCAGAACCTGTATAATAAGGCCGTAAAGGATAAAATGCCGGCCCTGGCCATAACTGACCATGGGAATATGTTTGGCGCTTTTTCCTTTGTGGCGGAAGCCTATAAACATAAAAATGAAGATGGTTCCCTGAAGGTAAAACCCATTGTAGGCTGTGAGTTTTATGTGGTGGCAGACCGCTTCCGGAAAACATTCACTAAGGAACAAAAGGACCAGCGGTTTCACCAGGTGCTGCTGGCCAAAAATAAAAAGGGATATCAGAACCTTACCCGGCTCACCTCTCTCGGATATATAGAAGGCATCTACAGTAAATATCCGCGCATCGACAAATCCCTGATTGAAAAATACCACGAGGGCCTGATTGCCACTACCTGCTGTATCGGCGCCTACGTGCCCCAGACCATCTTAAAAGAGAGCGAAGAAAACGCAGAAAAGGAATTTAAATGGTGGCTCGATATGTTTGGTGACGACTATTTCATCGAACTGCAGCGGCACAATATACCGGAGCAGGAAAAGATCAATCTTTTCCTGATTAAACTGGCCAAAAAATACCAGGTGCCGGTTATAGCTACGAATGACAGTCATTATACCGACCGGGACGACTACAATGCGCACGACATCCTGCTCTGCATCAATACCGGTGAAAAACAATCCACACCGGGTTATGATGATTTTGTGAATGATGACGTGAACCTGAAAAACCGGCGCTTCAAATTCCCGAACGACCAATTCTACCTGAAGACGACGGCGGAAATGACTGAACTCTTCAAAGACGTTCCCGAAGCCATATACAATACCGGCCTGGTGGCCGACAAAGTGGAAGTGCTGAATCTGAAAAAAGATATTCTGCTGCCTGCTTTTCCGATTCCGGAAGCTTTTCAGATCCATGCGGACAGCAACCTCAACCAATGGGAATATTTAAAAGAAATTACTTTCGAAGGAGCCCGGAAACGCTACAGCGAGATCACAAAGGAAATTCAGGAACGCATCGATTTTGAATTGTTCACCGTGAAGACCATGGGTTTTGCCGGATACTTCTTAATTGTGAGCGACTTCATCCGCGCAGGCCGGGAGATGGGCGTTTTTGTGGGTCCGGGTCGCGGTTCCGCTGCGGGCAGCGTGGTTGCCTATTGCATCGGGATCACCAACATCGATCCGATTAAATATAATTTGCTGTTTGAACGGTTCCTCAATCCAGACAGGAAGTCAATGCCCGATATCGATACGGATTTTGATGATGAGGGACGGCAGAAAGTGATTGACTACGTGGTTAAAAAATATGGAAAAAACCAGGTGGCCCAGATCGTCACGTATGGAACCATGGCGGCCAAAATGAGCATCAAGGATGTGGCCCGCGTAATGGACCTTCCGCTGTCTGAGGCAAATGCCATGGCCAAACTCGTTCCGGATCGCCCCGGCATTACCCTGAAAAGGGTTTTGCACGCTCCGCTAACCAGCAAAGAGGGCGAGAAATCCCTCGAGGAAAAAGAAGGCGTCGGCGGAGACGACCGCGAACTCATTAAAAAAATACGGGAAATCTATACCGGCGACGATCTGCGCAGCAAAGTATTACACGAAGCCGAAAGGCTGGAAGGTTCCGTGAGAAATACCGGCCTCCATGCCGCCGGCATCATCATTGCGCCAGAGGACCTGGCGAATATCATTCCGGTTTGTACAGCCAAAGACTCCGACCTGCTCGTTACGCAGATAGAAGGCAGCATCATTGAGGAAGCAGGCGTGCTGAAGATGGACTTTCTCGGTTTGAGAACTCTGAATATTTTAAAAACCTCTCTGGAGCTCATTCAGCAAAACCATGGGGTTACCATTGATATCGACAAAATACCGCTCGATGATAAGCAAACATTCGAACTGTATCAGCGCGGGGAAACCATCGGGACCTTTCAGTTTGAAAGTCCGGGCATGCAAAAATACCTGCGCGACCTGAAACCGGATAAATTTGATGATCTCACGGCCATGAACGCCTTGTATCGTCCCGGACCCATGGCCTATATCCCCGCTTTCATCGACCGTAAACATGGCCGCGAACCCATCCGTTACGATCTTCCCATCATGGAAGAATACCTGAAGGATACCTATGGCATTACCGTGTACCAGGAACAGGTTATGCTGCTTGCCCAGCAGATTGCGGGTTTCAGCAAAGGAGACGCCGATGTTTTACGCAAGGCCATGGGAAAGAAACAGAAATCCATCCTGGATAAAATGAAAAACCAGTTCATGGCCGGCGCCACCCAAAAGGGCCACGCTGCCGAGGCCCTGGAAAAAATCTGGACCGACTGGGAGGCATTCGCACAATATGCCTTTAATAAATCCCATTCCACTTGTTATGCTTATGTGGCCTATCAAACGGCCTATCTGAAAACCCACTACCCTTCCGAATACATGGCGGCTGTGCTCAATCATTCCGGCAGCATCGAAAAAATAACTTTCTTCATGGAAGAGTGCAAAAGGATGGGATTGAAAGTTCTTGGCCCGGATGTGAACGAATCCAAACAGGGATTTGCCGTGAACAGCAAAGGCGAAATACGGGTAGGGCTGGGCGGATTGAAAGGCGTGGGTGAAGCCGCCGTAGGCGCCATCATTGAAGAAAGGGAAAAAGGAACGACTTTCACTTCCATATTCGACCTGATCAAACGCATCAACCAACGGACAGTAAATAAAAAAACACTGGAAAGCCTGGCTTATGCCGGCGCCTTTGATTGCTTTCCGGAACTGCACCGTGCACAATATTTTTATATCGCACCCGGGGATACCAGCACCGGGCTTGAAAAAATCATCCGTTTCGGAAACGTGGTGCAGGCCCAGAATGTTCAGCACAGCAACACCCTGTTTGGTGATTCCGGGCCGGGATATGAAGTGCAATCCCCCAAGGTCCCAAACTGCGAACCCTGGACCCTGACGGAACTGCTCAATCATGAAAAAGACGTTACCGGCATGTTCATGAGCGGACATCCACTGGATCATTTCAAATTCGAGATACATCACTACGGCATCATCAACCTGGCGGATTTTAATGAGATCAAAGAAGCAGTAACGCTGCAGTCGAATCCGGGAAAATCATACCGGCTGGCGGGACTGGTTGTTGATGCACAACACCGGGTAACTAAAACAGGCAAGCAGTTCGGATCCTTTATACTGGAGGATTATTCCGGGAAAAGCGATTTCATATTATGGAGTGAAGACTATGCGCGGTTCTCCAACTATCTGGAAAAAGGAAAGAATATATTCATGACCGGTTTTTTCAAACCGAGATACAACCGGGTGGAATTTGAATTCAAAGTAGATAGAATGATGCTGCTGGAAAGCATCAAACCCATGCTGACCAAACAACTGGTACTGGATCTGGAGGCCAGGCACCTCAATGAAAACATGATCCGGTTCGTGGAAAAGAATCTGAAGCAGCATCCGGGGAAATCCTCCCTGAAATTCAATATCCTGGAATCAAAAAGCAATCACCGGATCAGCTTATACAGCATGGAAAATGGTTTTGAAATGAATGACGAAATGGCCGCTTTTTTGCAGAACAGTCCGGAATTTGACGTTCAGATAGTAACATCCTAGCGGAGGATGACAGAATGAAGGATTTTTACAGATTGGTCGCCTATTTGCACCGATGTCGTTGCAACGACAAAAATTCTAAATAAATAAACTGAATTTTACATTAAATTAAAAACGAATACTATGGCACTTGAATTCACCGATGCGAACTTTCAGGAAAAGGTGATTGCTTCTGATAAATTAACCGTGATTGATTTCTGGGCTGAATGGTGTGGTCCCTGCCGCGCTATCGGGCCGGTGATTGAAGAGTTGTCCAAAGAATACGATGGCAAGATCAACGTGGGTAAAGTAAATGTGGACCACAATCCGGAATTGTCCGTGAATTATGGCATAACCTCCATACCGGCGATCCTGTTTATCAAGGGTGGCAAAGTGGTGGATAAACTGGTTGGCGCACAACCCAAAAGCAATTTTGTAAAAAAGATTGAGTCGCATATTTGAATAGGGGAAAAATAAAAAGTAAAAGCGCTGCCGGCAGGTGGCGCTTTTACTTTTGCCGATTTAGCAGAACTTTAGGAATTATCCGGTTATTTTTGCGGACCAATCTTTATATGCCAAAGTTTTTATTGCCTGTTATACTCGCCATTTCCCTTGCAGCCTGTCGGGATTCTTCCAATTCCACAGAAAGTTCAGGTTCTATTGATGAGCCGGCTGTCAGTAATGAACCCGCCGCCATTTCTTATACCATTGTGAATGCCACCCCCCATGATACCAATTCATTTACTGAGGGGCTTTTGGTGCACGATGGAAAATTATATGAGAGCTCCGGCGCCCCGGAAGATAATCCCGTTACGAGATCGATATTCGGAGAAGTGGATCCTAAAACAGGAAAAATTGACGTAAAAGCAGAACTGGACCGAAGCATCTATTTTGGCGAAGGCATATCCTTTCTGAATGGAAAGGTTTATCAGCTCACCTGGCAGAATAAAATCGGTTTTATTTACGATGCAAAAACTTTTAAAAAGCTTGGCCAGTTCAACATTCCCAGCGCGGAAGGCTGGGGTATGACCACCGATGGCAGCAGCCTGATCCTGAGCGACGGCACCAGTAACCTGACTTTCCTGAACCCGAATACGTTCAAAACGGAGAAGATCCTGGGCGTTACGGATAATAACGGCCCCGTGGGAAATATCAACGAACTGGAATACATCAAAGGAAGCATCTACGCCAATATTTACGAATCCAGCAACATCGTCCGCATCGACCCGGTAAGCGGGAAAATAACCGGAAAGGCGGACTTCAGCAAGCTGAACAAAGAAGTGAAAGAAAAAGATCCGCAGGCAGATGTTATGAATGGCATTGCCTATGATTCCGCAAAAAATAAAATCTATATTACCGGTAAGTTATGGCCGAGTATTTATGAGGTGAGGCTGAATAATTGATTTTTGATGTAAATATCTAAACTTTTCGATAGCGTAGTTTCTTTATGGCATCCCTGGTTATCAGGAACTGTATCTTCTTGCCCGATTTTCTTGCCTGCAAAATGCCTTTTTCAACCAGATCATTCAGGTCATTCCTCGCTGTCTGGTTACTCACCTCAAACCAGCGGATCATGTATTCGATCTGCCTTTGAAGTTTAAACAAGGTAAGGGAGAAGTCAAGGATTGGCATTGCTGGGCGAGGTTCTGGGTAGCCGACCCCGGGTGGATCACGATTGACGCTTCCGAAGCCGCAAAACATCCTGAGCTCCGGGACTACAATTTTGGGAGCTTGAGCAATAATTATCTCACTCTATCGCACGGGAGGGACGTTCCACTTGAACCGGCACAGCATGGCCCAGCTCTGAATATTTTTGCAGCGCCCTATGTCGAAGTTGATGGCGTTGATTTCAATAATGTGAGCTGGGTAAGTATTTTTCAAGAGGGCAATCAAAATAGATAAGGAGCTCACCGTATTGAATGCTTCAATAGCGACGGAGTTTATCAAGACGTTCAACAAGGGAAAAAACAATGCTCAGTAAATCTCACAAAAAAATATTTGGAATATAAAACTTTAATCGTAATACTGCGATTGATACTAAACGCTTACCGGGATATCCCCAAAAAAACCACATCAGGCCTCATAAATGATTTTCGTGATATAACAATGATGGGGTTGGTTGGATGCTTACGTTATAGGACTGATAAGTTATTTTAATATTACAACCTGCTGACTTGTCCAACCAATATTATCATATACCTGTATTGTGTATAGAGCGTTGGGCAAATTACTGAGATCAACGTTTGTAGTAATAATTCCCTGATTATAGTTAACCTGTTTTATTATATTACCTGTTTGGTCCAATACCTTAAGCTGATAAATCTTGCTCTGCGTAGTTTCTTTGGATGCAAAAACGTTTTGATTACCGGAAGTCGTGGTTGAAACAGTTATCACACCTGTTGCCGGATTAGGGGAAACTATAAAATTTGGTCCGGTACAAGGTCTTTGATAAGTAGTACTGGCCGTGGAGGCCCCGCACGTATTTGACACCGAAACTTTTAAAGTATTGGTAACATTGCAATTGTTGCCGCCGTTAATTGTTGCATTAGTGCTATAAGCCGTAAATACCAAAGCAGAATTTACATACCATAAATAAGGAGTTGAAGCGGTAGTATTTACGGTTACATCCATTTGTGTACCATGGTTCAGGGGCTCTATGCTCCTAATCGTAATGCCGGGTGTAGGTGGATTTCCGCTAGTAATTTGTTTTGTTACCGTAAGGGCACAATCACTGGTTGAGTTTGAAATGGATGCGGACAGCGTTACAGTACCTAAACTATTAGCCGTAAGGGTGGCCTGAGTTCCACCGGGCACTATTGTTACAATTCCGGTGGGAGATGCTGTCCAGGCAACCGTCGTATTAGGAGCACTTCCTAGGTTTTGCAGATTGTAAACGGTGGATGAACAAAGCGCCGCAGGTCCGTTTATTAAAATATTGTTAGAAGGGCACATAAAACTGCAATTAGATACTACGGGTGTACCCATGAGCTGGTTATAAACCCAGTCCCCGTTTCGCTGGGTGATTTGTATATGCTGTTCATTATTATTTGAAGATGAACCATAAGCCGTTGTATAAGAACTAAAGGGACTATTTTTAGGAGCCACAGGTGGATAGGCTCCGACATATCGTGTCAAATAATCCGTTTTAGAAAGGGCAGTATTTCCACTTCCTATATCAAGCGCACTGGCTACCGGAACAAAATCAAACGAAGATTGCTCCGCATTTACCTGCAAATTAAATTTGGCTCCATATGCCTGAAATTGTGTACTTTTTAAATCTACAGGTAATGGGTATTCACCTCCGGGAAAATAATCATAAGGAAGCACTGAGGGATCGGAATTGACATTCCAGTTAGTCCAATACACGGTAACAGAAATGAATCCAAGTATTTTTTTTGTATAAGAAATGACTCCAACATATTGCTGGGCAGTAACCCCATCTGGTTGGGCATAACAGGAAAACCTCATATTCATTTGGTTGCTGCCAGCAGTACAGCCAATAAAGTTGACGGCTGGTTCAGAATTAGTCCTGCTATTGGCAAGCCAATGGAGGCAAGAACGTCTCCGAATAGATCTGTATTTCCATTGCCACGCACATCAAGCATTGCCTGCCCTGGTGAAAAACTTTCAGTGGCTGCACATTCCGAACCATTAGACACTGCAATCTTCGCGCAAGGCTGACCGGTAAAACCTTGCGGGTAACCCATTTGCTTAATGCTGGTTTGCCAGCCTTGGTGTATAGAATTGTCAATGGTTAAATTTAAACTTAGGTAGTTGATAAGCATTTCACGCGGAGCCGGAAAATCCTGCAGGTTAAGCCCTCCGCTAATTATATCTCCTAAATTGACGTATTGAAGCGACGCATACCATGGCGAGCCATTAAAAAGATCCTTAACTAAGTTTATTGACCTGACAAGACCATTCCATGCGGGGCGGATAATGTAATTATAAAAATTAAAGATTTGGGGTACTGCAGAATGCACATATAGCCTCCTTGCCTGGCGCGAAAGATACTGATAAGCCAGCGGGACATTAGCACCCTGATGCGGTCCATCCCAACTGATAAACATGTTGGTTTGGTGGTTGGTGCCTTTATTCTCCATGTCTTTTAATGCATACCGGGCAACCAGTGCGCCCATACTTTGTCCAAGAACTACATTGGGAGTGGTCGTGATTTTGTTTGCATTTACATCAGTGTTGTTCTTTGAAATTCTTGTCTGTATTGGGTTTCAGCGGATTCTAAGATGGAAACGA
>JBEPUT010000029.1:0-51097 GCA_041691395.1 Chitinophagaceae bacterium
CCATGGTGATCGAACCCTGATCATACTCTGGTCCTACTCTGGTCCTACTCTGGTCCTACTCTGGTCCTACTCTGGTCTCGCTCGGATCGGACTTAAAACAGCTCTAATAAAATGAATGATTTTGCGAAAATCATCTTCAACGGGGCGCCTCCCAAGCCTTACTGGTAAAACTCAGAACAGGATAAAGGAATTGCAATATATTTTGGTAATATACCTTCTTATAACAGAGACAGGGTTTTGACAATAGCACATCGCAGTACAGGCGGCGTTAATTTATTTCTATTTTTAATCAATAACTTTCCTAGGTTATGAAATCTCAAATTCAAAAAAGAATTGCATTAATAGCGGCACTTTACGTTTGCACCATCCCCTCACTTTCAGCGCAACAAATCGACTATAAGGGCTTTCCGGAATGGTCCTGGCACAAAGAGGGTGATACTGAATATTATCTGTATACCCCAAAGGGGATGCTGCCTGGCAGAAAATATCCGGTGGCATTGTATCTTCATGGGTGCTGCGGCGTCGATGACCATGCAACACTTAAAAACTGCGTGGATCCACCAGTTCGTATGTGGCATAACTTCGGCGCTAATACACAGCGCATTCCAACCTACATCATTGCGCCCGCAACATCGCACGGATGGAAGCAGCATATCTCTGACCTGAAAAAGGTAATGGACAGCCTGATAGCAAATGGGAATGCGGATGCTAAACGCATGTACATTTGCGGTTTTTCGATGGGCGCAGAAGGTACTTTCACCTTCATCAATGAATATCCCGACTATTTCGCCGCAGTGATGACGATGGGAATGAAATTTCACGGCGATTCAGTTAAATTGAAAAACCTGCCGATGTGGATTAACCAGGGAGAAACGGACTATTTTAGCCGGCCTGTGCGCAGACAGGTTAAAGATATAAGAGTATTAAACGGAGATGCAGCAGATACCGGGGCTACCTGGGTTACCGGCGTAAACCCGCTCTATTCTAATTTTAAAGGCTTTGGCCATGTTATATTGTGGGAGGCTGCTTCAAGGCAGGATATGGTAAACTGGGCTTATTCAAAAGTAAATGACGGGAATAAATACCCCGGCGTCTTCTTTGAACAACCCGGCTACGAAAGTACGGTGCAAGCCGGGAAACGGCTGACCTTGGTGATCAGGGCCAATGATGATGACGGCAGCATAAGTAAACTTGATATTTATCTCAACCGGCATTTCGAAAAAACACTTACAAAAGCTCCATATTCGATTGATATTGTACCGCTACGCGGCCGCAACAGCATTGAGGCGGTTGCGACTGACAACGGTGGCAAGTCCGGGTCCGCATGGTTATATGTAAAGACCGAAATATCTCTGAAAGCGCTCACAAAAACGCTGCCGGCAGCCACGGCAGGCAAGTATTACAGAGTGAAGCTTGCGGCCGAGGGCTATGGGCAGATTCGCTTCCTTGCTGAAACTGACAACCTTCCACAGGGACTGGAGTTAACACCTTCAGGTTACTTACAGGGTATACCGGTTGAAAAAGGTACACAGGATTTCTACTTTACGATATGCGACAGCAGCCATCATGTGAACGCGAATCTCAAATTAAAAGTGAAACCTAAAGTACGGGGTACTGTTCAGGTAACGAATGTTATTACCACCGGGGGAACGAGGTATAAGGTATCAATAATGAAAACCGGCGAACCGCCAAATTTTGACAGCAAAGATACCGTACCTCCTATTTGGAAAGACCAGATCAATTTTAGCAATTTGGATAAGTATGCCGGCCTGACTTTTATTGAAGGAGATGTAAATGATACAAGTAAAACTGCGCCCGCATTCCTTTCATTTCATGTTGATGAAAACGTAATCGTGTATGTAGGTTATGAGACGCTGGATCTGCATTTTCAGTCAACTATACCCGACTGGCTGCAGCAATTTGATAAACAGGAGGGACAGATTGTTGCCCAGTTTAAATATTACAACGTATATGCAAAAAAATTTCCAAAAGGAAAGATTACGTTGGCCGGGGCCGATGCACGCAGGAATAAGGTTGGCACGAATTACTTTGTGATGATTAAAAAGGATGACAATGAAAAGCTCTATGGCACAAGTTCATATGCCAAATGCAAAAAAGCCATCATTGTGCTAACTTATGATGATGCACTCATGTCGCAATTAAACATCGCCATTCCACAGCTTGAAACAGCCGTTGGCGGTGTGGACTATGTGGATACGCTCCGAAGGAATGGAATCGTCAAATATGCACATATGGGAGGCGACAGCACAGTTGTTGTTACTGATTTTTCTAACCTTGATCCGCTGCTGGTGCCGTCATGGGCTGTTACAGGTAAAATTACAGGTGCCAACCTGATATCCTTTGTTAAGACAGCAGCGTATGGCGGAGGACTCGGTATCTTTATGTTTCATGGTGTTGGCGGAGACTATATAACTACAACTGCCCCGGCTCACCGTGAGCTGCTCGCCTATCTCAACAGCCACAGGAATACTCTACAGGTAATGACCTTTCAACAGGCAATGGATTACATAAGCACTGCGCACCAGCACAGTACAGAACAATAATATTATTCAAGCCGTTAAATCGCCGGCTTTTGGAAAAGGGTCTGGAGAGGGTTTTGACAAGGTATTTCCGGGGTCCCTGTTGGAAGCCTGTAAGGGGAATTCCCTCCGCCGCCCCTGAAAACGCCCTGGCGGGCCCCTAGCCGAACCCTGGCCAGCATAAGAAAGAAGAGGCCAGTTAAAACCGGCAAAATCGTTCTTTTTTAAAAAAATATTTTTTAGCACTCCGATGAAACTCCGAAAAATTATCTTTTGAGGATCCCATCTTTGAGGGGGTAAATGAATGGTCTACTGTCCGTGCAGGATGGATCTGATCTGCGGCTGAAGGGATTTCATAATTTCGGTCTCTTCGTCATATCCCGGCAGAGTGAATCGGTGAGTGGGCTCCGTCATAGGGAGAAAAGGAAATCTCCGGCTTACCCCTATGAACCCGGAGCCAGGAACGGAAGCCAGGTTCGTCGAATAATGAGTAATTTGGATGATAACGATTTAAACTATGCGTAAAAAGTTTCTTTGGGTTCTGACTGGTTTCCTTTTCATACAATGCCATACGAATTATACAAAAAAGGAATTTCCCGATGAACTCGTCCATTTTGTCGCTTACCCTCATAACCCTATTTTTTCAGGCACCGATACAACCACCTGGGATCGTCATATCCGTGAAAGAGGATGGATTCTGAAAGAGGACAGCGAATATCATATGTGGTATTGCGGTTATACAAATATTGATTCTGAAAAACATCTTGGTTACGCCACATCACCTGACGGAATTGCCTGGAAGCGATATCCCGCAAACCCTATATACACTGGCGGGTGGACGGAAGATGTGTGCATCGTCAAATCCGATGGGACCTATTATATGTTTTCAGAAGGACGGGGCGACACATCCCATTTACTCACTTCTCCGGATCGCATTCGCTGGACTGAACAAGGCAACCTGGATATCCGGCAAACCAATGGCAATTCAATCGAACCCGGACCGTTCGGAACACCTGCTGTCTGGAAATCGGATTCAACCTGGTATTTATTTTATGAGCGGGATGACCTTGGAATCTGGCTGGCTGTTTCCACAGATTTAAAAATATGGAAAAATGTACAGGACGATCCGGTTATTGCGAAGGGCCCGGACGCCTACGATAAATTTGCGGTGGCCATGGATCAGGTGATCCGGTATAAAGGTCTTTATTATGGTTATTATCATGCATCAGCAAAAAAAGACCTGAGCGAATGGTCAACCAATGTAGCCGTTTCAAAAGATTTAATCCATTGGAAAAAATATCCGGGAAATCCTGTTCTGGGAGAAAACAAATCCAGTGGTATCCTGGTTAACGACGGCAAAAGATATCGCTTATATACCATGCATGACAAAGTAAATTTACATTTTCCCGTTACAGATACTTCGGCGCGATAACACGAGGCCATATTTTGGTTAAGAAATGGAATTCTATCCAGCCTCAGGTAACCTATCCTCTTCAACCACCCGGCGCATTTGCCCCTTTTAAATGTCGTCTTCTCCCCCCGTTTGATCAAACAAGGTTTCCTAGTTTTACAAAAAAAGATCATGCGAAAAATTATAGTTACCGAATTCATCACCCTCGATGGGGTTATCGAGGCACCCGGCGGCAAAGAAACCGATCATCCTCATGGCGGCTGGCAGGTTGGATACGGCTCTCCGGAAGCCAGGAAGTACAAGATTGATGAGCTTTCCAGCGTGGATTCCCTGCTGTTGGGCAAAACGACGTTCGAAGCGTTCGCCGCGTACTGGCCTGGCCAGACCGGCGCATTCGCCGACCCCATCAACCGGATGCCGAAATATATCGTATCCCAAAGCCTGCAAAAGACGGAGTGGAACAACTGTCATATCCTTCGCGACGTGGCCAAAGACGTCGCTTCGCTGAAGAACTCCGGTGCTGGTGATATCCTCGTCTATGGGAGTGCCACCCTCGCCAAGGCCCTGCTTCAGCACGACCTCATCGACGAGTTGCGGCTGATGGTTCATCCCCTGTCAGTCGGCGGCGGGTTGAGGCTTTTTGATGACAACCGGGAATTGAAGAAATTCGGACTCAAACACTCACGGGTGTTCGACAACGGCGTTCTTATGCTTGAATATCAGACGCTCCGTTGACCGACCTCCGACCATTGTTCCCGGGAGAATGGGACCATTATTTTTCAATTCATATGCTAATCTTTTGGCTCCCACAATTCAATTTTATTTCCTTCGATGTCTAAAATATGAACAAATTTTCCATAATCATATGTTTCAATTTTGTCAACGATAGTTACGTTTTCCTTTCTTAATTCTTCAACCAATGCTTCTAAATTCTCTACTCTATAGTTTATCATGAAGTCTTTTGTTGAAGGCTCAAAATATTTTGTGTTTTCTGCAAAAGGATTCCACTGGGTAAGTCCCTTTTTTGTATTGTCATCAACTTGTCGCCATTCAAAGCTTGTACCATATGGGCTTGTGTCAAAGCCGAGATGTGTTTTATACCATTCGTTAATTGCTTTTGGGTCTTCACATTTGAAGAAAATACCGCCTATCCCTGTTACCTTTTTCATTTTTGTATTTTTATTTTTATTGGAGATTATTGTCTTAGAAGCGAAACCAAAGCAAAATGATGTCGCAGTTATCAGGATTATTAAAGGCGCATTTTTCATTGTCTCTGTAAATTTATGATACTCTCTATTTTCAATATCAAAAGGCCAGGTTGTTAAGTTAAGTTTGAATGCTGTGCCTGGGGGCTATGACGACCCGTTGGCGAGCAAGGCAAATGGGTGACTGCTTTTCCTATTTGCCTTGCTGCTTTTCCCCATCCAGGATGGACAGGAAGCTCAGCAAAGCTCCCCAGTGATAAAATGCATCGGCGCTGTTCACATCGTCCCCCTGTCCCGTCACCGAATTATAATTCTCGAAGATCGAACCATCCTTCTTCCAGGATTTCATCAGCAGCTCCTTCGACTTCTTCACAAGGTCCGCCCTCGCGTCCGGCAGCCGGTAGTTCCGGATACCGAGATAGACCAGGAAATTCATCGGCCCCCAGATCCTTCCTCTCCAATAGTCGTTGTCGTGAAAGGCAGGATCGTTACGGGCAATGGATGGCATAACATAATCTCCATAAAACTCGTTGCTGTTGAAATAATGCTCCTTCATCATGCGCTCCGCCTGGGCCTGCGTAGCGACCTTCGCCAGCAGGGGATAAAAAAGCGTCGGCGAAAGGCGGTAGGACTTCTGGTCCGTATCCGTCCGCCGGTTCAGGAAGATGCCCTTCTCCCCGTCCCACAATCCCGCCAGCGATTTGCCATATTTCCCAGCCCTTTCCCGCAGTTCCTTCACATCCGTTTTCCGGCCCAGCACCTGCGCCATCTCCTCCAGGGCGTGACAATCCGCAACATACAGGCTCATCAACCCTACATCTGCCAATTCCATCGTGTGTGTCGTCTCGTTGAAAGGAACACTGTCATACATCGGGGAATTATCCAGTCCCGATTCCAGACGCGCCGCTACTATACTGAATTTATCATTCATGCGGAGCGAATCGGGCACATTGTCCGAACCCCAGGCCAGATAGCCCTTGATGCTCCGCTGCGCTGCCCACCACCTGTTCCAGGACAGCAGCTCGTCGTAGACCTCTTCGAGGAACCATTTCTCCTTGTAGCGCTTGTATATATCCAGGACAAGGATGGATCCCACCGGCGGCTCCGAACGATCCCACGAATAATTTCCAAAAGGCGCCTGGTAATTGGGAATGAACCCCTGCGCCGAGATCGCCTTGGTGATCTCCACCATATTCGCATAAGCCAGGTCCTTGTTGAAATAGGAACACATGTACCCGGCAAAATAGGTGTCCCAGTCGAACAGCACAAAACCGCCCCAGCCCCGGTTCCACAACCGGCTCACGGGGGTGATGACCCGCCCGTTGGCTCCGTCGTAGACCGTATTCCAGGACAGGATCGTCTGCATCGCCCGGAAACAATCCGTCAGTTCTCCAAATGCCTGACCACGCTGCTCCTCCTTGTGACGACGCGTATCCAGGAAAGTCCGGATCTCTTCCAAGCTGCGGCGCCTTCCAGTATATATCGCCGCCGGCTTGTTCAGCAAGATGCAGAAATGGGGTGCCGAACTGACGACGTATGCGTTGGGTGACTGCGGCTCTGAACTGCCGACCTCAAGCACCGCTCCGCCCGACCGGTACAGCAGCTTCCGGTCGCCCGGTCTTTCAGCAGTACCGGCCTCTTCAGAGCCAACCTGGCCTTTAAAGCCATACTGGACACCGGCTTCGACGACAAGCATCTGCCGGCCCGGTTTCAAGGGCGTCACGAGGATCAACTCGTCTCCCCCATCCGTGGCGCTCTCCACCGTAAACTCGGCATCACGAAAGCGGACACGCAGGGAGGTATAGCTGCCGTCGTCAGAACGCAGACCGGGTACTACCGTCTCCGGGCGGTGCTGAGTGGGCGAAGACTTGTAGACCTCCCTCAGATAGTCCCCATCGTCATAATTGTCCAGGCAAAGATTGATGGAAAAGCCCTGAGGCAGCAGGACCCACGACAGAAGACTGTTGTTGTACCAGGTATTCCAGCCCTTTGACAGGCGCTCCTGCAAAGCCCGGTATTCGGGCGTGCGGATGGACCTCGTTACGGACTGTCCATTAACGGAAACAATAGCCGCCGGTCCCATAAGAGCCCCAAGGGCCACCCGGTAAAATAAATGATTGAGCTTCATCTGATGCTTATTTGAAAAGATATTCAGTGTGATGTACTAATTAGTATTGTCTCGTTCACCGATGTTTTGAATGAAAGCCTGTTGCCACTGAACGTTTCGCCCTGTTTCCCGTTGCGCAGTAAACTTATTTTTCTGTTGGGCCAGGGATTGATCAGGGTACACAACCTGCCTTTTTCACTTACTATTTTTACGTTCGATACCATACCATCCATTACTTTGGCAGACACTAAAAATGCGCCCCAGGTCCGGATATTGGTAAATGAAGCCTGTTGTTTTTTGGGCAAAGCAGGAAACAAACGAATAACATTACCCACGCTCATGCAAAGCATTTCATTTAGTGCATTGGCAACCGTACAACTATTTTCGATGCCGTGCGGGTTGTCTGCCTGAAAGCCATTGGGATAAGTATGCAATGCATATTTGTGAAGCTCGGCAAAAATGACAGCAGGATCGAATCCTACCCGGATGGCGGCCATAAAAAAACTATTACTCGTATTGATATCCTGCCAGCGATGCATCTCCGCAATCGTATTACGGGCGACCTGCAATAATTCGCTGCTGCTGTCTAACGTAATTCCGTTGGCAGGATAGATGTGCTGAATGCCCAAGCCATTATCGTTCCACCAGGCAAGCCCTTCCTCCGTATAACGAAATACTTTCTTACCTGCTCTTATTTGTATAGGATATTCGCTGATCCCGTTCAGAATGTCTTTCCATTTGGCCTGCCTGTCTTCATCGACGTTTAATGCGGAACTCAAATCAACGATGAGGTTGAAAGCATTCCGAACCAATCCAAGCGACAGTATGGGGTTTTTATCTTTGCCAGAACCTTCGTGAATAGCATCGTTATAGATAACATACCTCCCATTTTCAAGCTTCAGGTAATCCTCCCAAAAGTTGGCAACCTCCAATGCGTAAGGATAAATCTTTTTAGCATACATTAAATCGTAGGTGCATCGCCATTGTTGCGCCATGTTTACAAGGCCATAAGCGGCATTGGAACGCTGCCCGAAAAACAATCCTCCCTGCTCAATATCGCCTGCTTTCTGGTATTCCTCGAATGTGAAATTTCTGGTAACTTCAATACCCAGCGGGCCGATACCGACCGGATACAAAATGCCCCTGGTATGCGTAACATTTTTCGCATACCATTCCCCTCTGGGCATAAAATCAAGCAGTGGGCCGTCTTCCGGCTCGCCTTGCCGGACACGATTGGCTCCGTAAAGTGCATAAAATGCCGACTGAAAATTATAATTTAAATGATAGTCCCCATTCCATCTTGGCTGATCCACCGTGGTCCAGCCAAAAAGGCCGGGAGGAAAATGGAGGTCGCGGCTGCAGGCGGCCATCGTATATAAGCCCTGATAGTAAGCTTTCATCAGCACTTTATCCTCAATAGACAGGTTTGATTTGGTCCAGTACGTAGTCCACCATTTATTATGCTCAACTAAGAGTGCAGTCAGTGAATCAACAGTCAATGATTTTACAGCATTGATCACATGATCCAGCGGTTTGCCTGGCTTAAATCTGCTTTCCATTGCCAGTGCAATAATCAATTTTCTACCATGGCGCAACGTAAAGCCGGGACCCGAATAATTAATGGCTCTTGCTGCAATGGCAACTTCAGTAACTAAATCCACGCTATCAGCAAAGGAGCGGGTCAGCCAATCCATGTCCCCGCTTTTCCCGGATGATAATCTGGCCTGGGTATTAACCGGGGCAGTCAGCTCAACGGAAAGCGTTGTGGGTTTGTTTAAGGCGTTTAATTCGATAAATATCAGGTTACGGGTTGCTGATACCCAGGACTTCGCTGTGATAACCTGGTCCTTTTTTTTTAACAGACAAGTGGTTATACCATTGCCGAGCTGTTGTTCGGCAGAAAAACCGGCATCATCAAATCCTGCTATTTTTATGTCGAAGAATCCGGCAACCCGGGGCCCTGATAAATTATCAGCCTGCGAGCGTAATCTCCAAAAATCATTTTTGCCTACATAATATCGTAAACAATTGCCTTTATACCCAACACTCATCGTAACATCGCCATTTCCCATTAAAGGTGCATCGGTTGAAACATCATTTGGAATGTGAACAGGCGCTTTTGTCCAGGTATTTTTGTAATGGGAAGGCTGAGCAGCTGCGGTCAAGACAAACACCTGAAGTAATAGAAGATATAAATTACCCTTCATGCGTATGTTTTATTCTGGTTAAGCGTTAAAGATATGACCAATTTCCATTGAACGTCGTTTATAGCTCGGTGTTAGACTGGATATTGCTATTTTCCTGTCGCCGTTAGTCCTTTGATTTGAACGACCCAGGTGCGGCCCGCAGGGACATTTATATATAGCTTGTTCTGAACAATCTTTACCGGTATATTTTCCACCAGTTCAGCGGCTGAAAACTTTGCCGGGATTTTCAATGCGCGTAAATCAAGCGACACAATGCATTGCGCCTCGCTGTTTCCATTATTCCTGATGGTAAAAAATAGGGTATCTCCCTCGCCAAAGCGTTCTATTCTCACGGCTTCCGTATTATTCGTAGCGAGCGTAACAGGCTGCCAGCCCGCTGCGGCGATCTGTTTGATGATGGGAATGTATTTTTTGAAAAACGGGCGGCCGTTCTCCACCTTTTTGGGATCCTTCCAGTAAGGATTGCTGGAAGCGTTTGTGCTGAAGAAAGAGGGAAAGAAGCCGTATGCCATTAATTTTTCAAAATAAACTTCATATCCGTCATAGGGAGCATCGGTGAATGCCTTATCGTTCAGGCCTTCATTCAGCAGAAAAACGATAGGCTTCTGAAAGGAGATCGCCCGTTTAAAATCCAATGCTTTGGTGTCATGATCGCCAGTGGAGTACCAGCTTAGCTCAGCGCCAAACAGGTCGAGATTCGCCGCCGCAAACGGGTTCCAGCCGTGACCATTTCCCATGGCCAGCTTGCCCTGCGAATGCATTTCATCCCCGATCTTTTTCATAAACTCAAATTCAGAGGCAAAATTCCAGATGGCGGGTCTGCCGACTTTCGCAGAGAACGTCAGCGGATAGTCGGTGTATCTAAAATGGTCTTCGCGGTAATTCAGGTCATCGTGCCAGTTCCATTCCATGGAATCAAAATAGACTCCGTCTACATCATTTTTTATAGCGGGTCGGATTTCGTCCTGTAAAATGAATTGATAGCGGTTGAATCCGAAAAGATCCGGATCGCAATTGGTGGTGATGCTTACCGCCCATCCGGATTTGAACCAGGGAGTTTCCAGCCGGCGGGTCTGCCATTGCCCATTCTTGTCCCGGGTACTGCTGATATGAAGATATTCCTGGTGATTTTTGGGCAGACTATTATCTGATATAACGCTATCATAGGAAAGATCCTTTGTATTGATGGGAAATTGAATATCCCAAGGCTCGGTGTACTGGAAACTGGAGACGCCCGTTCCTTTGTCGGAAAGAATTGTGGACAGCTTTTTACCATCTTTTATATCGTTAGTATAGGCGCTGGTTTCATGAAAAGCAAATCCAAAATCTTCCCAGTGCGCGATGGAGCGCAGCGGCGTAAATGGCAGCCAGATGCCTTCGTTCACTACTCTCTTTTTAAAAGATTCGGGATAGATGGAATAATATTTTGCAAGTGCCGCCCTCATGCCCCACTGACTGTTGAAGTTGAACCGGCACAACTTGAAAAATGCCCTGTTGGTGAACTTATCGGTTAAGGGACTCGTGGCTACGTCAAACTCAGCGATCAATCCCTGGCCTGTCTCCGCGCTCAGACGATACAGCATGGGAATGGTCAGGTCAACGCCCAGACCTTTTCCTTTATGATCGATGCTTACGGCACTCAGTGGATAAAACGACATGGTACCACAACCTACAGGATCGCCATATCCGCCATCGGCAAGACTCTTTCCATTGAACGCACCATCGGGGGGCAAAACAGTCTGAATGGAAACAGTATCTGTGTAGCTGAGTCCTGCTGTCATGGCGCCTGCTTTTTCCAATCCACTATACCATGTCCAGCTTTTTCCCTTGAATGGAAAAACGATTCGAAGTGTTAAGCAGGAGTTGCCTTCGCCAAGATATTGCAGGTCTCCGTTGATTTCTGTGTAGTTGCCCCGGTCGATTTCCTGAACCACGACCTGGTACAGGTCATTACGATACGTGGTTATCCGCGCCTCGGCAGTAACGCGCACGTCATGCACGGGAAGTGTGGTTAACTGCGCACCTGCCTTTCCCGCCTGGAGGTATTCCACGTGAAGAGGACCATCCCGCTGCGCATTAACCACGTTACAGCACCATAACATTCCTATAAACAAAGCCGCGCTCCATATTATCCATTTGCTCTTTTTCATTGCTGACATTTTCGTTAATTGACAGTTGTTATTCATTTACACCATAAATAATTACGGGATTATTGAGAACTGCAAGCTATTGGAAACTAATTTTGCCTCCAATTCTTTCGACGACCAAACAGGGTTCGGCAAATGAAGAGCAACGAAAGGACTGGAAAATGATCAATGGAATATTGAAAACGCCAGGAATTCTCAGGTCCTTTTGATGAATTATCTTATTTTGAATCAACAAAGGCATTAAGACTATGAAAAGAAGAATTTTTGTAAGGAATACCGGTATGGTTTCAGCGGGCTTGATTTTGAGACCGGACATTGTTTTCGGCACGAAGCGTAATTCTGTCATACGGATGGGTATTATCGGATGTGGAAACCGGGGAACGTCCGTTATTTCGTCAATGTCGAAAAACACGAACATCAGCATCGTTGCCATGGCGGATATTTTTGATTATCAGTTGCAAGGCGCGTTGCAAAAATTTAACATGCTGAATACTGAGAAAGGATTGCCTGAAATACAACAATCTAACATTTACCAGGGTTCGAAAGCTTATCTGAAATTGCTGGAAAATCGGGAGGTGGATGCGGTATTGATATCCTCTCCATGTTATACCCATCCCCTATTTCTTACAGCAGCGGTTGCGGCCGGAAAGCATGTTTATTGCGAAAAGCCTGCTGCCATAGACGTACATGGATGCGAAGAAATAGAGTCATTAGGTAAAAAGTTAAATGGGAAGTTGAGTGTTGCCATCGGCTTTGAAATTCGGTACGCCACCCCGTATGTCGAAATAATTAAAAAAATTCAAAGTGGGGATATAGGGGATGTGATCAGCGCCGATCTGTATTATTTTTCATCGGGTGTTCCGCTTAGACCTTACAAAAACATACCGAATGATGAAGCGCGTATCCGGAATCACTTTCACTTTCTCGAATTGTCGGGAGGAATTTTGGTTGACCAGGGTATTCATATGCTGGATGTTTGTAACTGGGCGCTTCAGGAACATCCCGTTGAGGCCATGGGTACGGGAGGATTAAAACAAGGGCCCGGGTTTGGAAATGCATGGAATAATTACCAGGTGGTTTACAAGTATTCGAAAGGGGTAAATATGTCTATACATTCAACGCAATCAGGACCGGTTTTTGGCGATGTTTGCGCCCGGTTTATCGGAACGAAAGGAATGGCCGAAGCACATTATAACCGGGGCGTATTTATCAATGGTGAAAACAATTGGAACTCCGGTGTCGTAAAAGGAGAAGCAACTCCGGAGCAGGTGGCTTCAGGGGCTTTTTTATCGTCACTCTATGATGCGGATACAAATAAGGTCAAATCTTTTGTTCAGAGCATTGAGACCGGAAATCACCTGAATGAAATTCAGCAAGGTTCAGAATCCACGCTTACAGCTATTTTAGGGAGAAATGCCGCCAGAGCCAATGAAAAAATAACATGGGATGACATGCGTCTGTCAAACGAAAAGATAGATCCAAAGTTAAATTTATCGCAATTCGATAAAAAATAACAGCATCAAACAACATTTCGTGGTGGGCCATGCCGGCTACTTTGCATCTGCTGCGGCCTTCAGCGTTCCTATGTCCAGCTTGATCATTTTCATCATGGCTTGCATGACGCGACCTGCCTTTGCCTTGTCCTGGTCGCTAAGCAGCTGAGTCAAAATGATAGGCGTTACCTGCCAGTGAAGACCAAATCTGTCTTTTAGCCAACCGCAGGCAATCTCCTTTCCGCCACCTTCAAGGAGCTTGTTCCAATAGTAATCGACCTCTTCCTGAGAGCCGCAGTTGACCGTAAGCGAGATGGCATCAGTCAGGGGATGACCAGGGCCGCCATTCATCAAAATAATTTCCTGTCCATCCAGCCGGATGGAGGCCACCAGCAACGCACCCTCGGGTCCGGGAGCACCTGGTGGGTTACGGGCGACCGAGATTACCTTTGAGTCCTTGAAAATGGGAAGATAAAAGCCCATCGCTTCTTCAGCATTGTTGTCGAACCAAACGAAAGGACTGATCTTTTGCATAAAATGAATTTGTATGATTTGTTATTTGCAACAGCAAACATCATTCCCGGATTTCCTCTTCAATCACAAATCCCCGTAGTCGTCTTCTCCACCCGAAAAATAAAGTCTAATTTTGAAAGAATTCAGATGAAGATAAATGAATGCAGGATGATTACCCACCGGCAGACAGGAGGATAATAAGTTGATGGACATTATTACAACAGCCCAGGCCGAAAAGATCGTACAATCCCAAGCAAGGGATTATGGCACGGAAACAATTCCTTATGAATCGGCATTGGGAAGCGTGCTGGCGGAAAACCTTTTTGCCGACCGGGATTTGCCAGCATTCAACAGGGCTACCGTAGATGGTATCGCCATTCATTATAGTGCTTTTCATGATGGTTTGCAGTCCTTTAAAATAAAAGCTACACAGGCAGCCGGGGAAACACCAGCAGCCATTTCAACAAAAAACGAATGTATAGAAATCATGACCGGCGCTGCGTTGCATACATCGGTAGATACGGTCATTCGTTATGAGGATATGCTGATTGGTAATGGCATAGCAACAATAAATATTCAGGATATTAAAAAAGGACAAAATATCCATCTTCAGGGAAAAGATAAAAGGCAGGGTGATGTGGTTGCGGATGCCAACAGAATCATCTCTCCCGCATTAATAGGGCTGGCTGCTTCCATCGGAAAAGTTAATCTACTGGTGAAAAAGCTTCCCCGGGTTATTATCATTACTACAGGGGATGAAATGGTAAGCGCAGAAAAAGTACCTTCTCCATATCAGTTAAGACGTTCTAATAGCGTTATCATAAAATCAGCCCTGGAGAAATACAATATCCATGCGGACAGGCTGCATGTAAAGGATGATTATGATGTTATTAAAAACGAGATCAGTCGTTGTTTACAAGTGTATGATGTTCTTCTGATGACTGGTGGCGTTTCCATGGGAAAATTTGATTATGTTCCGCAGGCATTGGCAAATACCGGTGTAAAAAAATTATTTCATAAGGTAAAACAAAGGCCTGGAAAACCATTCTGGTTTGGAACACACGAAAACCGGCGTTTGATTTTTGCATTACCGGGAAATCCTGTTTCCGTATTCTTGTGCCTGCATCGCTATTTTATGCCCTGGCTGGAAACGTCTTTGGGAATAAAAGCTTCGTCACCAGGATTTGCAATGCTGCAACGAGATATTCTTTTTCCATATCCTCTGCAATATTTTGTCCAGGTAAAATTAAGCGTCAATCATCACGGGCAATGCCTGGCAGAACCTGTTGAAGGTAATGGCTCCGGCGATTTTTCCAATTTGATCTGTACGGATGCCTTCATGGAATTACCTATGGATAAAAAGGATTTTAAAAAGGGAGAGGCATACAAGGTGTGGCGGTATCATTTTTAACCTTATAATCTTAATTATGGCTGAACTTTCTCATTTAAATAAAAAATCTCAACCGGTCATGGTGGACGTGAGTGAAAAGAAAATCACCCGAAGAAAAGCAGTGGCAAGTTGTGTGGTGATGTTACCGGATGAAGTTTTGGTACCGCTTCAGAAAGATGATTTTAAAACAAAAAAAGGATCGGTTTTTCAAACGGCTATCATTGCCGGAATCATGGCAGCCAAGAAAACGGGAGAACTGATACCGCTTTGTCATCCGATAGGATTAGATAATTGTGAGATCGCTATCGAGATCAATGATCAACAGGAAGTCGTCATTCACTGCACAGCAGAAATTGAAGCCAAAACAGGCGTTGAGATGGAAGCACTCACAGGCGCAGCCATTGCGGCACTGACCATCTATGATATGTGCAAGGCTTTGAGCCATGATATGGTGATTAAGGAAATAAAATTAATAGAAAAAACGGGTGGAAAAAGTGATTTTAAACGACCATAATATCCCTAAAATGAACGGGCTGGTGCTTGCCGGAGGGAAAAGCCGGAGAATGGGTGCCGATAAAGATTTGCTGAAATGGCATGGAAAAGAACAGCGTTATTTTGCTGCGGATTTGCTTGGTTCATTTTGCGATGACGTTTTTATTTCCTGCCGCGAAGATCAGTTAAAGTATTTCGATACCGGATACAATGCATTGACTGACACGTTTCTGAATATGGGGCCATTTGGTGGCATTCTTTCTGCCCTGCGTTCTCAGAGAGATAAGGCGTGGTTGGTGGTTGCCTGCGATTTGCCCCTACTGGACGAAAAATCACTGCAGTTTTTAATTAAAAACAGAAACGCCGAAAGGTTGGCGACCGCTTACGAAAGTCCGTTTGACGGTTTACCGGAACCGTTAATCAGCATTTGGGAACCGGAAAGCTATCCGGTTTTATTGAATTTCCTGGGGAGCGGAATTACCTGCCCGCGAAAAGTTTTAATCAGCAGTAATGCGTTAATTTTAAAACCATCCGATCCGGATGCTTTAATGAACGTCAATACACCTGAAGAGGCTGCAATAGCCAACGGAATTTTGCAGAAAAGAGGTTAAACTCTGCACAGTCAACAAGGCAGGGATGATGAGCACGGCTATAACGTACTGTGATAAAGGGTTTCGTCTATTCTTTTGAATATATCAGGGGTATGCTTTTTGATTTTAATCTTAACGTACTTTGATGCCGGCATATTACTTTCCCGGACAACGTTATTAATGGATACCAAGACATTCGTTTCCGGAAAATAGGTAACTGTATTCTTTTCGGGTATTTGGTAAGAAACAATAACGAACAAAGGAGCGATGCGTTCGATGCCATCATCATAGTTAAATAAATCCACTATATCTTCGGGCATAAACCCTGCCTTCTCAATATCCTTTTGATTCATGAATATTACCCGACGTTCATTTTTAATGCCCCGGTAGCGGTCATCCAGGCCATAAATAGTTGTATTAAACTGGTCGTGCGTACGGACGGTAGCCATCATGTATTCATCATGCTTCAGGAAATTGTCCGGTACGGCGGTTAATGTAAATGGAGCACGGTCGCCGAATTGTTTGGTAATGAAGTTCCCTTCCCGTGCTGCATTAGGCAGGTAGAATCCTCCCTTTTGCCTTACCCTGATATTATAGTCTTCAAAACCGGGAATACATTTTTCAATATCGTCCCTGACCGCATCATAGCTATCGTGATAGCGCTTCCAGTTCACAACAGACCTGTTCCGCAGGGTGGCCATCGCCATGCGGCATACAATCTGCGTTTCGTTAATGAGGTCGTCAGAAACCGGTTGCAGCATACCCCTTGATGATTCTACAACGCCCATGGAGTTTTCCGTACTCACAAACTGCTGTTCGCCATTTACCCTGTCTATATCACTACGCGACCTGGTAGGGAGTATTATTGACTCTTCCCCGTGCACAAGGTGCCCTCTGTTCAATTTGGTAGAAACACTAACGGTTAAACGGAGTTTCCTTACGGCTTCAGCGGTATAGCCGGTGTCTGGTGTTGCGGATAAGAAGTTTCCGCCCATACAGAAAAGTACTTTTAGCTTCTCTTCATGCATCGCTTTGATAGCCTTGACAACACCGTACCCGTGCTGACGGGGCGGGTTGAAGCCGAACACTTGCTGTAAGCGGTCTAATTGCTCGTTGGTCGGTTTTTCATTAATCATCATAGTTCTATTCCCTTGTACGTTGCTATGCCCCCGAACCGGGCAAACACCAGCACCGGGCTTACCGATACTCCCCTTTAACAACAGCAAATTGACAATCTCTCTAATCATATCCACACCGTTAGGTTGCTGGGTAAGCCCCATTCCCCAGCAAATAATAATCCGCTTCTTGAATGCCAGCATTTGAGCGGCATCATAAAGGGCAGCTTTTGAAACGCCGGAAGCTTCCGCCAGATCATCCAGTTTGTATTCGTCAAACTGTTTGATAAAAGCATCGTATCCAACAGTTTTACCGGCGATGAATTTTTGATCAAATACTTCTCCGGGAGATTTCCTTTCAAATTCAAGCAAGAGTAATTCGAGGGCTTTTAACAGCGCCATATCGCCGTTTATCTTTACCGGCAGATAGAGATCTGCCAGCTTAACTCCTTTGCCGACAATACCGCTTATTTGCTGTGGGTTAAGAAATCCCATCAAACCTGCTTCGGGCAAAGGATTGATGGCAATAATTTTAGCGCCTTTCTCTTTACCTTTTTCCAGCGCGCTCATCATCCGGGGTGCATTCGTTCCGGGATTTTGTCCAATAATAACAATAACATCCGTATCGTAAAAATCATGCAGTTTCACGGTTCCTTTTCCAATCCCAATGGTTGGCATCAAAGCGGTGCCGGATGTTTCGTGGCACATATTGGAACAGTCCGGCATATTGTTGGTTCCATATTCTTTTGCAAAGAGCTGATAAACAAATGATGCTTCATTGCTCGTTCGGCCCGAAGTATAAAAAGCCGCTTCATCAGGCGAAGCCAATGCGTTCAGGTGTTCCGCAATTTTCTTAAATGCATCGTCCCAACTGATGGGTTGATAGTGCGTGCCGTCTTTCGGAAGATACACGGGCTCGGTCAATCGCCCCATCTTCCCGATTTTATAATCATCCAGTTTAGCAAGCTCGTAAACCGGATTCTCCTGAAAGAACTCCGCAGTAACTTTTTTGGTGGTCGCTTCCTCTGCCAGTGCCTTCGCTCCGTTTTCACAGTACTCCCCAATGGCTGAACGCTCATCATCGGGATCGGGCCAGGCGCAACTCGGGCAATCAAAACCTCCGACCTGGTTCATTTTAAACAAAGCCCGAATGCCCCGAATAAGCGTTTTTTCTTCGATAAGATCACTGAAAGCCGCCTTAACAGCAGGAATACCCGCAGCCCATTTTTCCACCCTGGTTAATTTAAGGTCTGATAGCTTGTAGGGATTTTCCGCGTCCGGCTTTCTGTCATCCTTTTTTTCAATATTATTTTGGGGGCTATCTTCTTTCATCATTCCTGAATTTAGTTAGCATGTTAAAGGATTTGGGTAATTATCACTTTGATCTTCTTCAACCTTGTCCTTACAAACAAAGTCCTTTTCTACCAGCAGAGTTAAAGGACCCCTAAGATCATCAAAACCTACGCGTTCCGTATTATAAAGTTCATCAATCATCGTCTTTGGCATATTTAAAACTATCCTGTCCGCAATAAAATCGGCAGAAAGGGTATCCTCATTTCCTGTTAAGATTGCATATATCAGTGCTTTCCCCGAAAATTCGGTGCGTTCTTCCAGAAAGCCTTCAGACCATAGCTTTGCCACGTCGGATTGCGTTAGCCGGTATCTCAGGGAATTAGCTTTTATTCTGATTTTCATTTATTTCCGGAATTGAAATTCGTTCACTGAGACTATATATATTAAACCTGCTTTCATTCAGAAAACCCAGGAGCGTCATGTCAAATTCTTCGGCTAAATCAACCGCAAGGCTTGAGGGAGCGCCGATGGCAGCCACAATCGAAATGCCCGCCATAGCAGCTTTTTGAATTAATTCAAAACTGGCTCTTCCGCTGAGTAGCAACATATGCTGGTTCAATGGCAGCAGGTAATTCGTCAGCGCCATCCCGACCAATTTATCCAATGCATTATGCCGCCCTACATCTTCCCGCGATAGCACCAGGTTGCCTTCCATCGTAAAAAGTCCGGATGCATGAATGCCGCCGGTGGCAGCAAAACCATTTTGATCATCTTTCAATTTTCGCGGCAATGTATAAAGTACGTCCGCAGACAGGGTTAACGGAGGCTTTCCCAAATGGCAAAAAGGGCTTACCGTCCTTATAGATTGAATAGAGGCTTTTCCACAAACACCGCAGCTGGACGTTGTATAAAAATTCCTTTCCGATTGCATCAGATCGGGCACGAAACTTTCGGCGAGTTCTACCTTAACAATATTTTCTTTTTGAGAAGAGCAATTCAAACCTGCGTGATGCACAGCTTTTACATGATCATAGGAGGAAATAATTCCTTCTGTGAATAAAAACCCAACCGCAAGTTCCAGATCATTTCCCGGCGTGCGCATGGTTACGGAGATGCTTTTCTGTACACGCGCCGCTTTCGTTCCGTAGCCTATTCTTATTTCAAGCGGCTCCTCTACGGAAAGTATATCCGAAACCGGCGAACTGCTGAAGCCGTTCACCTTCCTGATGGGCATTTGTTTAATGGAAACTAATTCCAATTCCTTCATTTCCGTATGATTTTAGCAATAATTAACGCCTAAATTTAACAAAAAACGACCATCGGAAACGCAGAAATAGCCAGCCTCATGCGTGTGCAGACACCATTTCCCGCCATCCTCAAATACTTCTTTCTTCCAAATCGGGACCGTTTTTTTAAAGTTTCTATCGCGTAACGACAGTATCATAAGTTAAAAGATTTTTAAAACCGCAGGCAAATGCCGGAACAGAACTTCCATTCCAGCAAAAAACACCAACCCTGCCGTCATCCGTCTAACGATCATCGGATTAAATTTGACCGACATCCTGGATCCGGTTTGGCCGCCAACAAAAACAGCAAAACATAATAAAATAATCCGGGAATAGTTAAGACCTTCAGGAAGCGTGGCCAATTGTCCTGCAATACCCGAAACAGAATTTACCAATATAAACACACTAGCCGTTGCGGCTATTTTTTTAGGCAGATCCCATTTCATTAAATTCAATACGGGGGAAAGAAAAATTCCTCCGCCTATACCTACCATACCGGATAAGAAACCGATAGTGCCACCCAATACACCGTTTTTTACAAAACTCTTTTTTTGAGGTTCTTTTATGCCACTCACGCTGGCAGGGCTGGTTTTTATCCATAACAAAATAGCGGCGATGATCAAACTGCATCCAAGAATAACAAAAAAAGTATCCTGGCTGATTCGCACAACAGCTCCCAGATATGCCATTGGCACACTCAACACGACGAGCGGAATAATCTTCTTCCAGTTTACCTGACTATTCTTTACATAAATATAAACACCACCGGTAACAACAATGATATTGCATAGCAAGGAGGTTAAACGCAACTCTTTAAAAGGAAGGGCATACATAGCCAAAACCGCCAGGTAACTCGAGCCACCACCAAATCCAACAGAAGAATATATAAAAGCGATGATTGCAAAAAAGAACAATAATTCCCAATGTTGCATGGCAGGCATAAACTACATTAAACAGGGTGTGACATGAATCAAAGATACACTTTCCCCGAAAGAGCGACTTGGAGGAAAAGAACTACAGTGCAGAATCACCAACATGCGCGAAAAGAAGTAAAATTTGCAAAGCAAAATATTTTAAGCCATTTTTTTGGGTTTAAAAAATATACATTATTTTTAGTCCACCCAGTCCGAATTACCTTCTGATGCTCCCTAACCCGGCACCCTCTCAAAGCGCATTACCGTCAAAATAATCACCATTTATGATCAGAAAAATAATTATCGCCGGTTTGCTGCTTATTAGCTTTGGTGCCAGGGCGCAGCATAAAGTCATTCCATTATACCGTGGGACCGCACCCGGCTCTGAGGGTTGGACCTATAGTGAAAAAACTTACCATTCCGGCGGTGAAGATGCGCTTGTTTATAATGTTTCGAAACCAACTTTGACGGTCTATCCGGCCGACCCTTCGGTAAAACCAACCGGTACCGCCGTTATAGTTTGTCCTGGTGGCGGCTTTTTCATTTTAGCTGCCACCCATGAGGGCACGGAGGTCGCGGACTGGCTGAACAAAAAAGGGATTACTGTTTTTTTGCTTAAATACAGGTTAGGCCAAAGCTTTACTGATGACCCGGGGAAAGAGCTGAATGAGAATATGAAAAAAAGCGATTTCGAGGAAAAAGCCTCTCCTATTGTTCCATTATGTATTGCAGATGGGAGACAGGCTATTAAATATGTCCGGGACCATGCCGCCGAATACGGTATATCCCCTGCGCGCATCGGTATCATCGGGTTTTCCGCGGGTGGCACGGTTGCGGCCTCCACTGCTTTTAATTACACACCTGAAAACAGGCCTGATTTTGTCGCGCCCATTTATGCTTATATGCCCGCTTTTTTACAGGGTAACGTAGCTGACGATGCGCCGCCTTTGTTTCTTGCGGCCGCAACAGATGATGGCTTTGGTCTTGCCTCGCACAGTGTTGACCTGTATTCCAAATGGCTGGCTTCAAAAAAACCTGCGGAAATACATATCTATCAAAAAGGAAACCACGGATTTGGTATGCACAAACAGAATATTCCTACCGACACCTGGATAGACAGGTATGGTGACTGGCTTGGACTACAGGGATTGTTAAAAGCCAAATGATCAAAGGCGCAACAGTCCTCGTTACTGATACCTTATTTGTCCGGCACAAAATCCAGTGAAATCGAATTCATGCAATATCTTTTATGGGTCGGTGGCGGACCATCATCAAAAATATGGCCGAGATGCGAATTGCATCTGCCACATTCCACCTCTGTTCGATGCATCCCGTGAGAATCATCTTCTCTATAGATGACGGCGCCCGGACGGCTGGGCTCAAAGAAGCTGGGCCATCCGCAAGTGCTGGCAAACTTCGCATCGGAACGAAAAAGCGTATTGCCGCAAACAGCGCAATAATAAGTGCCTTTAGCATCATTGTTTACGTACTTGCCGGTAAAAGCCCGTTCAGTACCCCGTTCCCTGGCCACGCTGTAGAGTTCCGACGGAAGAATTTTTTTCCATTCGGCATTGCTCACCGTCAAATGTGCGGTATCGCGGTGAGAAAAATACGGGTTGTGCTTTTGTGTTTCATTCATAACCTGATTTTGTTGGGCATTGCTGCGGCAGGCTGTTAAGATAGTGAATACCAGGAGTAGGAGTATGGTAGATTTCAATTGTATACAATTTAAGAAATTAAATCTATTGAAAAGTCACTTTGATGATATGATCAATTTCGGGTAAGGTGGTAAAATTATTCGGATTCGGAACCGCCTGGATGGGCTTTTGAATTTTCCAGAATACTGGATTTTAGCGGGATGCCTGTTGTTCATTTTGCATCTCCTGACCTCGGTTATGCGCTCTTTTCATCGAATTGAGCAACAAAAGATGAAGGAATAAAGGTTCATAAATATTTAGATACCAATACTTTATAAGACTTTGTTCGCCTGTTCATCTTCCCTTCATCTTCGCCTTTTATGTTTGTCTTGTCCATCAGATTATTCAAAAAATAAAAAAACTTTTATGAAAACGAAAATGCTCATTTTATCTCTGTTGATCAGCGCCGCCGCTGCAGCTCAAAACAGTGCTACCGTCCAGAGTTCTTCGGCCTCCGCGGTGAACGTTCAAAACCCTAATACGTCGCTGGCAGGGCAGCATGCCGGTGCTGTGGAAACGGCCACAAAGAGCAATAAAACCTCCGGAGAAACGTCTTTACGGGGTCAGGTTGCCGTTGATCAGAAATCCAAGCCAGAAGCCGTTAAAGCAAAGGCAGACAAGGTGATTGGGAGTTCCGAAAAAGAGGGGCAATCATTCACCGCATCAGCTTCGAATATGGCAAAGGCAAAACAGACTGAAACCACTCACGCAGCAAAAAACAGTTTGAGCGCAGGTGAAAGCACAATCGCATCAGCCCAGGGCGAAGCCAAGGCAACAATCAACACCGGTGAAGCAAAAAACGCCGCTGCTCAAAAAAGCGCAAGAGCATCCGCATCCAAAATATCCGTAAAACCTCATACCATAAAAGTGGACACACGGATAAAAGCCGTGGCTGCCATTAAAATAAAATAGTCCTTACAGGGAAGGATTTTCGCTCCGGTTTGAGCGAAAATCCTTTCTTTTAAATTTGAAAAATATGAAGCGGTCCTTCTTCCTGGTAATTTTAATTTTCTGCGGCTCGCTATTGACCCGGGCGGGAACCGGAAAACCTGAACTGACTCTCCATTTTACTGGCGTAAACGTCGAAAAAATGATGACGGACAGTGTACCGGCCAACCAGGCCCCGGTGCCAAAAAGTAACGACGCAGCAATTAAGGAAGTACCCAAAGCGAGAAAACAGATTAAACCGGTGGACCTCGAAGAAACACCCTTGACGAAGACCATCGTCAAGCCCGTCATTAAGCCGCTGATTAAACCAGCGATCAGGCCAGTAATTAAACCGGTCATCCGAATTCATTAAAATAACACCCATGAAACAATTACTAATTATACTTATCCTCGGCACCTACTTTAACCCGGGATTTGGTCAGGCCACGTCGGATAACACGGCTGTCCCTGTGGATTCTATCAAAGCCGCCGCATCCACACTGACAATAGGCGCGGTGTATGCAAACAACGCAGATTACTATGGTCAGGCAGCTGAAAGCCGGATTCCCTACGCCGCAGTTGCCGCCTCCTGGAAACTGAAAAGCGGATTTTATGTAACGGCTCTGGCCTACCGCCTCCTGAATGACAGCCTCAGCGCAGCGGTCTCGGCCAGCAATTTCGGCGCCGGATACAGTTACTCAATAGACAACCACTGGACGGCTGATCTGGGCTATAATCACACGTTTTATCCCGCGTACTCGCCCTTTCTGCAGGCGTCGAACCCGGACAACGCCAGTTTATCGCTTGAATATGATAACGGTCTGGATTCGAAGATCAGCGCTGATTACGCCTTTGGCAAAACGCAGGATTTTTTTATAAGTGCCGGAACAGGAAAGCAAATCAACCTCGGGAGTATCGGCAGGAAAGATCTGATCACGTTTACGCCTACCCTGTCGGTCGTAGCCGGCACCCAGCACTTTTACCAGACCTATTTGATAGAAAAAAAGCTCCGGGACAGTGTACTCGGCCTTGTCATGAATCCTATTTTTGGAAATGGTTCGACTCCTGATGACCCTGCCAGCGTGACCAAAATGAGCACACAATTTAATCTGATCTCTTATTCGCTGAAGTGTCCGCTGGCCTACAATCGTGCGCATTACCTGTTTGAAGTCCAGTATCAGCTTTCCGTACTCAGCAATAAGGCGCAAAGCGGAGCGGGCAAGGCGAATTCTTTTTTCAGTTGTAGTTTTTATTATCAATTCTGATCATGACCGTATTAATCGTTGAAGATGAAAAGTCGATGGCTCTGGAAATAGAAAGTTTCCTGAAAAAACTTTCCTACACCTGTGACCTGGCCTTTAACACGCGGCAGGCCCGGGAGAAAATGTCGGATCAGGCTTTTGAGTTTGTGCTATTAGACCTCGGGCTGCCGGACCAGGATGGACTGACCGTATTGAAAGAGGCGAAATCCAGTTGCCCGGATGCCTCTTACATCATCCTCACTGCCAGAGGAAACGTGGAGGACCGGATCAGGGGATTGGATCTTGGTGCAGACGATTATCTCTCCAAACCCTTTTCGCTGCCGGAACTGCATGCGCGCATGCAGGCGATTACCCGCCGTAAGGCCGGCCTGAAAGATAATGTTGTTCAGCTGGAAGACTTCAGCATCGACCTGGCCAAAAGGATTGTTTGTTGCGGGACGCAGGAAATCCAGCTCGCGCGCAAAGAGTTCGATCTGCTGAGCTTTCTGATCCTGAATAAAAACAGGCCGCTGACGCGCTTTCAGCTCAGTGAACACATACGGGGCGATTTTTCCGGGGACGAGTACGATTCTAACTATATTGATGTCCACATCAAGAATATCCGAAAAAAGCTCTCGGTCTTCGGGCCGGTGGACTGGTTGCAAACGCTGCGTGGTGTCGGATACAAAATAAAAGCCTGACCGCACATGAAACTGCAGACCAAATTAACCCTGTTTCAGGGCTTGTCGAAAACGATCATTGTTATCCTGTTCATATTGCTGCTCCCCTTCCTGGTCAATCGGGTAATATTCCACTACACCAACCAGGTCCTGGAGACACAAAAGAGAAAGGTCTTAAACATCATTGCCAGAAACGGGATTGACTATTACTTCGCCGGGGACAGCAGCTATGGCAGTTATACGATGCTGAAGGAAGAATATATTTCCCTTGAGCCGGCTTCTTCGGCCGTTAATCTGGATAGCATTTTCACTTCCCGGCGTCTGATAGAAGGCGATACGCTGACTTATCGAGTGCTGAGTTATACATTCCCCAATCACGGAAAAAAATATTTGCTGGAAATCGGAAAGACGCTGGGTTCGATCAATCAATACACCTACCCCTTGCAGAAAATTGCTTTATATGTATTGATATCGCTGGTCGTGCTTACCCTGCTGGCGGACCTTATCTATACCCGTATCCTGCTGCGACCGTTGGATCTTATCATTCAAACGAAAATACGTAATCGAAAATTCCCTTTTACCGACAATCCAGTCCCTGTACGTACCAGAACGACAGATTTCCGCTTTTTGGATGATTCTCTTTCCGGACTGGAGACCCAGATCCGTCTGGCATTCGACAAGGAACGTGAGTTTACTTCCAACGCGTCCCATGAACTTATGACACCCATCAGTATTCTGCAAAATAAGCTCGAGAACCTGATGCTGGAAGAAGGCCTGGACGAAAATATCCAGGAAAAGATCCTTGGCATGATGACCACACTGGAAAGGCTAAAAAAAATCGTGCGGATTTTGCTTTTGATCTCCAGGATTGACAACAACCAGTTTTTACGATCGGACGTGCTGGATATTTATCCGATATTGCAGGAAATCGGTACGGAACTGGCAGACCAGGCGGAAGCTAAGCATATAAGGGTTTCGATTAACCTAAAGGCACCCATCTGTTTATATGGTGTTAACCGGGAATTAATTTTTCAATGCATCTTCAATCTCTGGCACAACGCGATACGGCATAACCGGGACCACGGATCTATTGAACTTCAAGGCGGCATGCTTCCGGACGGCGGATATTTGCTCACCCTGGAAGACAGCGGGATTGGGATTGGCGCAGGTGCGCTGCCTTATATATTCAACCGGTTCCGCAAGGCCGGAGAAAATAAGGGCGAAGGCTACGGCCTGGGCCTGTCGATCGTAAAATCGATCGCCGATTATCACGGAATCGGGATAGATGTAAAATCTGACTTGGGAATTGGAAGTACGTTCAGTCTTTATTTTCCCGGTGATTTGCTCGTGCCGGTACAAAAAGCGCTTTAACATAGGCGTGTTCAGTAAATGGATATTTCCTGCTGCGGAAAATAACTCATGCCTAAAATTGGGGGCTAATTAAAGATCCGGTCCATCGTCAATACGTTTGTCAACAGCTTTTTTCTCAGCGCCGCGTTTGGCATTTTTTTTTCGCTCTTATTGTGTGAAGGGCTGCTCCTCGCCATGACAGGGTTCCTGATGGGGAGCAGCAGTTGTTCCACAGACAGACATTCTTTTTGCAATTCAAGGATTTCCTGATGACTTCTGATCAGTTCATTTTCTACTCCGAATAGCCTTGCCCGGATTTTTACTATATTCCATCTTCTTAGGGCAAAACCTGCAAGGGCCGAAATGGTCATCAACGCCAATAGCATAACAATATTTATGGACAATTCGAATGAAAGCATATCTGATGATTTTACTGTATCAGAATCATGGTTGTTTTTATCCCCCTATCCGTGCCTGCCTGAACAACATACTCCCCTTTTGCCAATACAGATTGAATTGTCACCCTGATCTGGCCTGCGCTGAGTTCAGAGACACCACAATTAACCTGTCTTCCATCAACTGAGAATAGTTTCAGCCAGTTCACTTTAACTCCATCGTGTTGCACAAAAAATTCGTTATTCGTTACAGGGTTCGGACAAACAGTAAATGAAGCCGCATCTTCAAAATCAACTTCCACAACATGGCTCATCTGAAATCTGTTATCTATATCTACCATTTTCAACTGATAAAAATTCAATCCGCTTAGCGGGTTGTTGTCGACGAAGTTGTAATCAAGGATCAAAGCCGAATTGCCGGCAGCGGCAACGTTGCCGAGATACTGCATCTGGTTGAACTGATCTGCCCTGTATATCTCAAAATGGTTCGTGTTCACTTCATTTGTAGTTTCCCATCTTAGAACCACACTTTTATCCCTTTTGGATGCAGTAAAGCTTAGCAAGTCCAGTGGTAACGGAGTCACGGACAGGCCTATCCCAAACTGACTAAAGGATGAAATATTGTTCCTGAGTGCATATCCTCCGATCACCGTCCTGCCCGGGCTTCCCGAAGCCGGCAATGAACTTCCGGCGGGAACAATCCAGTCTGACGCATCGGAGGATGCGAAGGGTCTGTCCAGAATGCCAAAAGAGTTATCGGTAAGGCCGGAAAAATTATTGATGTATAGTTTCAGGTTATAAGCGCCGCCCGTGGGATTTGTATCCGGTGTAAGGAACCAGACGCCTCCGTCATTCACGATCGAGTAAGGCGTGCCCGATTCTGAAACATTCAGGCCATTATCGTTTCCCGGTTTTGGGCCAAAGAAAGCAGTGATATTACTGACACCCGTTAAAGGGCCTGCCGCCGCATTATCCATTTCTGCCATATTTGTTTTAGTTGCATCGCCCAATGGGAACAGGTAACTATTTACTGATGCCGGAGTAATAAAACGTTGCAGGGTCCCATTTATCCAGGAGTTTAAATAATTGGTATTCGAAGCGTCTGCCTGGACCGCCGTCGCAGCACCGGAACTGGCTATGGCCATGAACACGCCCGTGTTAACCACGCCCGATTTCAGGTACCAGGTATTGGCTCTGACATTAGACGCAAGATTTAAACCGGCATTGCTCACGTCAATCCTTTCAAATTGATTTGTGCTTTTTATGGTTTGTGCACCCGTGCCTGAGAACACAAATCCGCCTCCGCCATAGTTGTAGGGGTTGCCGGTGTTGTCGGTAAAATCTGCTGATCCGGAGGCAGTTTTCTGAATGGTGATTGTGCCGGCATTGTTGATTCGGCTGCCATCATCCAGATTTAACCCGCCATTGACATAAAAAACCGCTCCGCTCTGCAGGCTGATGACAGAGCCGTTGGTCGCTTTCAGCAGATCCTGCGCACACAGGCCACAGCAGATCGTTGAGAAAAGAAAAAGCAAAAGAGGTTTCATGCGAAAAATATTTTAGTTGCTGCGGGTTGTATGCTTTCTTCCTGTATCTCCTTCAGGGTATTTTTGCCTTCAGCGTGGCTATTCGCTGCATGGCCAGTTTATTTTGCTCTTCCAGCAGGGCGTTGTCTTTTTTTAACTGGTCGTTCCGAGCAGAGAGTTCCTGGACGGATTTTACCAGCGGCACTACAAAATCTGAATAGCGCAGGCTGTACAGGTCTTTGTCATTCCTGGCGGCATCCACACCACTGAAATTATAGTGGATTGATTTTGCGGCCTGCTCTACTTCCTGTGCCACAAAGCCGGAATACACGATCTGTTCTTTCGCCCTGCAAGCCGCCGCCATTTCCGGGGAAACGGTTTTGCTGATCCCTTTTTTATCGTTTGCCTGAACCCTCGGTTGAATAATACGATCCATGGCCGACTGATCCAGGTTATAACTGACCGGCCTTAGCAGCGTTATAAAAGCAAGACCGGGCACATTTTCCTGAATATTTTTCTTAGCCCTTCCGTCTGAAATGGTGGACCAGCCTACCGGGCCGCCGATGGAAGTGGTTGCAAAATTTCCTACACGCATCATACTGGGTGCAGTGACAATGGCGTCATAACCAAGGGCAATCGTATTGTAGTAGTCATTGCCATTGGCATCTGCAGATGATCCAATAAAAACGTTGTAATACCCATTATCCCAGCTGCCGCCAGCCAGAAATCCGAGCGCCGTGTTGCCGTCGGAAGCGGTGGTGCTGAGTAAACTAAAGTTGCCTACGCTGGTATTCTGGCTGTTGGTTGTGTTTGCAAAAAGTGCCTCGCCTCCATAAGCCGTATTGTAACTCCCTGAAAGATTGTTATGTAAGGTCTGGTAGCCACTGGCCGTATTGTAACTGCCGGAAATATTGTTGAACAATGCCTCGAAACCGGTAGCAGTGTTAAAGCTCGCCGATGATAAACTGCTATATAATGCTCTTGCACCGAAAGCCGTATTGTCATAGCCGCCGCCATTATAAAGCGCCTGGGCGCCGACGGCGGTATTACCACCGCGACCACCAATATGCAACGCCTGGTAACCCACGGCGGTATTCAGATTGCTGGTATTTAAGTAAAGCGCCTGGTAACCCACAGCGGTATTACCCAGATTTCCATAGTTTGCAAAAAGTGCCTGGTAACCTACAGCTGTGTTACTATCGCCGATGGAGCCGCCCGATCCATTAATAAAAAGCGATTGTGCACCGAATGCGGTATTATAACTGCCGGTGGTATTTGATTGAAGCGCCTGAAAACCATATCCGGTATTAAAAACAGCACCGGCAGCATTTTTCCCGGCCGCATAACCCAGGTAAGAACCGCCGCTGGCAGAATCAATCATGCCCGCCCAATTATTATTTATCCTGAACATCAAGGGCTTTGCGTCGGTGGTACCGATAAATTTCGTCGTGTCGGTACCCCCATTACCGGTCAGCGACCAGCCGCTGCCTTCAACAATGTTTTGCCAATTGGGGGCAAGGGCCGTTCCCATATTCACCATCAGAAGGTTCTTGACAGAATCGTATACCAACAGCCCCTTTGCAGGATTAGCGATAGACGCTATGGATGCTGTGCCCATTCTCGGGATCAGCAAGCCTTTGTTGGTGCTGCTGATATCAAACTGGGCAGATGCATTGGGTGCAAGGGTACCCAGGCCAACGCTTTGAGCCAGCGTAATAAGATAACCGGGAATGATCACCAGAAGAATATATATCTTTTTCATAAGTCAGTTTTTTCGCCGCCACTCATTTAATTTTTTTTTCCAGTGCATCCAGCTGCTCATTTATTTTTTGATATGCCGATTTAAGGGACATCGTACTGTCGACCAACTGTTTACTTTGCGAAGCCAGTTCCTGCACCGATTTTACGAGTGGCACCACAAAGGATTCATAGCGCAGCGCATACAATTCATTTTCCGTTTTTGGCACGTCCACGCCGTTGAAATCGTAATGGATATTTTTAGCAGCCTGTTGCACTTCCTGCGCTACAAAACCCGAGTATACAATTTTTTCTTTTGCCTGATAGGCCGCCGCCATCTGCGTGGATAGCGTCTTCGACGACTGTTTTGCCGTTTTTGAAATTTCGGATATGCGTGCCTGTTGTATGGACTCAATAGCCGCCGTGTTGATATTATAAGTGACCGGCCGCAACCGGGTAATAAAAGACAGACCGGGAATGTTTTCTTTTATATTTTTCTTTACCCGGCCGTCTGAGATGACGGACCAGCCCACGGGACCACCTATAGATGTAGTAGCAGGGTTGCCAACCCGCACCACATTGGAAATGGCCGCCGTAGTGGCATGTCCCAGCACAGTGGTATTGAAGCATGAACCGTTCGTGATATCTGATTCTGCCCCGATAAAACAATTATGAGAACCGTTATGCGAAAAAGAACCCGCATGGTAACCAAAGACGGTATTGCCCCAGGAATCGGTAGCTGGTGCATTCACAACACCGTCTGTTTTGGCAAGCGTTTGGTATCCAACAGCGGTAGTCTGTGAAATTTTGTCGTAATTATTGGGATCACCAGAAATACCGAGCGAAACATCTCCTAACACGGCATTGTTATCTCCGCTCTTTAAGTATGCCATTGCATGGTACCCTGACACGGTATTGAAATTGCCAATATTGACTGGCATTGCACCCGATCCGAATATTGTATTGCTGCTGCCCCCGCCACCGCCTGTGGAACCAAATACGGTATTGTAACTTCCCCTATCGGGGTTCAACGCCCCTACACCAAAGGCCGTATTATAATTGGCATCTTCTGAACCAAAATTATCGGCGTTTGATGAACTGAAAAGGGCGTTTTCGCCAACAGCCGTGTTAAAAGATCCGCTTTTATTGCCGTTTAATGCCCCGGCCCCATCAGCGGTATTGCCATTGCCGGTAGTATTTTGGTCCAAAGCCCCGGTGCCGATGGCGGTATTACCGTACCCGGTGGTATTACGACCGAGGGCTCCCGTGCCCATCGCTGTATTTGTTCCCTGACCATGTACATCAGCAGCAAGCGCACCTGCACCAAAAGCGGTATTGCCAAAAGTCCGGGAATTGTTTTTACCGGTAAGCGAACCGAGCATGGTAGTGGCATAAGCAGAATCAATAATGCCCGACCATTGGTTGTTTATCTTAAACAGCAGCGGCTTGTCGTCAGTTGTGCCAATAAAGTTGACAGCAGGACTCGTCCCGGCATTCCCATTGAGCGCCCATCCGCTGTTTGCGACAAGCGTTTGCCAGTTGGGTACGCTAGCGTTTTCAGCATTTACCATCAACTGATTTTTTACAGAATCGTACACGAGTAAGCCATTGGCGGGGTTAGCAATGGATCGAATGGACAACGAATCCATTCTCGGGATTAATAAGCCCTTGCCGACGCCGGTGATGTCCAGCCTGGCAGAGCTGTTGGGACTATTTGTTCCTATACCAGCGTTCTGTCCATCAATATGGCTTGCAAAAGCGATTATTAAAATAGCGGGAGCCACGATGCTTTTAAAATATTTTTTCATGTTCGTAAACATTTTGTTGTAACGTCAGCGTACTTTTTTTACCAGCTCCTGTAACTGCCCCAGCACCTGGTCTCTCTGTTTCAGCAACTTTTCATTTTCATTTTTCAAGTCGTTGTATTGAAGCGCCAGTTCCTGTACCGCTTTTATCAATGGCACGGCAAAATCTGCATAGCGCAGGCTATAAAGATCTCTGTCATTTTTAGCAGCATCAACGCCGCTGAAATTGTAGTTAATTGATTTTGCGGCCTGCTCCACTTCCTGCGCTACGAATCCGCTGTACAGAATTTGTTCTTTGGCTTTAAATGCCGCGGCCATCAGGGCGGGTACCGGCCTTTCAGATGCCTTCGTATTAAAACCGGACTCAGATGACAGGCTAATGGTTTGTCCCTGCATGGGGTTTACAATGCGGTCTATAGCCGCTAAATCAATCGTGTAGGTAACAGGTCTTAATTTGTTGATGAAAGCAAGTCCGGGAATATTTGCCTGGATATTTTTCTTGACCCTTCCGTCTGAAATGACGGACCAGCCGACCAGTCCGCCAACAGAAGTCGTCGCGCCATTCCCCACCCGCATCATATTGGGCGCCGTAACAATAGTGCCATGCCCAAGAGCAATGGTATTATAATACTGCTGATCACCGGCATCTGTTTCTGATCCGATAAAACAATTGTAGTATCCGTTGTCATACGAATGGCCTGCATTATAGCCCAGCGCCACATTTCCTTCAGCATGGGTAGTGTTTATCAGGCTAAAAGCGCCTACGGCGGTATTTTGCGCAGCATCAACAAAACCTGAATAACCGAGGTCGTTTTGATACAGTGAGCCCGCTCCAAAGGCAATATTGTAAGCTCCCTGAATATTACGGTACAATGCCTGGAAACCATTCCCGATATTATTTCTTGCGTAAATATTATTTCTGTTGCTGTGACCAAGAGCTTCATAGCCAATGCCGTTCGATCTTCCACCCAATGCGTCCCCGTTTGCACCCGCCAGGGCGCCGGCCGCGTTTTCAAATGCTGCTGTCGGATTTGCCTGGTAGCCAACCCCCGAAACGCTGTAGCCATAGGTACTGTACATTGCCTGAAAACCCGTTGCAGTGCAGCCAGGGGGATTAAAATAATTTCTTCGATACATGGCCTGGTAACCGACTGCGGTATTATCATATCCGATGTGTTGATCAGTTGGTTCTGTGCTTTGAGTAAGCGCCTGTGCCCCCAACGCCGTATTGCCGTTTCCTGTCGTATTGGAATCCAGGGCCTGGTAACCAAATGCCGTGTTCTCCGTTCCGCTGCCGGAGAATTTGCCTGCGCCATAACCCAGGTAACTATTCCCATCATAAATAAAGGCCTGGTTATTCAGGAGTGAATCAAACCTCCCCGCGGGTTGGTTGTTTATTCTGAAAAATAATGGGTTGGTATCGGTGGTGCCGATAAAATTAACCGTTGTGTCCGTATTGGCATTGCCGGTTAACCCCCAGCTGTTATTTGAAACAATATTTTGCCAGTTGGGCGTTGCTGCCGTGCCCATATTCACCATCAATTGGTTGAGCGTTGAGTCATAGACCATCAACCCTTTTGCCGGATTGCTGATGGCTGTTCTGGCCCCGCTGGTCATACGCGGTATGAGAAGGCCTTTGGCCCTGCTGCTGATGTCCAGAGCCGACGAATTGTCGGGGCTGGTAGTGCCGATCCCTACGCTTTGGGAAAACGACACAGAATAAAAACACACTGCGCTCAAAAGGGTAAATATCTTTTTCATACTGCCGATAATTTTGAATCAAAAGCAACGAAAAACTTATTTGCGTAGCCTTCTTTATCCTACAGGTTTTATCAAAGGATGGTATCACAGGAAATTCGATCAGTATCACGTAGCCGGTAAAACCGGGATAAATCGGTATCTAAAGAGGATTGACAGCAACATCGTAACTGTGAGGAGTGTAAAATTTCTCATGCTGTAATTTTTTGATGACAAATACCGTGTTATAAATAAGTTCAATAACTAAAAATAGAAGAGTCACAAGAGTACAACTACTCCCGATTAATGACCGGCAGCAAATACTTATTATAAGGCAGGAATGGGGTGAATACCGGCGGACGAGGCAGGAAATTAAACGCTAACAGGCAGATGATTGGGGCGCGTTTTAAAGAGTTTCCAGCCTTTGCAGGAATTCTTCCTTTTTCCTGCGGGAAACGTCAATGACCGTCCCGTCGCTCATGGTAACGGTGCCACCTTCTCCTCTTGTATAGCTTTTTACATGCTGCATATTAATAAGATGAGATTTATGCACCCGGATGAAATTGCACTCATTTAAAAGCTCCTCGTATTCCTTAAGCGTTTTGATAACCAGCAATTTTTGCCCGGCGATAAAGAAAAACGTGGTATAGTTTACTTCGGCCTGGCAATGAATAATGTCTTTTACCGGGAATACCGTCAGGCCATTGAATGTAGGCAGTGCAATTTTCTTCAGATCGTTCTGGAACAGCTTCAGGTTATGAAACAGCGCTTCAAATTGCTGCGCGTTTTGTTTTTTTACCTGCCGCTGCTCATAGTGGCTGAGCGCAGCGGCGAGGTCTTCTTCCGTAAACGGTTTTACCAGGTAATCCAGTGCCGCAAATTTTATAGCCTGTATGGCGTATTTGTCGTACCCCGTTGTGAAGAGAATTTCAAAATTCATTTCGTCCAGCTGCTGAAGCATCGTAAATACGGTTTCATTTCCAAGCTCCACATCGCTGATCACCAGGTCAGGATGCAGGTTTTCTATGGCAGATTTTGCCTCCGCGTTATTGCTGCATTCGGCCAGGACGGCAATATTTTTAAAATGTTCCCGCAGCATGTCCGTAAGTATTTTTCTGCTGTTTTCCTGGTCCTCTATCACAATGGCTCTGATCATAGTTTGTATTCATTAAAACGCAAGCTCAATGGGCAACAGCAATTCTACCCGTACGCCCGCCGGTCTGTTATCGGCATCTTTTACCTGGAAGATATTGACGCTGGCCTTTGCTTTTTTTAACCGGTTGATGATGCTCAGCCTTTCGGTGATAATCTTTTTTCCCAGGGATTTATGCTGCCTGTTTTCTACGCGTGCCGAGGAAGGTTCTGTCAGGCTTCCATTGCCATTGTCTTCCACCACGCAGCAGATCATGTCATTTATTTTGCGTACCTGGATATTGATCACCCCGTCTTTCTTATTATTCAATCCGTGCAGTATGGCATTTTCTGCAAATGGCTGCAGCAGCATCGGCGGTATTAGTGTGTTCTCGGGATCAATGAGCGGATCCATCTGGATATGGTAGGTAAAGCTGTTGTTAAAGCGCAGCAGTTCCAGTTGCATATACAGTTCCAGCGCACGTAATTCCTGCTCCAGCGGCACTTCCTGCGCCCGCGAATTTTCCAGTATCAGCCGCATAAGGCTCGCAAACTTGGTCAGATAGGAGGACGCGCTTTTTTTATCATTGTCCATTATGTATTTATTAATGGAATGCAGGGAATTTGAAATAAAATGAGGGTTCATCTGGGCGCGAAGGGCTTTCATCTCCACCTCCATCACCTCATTGTTAAATCTGATCTTTTTCCGTCGGTTGTATAAAAATACAAACAGGCTGACCAGTCCCAGGATAGCAATGGCTGCTATAATCAGAATCCTGTTTAAAAGAGCCTGACGTCTTGCCTCGGATGCCTGCAGGGCGATCTCATGATCCTTTGTTTCGGTCAGCCTTTCCGTTTCCATGGCGGCTACTTTCTTTTTATTCTCATCGTTGAAAATGGAATCCTTATAGAGTGTATAAGTTTTATGGGATGCCAATGCCTTTTGATAATGGCCAAGACGTTCTTCAATTTCTGAAGACATCAGGTTATCAGCCGACAATAAAGAAATATTTTCTGCGCGCTGCGCCGATGCAATGGCCTTCGCTATATAATATCCGGCACTGTCCAGCAGGGTCTTTTTATCCTTTTTCATAAATGCCGCTGTCTTGTAGTCAGCAGTAGTATCTTTTGCCAGTTCCAGGTAGAGATCGCTTAGGGAACCGTAATTGGAACTAAGCCCGTCATTGATCGCCAGTTTTTCATTGATTTTTATAGACTTTCTGTAGTATTCTTCGGCATTTTTCGCATCATGCAGCTTCATGAGGATGTTTCCCCGGTTACTGTATATTCTGCCCAGACCGGGCTGATGATTCGCTGCTTCAAACATTTTTATACCTGCTCTATTATATACGTCTGCGCTGTCGTAATTCCCGTTATCAAAATAGACCATGGCGATATTGTCAAGGCCCGACCCGATGCCAAATTTATCCCCTTCATTTTCATACAGTTCAAGCGCCTTTCTATAATTTTCTATTGCCTTATCATATTGGTGAAGGTAGTAATAGTCTACTCCCATATTATTGTAGCAGACACTAATGCCATGCGCGTTGCTGATGCTTTCATACTGCTTTAGCGCAGCCAGATTATATTCAATCGACTTGGTATAGAAGCCCGTACCCTTGTAACTATTGGCAATGTACACAAGCGCCGCCGCCGTGTGTCTTGTCTCCCCGGTTTTAATGAGGATATCATAGGCTTTCCTGGCGTTCACCATGCACGAGATGTTGTCAGACATATTATAATACACCCGGGCCATGGTAAGATAATACAGGCCGAGCCCCTTTTGCCAGCTATATTTTTCTGATAATTTCCTGCCTTCATTGGCATATCCGGCTGCCGTAGCGCTATCGTTGATGGCGAAGAAGTTGGCCAGCGAAAAAAACGTTTTTATTTTGGAAGTATCATCTTTTGGGTGCGACAATGCTTGTATGAGAGAGTCTTTTAATTTATCTCCCTGCAATGATTGCGAGCAGCCGGTGGATGGCAACATACCCAGCGCGCATACAGACAAAAAAAGGAACAAAGGGAATTTGAACCGCTTCATGTGAATTGCTTTGTTGGGCTGCGAAAAGATACTTTATTTAAAAATGAGAAGGATGGCAAATCCTGGAATTTTTTAATCGCTTCAGAAGGCCCTTGAAACCGGATAAGCCATTATAATCCGCAGGATACCGGCAAAGTCAAGCATCCCGGTGCTGGATTTTTTGCTGATAGCACTATTTTTGATGTCATTGCACTCGTTCTATTGTCGGGTGCCCGGATGCCTAAATTCAATTTTGAATCCGACTACCTGGACAGCGGCCACCGGTAATTCAGCCGGCCTGGCTATCACCAGAGCGCCGGCCTGCTGTTTCCAATGCAGCCGGGCCTTGCTGCCCATCATCGTTACCGAGGATATAGCACCCGCCGAGATCCTGGAATCCCTGCCCAGAGAGGCAATCCGGATATCCGCATGGGGAACGCCCAGGCAAAAGGCATACAGGGTGTCAACTTTTTGGGTGAACCGGATGTCCTGCGCGCCGTATTTTACTTTGTCCTCATTAAAATTATCGCCTGCAACCACCGGGGTGTTCACTGGTTTTTCCCCATATACTTTCCACGGGCGCGTTCCAAAGATGCCATCGCCATTCACCGCGTTCCAGGATGCGATGTCCTCCACTATGTTCAATACATCCGGTTCAAGATCGCCCTCCGGTGTCTGCACGATATTGATCAGCAGGTTTCCGTTCTTGCTCACAATATCCACCAGCATCTGGATAATCTCCGTCGCAGTTTTGTACTTCTGGCCTGTGCGGTAAAACCAGTCTCCGATGGAAGTATCCGTCTGCCAGGGGAAGAGGCTGATCGAGTCCTTTACGCCACGTTCGAGGTCCTGCACCCACATACCTTCTGAGGGTTGCTTGCAGGTATAGACCGCTTGCAGGTCTCCCCCGTTTCGGGCCACATCCTGGTTGTAAAAATGCGCAATCATATTCCGCCCGTACTCGACGAAAGGCAGGCCGCTGTCGGAATACAGGAGGTCCGGGTGGTAATTATCAATCAGCTCGTTTATGCTGAACAACCATTCGCGGTGCCATTCCTTATTATCGCTCAGCCATCCGTTGTCGCCCGGCTCCGCTTTCGCATGATAAAGATCCTGATACATCGGATCCACGCCATCGTAGGGCACGCCTTTTTTCGGTCCGGTGGTATCGGCACGATGGCTTGACTGGAACCAGGTAAAGCTGGCGCCCAAATGTTCAGACACGCCGAATCTCATGCGCTCTTTTTTTGCAGCCTTCTGCCAGGTGCCCACGACGTCCTTCTTCGGGCCAAAGTTTACGGCATTCCAGCGATGGATCCTGGAGTTCCAGAGAAAAAAGTCATCGTGATGCGAGCCCATGCTCACGAAATATCTTGCGCCCGCTTTTTTATACAACGCCATTAATTTCTCCGGATCCCATCTTTGCGCTTTCCACAAAGGAATAATATCCTTATATCCAAATTCGGAAGGGTGACCATAATGCGCCAGGTGATAACGATAATCTTCGCTCCCTTCCTCATACATCTGTCTGGCGTACCAGTCGCCCTGGCGAGGCACCGCCTGCGGGCCCCAATGCGCCCAGATCCCGAATTTGGCATCCCTGAACCACTCCGGGTATTTGTATTGTTTCAATGACTCTTCCGTGGGCTTGAAGGGTCCGCTGTCTTTCGGTTGCACCGGCTGCTGCGCGGCGGCGAACATGGACAATGCCGTGACAAGAACCGTAATCATTCCTGTCTGTTTTACAAATTGAATATTCATGATTTTATCTAAATATATCCGCTATTACCGGCCGTAACGCCTGCCGGATTCATCCATAAATATAAAGATAAGACGGCGTGTTAAAAACAATTAGGTTATTGCGCGCACACCCGCAAAGCAGGAATGATAATGTTGGTATTCAGAATAGTCTTTCCGCTGTATGATTATTCGTTATTATTTAATCGACACCGCTATTCCTGTACGAGGTGTTCCATATCTACTCTATGGGTTGACTTCTTTATAAATAATATCACAAACGGAACTCCGATCAAAAACATAACACCCACCCATAAAAACACATCCATATAAGATAACACCGTCGCCTGAAGATCCACTAGTCTGTCCAGCAACTGAAGAGCAGTTTTCTGCGCTGTATTCAGCGGCATTCCCCTGGACTGAAATCCGCCTGTTAAAGCCTGAAACCTTTACTGAACGCCCGTTGTGCCGAGCTGCCACAAAATATCTTATCGGAATCCTGGCCCGGGTCTTTGATTTTTTTCGGTTGCACCGCCGTTGTCTTTTGGTTAACGGATGATTTCGGTAGCCGCTTTCGGCGTGCCGCGGCTGGCCGCCATCTTCTCTATTATCCAATAGGCCTTTCAGTACTTCGATGCCTATGTCCGTTTATAGACAATTTCTACCAATACACTACTTCGTACCTTAGGTGTTCAGAGATGCCCTTTATTTCTTTTCATCATTCGTGTTGATCCGTATCTTCAGTTAATTCCGCCTTCCGGGTTTTTCATTTAGACCGGTTGTGAAGCATGGAGGTCGCCATTTTATCCATCAGCATAAAAAACACAGATGAGAAATGCCTTTCTTTTTTTCCTGACCGGAATCTTTCTATTGACCGGATGGAAAGCATCTGGTCAATCCGGCCTGGTATGGACGGAGAAAGGAAAAGACTTCCATGATGCTATTCCGCTGGGCAACGGAAATATTGGCATCAGTGCCTGGGTGGAACAATCGGGAGAACTGGTTTTCTATATCGGGAAAACGGATGCTTATGACGACAATAACCGGCTGCTGAAATTGGGAAAGATCAGGGTGATGCTGTCTCCCAATCCATTTGAGGGCAATAGCGCTTTCCGGCAGGAGCTCAAACTGCGCGAAGGGGAAATGGAAATACAGAGCGGAACCGGAGATAAGCAGATGACCTTGTCATTATGGGTAGATGCGAATCGGCCGGTCATTCATCTTTCGGTACAGGGTAAAAAGAAATTCTCAACCCTTGTGCAGCTTGAAAATTGGCGCCGTCTGGAGCGGACCATTATAGCAGACAGGGCATTCAGTGATCCTTATCCCGCAAGGGATGACAGCACGGCAAACTATATTCCAACGATTCAATACCCCGACAGCATTCTCTCCAATCATTCCGGCCGCATTGCCTGGTTTCATCAAAACAAACATTCCTGCTGGCCCTTTACTTTAACCCTGCAGGGACTGGGAGGCTGGATGAAGGGCCAGACGGATCCTTTGCTGCACCGAATCTTTGGAGGACGTATTTATGGAGAAGGACTCCGTCAGCAGGATGATACCACCCTGATTTCTTCAAAAGCGGTTACGCATCAGGATGTGAATATCATTGCGCTGACAACAAATAATATTTCACCGGGTGACTGGCAGAAATCCCTTGATGCAGAACAAGTGCTGATCGGGAAAGCGAATGCAAAACAGGATCTTGCCGCACACCGCAGTTGGTGGAATCAATTCTGGAACCGCAGCTGGGTCAGGATAGAAACCAAAGGAGATACGGGCGCTATCATCACTCAGCGCTATAACCTGCAACGCTGGCTCATGGCTTGCGGCGGCAGGGGGCCCGGCTGGGTAAAATTCAACGGCTCCATTTTTACGCTGCCCTGGAAACACGATGCCGATTACCGGGAATGGGGTAGCGCACAATGGTTCCAGAATGCAAGACTCTTATACTGGCCAATGATGGCATCAGGAGATTTTGATATTCTGTCTCCATTCTTTGGAACTTATCTTTCCGCACTGCCGCTGGCCAAAGCGAGAACCCAAATATATTATCATCATCCCGGCGCTTTCTTCTCCGAAACATCCTATGCCTGGGGAACGTATTCGAATTTTGACTATGGTTTTAACCGGAAGCATCTTCCGGTGGGATTTGCAACGAGCACTTATGTCGGGCACTACTGGTCCGGCGGCCTTGAACTGTCCACCATGATGCTTGAAGAATATGCCATTACCCAAAACAAAAAATTTCTTGTGGATACGTTGCTTCCACTGGCCGATGCCGTTGTAACTTTTTACGACCGGCATTGGAAACGGGATGCAGCGGGTAAAATATTGTTTGATTCGGCGCAGTCATTGGAAACCTGGCAAACCGCCACCAATCCGACTCCTGTCATTGCGGGATTGAAATATGTACTGGCGGGTTTAATTGCTCTTCCTGCTGACTTCACCACAGTCGCGCAGCGCAAAGCCTGGAAAAAAACGCTTTCGGATTTGCCGGATATTCCATTGAAACAGGAAAACGGAAAGACTTTCCTTTTGCCTGCTGCCGTTTTTGGTAAGCTTTCAAATTCGGAAAATCCGGAACTCTACGCCGTTTTCCCGTACCGGATCTATGGCATCGGAAAAGATTCACTAGAAACGGGTATCAGCAGTTTTGCCGTCCGTGTAAATCGCGAGAACCGCTGCTGGTGGCAGGATGAGATACAGGCTGCCTGCCTGGGTTTAGGGAGGGAAGCCGCGAACGGAGTCGTAAAGCGGATGATGAATTCGAATAAGGAATACCGGTTTCCTGCGATGTGGGGACCTAACAACGACGAGATACCGGATCTGGATCACGGAGGTGTGGGGAATATGGCCATCCAGGATATGCTCCTGCAGTCGGATGGGAACAGGTTGTTTCTTTTTCCGGCCTGGCCTGCATCCTGGAATGTATCCTTTAAGCTGCATGCGGTCAAAGGAACCGTTGTTGAAGGCGATTTGCGCAATGGCAATTTGCAGAGGCTGCTGGTTAGTCCGGAGAAAAGGGAAAAGGATATCGTGATCATGCCTTTACAGTAAATGGATTTGAGGGTGAACATTAACAGGTCGGCACATTAAGAAAATCCTCCCTATTCAAAAATATTATCGCTGATATAACCGGCATTTGTATAGGGTCTTAAATAAACAGTATCCCTATTCATATCTTTCATCCACAATTCGTTGTCGTCTAATTCTTCCGGGGGATATTGAGATGCATTGCAGCGCATGGCTTCCCTTGCGATCTTATTTTCCTGTTCGCTGCACCATATACGAACAGGCAAATACTTTTTCTCAACCGGTTTATAGTTCCTGTGATAGTCCTTCGATATCTCGGATTTGTACGGAGGCTCATCTCTCCAGTGCTCTGTCGGAATGGCTGTGTAAAACAGCTTTGAAAATGCCGGAGACTGACCACCTTCGTAAATTTCGGTAACGACAGCGCCAACCATCCTGTGATCAGGATGACCTGAGCCACCCTCAGCGCCCCATGTAATGACGATATCAGGCTTATACACTGCGAATACACTATCTAATCTTTTTCTTAAAATTGACAATGCATTCCAGTTGGTCAATTTGCCGTCTCCCAGACCAAGCATGATGGGCGGATTTATGCCCAGCGTTTTGCATGTACATTCGGTTTCCCGGGCTCTTACATTCGCAAGTGAATCTCCGGAAGGGATTTTAGCATGCTCTCTGACGCCCATATCACCCCTCGTAGCAATGGTTAAGTAAACTTTATGTCCCTGTGAAGCAAGTTTTGTAAGCAATGGACTCACATCCAGTTCATCGTCAGGATGGGCAAACACGGCCATGACGGTTTCGGGTGATCTATTACTTTCAGTCCTGGATTCCGAAGATGATTTTTGTTTGTTGCTGCAACTAAAAAATAAAAGACACACCGCGTAAAGAGAATAATTTCTCATTTGTTTTACTTTTGAATTGGGGATTATTTTCTTACCACAATTTGGTCATAGGAAAGCAAAGTATGATTTTTCCCCGCAAAACTATAGACTATACAACGACGGTCTATATAAAAAGAACTTCTCCAATAAAAGCGCTCAGCACAAAACCAGGCGTCCGCTGTTCCATCACCCTGAAAGATTTGTAATGAACAAAATAAGGTATTAAATAGACAGAATAGGCTAAAGAACGCTTCTGTATTACAAATAGATTTGATTGTTTTGAGCCATCGCGGGTGAAGCATCCAACTGCACAAACGCACTGGCTTTATCCGGATCTTATGCAGACTCCCGGATTTTAAAATGCAGAAATGAAAAAAAAAAGACTCCGCAGTTCTTAACCTGAAAAAATAAATTGGTGCATAAAATACAGAGAGTTTTATTCGGAATGACCATTGCAGCCATGGTTGCCATAGGTTGCAGTGCCGGCAAAAGCAGCGCCTTGCATGAAAACAGATCATCGACTATACCAGTAAGCAGCGATTTTGATTCGGGCAGCATTGATACTTTGTGGGAATCAAAACCCAATTTTTTAACCGGTTGGCCCAGGCATTGGAAGCAAAAAAGCAGTGGCGACGATCAGTATTACTGGTTTTACTTCAAACTCAATAAGGTAGCCAACAAAGATATAACGATTAAACTGGACCGGCTGGTGGGTATTTACAGGGGTGGACCGCATCTCATTTACACCCGGGGAACTCAGCCTGTCTATTCCTATGATCAAAAGATCTGGCAAAGAATAAGCGATGTAAAGTACGACGAACAGCTTCACGCGCTCACTTTTCGTAATTTGTTCACACAAGATTCTGTGTGGATAGCTTACGCGCACCCGTTTTCCTATCATCAGGGGCTGGCGTTGATAGATTCGATTGCGGGGAAACCGTTTGTGTCTATTGAAACATTGGGCGCAACGCAACAAGGCAGAAAGATTATTCTGTTAACTGTTACCGATACTGCTGTGCCCGATGCTGAAAAAAAAGTAGTGTTTATTGCCACACTGCAGCATGCCGGTGAATACTGTGGCGGATATGTTGTATCAGGACTTCTTGACTTTCTTCTTTCTGATAACCATGCCGCTGCCATTGCAAGAAGAAATACAGTATATAAGATCATCCCGATGATGAATCCTGATGGTATTTTTCATGGCATAACAAGGTTCAATGCTAATGATGAAGACCTGAATCAGGAATGGGATGATGACTTTACCGATACGCTTCATATGCCTGTTGAACCGGAAGTGGCCTGCGTAAAAAAATGGATACGCGAATGGAAACGCTCCGGGCGGAATATTGATTTGGGCCTGGATATTCACAGCCAGGGCCAGCAAGGCACCATGAACCTGCTGCATACGCCCAAAGACATGTTGGCTGATTTCACGCCATATCTTAATAAATACTGGCCGGTAAAATATATTCCTATGGAATTTTCAGGTTCATTGAATGACTGCCTGGCGAAAGAGTTCAATATCCCGTCCGGCACTTTTGAAATCCCTCAATCAAGGATTAAGAGGGAAGCATATCTCACGATAGACGACTACTATCATTACGGAAAGGATATTGGGTTGGGAATTACAGATTATTTTTTGAAAGGCAGGTAGCGTATTTACGGAAATTATATAAAAAGTAATATGAGAAAACTTAACTGCTTAGCTCGATCTCTGATAGCGGGAGCCTGGGCGATTGGGGCTAATCATCATAGGCAACCAGGATATTATAAAACAGTTTTGATACAATCCCCAAGGTCGTATGACTGAGTAAATGCGAATAATGTCCATGAAAAGTCTATTTGCCTGCTGCAGAACTAGCTTATTCTGAATGATCAATAAACTGCTGGTATAATTTCTTCAGGTCCTGATTTCCGATCTTATCGTTGTGAATCACGATGCGGTACTTAAGCCTTAATCCTTTTGGGGTCAGGTTTACCGGTTTGCGTCCGGGATAAACCACATTTTGCATGCTTTTTTCCCGGCGCAAAATCCATTGCTGGGAACCGGGGTGGCCCGCGGGCGGGCAAAATACAGCTACGCCGGACTTCGGAAAGGCCCTTCCGTCAAAAGATCCGTTAAAATCCATCCAGGGCCCGGCAGAAACGGCTGTCTCCTGAGCAGTGACCGTCGAGTCCACGGAAAAAAAAGATATGTCGCCGGGAAGTTTTAATCGCAGACAGAACCCACCATAACCCTTCACGTCATCGGATCCACCAATCTTCAGATGGTCAACCAACGCAAACAACCGGATATCAAAATCCAGTAGCCGATAGTCACCGCGCGATTTGTACACCGTTACCCTAGTATCTTCCCTGGCAATGCTCAGCGGTTTCTTATCTTTCCGTTGCACATGCCATATCATGGACAACCGAACCGTTATTGAATTCTTCGTCTCTTCTATTCTTTTCAGTATCGGATCCCAGGAAATATCTTCCGAAATCCATCCATCGGCAATTTTCTTATTATTCAATATAATCTGGTGCCAGGCCCAAAAAATACCATGATGATAGGAATGATCCTCCGGAAAGTCTTCTGTTAAGACCTCTCCATTCAGGCCGTAAAGCGGATGGATATATCCTGCTCTCGCATATTTACCCGCCATTGATTTTGAGCGTATCTGGTAAAACAGAACATTTTTATGACCCTCCCGGATTTGAACGCCTTCTTCCGATACGTTCACCGATAAATGCTGACCGGACAAATTCGTGCAGATCAATGCTACGGAACAAAAGATGAAAAAAGCTTTTATATGGATTGACTTCCTGAAATTCATGCTATACAACTTCCAGTTATCTGTTCTTATATTGCTGAGGCCGGGACTCAAATTATTTGATACCGAGCCCTTTGCAAATATATAACTCGGTTGTTCATTGCTAACTTTTTGGGAAGCCATGTCAATAACAACCCCTGGTAACAGAGCCGGAATGCCTCTGGTTCGTTATAAGCTCGTTAAGAGCGTACCCTGGAACAATAACATAGTTCATCCATTGTTAAAACAGTATTAAACTCTTTTACTATTTTTCGGTCATATATCCATTATTCTATTTACTTAAAAAATGAAAAATGAAAAACATCCTGTTAGTATCCGTAATTCTGATGGCCTCTATTGCCACATCACAGGCCGCTGGTCACCATCCGCGCAGGGCTGAAGTAAACCACCGCCTTGCCAACCAAGACAACAGAATTGATAAAAAAGTAGCCGACGGCAAAATGAGCAAGGCTGAAGCGGGTAAACTGCATCATGAAGATCATCAGATCAGGCACGAAGAAAAAGCCATGGCTTCCCAGGACCATGGTCATATCACCAAGCAGGAAAAGAAAACCCTGAACCAACAGGAAAATCATGTCAGTACGCAAATAAAGAATCACTAAAAGTTTCTTCAAAAAATAAGTGCTTCATTTTCTGTTCAAATGAATAAGAAAGGAAGCACTTTTATCTTTCTATTATGAAAGCACCAAGACTTATCCTGGTGATAGGTATTTCTGTAGTCTGCCTTTGCGAAACGCTCCATGCCCAGATGATAAAGGACACAGTCATGGAACCCCGGGATTCTCTGACCGTGCTAAATAAAAGTCCGAAAACTTCCCATCTCGAAGCAGCTATGAGCTATCAAAACAATGATGTTTATCTTGGTCGAAGTGATTCAAGTGTTTTGCCCTACTATAGTCCCGCAGTAAGCTACTACCATAAGTCGGGATTGTATACCAGCGCATCCTTAAGTTATTTGAAGAACGCGACAGACAGCAGGGTCGATCTGGTGACCCTTGAAGCCGGCTATATGTTCAACGCAGGCAAATATGACGGGCAATTTAGCATCTCTAAGTTTTTTTACAACAGCCAGAGCACCAGTGTGACTTCAGAAATAAAGGCCAGTGCAGCTTACCAGAACAGTTTTGACCTGGGTTTTATCAAAATGACCTTTACCGGCACGTTGAATGTTGGAAGCAAATTGGATTTCGCCGGACTATTTGGCCTTGAACACGATTTTTCGCTGCTGGATGACAAGCTTGAATTCACGCCGACCTTTGCAGCGACAGCCAGCACCCAGAACTACTACAGTGACTACTACCGGAAAAGACGCTACAGCATCAAAAGGAAGGGGCAAAAAGCACAAACCGGTATAGCCTCAATTACCGGCACTGTCCTTAATGCGTCCACCTTCAAATTACTGGATTTTGAACCAACCCTGCCAGTTAACTATACTATTGGAAAATGTACCATCAATTTCACCCCGACCTATGCCATCCCGGTCAACCCGGCCACAATAGCTGTCCATACGGTTCGGGAAAACGGAGTTGTCCTTGATAAAATCAGGCAGGAAAAAATTGAAAACATCTTCTTCTGGACTCTGGGGATAAGCTTTTTATTCTGAGCACAACAGAGTAATTTCAATTTGGTCATCCAAACCGTCTGACTAGTTTTTGCAAAAGGCCTTTCCTGATCTTCACCAAATCATTATGGCTGAACGTCCAATTGCTTAAGTATATTTTCAGCCTCTATTTTATTGTGAAGCTGGATTTTGGTAGATAGAAGATCGTTTTCGTTCCGTTTCCGGAAATAAAGTTCATTCTACCAAAACCTCCTACTCCACCCAGGTAAACGATTTTGTCACCGGCTTTCATCTCGCCCGTATCGAAATATGCCCCCAGCGGGCACCCATTATAATTATCCCTTACATCGGTGACATGCGAAGAAAAACAAATCATTTTCCGGGTTGTATTGTTGGCATACTGATATCCAAATACGTTATAGTCCTGTTTCTGACCGGAAGCGACATAAAACTCCTTTGTCTTTTTATCGATACGGCCAATAACCTGTCCAGTGACGCCGGTTACCATCGTCAAAAGCAAAATAAATAAAAATATTTTACGCATTTTAAACGGATTAAATACCTGATGAATACTTACTTTTATCCCGCAAGGCCTGTGCCAGTTTAATCCGGCCCGTACTACCCCTGTTAAAATGAACTACTATGGAAACACCCCGGAAGCTATGGCAGCCGGATCATTCCCTATTAGAAATTTATATTATCTTTTTTCAAACCCGATTCAGTGTTTCATTGCTTTTCAACCGAAAATTTTCATTCCATTTGCGATCAGCTTTCCTCAAAGGACCCGGAGCTGAAGTTCATTATAAAAACATTTGGTTACCCGCCGATGTGGACAAGGCCAAATTCTTTCGAAACCCTGGTGCACATTATACTCGAACAGCAGGTGTCCCTGGCCTCTGCCCTGGCCGCCCTGAATAAACTGCGTGAAAGGTTAAAAAAAATAACGCCCGGCCGCCTGTTGGAGCTAACAGATGAAGAATTAAAGGCCAGTTATTTCAGCCGACAGAAAACAGGTTATGTCAAATCTCTGGCTGAAGCAATGCAAAGCAGACAATTCAACCCAAAAGCAATGGAAAAATTGCCGGACGATGAAGTCCGGACAAAGCTTATTGCTTTAAAAGGGTTTGGTAACTGGACTGCAGATGTCTATCTGATGTTTGTACTCCAACGGGCAGATATTTTTCCCATCGGAGACCTGGCGGCAGTAAATGCATTGAAGCAGATCAAAAAATTGCCAAAAGACATAACAGCAGAGACGGTGCTCGAAATATCAGCCAGATGGAAACCTCACCGGACCGTTGCTACTATGATTCTGTGGCATTACTACCTGTCGTTAAGAATAAAGGACAACCCTGAAGAAATCTCCGCGAGTTAACCCTGAAGAAATATCCTTACAATTTACTCTATCTTGTCAATGATGATAAAAAAATAAAAATAATGTTTCCTCAATTCATCACAAGCGCAATCCTGAAAAGAAGTATAAGAAATAGAGATTCCATATCGTTAGCAGCTGCAGCGTATCGGCTCATTCTGACCGAAGGCTGTTCACCGGATTTGCCACCGCGGCTTTCATGGCCTGGAAACTGATGGTTATGGCTGTGATGGCCGCCACTGCAGCAGCAGCCGTCAGAAATACATCCGCATGTATATACACCCTGTAGGCGAAGCCCTGTAGCCAGCTGTTCATGACCAGCCATGCAATGGGAAAGGCGATCAGCAGGGCCAGCAAAACCAGTTTCAGGAAGTCTCCGGATAGCATGACGGCGATATTCGTTACCGATGCGCCAACCACTTTCCGTATTCCGATTTCTTTCTGCCGCTTCTGAGCCGTGAATGCAGCCAGCCCGAATAAACCGAGACAGGAAATGATGATGGCGACCGTTGCAAAATATCGCGACAGCACCGCCACTTTCTGTTCCGATGCATACAGGGCCTGGTAATCTTCATCCAGGAAGGCATATTCGAAAACAAGGCCGTTGCTGAAGTTTTTATAGAGGCTCCCCAACCGGGACAGCGTTGCGCCTTCCCCGCCAAGCCTGATCTTCACGAGCAGAGTTGTATTGACGGGCGAATATTCCAGGAATGCAGGGCCTGTTTTTTTATGCAATGATTCAAAATGAAAATCCTCTAAGATCCCGATGATTTGTTTTTTGTGGCCCCAGAGGGAAACCGCTTTCCCGATTGGATTTTTTAAGCCCATCGCAGAAATGGCTGCTTCATTAAACATCACCGAATTGCTGTCCGTTCCAAAGGCTGCCGAGAATGAACGTCCCTGCGCGATCTTCATGCCCAGCAATTCCGGGTATCCGTAATCGCCGCTGATCCCGTAATATTCAATATGCAGGTCCGGATCTTTTGCATCCCAGCCAATCCCTCCCCCACTGTGGCCAGCATGCCCGAGTAGATCGCCCTCCATGGAGGATAGCTGCAGCACACCGGGGATCTTTCGAACTTCTGTCATAAACGCTTCCGGATGGTCACGCAGTTTTCCTTCGGCTGAAAAACGGATAACATGGTCTTTGTTATAGCCCAGATTGATGGTCTTTACCAGCTGCATTTGGCGGTGCACAACAATCACGGCCATGATCAGCACCACGGATATGAAAAACTGGAATACTACCAGTCCCTTCCGGAGTATGGATTCCCCGGCCGGTGTACTAAATTTTCCTTTCAGCACCATCGCCGGCCTGAACCGGGAAAGATACAGGGCAGGATAACTGCCGGCCAGGATCCCCGTTACAAGCACCAGGCCCAGTGCAACGGCCACCCCGGCCATACTAACGGGGATGAATAATGTTTTACCGGTAATAACCGAAAATGCCGGGAGCAGGAGATAAGCCAGAACAACCGCGATCACCATGGCGATCAGCGCCAGCATCACCGATTCCACCAGGTACTGGAAAACTAGCGAACGGCGCGGGGCGCCGGCAACTTTCCGTACGCCGACCTCTTTCATACGCCCGGCCGCTTTTGCGGTGGAAAGGTTCATGAAATTGATGCAGGCGATCACCAGGATAAACAGCGCAATGATGGAAAAAAGCCGCACGTATTCAATCCGGCCACCGGAAGGTCTGCCATTCACGAAATTGTTGTGCAGGTAAGCATCTGAATAACGCCGGGTAAACAGCTCCCCTTCGTAGTTAGCCAAATCTTTACCCGGGTACAGAGACTTTATTTTGCTAACACTGAAATCTTTTATTTTATTATTGAAGGCATCTGTATTGATCCCCTTTTTCAGGATGATATAGGTGGAGACCATATTACTTCCCCAATAACTGACATCTCCATAACCGCCCGCATTCTTTTTGGCATACAGATCGAAGGGCACCAGCAGATCAAACTGATTGCTGGCATCCGTCGGGGGACTGCTGAAGACGCCTGCAATAAAATAGGGACCGCTGAAATCCACGCCGTCGTCCGTATACTCCCAGTCAATCGTTTTTCCCAGCACGTTTGTCGTATTGAATAATTTCAACGCCATCTGGTCGGATATAAAAATGGAGGATACCCCCGTTACGGCAGAATGAGTTCCGCTGATCAGCGGATAGGAAAAAATCTTAAAGAAATCTTTGCCTGCAAATTCGTGTTTTACTTTGAGGTGCTTGTCCTGAAAAGACAATATGCTGCGGTTATCGTCTTTTCTCACCGGGACAGCATATTCCACTTCCGGCAGTTCTGCTGCCATAAACTGAGCCAGCAGACCCTGTGTATATTTTTCAATCTGAACAGAACCCGTGCCATCGGGCGCTCTTTTCAGCACTTCATACAATTGGCTGGCTTTTTCATTGAACCTGTCGATGTGCAATTCATCATTTACCCATAAAAAGATCAGAAGCACGCAGGCTAGTCCGGTGGAAAGTCCGAGTAAGTTCAGTATGGTAAACTGCTTTTGCCTGATGAGCGTTCGCCAGGCAATGATGAAATAACTCCTGAGCATATGGGTTGGCAGCCAAGTCTGTGCCACTACTGCAACGGTTTATCAATCAATCCGGTAGAGGAATTTATAATCTGTAGAGTGTGCGAATCTGATACAGCGCTGCACGGTTTTTAATCAACGTTGACTCGTCCGGAAAAAACTATACAGATGAATGAATAAATCCTGAGAAGACTA
>JBEPUT010000030.1:0-49504 GCA_041691395.1 Chitinophagaceae bacterium
ACCGCCCCTTTGAAAGCGGACAGGAGCGTATCAAAACCGGGCAGTATCAACTTTTAAGGCCGTATTAAAATATTGGTCCTTAATAGTTTGTCAGTCTGGCACCCAATTAGTACCCTTCAGTTGCGCACCTGTCCGATTTGGGAAATGGCTTAAAAAAATATAAAACAAAGCAATATGAAAAAATACGCGTTACTTTTCCTTTTAGTCGTTTCAGGCGTTGCCGTTTCTGCCCAGTCATCCCATGACGGCATCCTTTATCTGAATAAATCCCTGTCAGCGGACGCCATCCAGCAAGTGGAAGCAAACACTTCGGGAGGCGGGATTCTGGTGACGGGTGTGAATGCTTCCGACGCCCGTATTGAGGTGTATGTATCCGGCAATAATCACCGCTTTTCCGGGCTGACAAAAGAAGCTATTCAAAAACGGCTGGACGAAGATTATAATTTTTCGGTTACGGTGGCTAATCACAAGCTAACCGCCATTGCAAAAACAAAAAAGGGATTTCACGACTGGAAGGAATCATTGAATATTTCCTTTGCCATTTTTGTGCCATCCGAAACTTCCACTGAACTCAACACAAGCGGCGGGGGCATCAGTCTGAAGGGTCTTTCCGGTGAGCAGCATTTTTCCACCAGCGGTGGCGGCCTCGACTTGAAGGAACTGACTGGCCATATTGATGGGCATACATCCGGCGGCGGAATTTATGTGGCCGATTCCAAAGATGATATTGAATTGGAAACAAGGGGCGGCGGCATTGAGGCCCTCCGTTGCAGTGGAAAAATAAAATTGAATACATCAGGCGGCGGCCTGAAATTGACGGACCTGCAGGGAACCATTACCGCCGTCACGAGCGGCGGCGGCGTAAAAGGAGAAAAAATAAAAGGAGAATTATCCACCCACACTTCCGGAGGGAACATTGATCTGGAAGAACTTTCCGCCAGCCTGGATGCTTCCACCAGTGGTGGAAACATTGATGTGGACATCATCGAGCCCGGAAAATATGTGAAGCTCAGAAATTCCGGTGGCAGGATCGATCTCCGCATTCCAAAAAATACCGGATTCAACCTGCGGATAAATGCAGACAAAATCAAAACGGAAACACTCAGTAATTTCAGCGGTACCCTGGAAGAAAATGAGATTGATGGTTCTGTTAACGGCGGCGGCATTCCCGTTACGGTAAATGCAGGTGGCGGGCGGATGAACCTGTCTTTTAAATAATTTCCCCATAAGGCTCTGATTATTAAGCATTAAATAGCTTGCAAGATCTGTTCTTGCAAGCTATTTAAGTTTATATCTTTAGGGCAAACCTGGATTGATTTTGCACAGATCTAAATACGATTGCATGCGGTGGCTATTTATATTTATTTTGTTCGCCATGGCATCCTGTAAAACGGGACCCCTTTGTTTTATTACTGCGTCGGATATTCAAATACATGCTCCCAAAAAACTGCTGGCGGCACATGACGCCAAAAACAGAATATCCGCATTGTATGATTCCGGATGGGACACCCTTAAAGGAGGAGCCTACTTGTTTTATCCGGACGATAAATTAAAATCCTATACCTATTATCAGACAGGTAAAAAGCCGGTTTACCGCGAAGAGTACAGTGAAAACGGAGTCATGGAAAGATCTGAGGGCAGTCCGATGGTAGACAGAATCATCACGGAAATAAACCTGGATTCTGCTTATGTCCAGATTTATTTTTTCAAACTGCAGAAGACGTTCCAAAAATTAAATATTACGATCAATAAAAATCTACCGATGCAATTTTCTCTGGTGGACGACTCCGTGAATGCTAATATAAAAGCGGTCTCTTTTGGGCTGAATACGAAGGATCTGACCAACCTGGATATCTATTCCAGGGTTGAATACCTGAATGACTGCTCTAAAGTTGATCATGTATTGTCCGACACGTTGTTGCTCGTCAAAAACCCGCATATTTCTCCTGCGAATCCCGCAAAATAAATCATCAACTGATCAGTATCGTTGAACCGTTTTCAAAAGGTGATATTCAATACGATACGAGATATTAATTTTCACCGGGATTATCAATACCCTGCTGGTAGGAAGCCTCCCGGGTTTAATGGCAGTAAAAACTTATTTTTGATTAAAACCAGAAATATTAAAAATTTTCCAACACTTTTTTCCCTTTTCTCCTTTCTGTTCCTGGGGAATTCCGGATTATTCTCCCAAAAGATCGTGGAGGTTACATTTCTTCAGGACGCCAAAAACGCCTATGTATTTTCCGCTTACAACCACGCCTTTTGTAATTACACGCTGGAGATTCAATTTCCCACGTTTACCAATGTAAAGGCGGATAAAACGCTTCCACTCCGGGTTGAAGTAAAACCCGGCATGAACAAATTGTTCAGCCTGGCAGCGATAAATCCCAATGAGGCGGTGAAGTTTAATTATTCCAGCAACAACTATAAAGGATGCATGCAGGTAACAACAGACACGGCATTTCCCTATTTGTTACCCATTGGTACCGGAAAAGAAGCGCAGGTTTATGAAATGAGTAACCAAAATGGGGGACAGAACAACTGGTATGGGATCCGGATAAAGATGAAGCCGGGAGACACGATATATGCCGCCAGAAGAGGCGTTGTAACGGAAGTGCTCGAAGGCGATACCAGTAATGATGCCGGTGTTGCCAGCGCCGGTCATGAGAACTATATCGAGATCGTACATGCCGATTGCACTTTTGGGCACTATGGAATATTAAGGCGCAACGGATCGCTGGTAAGGCCCGGCCAGCTGGTGAAAGCAGGAGAGCCGATCGGTCTGGTGGGTGGTGATCCTTATGGACGCGGTTCGGAAATACGGTTTAGTGTATACTACAATCAGGTTGCAGAAAACAGCATGAAGCCCTATATGGTTTATGTTCCCTATCAGTGCTGGACAAAAAATAACGGCAAGGGAAGGCTAAAGCATGGCGCACTGTATAGCAGTGAATTTCCTTTATCAATTGTGAACAGGGAAGAGCCGAAAAAAACCCGGAAAGGGGAAATAAAGCCGGTAAAAAAGAAGAAGACCCGCACGAAGTAGCTTTATTTAATCTCTTTCCAGGCCTCGATGATCTCATCGGTGTGCGAGCTGCTTTTGGGCTTTTCAAATATTTTCCGGATCACGCCGTGGGCGTCTATCAGAAAAGTGGTCCTGTGAACACCCATGTACTCGCGGCCAAACATTTGTTTTTCTCCCCAGACTCCGTATTTATCAATGATGATATGATCCGGGTCAGCAATTAAAGTAAAAGGAAGGTGAAATTTTGCTGCAAACTTTTTATGGCTCCTTTCATTATCCGGGCTGATGCCCAAAATGACGAACCCCTGTTTTTTGAGCAGGGCATAATTATCCCGGAGATTACAGGCTTCAATGGTGCAGGTGGGTGTGTCGTCCTGGGGATAAAAATAGACGATCACTTTCCGTCCCTTAAAATCAGACAATGAAACCTTTTTTCCATTTTGGTCAGGGCCCGAAAAAACGGGCGCAGTGTCATCCACTTTCAGGTGTGTCATAATTTTTTCAAATTGTTTGAGAAGAGCCCCGTATCGTGATTTGGATAAACCCCGCTTGTATAAGGGCCAAAAAGGCCGGATGTGCATCCAGCCTTTTTACGTATGGAATATTCCTATTAAACTCTTGCGGAAAGTTCTTTTCCTGCTTTAAACTTAGCCACTTTTTTAGCCTTGATCTTGATCGTTGCACCGGTTTGCGGATTGCGGCCATTACGTGCAGCGCGTTTAGATACAGAGAAGGTTCCGAAACCCACCAGCGTAACTTTGTCGCCCTTTTTCAGAGTTTTGGCAACAGCTTCCGTAAAAGAATCCAAAGTGGCACCTGCCTGGGTTTTTGTAATACCGGCATCTTCTGCAATCTTGGCAATCAATTCAGCTTTGTTCATGGATTTTATTTTTAATGATTTGGTTAAAGCGCAAATATAAGCTGAATGAGACTGGCAGCCGCTTTTCCGAAGTAATATTTTGACGCTGTTAACTAAAGTCTATTTATTTACCAGGTATCCTTTGTCTATCCAGTCGGTTTTTATATTGTGGGGAATGTTCAGTAGCCGCTGATGGGTAAACTTCATTTCATTCAGCAGTCTGAATGCGGGACGGATGTTGGGGCAATGTTCAAAAGGGCAGCAACCGCAGTAGATAACAATATCTGCGTCTTTGGGTAATGCGGCCAACTCCCGTTTTAATTTTTCAAAACCTTCTTTTTCATGAGCAGGGCCGGTGTCCAACGATCCCCGGATCTCGGCTCCGGGGCCTACACAGATAACAACGGGACGTTTCTGCAAAGTGTCCCTGAGGATTTTATTCAATATTTCCGGGGCCATCAATTGTGCGTTTGTCCAGGGTTCTGGTTTGATGCTGTGCTGAAAACCTGTTGAAATAAACAGCATCAGGCCCAATACAGCTGTCGGAATGGAGAAATTTAATTTCATGACTTCTTATTTTCTTTGGTGTTTATTTCAGTTGGTACGCGATCACTTTTTTAGCAAAAAATGTGGGCACATACAGGATCCGCCTAACCGGATCATATCCGAGGTCCGCCGTGTTTATTTTTTCCAGATGGGTATCCAGTAAAAGGCCTATACTTCCATTGGCATGTACATAGTAGATATAGCCGGCCCAGCCAGTAACGATAAAGTCGCCATTCCCAACAGGTTCGATCCCGTCAATGGATTCCGGCAGCTCCGCTATTTTAGTCAGCTTTTTATTGGCATCCGCTTTCATCAGAGACTGTCCCTGCGCGTAGATCAGATCGTTTCTGACCGCCTTGAGTCCGTTGGCACCTTTAACATTCTCGAGGTAAACGGAAGATATATCATTCTTTATTTTCCAGATCCGCGATGTTTTTGAATCCGAAACATACACAATGCCCTTGTCCGATACGGTAATATCATTCAGACCACTCGCACCTTCCAGGCTGATCTTTTTAATTACTTTGCCGGTGCTGATATTGGCTACCACCACTTCGGAAATGTCCGCGGCGTAAATTTTATTTCCATATTTACCCAGACCCTTCGGCGCATTCAATCCTTTTAACCAACCCGCCTGGTAATTCTTTCCATTGGTGCCGAGCCGGGCGATACCCCCCTTTCCATCGGCATCCCAGGGACCCCCATCGATCAGGGAAACGTACAGTATGTTATTTTTTAAATCGGGAAGCACAGACTCGGGAACTGCCACCACAGAATCTGTTTCCCATAATTTGACAAGCTGGTGCTGCTGAGCGTTGGCCGTTGTCATAATAAGCAGAAAAACCGGAACCGCTATTTTTCTCATGGAAAGTGGCTTTACATGCAGAATTAAAGTTAAGATTCTTCGATCATTTCAACACAGGGACTTACATTTTTATGCCAATGATCAGGAAAATGCTGCAAAGGAGAAACAGGATCACCAGTAATGGCCAGCAGAATTTGAGCCACGCCTTATAGCTCACGTTGGCCATAGCCAGGGAAGGCAGGATCAGTCCGGTAGGCGTAATAAACCCCATGATGCCCATGCCGTATAAGTAAGCATTTACGATTTCGCGGCCGGGTACGCCTGCAGCCAAAGCAAGCGAACCCAGGATGGGCATCGTTACGACCGCCATACCGGAGGAAGAGGCAATAAACAGCGTGAAAATGAGGTAAAGGATCAGCAGAAAAATAATAAACACAGCGGGGGGGAAGTGGGCCACCATTCTGGCCGAATGATAAAGTATGGTATCGGAAATATACCCATTGTTCAGTATAATGGTCACACCGCGGGCCGTACCAATGATCAGCGAAACGCCCAGCAGGGATTCCGCTCCCCGAATGAACTTATCAACAAAAACCTTTTCTTTCATCCGGAGAAAAAAAGCAACGATGATGGATGAAACCAGGAAGAGTGTGGACATCTGAAGCAGCCACCAGTTTAGGAATACGACACCATAAATCATGGTCAGGAAGGTAAAAAGGAAAATAAAAAGCATGATCCTGGTTTTCCGGTCAATTTTAGTCTGACGCTGAATACCTTCCTGATGCAGGGGAAACGGACTTTTTACTGCTCCGTCCACCCGGTAAACCAGCGACCGGGTGGGGTCGTCTTTTATTTTTTTTGCATACCGGGTGATGTAAATGATGGTTATAGCCGTAGACAGCACAAAGAGGATCATTCTTCCCGTTAAACCATCGGTCCAGTTAACACCAGCTACCTGGGAGGCGATGATGGTTGAAAAGGGATTGGAGAAGGACGAAAGGGTTCCCAGGTTGGTGCCCGCGAATATAACGGCCACGGGTATCAGGAGGTCGTAACCGGCTGCCAGAAAAAGGGGAACCATCACAGGATAAAATACCAGGCCTTCTTCTGCCATGCCAAAAGAGGCTCCTGCAAATGAAAATAAAAAGGTAAGCAGAATGATCAGCCATTTTTCTTTTCCTTTCATACGGAAGGAAAGAGCTATCAGGGCTTTTTCCAAAGCGCCGGAAGAATTGAAAACATTCAGGAACCCGCCGATAAAAAGAACAAAAAAGATGATCTCCACGGCATCAAACGATCCCCTGAGGGGCGCTTCAAATACATCAATGATCCCCTGACCGTTTTGTGGAAGCTGGTGATAGGTGCCCGGAATGGAAACTGGTTTACGGATGTCCCCGTTCCTGAATTTTTCCACCGGAATGTGTATGGACAGGCTGTCCAGCGTTTTCTGTGTAAAAGGGAAATGGGTTTGCTTTCCCGATGCTGTTACAACCAAGGCATTATTTTCATAGGATAAGTTGTCATACTGTCCCGCGGGCATCAGCCAGGTGGCCATGGCGGCCACAACCACGATCAGCATCAGGATAACCAGCGGCGTGGGAATATTTTTTCTGAACATGGTTTGACCGGCTGAAAATGATGCTCTGAATGTACAGCCAATACAGCAAAGCGGTCAGAATTTTATTTTCGAATGAATAATAGTCTGATCCGCATGAACCATATTTTCTACGTGAAACGCTGCCTTGAACTGGCCACGAAGGCCATCCTGCATGCCGGGATTTTAATTCTAGCCGATTGTTGTTCAACAACCTGAAATACAGGATAAAAAGCAAACGTTTGCGGGGGCACGGACAGGCCTGAAACAAAGTTTGCGTTAAATGGCAATTAATTGATTATCAATTTAATATATCCATGCGGGGTTATTTAACCGGCACACGTGTTATGATCCCCGGAAACCTTTCGTAAATTCAGCCGGCGAACCCTAATTCAAACCACTTAATCAGCAATACAACTCGTGCATAAATTACAGCCGGCCGACTATGTCGTATTCTTTATCTATTTCATAGTCGTCTCTGTTTACGGCTATTATATTTATCAAAAAAAGAAATTCAAGACCACCGATTCCAAAGATTTTTTTCTGGCGGAAGGTTCACTCACCTGGTGGGCCATCGGTGCTTCCCTGATCGCTTCCAATATTTCAGCAGAGCATTTTATCGGCATGTCGGGGTCCGGTTATGCGCTGGGACTGGCCATTTCTTCCTACGAGTGGATGGCTGCCGCCACCCTGATCATTGTTGCAGTATTTATTCTTCCAATCTATCTGAAGAATAAAATTTTTACCATGCCGCAGTTTCTGGCGCGCCGGTACAGCGACCAGGTGAGTACGATGATGGCAATATTCTGGTTGCTGGTGTATGTTTTTGTGAACCTGACCTCCATTATTTATCTCGGTGCACTGGCAATTACGTCCATTTCAGATATATCATTTGGATGGAGCATTGCCGGACTGAGCATATTTTCCATCATTGTCACTCTGGGCGGTATGAAGGTGATCGGTTACACCGATGTGGTGCAGGTGCTGGTGTTGCTGGTGGGTGGCCTGGTGACCACTTACCTGGCACTCAACCTGCTTTCGGAACATTTCGGTTATGGCAAGGATGTATTAAAAGGCCTCTCCATTCTGAGGAAGGAAGCGCCGGATCATTTTCACATGATCTTTAAAAAGGACAATCCTTTTTATAAGGACCTTCCGGGACTATCTGTACTGGTCGGTGGTCTATGGATCAATAACCTGGCATACTGGGGATGTAATCAGTATATCATCCAGCGGGCGCTGGGTGCGAATTTAAAAACGGCACGCAGCGGGCTTTTATTTGCAGCATTTTTAAAGTTACTAGTTCCGGTAATTGTAGTATTACCCGGGATCACCATGTATGTTTTGAACAAAAACGGGATGTTTCACAGCGAGATGATGCAGAACGGTGTCATCAAACCCGATCACGCTTATCCAACCTTAATGAATTTGTTACCCGCGGGACTTAAAGGGGTGGCCTTTGCAGCATTAACGGCAGCCGTGGTGGCCTCGCTGGCCGGCAAAGCCAATAGCATCTCCACTATTTTTTCCCTGGATATATATAAAAAATACATAAAAAAGGATGCATCCGAAAAACAATTGGTGGGCATTGGCAAATGGGTGGTGATCGTGGCCATGGCCATTGCTGCCGTAATTGCACCCGCATTAAAGAACCTGGACCAGGCTTACCAGTTCATCCAGGAATATGTGGGATTTATTTCTCCGGGCGTGCTGGCGATTTTTTTGCTGGGCTTTTTCTGGAAGCGCACCACGACGGCTGCTGCGCTTACGGGCACGCTGCTTACCATACCCATTTCCACGGTACTGAAATTTCTTCCGGTCTGGACCAGCGGAAGGTTCCCGGATTATCCTTTTTTAGACAGGATGTCCATCACGTTTGTGCTGATCGTTATCATTATGGTGATCATGAGCCTCTCCAGGCCGGCAAAAGACATGGCTGCGCATTCCATTGAAATTGATACGAAGCAGTTTAAAGTATCCCCTGCATTTATTTTCGGTTCCGTGGTTATCCTGGGTATACTGGCCGGTTTGTACACGGTATTCTGGTAGTGAAAAATGGGCAGTTGCCGGGAATATTTTAAAAAGCTTAATTTTATGGCAGGGTACCACTCATTAAAATTATACACAGCATGATGAACAGAAAACGCAACGGGATATTCATTCTTTTCGCCGTCAGTTTATTTTTTGGCAGTTGTGTGCCAACCAAAAAATTTGAAGCCTCCCAGCTAGCCTTGCAGGCGGCACGGACGGACAGCGCCCGGCTCGCTGCCAAGGTAAGCAGCCTGGAAACCCAGGTTTCAGAACAAAAAGAAGATATCAGCAGGCAAAAAGGGCAGATCAGCGACCTGAACGACCAGGTAAACCAGCTCAACAATAAGGCGGGCCTGCTATCCACAAACGTAGCCAACAAGGAATCGCAACTTACCAAAAGCCAGCAACAACTGGCGGACCAGCAAAAGAGGCTGGAACAATTACAGGCTCTGATGGATAAGCAGAAAAAAGCGACCCAGGAAATCAGAAAAAAGATGGCTGATGCGCTGGTCGGGTTTAATTCCAACGAACTGACCGTGGCCGTAAAAAATGGTAAAGTGTATGTGAGCCTCCAGGAAAACCTGCTGTTTCCATCCGGTAGCGCCGTCGTAAATCCAAAAGGAAAGGAGGCACTCGGCAAACTGGCTGAAGTGCTGAATATGAATCCGGACATTACCGTGGACATTGAAGGACATACCGATTCCATCCCCATCCGGGGGAAATATAAGGACAACTGGGACCTCAGCACCGCCCGTGCGAATTCCATCGTGCGTATATTAACCTCCGATTACCGGGTAGATCCGGTCAGGGTGATAGCCTCCGGGCATAGCCAGTATGATCCGGTTCAAAGCAACAGTACCCCGGAAGGAAGAGCCCTCAACAGGAGGACCGAAATCATACTTTCACCAAAACTGGATGAACTGTATAGGTTGTTGGAAACGCCGAATAGTTGAGAATAATGGTTCCAACTTAATAGTGCCTCCCGATATACGAATCATCCACGATGGCCTTTTTAAGTTCGAAGGGATCTATAATGCCATCTTTTGCATACACAATCCTGCCGCCAGGCTCAACGAGCGGGGTGTAAGGGAGTGCGCCCTGCCATTTGGGATCAATGGACTCAATGAGCTTGTATTTGCTGTCGCCGTTAAAGAGATAATTATGCGTTGAGGCCTGTTGTGTCTGAAGGAATTGAAGGGCTTTGGATTTTTTGGAAGCGTCGTCCGCGTTGATGCTGATGAATTCAAAATCCCTTTTGCGGCACATCCGGTTCATGATGATGAATTCGGGAAATTCCGTTACGCAGGGCCCGCACCAGGTGGCCCAGACATTGATTAGCCGCAATTTGTCAGATTTGTTTTTCAATAGCTCCAGTATGCCGGAGACGCCAATGGTATCCAGGCTTACCGGTTCTTTGGTCCATACCTGTTTTGATTTTTCGATCCAGTCGCTTTTCTCTGACCATTTAATGGAACAGCCGAAGACTTTCGTGGTGGCTATGGGAACTGGTTTGCCTGCCAACTGGGCGTCGATCCCGTTGCAGTAAGGCTATACGTTTTCCCATCCGTTCCCGGCAAACTGAAGTCGGGCGCGGGCGAACCGCTGGGTAGCGTTTTATGGCCTGAAGATGGATGAAAATTTGGGCAAGGAACCCTGTGAAATGCAGAAATTGCAGGGCCCGGCATCAGGATAAAAAGGGTAGAAAAGGGAAGCTTTCATATTCCGTATTTTGCCAGGATGGTAAGAAAGAATGAGCCTTGTAAAAGATAATCATTTTTAAAAAACATATCCCCCATGTCCTGAAATAAATTTAACGGATGCCAGGAGGATGTGCCGATCTACGGAATAAATAATATTTTTTTAACCGAATTAGTAGAGATGTAGCTAATCGCCGGAAATTGTTTTAAAGGCCCTACATTTATCAACTGTTTTTATCATAAACATTAACCATGACATCGAGAAGAATATTTATCAAATCCTCTTCTGCTTTATCTGCTGCTGTTTTTGTAAAAGGGCCGCTTAATGCGTTTAAGCTTGAACCGCTGATCGGGCTCCAACTGTATACGGTGCGTGATGCCATGCAGCAGGATCCTGTCCGCACCCTGCAGCAGGTGGCTAAAATCGGATATAATTCTGTTGAAGGGGCTACCTACACAGGAAACGAAAAATTTTACGGCATGGATCCATTGTTGTTTAAAAAGGTTTTAAAAGACAACGGATTGGTTATGCTCAGCAATCACTACCGTTTAGGTGAAGAAAAGTCGCCTGCCATCGTGAAGGGCACGATGCTTCATGACTGGCAAAAAGCCGTGGATGACGCGGCCGAAGCGGGTCTCAAATATATGGTCTGCGCTTATTTGTCCGCCGAAGAACGTGGTAGCCTGGATACTTACAAAGCGCTGGCCGAGGCATTCAATAAAGCCGGGACCACCTGCAAAAAATCGGGCATCCAGTTTTGTTATCACAATCACGATTTTGAGTTTGAAGCGCAACGCGGTGTTTATCCTTATGATATTTTGCTGGATGATACCGACAAAAACCTGGTTAAAATGGAAATGGATCTGTACTGGGTGACCAAAGCCGGCCATGATGCACTGGAGTTATTCAAAAAGCATCCCGGACGATTTCCGCTCTGGCACGTGAAGGATATGGCTAAAACGCCTGATCATACTTTTACCGAAGTCGGGAACGGAACCATTGATTTCAAATCCATATTCCATCAGAAAGCTCTGGCCGGAATGAAATATTTCTATGTTGAACAGGATACATGCCCGGGCTCGCCATTCGACAGCATTACGCAGAGCTTTAATTATATTAAGAAAAACCTCGTCAGTTGACAATGGAGAATTGACAACAATTGTCAACTGCTTATCGTCCATTTATTAAACGCTCGTTTTAAATGAAAACCTTTTTTACCTTACTGATGATCTGTTCTCTTTCAGGATATGCACAACATAATTCCATCGGTATTTTTGACAACCACACGGATGTGGGCACTCCTGAAAAACGGGGAAGCGCCACCTACATACCGGAAACCGGGCAGTATGTGATCTCCGGATCCGGCTACAATGTGTGGGGGGATCATGATGAGTTCCAGTACGTCTGGAAGAAAATAAAAGGCGACTTTATCCTCTCTGCAAAGGCCGAATTCCTGGGATCCTGGGTGAACTACCATCGTAAAGTGGGCTGGATGATCCGCAAATCGCTGGATGGAAATTCGGCACACGTTAATGCTGTAGAACATGGAGACGGACTTACATCCCTGCAGTTCCGCAGGATAGCGGGCGCCCAGACAGAAGAGATTAAATCCAAATTGACGAAGGCGAATATCCTGGAGCTCGAAAGAAAAGGAAATCAATACTTCCTGCGTGTAGCGGTTTATGGTGAACCCTTTGTTACCGACAGCATTTCCGGGATCGACCTGGGGGATGAGGTATACGTTGGACTATTCGTAGGATCCCACAATGCCGATGTCTTGGAAACCGGTGTATTCAGCAACGTGCGCATCACGGTACCTTTTGCCGGCGAATCCGATCAGTCCACCGATATGACCCTGGGAAGCCGCCTGGAAGTTTTAGAAGTAGCATCAGGGACAAGAGATGTTCTGTATACGGTTCCCTATTCCATTCAAGCGCCAAACTGGATGCCGGACGGAAAGAGCCTGGTCTTTAATGATTACAAAGGGGTCATGTACAGGTATGATCTCGCAACCAACGTTCCCACGCCCATTCCCACGGGCACCATTAAGAACAACAACAATGATCATGTTATTTCTTTCGACGGGAAAATGCTGGGGTTGAGCAGCAATGTGAGTGCCCTCGGCGGATCGATTATTTACACGGTTCCCATAGAAGGAGGTGAGCCAAAACAAATAACACCGAAGGGACCCTCTTACCTGCATGGATGGAGCCCGGATGGAAAATACCTGGTTTTTTGCGGTGAACGCAATGGCGAATTCGATGTGTACCGGATTCCGTCCATCGGTGGCCGGGAAGAAAAATTGACCAATACCAAGGGGCTGGATGACGGACCGGAATATACCCCGGATGGAAAGTATATTTATTTTAACTCGGTCAGGTCCGGCTCCATGCAGATCTGGCGAATGAAACCGGACGGCTCGGATGCCGGGCAGGTGACCAATGATGATTTTTACAACTGGTTTGCCCATATTTCCCCCGACGGCAAATGGATCGCTTTCATATCCTTCTTAAAATCTGAAACACCCGCGGGTATTCATCCGCCCTATAAACACGTGTACATCCGCCTGATGCCTTTCGGTGGCGGACCAGCAAAAGTGATCGCTTATTTTTACGGTGGCCAGGGCAGTATTAATACGCCCTCATGGTCACCCGACAGTAAAAAGATTGCGTTTGTGAGTAATACGGATTAATGTGCTGATGTGCTCATGTGGAAATGAGGGAATTTGATAATCTGAAAATTTGAAAATGCTGCATATTAAGACATCCGGATTAATTAAAAAGATAGTCTCTTCATATACACATTTACGTATTTTCACATTTTCCCATGCTCAAACCCTGTTGGTCGCATGGCTTCTTTCCCTGCCCGCCGGTCTGCTGGCCCAAAGCAAACCGGTAAGCCTGGTGAAGTTGAGCCGGTTCCTGATGCAGTCTTCTGCTGTTGTTTCCGCATCGGGTTCAGCATTGTCTTCTCCGGATTATAAAGGCCGCGACCATTGGTTTCCGGTCAGTGTACCCTCCACGGTATTAAGCGGCCTGGTTCAAAATAAAATTTACGCGGATCCTTATTCCGGGATGAACAACATGCTGATTCCCGACGCATCAGATTCTTTCAACCACCAATATCACCTGGAACAATATAGTTTTCTGCCAAATGATCCGAACCCCTGGAAAAAACCCTATTGGTACCGTACCCGTTTTGCGGTGCCTGCAGCCGATGCCGGGAAAAGGTTTCAGCTGGTATTTAAAGGAATAAATTATCGTGCAGAAGTCTGGCTGAACGGCCGGCTGATCGCTGATTCTTCCCAAATGGTGGGCATGTTCGCAGCTTACAGCCTGAATGTAAGCGGTGAAATAAAACCCGGAGAGGAAAACGCACTGGCTGTTAAAATTTATCCCCTGGACTATCCAGGATTACCGGCACATCCGCAACTGGATGCGCTGGGAGATTTTTATGAAAACGGAGGACCCACCGGGGATATCGGTAAAAATGTGACCATGCTCAGTTCCGTGGGCTGGGACTGGATTCCGGCGGTAAGAGACCGGAACATGGGCATCTGGCAGCCCGTTTTCCTTCGAACCAGCGGGCATACCACCATTACCCGTCCACAGATCATAACGGACCTGCCGGCTCTGCCGGATACCGGTATTGCCCTGATCAGCCTGCATCTCACGCTGAACAATGACAGCCACACGAAACAGGAAGGCCGGCTGAATATCAGCCTGACTCCCGAAAATTTCAAGGGTGTTGCGGCAAATTTTTCCATACCGGCCGTCGCGGCCGCTGATGGAACAAGCCTGATCAGCCTGGCACCCGGTGATGTTCCGGAACTGAGTATTCATCAGCCGCATCTCTGGTGGCCTAACGGATATGGGAAACCGAACTTGTACCGGATCCGGATCAGGTTTATTCAAAAGGATAGAATATCAGACGATACCTCTTTTGTATTCGGCATCCGCACGGTTTCATCCAAAACGGAAAACGTGACCGGCTGGGTCCGGCGGGATTTTTATGTGAATGGAAAGCGCGTTCACCTGGTGGGCGGGGCCTGGGTTCCGGACATGATGCTGAACAGGGATTCCCTGCGATACGATTATGAATTGCATCTTTGCAGGAACGCCAACGTAAACCTGGTGAGGATCTGGGGCGGCGGTTTAGGAGAGACGGATGATTTTTATAACCTGACTGACCGGTACGGACTACTGGTATGGCAGGATTTCTGGATCACCGGGGATACCCATGGCGGTTTTAAGGGATCGGCTGACTGGCCGTTTCAGGCATCCGTTTTTACCGATAACGTGGTAAATACCATTTACCGGATCCGGAATCATCCGAGCCTGCTCGTATGGACGGGCGGCAACGAAGGGCATGCCCGGGAAGAATTATACAACAGCATGCGCGACCATGTGGCGGAACTGGATGGAACCCGTCCCTTCATTCCCTGTTCGTCCGGATTTTCCAGGGCGCCCAAAGAATGGAAAGAATCCTGGCCCGACAACAAGCCCGCAGGCGTTTACAGCGGCGGCCCTTATTCCTGGGTGGGGGAACGTCAATATTATAAACTGGCAGACGAAGGAAAAGACTGGGTCTTCAAGGATGAAACCGGCATACCCTCACAGCCTCCCTATAATAGCCTGATAAAAATAATTCCTGATCTGATTCCGGACACTACCCTGCCTTATCCGCTGAATAATTCCTGGGGATATCATGATGCCTGTTCGGGGAACGGTAAATATGATGTTTACTATAAAACCATGGAGAACCGTTTTGGCAAACCGGAAAACCTGCAGGATTTCTCGTTAAAAATGCAATTGATGAATGCTTCCGGATACAGGGCCATCTTCGAATCCGTAGGCAACAAACTAAATGAAACCGGCGGTGTGATGCTGTGGAAACTGAACGCCGCATTTCCCAGTGTGATCTGGCAGATCTATGACTGGTACCTCGAACCCAATGCCGGTTACTATTTCATGCAGAATGCCCTTGAGCCGGTGCATGTTCAGTGGAACTATGATGATTCTTCGGTTTCTGTGGTAAACCGCAGTTATGCCGCGAAAAATAATCTCACCTGCAACATTGACTTGTTTTCCCCCACGGGCAGATCATCTTTTAAACAATCGGTAAAATTGAATATCGCCCCCGCGTCGGTTAAGCAGGTATTTTCCCTGAAAGAGATGCTCGGGAATACAAACGGGATTTCCTTTGTCGTGCTGAGTCTTAAAGACGGACAAGGAAATCCGGTTTCGCACAATGTATACTGGCTCAGTGCCGGAGACGATTTTAAAGCGCTGAAACAAATGCCGGCGGCCCGGCTGGAGACCAGGGTGCTCAGAACAGAGAAATCAGGAACCGAAAACAAATGGACTTTTGAGATCAGCAATCACTCCGGCGCGCTGGCATTTTTTATCAACCCTCAGTTGTGGAACGATCAGCAGGAGATTATGCCCACCTGGTGGTCCGCCAATTACTTTTCCCTAGCTGCTGGTGAAAAAATCATGGTTACCGCTTCCTGTCCGTCGGATCTGACTTCCAAAAATCCGAAGTTAAAACTGGAAGGATGGAATACCGTCGGCGAACAAATTAATCTGGGCGCCAAAGATGTTGTAAAATGAAAGCCGCTGCGGTCGCCGGGAAGATTTGAATAGAATACAATTTATATGACATCAAAGGTTCTTTCTATTGGCCTTTCTTTCTGCTGCCTGAGCGCGTTTTCGCAATCCGGCCCTGTCGGCATTTTCGATCGTCAGCAGGACATCGGCTATGTAAAACATGCCGGGTCGGCCACGTATGATGAAGCTACCCAAACGTATACTATCAAGGGTTCCGGAGCCAATATCTGGTTTAATGAGGACCAGTTTCACTATACCTATAAAAGGATGGCGGGTGATTTTCTGCTTACGGCTGACTTTGCTTTTGTTGGGGACAACTCCGGTTCTGTCGGCCATCGCAAAACCGGCTGGATGATCCGCGAATCCGCAGATGCTGATGCGGCCAGCATAAATGCCACCTCCCATATTGACGGTTTAACGGTGCTTCAGTGGCGGGAACTCAAGGGCGCCTTCATGAGAGATCCAAAAGACGAAATCTTCTTTCCAAAAAAAGGGTTACAAACCATCCAGCTGGAACGCAAAGGAAAAAAGATCATCATGCGTATGGCGAATCCGGGTGAGCCACTTCAAACTGTTGGCGAACACATTATGCCGGATTTGCCGGATTCCGTGCTGGCAGGCCTGTTCATTTGCTCTCATGATTCTAATTCGCTGGCGGTGGCAAGAGTCTGGAACGTTCGCATCGACCGGCCCATTGATAATGCCTATCAGCCAAACCCGCAACTGGTAAGGCCCCCATCCAATGACGTGCTGGGCAGCAGGCTGGAGATCATGGATGTTTTTGATGGGAAACGAAAAGTGATTTATGAATCCAGGGGAAGGTTTGAAGCGCCGGGCTGGATGCCGGATGGTAAAAAAATATGGTTTCACGATCATGGATTGTTATACAGCGTTTCCGTTGAAGGAGGCACTCCCGAAAAAATATCTGCAGGCAAACCCAATACTGATGGCCCGCAGCGTTCACCAGATGGGAAATATATATATTATAACGCCAATCCCACCGGAACCATGCAGATCTGGCGGATGAAACGGGACGGTTCGGGTAAGGAACAGATTACCTTTGATCAATATCATAACTGGTTTCCGCATATTTCTCCCGATGGAAAATGGATTGTATTTATTTCTTTCCAGCCAGACATTAATCCGGATGAACATCCCTGGTATCAAAGAGTCATGTTGCGCCTGATGCCTGCCGCTGGCGGCGCACCAAGAGTGATCGCCTATTTGTACGGAGGGCAGGGAACTTTGAATGCTCCGTCCTGGTCGCCGGACGGTAAACGGATCACGTTCGTGAGTAATTCTGAAAAATAATTGTATCGTTCAACGGAGGATCGCCTTTGATCAGAAGCTGAGCAGTTTTTTTAATATCCGCACATTCACGTCTACTGCTTCTGCAGGAAGAGGGGCATCTTTTTTGGTTTCAAAAACCAGCTTTGCCCATATGAATTGGTGCAGACTGCGACCCTCTCCTGTTTGTTGTGACAGGTATAGCCGGCCATCTTCCGTATGCCCTGATTGTTCATAGGCCCAAGCTGTCACCAGTGCGTTAGCAGCAAAAAAATTGGGCACCGTATTGTCTGTAATGCCCCGGAATTCAAGAATGCTTTTTAAAGCCGCGGCGGCCAGCCGGGGTTTTTTAAGGGCAATATAACAGCGATAGCTCATCCATTCCTCCAGTCGCAAATCCTCATTTTCGGGATAAGGTTTTCCAACGCCCAGGTTTTCGGGCCATTCTTTTGCCTGGTTTACAAATGAAAGTGCTTTTACATAGGACTTCGTTTTCATATACTCAACCGCCTGCATGAGTTTGGCCTCCCGGTACAGGTCCCTGCCGGCTGTAGCCCCTTCAAAAGGGATGATCGTCAATTTGCTCAATAGCTTGTCACCGGCTTCATAGCGCTGATTCAATAATAAAGTTCTGGCATAAAGCATGCCCATGATATACTGATCCGTGTGCGACTTGTAGAAGTTTTCTGCTATGGTCAGCGCCTGCCCATATTGCTGGTGAAGGATAAGATATTCAGCCAGCAGCTTTTGAAAACGCCATTGCGGATCAAGTAAAACGGCTCTTTGTAAATCGTGCAGCGCAGCAGCGCTGTCTTCTTGCGCGAATAGACTGGCGCGCATGGCATAAAATGGCGCAAAGGTTGGCTCATCGTGGCAGGACGCCAGTAATTCTTTGGCCTCGTTCACCCGGTTCCTGTCAGTATAAATCAGGGCCAGCTGATATTTTAAGAACCAGTGATCGCTGCCGGCTAAATAATTTTCCAGCAACCTGGCCGTTTCCGAACGGAATGGAAATGACCGCACCGGGTCAAGGGTTGAAAAATCAACCGGATCATGTTTCAGAAAAGCCATCCATAAAGTGATCTCTGCATTAGTGGGAGCCATTGCGAGGAGTCTTACCGATTCGTCCCTGCAACCCAGGTTGTAATACCAGACACCGAGTTCCAGAAAAGTTTCTGCAGGCATTTCATTCCTGATCAGTGATAAGAAATGGTCTTTATCCGCGTCTGTTGGCTGCAACAGATACTTTTCAAAACGGGCAAAATGATTCAGCGGGTCAAGATTAAGAATAATGCCAAGCGTTTCGTTCGCTTTGTCTTCTTCTTTTTTATACCGGTAAATAACGGCCCGGAGTTGCAGCGCTTCTATATTGTACTGGTTTGAGACCGTAGCCTTCTCAGAATAATCGAGCGCCCTGTTTAATTTATTCTCCTCAAAGTATATTCCTGCCAGCGAGGTATAAGCCGCGCTCCGGTAAGTGGGATCGAGACTTGCGATATCAAAACCATCTTTTGCATCGGTGACGTTTCCCAACTGATTGTTGACGAGACCGTAAATGAAATTGGCCCCTCCGTCTTCCGTATTGATGGAGAGCGCGCGTGTGGCGAGTTTCAGGGCCCCGGCATATTTCATGTTCCGGTACATCAGTTCTGACATCTTTACCAGGGCCGGCAGATAATTCGAATCTTTCTGCAGGGCTTTATCCAATGCTGCTTCTGCCTCCCGATAATTTTTTTGATCCATGGCTTCCGTTCCTTTAACGGTTAAACCATAAACAGCATCCCAGTTAAAATCCGGAGGCGAATCTACCGGTCTTGATAATATGCCGGCAGCCGGCGATGCATTATAGGTCAGCAACTGTGCGCCCAGGGTAACCCGGAGACTGTCCGCCACCAGATCTGCCGGTATGGAGTCCGAAAAAACCTGTAGCGGGGAGAATGTTACATATTTTTTATAGATGGTTTTTCCTGATGCTTTAATGAGCAGCGTATCGGCCATGGTTTGAACCGGTGAAAAGTTAATGATTAACCGTCCGCTTTTATATTGAAGGTTCAGTGCTCCGTATTCGTTGGCGGTAACAAATCCTTTTGTTCCCAAAACCGGATACCAGTATTCTCTCCAGACATCGGTTCCATAGGGAGCAAATGCGGTGTGCTTAAAGGGAGTGAGGCTGCTTTCTTCGGTATTTTGATTGAAGAGCCGGCCGGATTGCAGTTCGACGTATTGTCCGTCTGTATCAGACAAAAGTTTTTCCCAGATCATGCCCTGCCTTGACAATCCCCATATCCAGATTTTCTTTCCGGGCTTATCATCATGGTTTGCAAATCTAACCATGCCCAGATCGTCCCGATGCCAGTAGGCGCCCGCAAAATCGCTGTATTTCCCGAATACATGATACGATTTATATCCGCCAAAATCATTGTTCTTGTACCAGGAAATATCTTTCCCGTTTTCTGCATTTATCGGCCATGATTTGTGTTCGCCATTATGCCCAAGATATTTGTTGCCCGGATAGATGAACTGCAGATCGCCGGCGGCTTTCAATCCTGCATTCATCCAGTGATAATAAGGTTGTTCCAGGGGAGTGGTATTGTACCAGAAAGCACTTGTGCTGAAGAAGGCCTTGTTTTTCGGCAGGTTGATCTCCATGCTCCAGTAGGTGCGGGATAGCAGGTCAAGAGCGCCGATAAAGCAACTCACACTCCCATCTTCGTTTTGCCGGGTCACATAATCCACCGGTGTGGCGCAGTTTGGAGTATGGCCGATGATGCCAAAATTGGATTCAAGGCCGCCGCTGGTCCAGGGTCCGCGCATGGCGACATCCCTGAATTTAATGACGTGGTTATAATATAAAAAAGGCCGGTTGGTGGATTTTTCAATAGCTGCCCAGATCTTACCGCCGATCTCGGGAAGAATGAGCAGCCGGATATAATCATTTTCCAGTTCTACCACTTTCCATTGCCTGTCCACTTTTTGCGTTGTAAATCCATCAAAACGGAAATAAGGATAAACCGGGGAGAGCAGCGGAACCGGACTTGGATCCGAAAAAGGATAGGTTGGGAATGTTTTCAGATATTCTCTTATTGTCGCTGGTTTTTGTTGTGCAAAGGAAACCGTAGCGGCAAAAATCAGTAGTAACGAAATCATTTTCTTCATACCGGATATTTATCGTCTTTAATTCATTTTTATTTTAAAATAAGGATCAGTCCTGTTGGCCGAAGTAAGGGCTTAGGGCTTAAAGCTAGGCAGATAAAATAATTTCATTCTGCATTCTGTTGGCGAAATTCATGCAAACGTTTGCATATTGAACGCAGCCGATTTCAGAGAAGCAGCATAAATATGGCTCATATCCGTGCATCGCGGCTGACCGGAAATGCAAGAGCAGGCATTTTCAATATTAGTCTTGTCCCGGATTGATCTATAGATCAGAAACTCAAACTCACCCTGCAGCGCTGTTTGTGCCCCCGGAGTACTTTCCAGGGGGGACCCGTTTTAACCAGCCGGATCAGCTCCGCATCGTGGGCATGAGAAATGGAATGCTCAATGCTGAAATGAGATAGAACGCCGTTTTTATGAACGAGAAAAGAAATGGTTTCTACGCCTTTCAGGCTGGAGTCAGCCGTCGTTATTTTTTTATTTTTCATGAGGTATTGATTGTATTCCGCCCAGCCGGTGCTGGGTTCAGCATCAGAGGCTTCCTGGTAACTCAATATTCCCTTTTCTTTTTTTATCCCATAAGCGGTGACAACCACTTCCCCCAGAGAATTGTCCGTCTCCCGAAGTTGAATTGTTTTATCGGGTGTCCCTGACGGCATCAGTGAAGTTGTATCTGGCATATACCCGGCAGCATTGACCACAACATCCTGGTTTGAATCCGGATTATTTGTTTTTACCTTAAAAAAACCATGCTGATCCGTAAGGACCGCCATTTTTTTGTCTTTCAATGAAACCGTGGCGGATGAAATGGGTTTTCCGCTGCTGCCGGTTACATAGCCCTGTAAATAATTTTGATTGAACAGGTTGTTGTTTTTCTCACGGCTTTGAATGCTGATTCCGGAGACTTTACCTTGCAGGGCGCTGTTAATGCCTGTGACCGTGTCAGATTTTTCCATTTCAGGGGCAGCTGGATTTATTGATCTGGACTTATCATCCTTGTCGGCTGATGCGATTTCCTGACTATCAGGCAACTGTTTTTTTATCATCTCATATTCCTTGACTGGCCTCCTCTCTGCTGATTTTTTCGTTGCAACGGAATTATCTTTCTTTGCATCTGATCTCACCGGCAAATTGTTATTTGCCACAGGTGCAGTTTCCGCATTTGGTTGGTCGCCCGTGGGTGCGGGATTGATTTTGTGAATCATGGAATCCTGAGCCGATTCCTTTTTCCTGTTTTGCGAAATCTCTTTATCTGTGGCAGGTTTTTTTATGAGAAAAGTGTAGGAGATTGCACCGGAAATGATCAGCAGCCCAATAGCGGCAGCCACCTGCCATCGGAACAACATGGGCAGCGTCCTGTTTCTTTTCTCCCGCTGATGTATTTTTTCCTGTAGTCTCCTTTTCAGATCGTCTAATCCTGTTTCAAACGGAATTTGACCCAGCCGATCGTTTATATCCATGCCTTCTATGGCATCGGCCAGAAAAGGATCGTCCATCGCCGCTTTTTCCAGGGCATGCATGTCTGCAGCAGATAATTTTCCGTCAAGGTATTGGCGGATATCCGATGCGGTATAAGACCTTATTTGTTTACCCCCGTCATTCATTTGATCAACAGCTATTATTTATTGGTTAATTTATCTTCTGTTGTTTTTTGCTCCATGCAGATCTTCAGATTTCTTCTTCCATTTTGAATAAGGCTCCGGACTTTATTCCAGTCAGATCCGGTTAAATCAGCAATTTCCCTGTAACATTTTTCTTTTAAGTAAAACAATTCAATGCTGGTTCTTTGTTCTGCCGATAAGGTTTCCATACACTTCGATAGCCGGTTCAGATTCTCTTCCTTTTCAAATACCCCATTGAGATGCACGTCATCGGTTAATTGCACAAGATCCGGATCGATCGTGTATATATTCCTGGCCGACCTCATCTGCATCAGGCAATGGTTTTTGGCAACCATGTATACCCATCCCTTAAATTGGGTTACTTCATGCTTTTGCAGTTTGACAATCAATTCTTCAAATATCGCCATAACGGCGTCCTGAGCGGTTTGCGGTTGTTTTAAGTATTTCAGGCAAACGCCATAAAGCAAATCCATATACCGCTGATACAATTCAGCAAGCACGCTGGTGTTGCCGTTTCGCCTGTACTGGATCAGCAACTCCTGATCTGTTGCTGCTGAGTTATTTATGTGTTTTATAAAAGACAATCAGCATTCGTATTGGTGAAGGGTTCTTAGCAAAATAAATAAAATTTCCCGCAAGCCTTATGCAATCTTAAAAAGAACCGCATCTGGTAATCAAATCTATTGTTATGCGACACGTATTAATGGTTTGTTTGACGTATTTTTTTTTACTGCCGGCGTTCGGACCCGCTGCCGGATTTACTGTTAAGGGAATTGTTCAGGATGCTAAAACCGGTTCTGCACTGAGTCAGGTCACGGTGCAGCCCAAGGGATCCGGTAAATCTGCCAGCACAGGGGCCGATGGCCGCTTTTCCATTGTTGTTCCGGAAGGAACTACCAGCCTGGGGTTTACTGCTGTTGGTTATGCATCCCTGGAGATACAAATAAAAAACGATGGTAATCCATTGCAGGTCAAATTGGGTTATGCAGGAAAGGAGCTGGAAGAGGTCGTTGTAACAGCCCTGGGTATAAAACAGGAGGAAAAAACAATAGGATATACCGCTCAGAATCCGGCTCCTTCTGCCCGTTATGATCAGCCGCAGTATTCAATAGCAAGAAAAGTCAGTGGTGTTATGCTGGCGGATCATGCATATAAAGGCCGCCGGGGAAGGATTTTGAATAAAGACAAGAATCCGGGAGCAATTAATGATACCGGTGATTTTAACACGGAGTCGTATGATCAGATCATCGAAAATCGATTTCTGACAGCCACGGCCAACCCCTTATCCACTTTTTCCATAGATGTGGATGGGGCATCTTACAGCAATGTGCGGCGACTCCTGCAGATGGGCCGGATGCCTCCCGAAGGGGCGGTCCGGATAGAGGAGCTGATCAATTATTTTCATTACGACTATCCGCAACCGAAAGGGGAGGATCCTTTTTCCATCAATACGGAAATCGGTGACTGTTCCTGGAGCCCCAGCCATAAGCTGGTGATGATCGGCCTGCAGGGGAAGAAAATCCCGATGGAAAACCTGCCGGCCAGTAACCTGGTTTTCCTGATAGACGTGTCCGGCTCCATGATGGAACCAGAAAAACTTCCGCTCGTTCAATCCTCTATGAAGTTGCTGGTAGACCAGCTGAGGGAGCAGGATAAAGTGGCGCTGGTGGTTTATGCGGGGAATGCGGGATTGGTGATGCCTCCCACATCCGGAAGTGAAAAACAAAAAATAAAAGATGCTATTGATCGTCTCGAAGCCGGTGGCTCCACGGCGGGCGGGGCAGGTATAAAACTGGCGTATCTGACAGCCCTGGAAAATTTTAAAACCGGCGGCAATAACCGGGTGATTCTCTGTACGGATGGCGATTTCAATGTGGGCGCCAGCAGCGATTCGGATTTGGAAAAACTGATCGAAAAAGAAAGCAAAACCGGGATATACCTGACTGTTCTGGGTTATGGGATGGGCAATTATAAGGATAGTAAAATGGAAAAACTGGCAGACAAAGGCAATGGCAATCATGCTTATATTGATAATTTCAATGAAGCGCGGAAGGTGCTGGTGAATGAATTCGGGGGCACCCTTTTCACGATCGCGAAAGATGTAAAGCTACAGGTGGAATTCAATCCGGCCAGGGTGCAGGCATACCGGCTGATCGGATATGAGAACAGGATGTTGAATAATGAGGATTTCAATAACGACAAAAAAGATGCCGGCGATATGGGAAGCGGCCATACCGTCACTGCCCTGTATGAAATCATTCCGGTTGGTGTGAAAAATAATTTTGAAGAAAAAACCGACGGGTTGAAATATCAGCCTGGGAAAAACCAGGTCGCCGCTTCTTTTGGGGATGAGATGATGACCATTAAATTTCGCTACAAAAAACCGGACGGCGATGTGAGCAACTTAATGGTTCATCCGGTAAAGAACAGCCACAGCGGAATGGGTGAAACAAGTTCCAATTTCCGTTTTGTATCGGCTGTTGCCCAGTTTGGCATGTTGCTTCGTGACTCTGAATTCAAACAGGAATCGTCTTATGATAAGGCCCGGACATTGGCCAGGAATGCCCTGGGTAGTGATGCAGAGGGTTACCGTGCAGAATTTTTGAAACTGCTGAAGAATGCAGAAGATCTTGCGACAAAAACAGAAAAATCAGACACCTACCGGGAGGATACCGGCCTGCGGTGAAAAGCTGCAATCAATCCGGAGATAAAGGACTTCCGGACAGATTAAATTCTCTAATTTTGAATAAATTTATTTTATGGGAGTAGATGCAAAACACATTGCCACATTTCTTCTCGGAGCTGCCGCAGGTTTGGCTGCGCATAAATATGCAACCATGACTCCCGAAGAAAGGGAAAAGATAGCGGCGAATCTGAAAGACAAAGCACATCATTTCAAAGATGAGGCAGAAAAGGCAACAGACAAGGCGAAGGATTATTTCTCAGAATTAAAAACCAAAGGAGGTGACGCGCTGAAAACGCATTTCCCGGAAGCGGAGAAGATGATGGAGCGTTTGTTTGGAGGAAAGACGAGTTAAAATGTTCACCGATGACGGCCTTGCCCTCCGAAGAGAAGCGGATGTGGGTTGACCGACTTTATTTGCGAATCCGCATCGGAAGTCGGTCAACCTCATCCTTCAGCCATAAAAATTGATAATTAAACTATTGGAGCTTCAACACTATTCCGACCTGGAAATTTGTGATATCAAATCCGGCTTCAGCATTGAAGCCAAACTGGGGTGAAATAAAGTAGGAAGCACCAACAAATCCACCGAAAGCCGGGATGACCTCGTTGTCGTAGTTATCGGTATATCCCCAATGATGGAATCCGAGTCCGGCAGAAAGGCCGCCATAAGTATCCAAACCCGGAACCTGCCATCCATAATGCCAGGCCGCTCTTCCGGCTACGACAAAAGTATGGGCCCCGTAATTATCATAGTTTTTATAGTGACCGCCCGAAAAAGAGCCACCCACTTCAGGCCCTAAGGTTATCACACCGGGCCCTGCCTGCCATAATCCAAATTCAGCTGCCAGTTTAAATCCGAAACCCGTCGCATAACTGTCGCCCCTGTAATCTGCTCCAACACCAATACCCGCATTGAAAATGATACTCCCCACTTTCACCGGCGTAACTTCTCCGCTTACGGCACGGGATTGCGAGTAACCCGAATTGCAAAGAGCCAAAAGAACAAATACCAATAAAGCCGCTGGAAGAAATTTCAATTTTTTCATAACTGCAAAGATAATTACCATCCTGTATAAAAAAAAAGGGCCAGGATAGAAATCCAGCCCGTTAAAATCCAATATCCTATGAAAAACCAGAATAGAGTAAACAAGCTGCATACCAGATTTCCATTTTTTATGCTGCTCAACCGGATTTGATGGATATTTAACTTAGTTATCAGTTATTTGGGCATGAAATTTAAAATAACGGTTGGGAATTCTCTGCGCTCCCGCTGACGCATTTCCGTAAATTTGTCCATGCTGTGGAAAATTTGTCCCATTATTGGCCAGTTAGGGGGAAAGATACTGGCATACATTTTTCACATATGTTACTATGAACACGACTCAAAACGATAATCAGACCGGTTCGAACTCAGGGGATCTTTTCCCAAACCTTCCGCTAAAGTACCTGACTGCGAGTTCGATCATAGGTGACAAGGTTTTCAATGAAAACGACGATCATCTGGGTGAGATCAAGGACATCATGCTGGATATAAATTCGGGGAAAATTGACTATCTGGTGATTGAATTCGGCGGATTCCTGGGAATCGGTATAAAGTATTTTGCCATTCCCTTCCGGTTGCTGCGGGTTGACCCGGCGAGAAAATTATTCATTTTCAATCAATCCAGAGAGGCGTTGGTGAAAGCCCCGGGTTTTGATACGGACCACTGGCCGGATACCAATTTGCATTTGGACCAGGTATACAGTTACTGGAGCTTTTTCTGAAAATATATTTTTAAGCATTTATCCGGCAAAATCCTTTGCCTTATCCAACACGTCATCTGCTTCATCCTCCAGTTTATCCTTAAGATCATTCAGGCCATCCACCAGTTTATTCCAGGTTTCAGATCCTTTGGCCGGTGCAATCAGGATGCCGATGCCGATACCAATCAGCAGCGTGAGTAATGTTTTATTCATAAATTATTTTCGATATGCTTTCAATTGTTGAGCCTGCGGAAATTGGGAATAAATTTCCTACCCTGCGAAATTAAGGCAGATTCCCGTATCCAGCCTGCTCTGCAATTTCCGCGGACCGGTTCTCAATAATGCTTCAGGCGATCCTGATCAGACTGCGCAGTCTGTTTTCGTCCCGGATACAAATGCTTTTGCCGGTTGTTTCGATAACTTTCTCTTCTGTGAGTTCATTCAGGGTCTTGAACAGGGTTTCATAGGTTGTGCCGGCATACGAAGCAACATCCTGGCGGGTCAGGTTGCAATGGATGAGACCGTCGGGACCCGATCCAAATCCATCTTTTAATTTTAGCAACGCGTCGGCAATCCTGCTCTTCACATCCATGTGCGCCATATTGCGCATGCCGAGTTCGGCCCGGTGCAGTTCGTCTGCATAAAACAGGACCATCTGATAAGCCAGCTCATGATTTACCAGCAGGGTGGTGTTGAAAAAATCCGTGCCGATGAAACATACACTGCAATCCTCCAGTGCCGTAGCGGAAATTGGATAAGACTGGCTTCCCACCATGCCGCGGTGACCCAGAATGTCCATTTTCCCGGCGAATTTCAGGATCAGATCCTTATATTCTCCCCAGCGTTTATGTATTTTTGCTTTTCCGCTGTGCATAAAAAAAAATCCCTTAACCTCATCACCCTCTTTAAACAGGTGTTCCCCTCTTTTAAAATGCATACGGACGGCATTGGCCTCGATCGCCGGATGCCAGGCGGGCACGGCATACCGGCAAAGAAAACAATCCGGATGCAAATCCATCAGATTACCCATGGGAATACATTAACAGCCATTATGAAAACATTGCTAAAATAATGCTTTAATGGAAAAAATGGGTAAAGATGAGTGAAATATACTGGTGAGGCAATACTTTTGCAAAAAATTGTATTTTTCATGCGCCGTGATAAAACACCTCTGGAAGAAAGTATTCCCATAGCCCCTTCCCTGGATTTGGAGGAAGAAGACACTGCTTTAAACCCGATGGTGAATACCAGGCTGTTTTTTATCAGCATCCAGGTGGTATTCAATGCCATTGTGATCGGTTTTATGGCCAAAGTGATGGTGGCCCTGATTAATCTGATCACCAATATTTCATTTTACGGAAAAGTTTCATTGGAAGATGCCAGTCCTGCCGGTAATCATCTGGGTGCCTGGGTGATTGTGGTGCCCGTGGTGGGCGGTCTGCTGGTGGGCATCATGGCCAAACTGGGGTCGAAAGCTATCCGGGGACATGGAATACCCGAAGCCATGGAACAGGTATTGACCAACAAGAGCCGTATTAAACCCGTGGTAACCCTGCTTAAGCCGATTTCGGCCGCTTTTTCCATCGGAACCGGTGGCCCTTTCGGAGCGGAAGGTCCCATCATTTCCACCGGCGGGGCCTTTGGATCCCTTGTTGGCCAACTGATGCATATAACACCCAACGAACGCAAGGTGATGCTCACCGCAGGAGCCACAGCCGGTATGGCTGCCATTTTCGGAACGCCTATTTCCTCTGTGCTGCTGGCCGTGGAACTGTTACTGTTTGAATTCTCACCGCGTTCCATCATTCCCGTCGCCCTGGCCTGTGCCACAGGGGCTGCCATGCACCTGCTTCTTTTTGGTATCAACCCTGTTTTTGGCATGCCCGCTATTCCGGAGCCTTCGTATCAGTCGCTTATTATTTACGTCCTGCTCGGCGCCATAATCGGTGTGGTGGCTGCTTTTATCTCCAAAAGCGTTTACTGGATCGAAGACATGTTTGAGAAATCACCCATCCACTGGATGTGGTGGCCTGCCATCGGCGCCATAGCTGTTGGCATTGTTGGATATTTTGCTCCCAACACCATGGGTGTGGGATATTATAATATCACCACGCTGCTGACCGGCTCTGTCGCCCTCCCATTGATAGTGGGGTTGAGCCTGATGAAATTTATTTCCTGGTCCATTTCTCTTGGAAGCGGAACTTCCGGAGGAACCCTGGCCCCGTTATTAACGATCGGTGGTGGTACAGGTCTGCTGCTGGGTATGCTGGTTTTAAAGTGGTTTCCACAGGCCAGCGTTAATCTGCCCACCTGCGCCCTGATCGGCATGGCGTCCATGTTTGCGGGCTCTTCCCGTGCCCTGCTGACGTCCATCGTTTTTGCATTTGAAACCACCCAGCAGCCGCATGGATTGCTGCCTTTGCTGGGGGCCTGCACCGCGTCTTATTTTATTTCTTTTTTTATGATGAAGAGTACCATCATGACGGAAAAGATAAACCGTCGCGGAGTGATCACCCCCGATATGTATGAACCTGATGTTTTACAAAGTATGCAGGTGTCTGATGTGATGGGCGGGGATATATCCAAGGTTTTGCGAACCGAACCCATGCGATATTACGTGTATCCCGAAACCCGCGTCAGCATGGCGATTGACCTGATGGACCGGTACAAAACAGAATTGATGCCGGTGGTATTAAAAGAAAACAAAAAACAGGTTATCGGCGTGGTCAATCCATCCCTGATCTTTGCCGCTTACCGGCAGCACCGGCATGCCAATGAGGACCAGCGCAGCATTTCGCTGAAGCGGAAAGGGTATGAAATGATGGTGAAGGGAAGGCAAAGATTCAGAAGGGATTAACCGGGGCATTCTTTTTGCGTTATAACAAGGAAGGATGAATTTATTTATATCCGGAATCATCTCCGGCAATTTTTTAACCCTTCAACAAATGATTTTATGTGGAAAGAGACAGATAAAAAACTCCATAAGGAATTTAAGTTCAAAAACTTTTCTGAAGCATTTGCTTTCATGACCCGTGTGGCGCTGGAAGCAGAAAAGATGGATCACCATCCACTGTGGACCAACGAATACAATAAGGTGGAGTTCTGGCTATCCACCCACGATGCCGGCGATATCGTTACCGAAAAGGATCATAAACTGGCGAAAAAGATTGATCAGTTGACAATGGACAGCTGAGCATTCTGTCCTGTAATTGCCTATCATTTTTAATTGTCCATCGTTACATTTTCTGCACCTTTAAAACCTCCAGCATACCGCTTTTGATGTTGAATTCAATGACCCGGACCTTGCCCTTATAACCATGGTACAGAACCGTTGGCACTTCAATCCACACACTGCGCCCCGGTTTGCCATTCACGGTGCAGGTAGCCATCATTTGAATCTTCTCCTCGGTGGTTTTCCTTTGTTTAAAAACGGCTTCCACATCCGTATACAAGGGGAATTCTGTAGTATTTTCTTCCATAAAAAAAAGTTATTTAAAGTTTTACGCCGTTATTCTTTCATTTCTTTTTCCATTTCAAGGAGCAGTGCCTGAACCAGGGAGGGATCGATGCTCCGGACAGATCCGGCAAATTCAGCTGTCGTGAGGGCCCTGAAATTACCTTCATCGTCTTTCTCGAGGATGATTTCCGATTCTCCGATGATAAAAATAAACTGATGGGTGTAAGCACTGATCCGCAACTTGCCGGATAACAGCTTTTCATCCCCGTTGTGCAAAAGCTTTATGGTGAAAAATTCTTCCATGAATAACCGGTGCAAAGGTAAAGGCTTATTTTTGCACTCGATCTCCCGTTTTACCGATCTGCGCAATTAAAAAAATAATAAAATGAAAACAAGTATTGGAATTTCAGAAGCAAACAGAAAAACAGTTGCTGATCAACTGGCCAAATTGCTGGCCGATGAATTTGTTTTATACACCAAGACCCTGAATGCCCATTGGAACCTGGAAGGCCCGGACTTTCATTCCGTGCATTTGTATTTTGAAGAATTGTATGAACAATCGGCTGAAACGGTGGACAGTGTTGCGGAACGCATCCGGCAGCTGGGCCATTACGCTCCGGCATCGCTGAAAGATTTTCTGGACCTCACCCACCTGACTGAAAAAATGAATGGAGGAAATAACAGCGCCAACCTCATTAAAAACCTGCTGGAAGATCACGAAAGCATCATTGAATTCATACGCGGAAATGTAAATGAATTTGCAGATGCGCACAAAGATGCGGGTACCAGTGACTATGTGACCAGCCTGATGGAAAAACACGAAAAAACAGCCTGGATGCTCAGGTCACACCTTAAATAGAGCCCACCCGGGAATCCGGGTTACTGCCCATCAGCTTTTTAATATAAGCAGTCAGTTCCGCAGCAATCTTCTGATGTTCCACAACAGTCGGATGACCCCCGCAACAGGTAATGGAATTGGCAATGCATTTTATTTCCCGGGTGCCATCTATTACGTCGTCATTGACTAATACACGGCAGGATAAGCCACTACATTTTAGCGAAATGCAGGTGCCCGGGTTCCGGAACCTCGGTTTATCCGAACGGGAGAAATCAACGCTGCCCGTATACTGAATCAAGCTATTCCCGGCCGAAAAAAGAGGTTCCTGAGCGTTTGCGGCAGACAAAACAAAAAGACCTGCAAAACAAGAAAGGATTTCCCGTTTGAGGGTGAAAACCGGGTGGTTAGTAAAAATACGAAGCAAAATAGAGGGGTTCCGCGCTTTGCCGATACTATTTGAACAGCTAGTTTTGCCTCATCCAATATCACTGAAAAAAACCGAATATCCGGAAAAACCACTTGAGTTCATTTGTTACCGTCCTAGCGAAAACCTTAAATTCAAGTTCTCTGAAAAGCCCCTGACTAAACCTTGGGGGTTTTTTCGTTTCATTTATCTTCTGTTCCACGCCTTTCTTCACCCCTTAAGCGGGATTTTCCAGCCTTTCTCATTTTGGTCCATTTTGCTTTCTATTTTTAGCGTGGAATTTTTATTAGACTGAATGAGGATACCTCACGAATATAAATTGTCACCACATGAATTACCGGAGAATCATTTTCCGTAAAGGCAATGAGTACATGCTTTTTAAAACGGACGATATTGCTTATTTCTTCCTGGAAAATAAAACCTGTTATCTGATGGAGCGGAATCAGGGGTTGAAATACATGATCCCAAAATCACTGCGGGATCTTACGCGGGGTTTAAACCAGGAAGAGTTTTATCGGATCAACAAGAAATATCTGGTTCATATCAATGCTGTCCGCAAGTTTAAACTATGTATCGCAGGGAAAATTGAAGTTGAGTTGTACCCAGCAACCAGGGAAAAGGTTTTTATCAATCAAATTAAAATGCAGGACTTCCGAAAGTGGATCGCGACAGGTATGCAGCGGCAGGAAGAAAATCAAATGATAGACGACGCGCTGAAAAGCGAGATGCTGAATTTCGGGGGCAGATGAATTTTTCCAAAACTATTTATTTTCTCATGTGACCGCGGGTGGTTTCTACCACCTGCTTTTTGATTTGCCCGGAAACAGATCAGATGAGTTTGCCTTCTCTGGCCGCCCTGATGGCATCTGCCCTTGAATGGACGTTCAGCTTGGAATAGATATTCTTGATATGGGATTTAACAGTCTCGTGGTCTATGAATAATTCATCCGCAATATGACGCCTGTTTTTCCCGCGGGCAATTTCTTCGAGAATCTGTGTTTCCCGGCGTGATAAAGGGGAATTGACATTTTTTTGAAATGACCTGATCACCAACCGGGCAATGTTGGCACTCATGGATCCCCCGCCCTTCATCAGTTCTTTTATGGATTCTATTATTTTTGTTGCCGGGCTGTTTTTTGTTAGATATCCTGAAGCTCCTTCTGTGAGTGCGCGGAAAACGATCTCCTCCGATTCATGAACGGTCAGCATTAACACCTGAACATGTGGCAGGATAGCTTTTATTTTGGATATGGCATCAATTCCAGTCATCCCGGGCAGCCCGACGTCCAGCAACACGAGGTCGGGTTGGTCTGCAGCCAATTTCTTTAGGGCCTGTTCGGCGCTGGAATAAGCATTCGCAATTTTATACCCTGGGGTTTCTCCAATTAGAAAGCTGTATCCTTCCCGAATGGTCCTGTCATCTTCAATAATTATAATCCTAACCGCGGTCTGATCCTGCACGTCTTTAGGTTTTTATAAAATTCCAGGTTTTTCTCCGTCCGGGCATCACCCTTGCGGGGGGATTTATTAGCCTGAATGGCTTCACTAAAGTTAATTTATCTTTTACTTTGATAAGCTTATGTTCCAATACTATTTTCCGAATGAAAGAATTTAGTTTTCTGCGCACATTTTTTCCAGGTAAAAAATGGCTTATGCTGTGCTTTTTTGTAGTGCCTGCTGTTTTAAGCGCACAGAAATATAATTTTCAGAATTTTAATGTTCAACATGGTCTTATCCAGTCCCAGGTGAACGGAATTTGCCAGGATGGCTTTGACAATCTGTGGATAGCGACCCTGGGTGGCATTTCCCGGTTCGATGGGAAAACATTCAGCAATTTCACAGAATCGGAGGGGCTCATCAATAATTTTACCAATTGTATAAAGGCTGATCATGCCGGTAATATCTGGATAGGCACCAACAGCGGTCTTTCCAAATTTAATGGATCCCGGTTCAGTAACTACCGGTTTTCAAATTATCCGAATGGAAATTTTGTGGATGCTGTTGAGGAAGACGGTCGCGGACAGATCTGGATAAAAGCGCAGTTTAAATTGTACAGGATTGACAGCAGGCAGAAAGTGTTTAAGGTGGAAATAACCGGTCCTTATGAAATTCTCTCGGCGATTGCCGTGGACAGGCAGGGCGTTTTGTGGGCGGGGGTATTTAAAAAAGGGATATTCAGACTGGATGGTAAGCAATGGGTGAAGGTGATCGCCCTGAATGAAGCACATCAGCAGGACTTCTTCCGGAGGATTATTTTTGACCGGGAAAAGCACAACCGGTTGTTTCTTTTATGCAAGAACAAGCTGGTTTCGGCAGAGGGCGGTGCGCTGATGGAAAAGGAAAGCCTGCTCCCGCCGGTACAAAATGATTTTTACCAGGATATATTCCAGGATGAATCCAGGCAGTTATGGCTGCTGAGCAGGCAGGGATTGTTTTTGTGTTCCGCCGCTAACCTGATTCCCTTCAACGAGGAAAACGGATATATCCACAGCAATGCAACGGCCATATTTCAGGACCGGGAAAGGAATATATGGTTTGGCACCAACGGTTCGGGAATATTTAGGTATTCCCATCAGCCCTTTTTGATTTTTGATGAATTCAGCGCATCCCGGAATGCCGGCGTCATGTCGTTAATTGAAGAGAATAATCACCGGTTATACATCGGCACGGATGGTGCCGGGTTATTTGTTTATGATGACAAAAAGATGATCCCGCTAAGGCTGCCTTCTCTAAATCCGCAGGATAGTCATATTCTTCATCTTTCCGGGGATAACCAAAATAATATTTACATCCTGTGTGCCACGGGGAGGATATGGAAATTTGATCAGCGTCGATTTAGGGAAATTAAATCTGAACGGATGCTGAATTGTCCGAGCGCTGTACTGCCGGATTCCCGGGGCGGAATCTGGATCGCCGGGTGTTCGGATTGTTGTTACCGGGAAGCATCCGGTAAAATAACCACCGTACTGAAAGGTGCTTTCAATAAGTTCCTTTATCTGTCTGATGATTCCATTCTAACATCCTCTTTAAATGGATTGTACCTTTTAAGAAGTGATCTCAGTTTCAGAAAAATAGATGATTCCCTTATTGACAGCAGCAGTTTAATGGCTATGAGCCACCTAGGCAAATACTATCTCTTGGCAACAGCCAATAAAGGGCTTATTCTCTATAATACCCAAAGCCATCATTCGCAACAGCTGACCCGGAGGGACGGCTTGAATTCGGATTTTGTTTACAGCGTGACCAGTGACCAGGACAGCCTGATCTGGCTAGGGACCGGCAGAGGCGTAAATAAACTGATCTTGGATACGGCGAGTGGCAAGATCCGGGTATTCTCCTGGGCCAGGTCAGGCGAGATATCTTCTGCTGAAAGCAACCAGGACGCGGTCGTGTATGATGACAAACACAATCTTTGGGTTGGAACCGGTGCCGGCCTGATGAAATATTTTCCTGAAATGCCCAACCAGGAAAAATACATTCCGCCGGTCATTTTACAGGGGGTTAAATTATTTTCAAAAGAAATTCCACCCGGAAAATTCACAAAGCGGGTTTCTCCCTGGTACGGGATACCTGAAAACCTGTCTCTACCCAATGATGAGAATCATTTGTCCTTCAGTTTTGGTTCTTCCAGTTTCCTGAATACAAACCGGATGTTATACCAGTATCAGCTGATGGGCATGGAAAAGATATATTCCCAACTCACCCCCAATCGCGAGGTTGTTTTTCCCGGATTACCACCCGGCCAGTACACTTTTAAGGCCAGGGCATATTTACCAGGTTCGGGATATTCAAAAAATACGATATCCTTTCCTTTTGTTATTTCTGAAGCTTTTTACCAGACCCTGTTTTTTAAGGTGGTTTTTGTTGTGCTGTTGCTCGGTTTGGTTTTGTGGATTCAATGGCTTCGGATAAAGCAGCAGAACCGGAGACAAAAGGAGATGGAAGAGATAAAAAAAGCGGAGAATATTAAGGTCCGTCAGATTGCGTCCGAAGATTTTCACGATGAAATAGGCAACACGCTCACACGCATTCAGGTATTGACCGATGTACTGCAGACCAAAATCGGCACCACCCACGAGGAGGAGAACCGGATCATCCGGCAGATCAAGGAAAACCTGGGCAATATGTACCAGGGAACCCGGGACATCCTCTGGACCTTAAATGCGGAAAGCGACCAGATAAGCGAGATTGCCGACAGGCTGGTGAGCATGGGTGTGGAAATATTTCAGGACACTCCCATCAAATTTGTCTTTGAAAATAAAATTATCCGGGATCAGGATGTTTTGCTGCCGGGAAATTACAGCCGGAATATCCTCATGATTCTGAAAGAAGCCATGTATAACAGTCTGAAATATTCAAAAGCCTCCACGATGCTGCTGATCGTGGAAAGAATAGAATCGCGCGTTTTCATCATTCTGAATGATGATGGCATCGGTTATGATACGGTTCATGTTAACAAAGGTCATGGAACAGATAATATGTTCAAACGCGCGAGCAGGATCCGGGCGGAATTTGTTATCGAAAGCCACCTGCTGCTGGGTACAACCTATCAATTGATTATACCTCTTCGCTGAATATCCCGCGGGATTATTTCCTTCAGATTTATTTTTTAACGGATAAAATGCCTATTTCATTTTTCCATCCCGGATATCATGAGATAAGGAATTCATCCCGTTTTCTTTAACAGCTATTATTCAATTTAGCCTGTCTTCCAGGAGATCTACGCTGACGGTTGACCGGCTTTACTTGTGCGTTCGCAACGGATATCGGTCGACTGCCAACAGTTAACTTTTGAAGATGCTGTTCACTTAAAACCAACGGTATGAGAAAATGCTTTTTAGGATTATTATGCTTTGTGCTGTTATCCTTATGTTCTTTCGCCCAAACAACCCATATTCAGGGAACCGTTTCCGATTCTTCCGGTTCAGCATTGGGCGCCGTCACCATCACCGAAGCAGGTACCCGGCGGGCCGTCAGCACGAATGCTGACGGAGGATTTACCCTGCAGGTCGAACCGGGCACCGTATTGCTTTTCAGTGCCGTGGGCTATATTCCGCAGCGGGTCGCTATTGGAGGCAGAACCGATTTTCATATCCGGATGCAGCAGGATGTTCAGTCGCTTTCTGAAGTAGTGGTGACCGGTCTGGGTGTTGCCACCTCCAAAAAGGTTACACCCATTGATGTGGGAACCCTTTCAGCAAGGGATGTGGCAAAAAGTACTCTGGGGTCTGTGGAAGAGGCGCTGATCGGGAAAATCGCGGGTGCCCAGGTGCAGATCAATTCCGGTTCACCCGGAACAGGGGCCACAATTATTCTCAGGGGATTAAACTCTTTGGGGGATTCCTATCCGCTCATCATGGTGGATGGTATTGAAGTGTCTGATCTCAACGGTCTTGACCTTGGCAATGTGGAAAGAATAGAAGTGGTTAAAGGTGCTGCTGCAGGCATGCTGTATGGTGCCCAGGGCGCCAACGGCGTAATCCAGGTGTTTACAAAAAAAGGACTAAGAGGCAGGAAGCCGCAAATCAATTTCACCACCCAGGCAAGCCGGGGCACGATTCTGACCGGGAAAAATTCCCTGGTGGCCAGCCGTCATTCCTTTACAACCGACGGCCAGGGTTATCTGACTTCCGGAGGTACCCGGATCGCGCAGGATCCCACGGGAGCCTGGCCTGCCCCGGATTTCAAGGATGCCACGCTGGATCCCTTTCTTCAGAACGATCAACCGTACAAAGAAGTAACTTATGATCACCTCAAACAGGCTTACCAGCCCGCCAACACATACAATAACAGCATCAACATTTCCGGAGGGGGAGAGAAATCAGATTATTCTTTCACGCTTTCCCGGTACGACGAACAAAATGTGCTCAGCAATGCGTACAAAAAAACAAGTGTGTCTGCCAATATAGGCATTGAGCTCGCGAAAGGATTAACCTTCCGCAATTCCCTGCAAACCTTATTCACCAGTGAAAACCTGATCAGCGGCGATGCTGATGCGAGTATCGGGGCAACTTCTACCAACCGGTTCGGTCTCTTGAATTCATATCCTTTCATCGACTTCAGCAAAAAAGATTCAACCGGCCATTACATTGTGAGTCCCATTTCAACCGACCGGCAAATCCTGAATCCTTTATCTGAACAACAATGGAGAGACAGGCTGCTGACGTCTAACCGGATCATCGAAAATGCCAGCCTGAATTACAAATTCCCTCGTTTTCTGGAGTTTGATTACAAGTATGGAATAGAGATCTGGAACACAGACCAAACCAATTACTATCATAATCAATCGTCTGCACTGCAGTCCAATGTGGTCTTTTGGGGGCAGAGTGTAGACGGCTCGATCACCGATACCTATGAAAAATTCACCCGTCAGAATTCCCTGCTGAGTGCTTTCCTGAAAACGGATTTCCAAAATGATTTTCATTGGAACATTCCGATCAGGACAGTCACCCAGATTACGTATGACTACCGACGGACGGACGACCGGAATTATTTAGCGGAAGGATCCATACTCCCTGATTACCCGCCTTACAATATCGGGGTGGCTTCCAATCATACCAGCACCGATTATTATTCAACTTTTATCACCTATGGTTACCTGATAAACCAGAGCATTGACTACAAAGAGATCGTCGGCATTTCCGGCGGATTCAGGTCTGATTATTCATCGGCATTTGGTGCCGGCAGCAAACCATTTACCTTTCCCCGGGGTACCATCTATATCCGTCCGACAGAACTCTTCCGCGCAAAGGTATTGCCGGAATGGAAGTTGAGGGCGGCTTATGGTGAAGCCGGAATTCAGCCGGCACCCTACGACCGTCAGCCTACCCTCGCCGTTGCCCAGTTGGGCAATGTTTCCACCATCAGTAATCCTTTCCAGATCCCCAACGCCGGGCTGAGAGTGCAGCAATCCAAAGAACTGGAGCTGGGGACCGATGTGACGCTGCATGTGGGATCAAAGAATTGGTTGCCGCAGGTTAATTTTTCTTTTACTTATTGGGTGCATAAAAACACAGACATCATTCAGCCGGCCGATGTTCCGCCATCCAGCGGGTATACCAAGAAGCTGGATAACCTCACCAGTATTGATTCCAGGGGATGGGACTTTTCCCTTGATGCCCATGTGGTCAGCAGTCCGGTGATCGACTGGCAATTTGGGTTCCGTTTAGGAACGGCAAAAAGCATTGCCACCAAAATTGCCAATGGCGCGGATCTGGTCAATGGCATATTTACGGTTCGTCAGGGACAGGAATTGGGTTTGTTTAGTTTCCAGTATCCCGTATCTCGGCTCGATCAACTGCAGCAGGATGGGAAGACGCCTTATATTCCGACCGCGGACAGAGGAAATTTTCAAGTGGTTGACGGGGTAGTGACAGACACGGCTACGAAGCAGGTGCTGATGAGCAATGCCACGGATCAGAAATCGGCAGGAAACGCTTATCCCGATTTCACGGCTTCTTTCATAAATACATTTACCATTCTGAAAAATATTGTTTTTTCTTTTCAATGGGACTGGTACCACGGCAATAAAATTTACAATACCACCAGGCAATGGCTATACCGGGACAGGCTTTCAGCGGATTATGATAGGCCGGTCACCATTGATGGGCAGACCGGCGCCTACGTGGCTTTTTATAACAGCCTTTACAATAATGTTTCTCCCAGTACCTGGTATGTGGAAGACGGTTCGTTTTTGCGGCTGAGGGATGTATCGCTGACCTATAATATATCAGCGGCTCTGCATTTAAAATGGGCGAAACAGGTCAGCTTGACGGTATCCGGCAGAAATCTCATTACGGTCACCAGGTATTCCGGATTGGACCCGGAAGCCACTACCACAGCGGATTCTCAGGGTAACCTGGCAGGCGTGCCGGCATCCGGTGCCGGTGTTTCAAAAGGTTCACTCGGTTTCCCGCAATATACCGGCGCTATCAAAGGGGCGGATTATTTTTCCGTTCCCAACCTGAAATCCTACCAGTTAAGCTTACGGGTGGGATTTTAAAAATTCAAAGATTATGATTATGAAAAATAAGTATGCCCTGTTTTTTATATTGTTTTTGCTGGTTTTGGCCTCCTGCAAAAAATCGTTACTGAACCAGGTGGACCCCAATCAGCCCAGCCCGGCCGCTTCCCTTAACTCCGAAGGCGGATTAGTTGCCTACGGTGCCGGGATCCTGCAGCGGGTTATTTTTCCGGTTCCAAACGAGGGCAATTCCAATATCCTGACCGTAGCCATGATCAACCAAAGCATACTGGGTGATGAGAACTTTGTGGCCTATGGAAATTATGGATTCAGGTGGGTGGATCAGGCATTGCAAACAACACTACCAGATGGAACCATCATTCCCAATTTTTTTGGTGTTTCCCAGCAGGTTTCCCTGCAGGGTTTTAACAGCCGTCAGGCCGGAGACCGGAATGCGTTTCAATTTGAATGGACTGTTTGTTATTTTTTTATTTCCCAGGCAAACACGATGCTCAAGGCACTTGGCGATCCTGCTGTTCAGTATACCAGCGGAAATGCAACAATAAAAAAAGCCACCTTACAAGCCTGGTCATACTGGTGGAAAGGGTATTCCTATTCCAGACTGGGCTCAATGTATCTGGGTGGTGTTATTAATAATGATCCTGGAAATGGCAATACCAATCCTGCTTTTGTTGATCACAATGCACTCATTGCCGAAGCAGATAAAAATTTTGACAGTTGTGCAACCGCATTGGCGGTGATCGATCCGGGCGGAGACGATGATTATAATAACCTGATGGAAAACCTTATCCTTTCGTTCAACGACAATACCGATATCGTTACACCGGCCATGTGGCTGGATCAAATCAATACCTACAAGGCCCGTAATTTGCTCGTGAATAAAAAGCTGAAAGACATGGGTCAGGCTGACTGGCAGCAGATCATTGATTGGTGCAACAAGGGACTTACAGCCAATGATTACTATTTTAAATTCGGTATGGAGCCAGACGGGGTAAATGATCTCAGCAATAGTTTCCTGCATCCGCTGGAACTGGCGGGGCCGGGTGCACAAAACTGGGTATTTACCAGTGAGCGTCTGATTCAGGATTTTAAACCGGGTGACAAAAGGTTCAGCAAGAATTTCGAGATGCTTCCCGCGCCTGATCCCAATAATCCCGACAACCAGGATCCTTATTTCGGTTTGAACGCTTTCTCCAGCCTCGCAGGCAGGGGGGTTCTTTTCGGTACGCGCTGGGCACCCATTCCCATAGAGAACGGAGGCGCTTATGCAACCGGCGCCAACCAGGGATTTATTCCCTTTGCCTGCACCTATGAAGAAAATGCGCTGATGCTGGCTGAAGCTTATATCCAAACCGGGAATACTGATCAGGGACTGGATTATGTTGACCAGGTAAGGGGGTATCAGAATGCCGGTTTGGCTGCGGTTTCGGGAACGGGATTAAACCTGGATCAGGCAAAAGAGGAACTCCGAAGAGAGAGAAGGATCGGGTTATACACCCGTGGACTTGCTTTTTTTGATGCCAGAAGATGGGGGGTAACTGCAGCTGCTGCGGACGGGGGCGGCAGGGCGAATGCCATTGTGTATGTACCCGGGCAATTCCTCAATTCGGCCCAGGACCAGGCACTCCCGTGTTTTATTGAATATGATTATATGGACTACTGGGATGTTCCTCAGAATGAATTGGATTTCAATTCACCCGCAACCGGGTCCCCTTCAGTGAAAAATTAACATTAAAGCCTTACTGCTGAATGGTTAACGTAAAAGAGCCCTTTTCCGGTTATCAGCCGTTCGCCAGGGATATACCCGCTTCCGGCTATGCCCCGGTTTTAGTTTTAATATTATTTCTCTAAAAGACGCGAATAATGAAAAAAAAATCCGGCGATCAGAACTATTGTGGTATATTGTCGGCTAATAAATTGTATTGGAATGAAAATATTTGTAGCCGGTCTGCCTTTCGCTGTCAGTGATCAGGAATTGCAGGAAATTTTTGAGCCTTATGGAACAGTAGGTTCAGCAAAAGTAATTTTAGACAGAGAGACCCATAAGAGCCGCGGTTTTGGTTTTGTGGAGTTCGCCAGTAATGAAGAAGCTGAAAAAGCCATTAAGGCGCTTGACGGCACCAGCCTCGAAGGCAGGACGCTAACCGTAAAGGTTGCTGAGGATAAGAATCCTGGCGGCGGCGGTGGTGGTTATCGCGGCGGTGGCGGCGGTGGCAATCGCAGCGGTGGCGGCGGTGGTTACAACCGGGACAGGAACCGTTATTAATACGCTTACTCTTCTTTAGCAGTATAGTACACTGTCTGATTTCTGACCTAATTACGGATTTTTAAATCGTATTCAGGTGTCTGATAATTCAATTTATTCAGGCACCTGAATCTTTATTTTGCTGATGCCTGAGCGGGGCGCGTTGAATATTCTCCACGCTCAATTATCCATTTGAAGAACATTGTTTGTTCTGTTCCTGTCCGGTAAGGAAGCATCGGGGTCTAGGGTGATTTTTTCCAGGGCTGAACGAAGATCAGCATGAAAGCGAATTTCTTTCCTGTGGTTCCAGGCTTCTACCGGGATGGTCATTCTCCGGCTGTTTCCGTTTTTGAATTTTAGTTCCAGCGTACACGGGAATGCCATTTGTTTTTTATTGATCAGCCGGACATCCATGCCTTGCGCATAGCCGTTGCCGGTATAGGCTGCATCAGCGATAGCGATGTCGAACTCCCAGTCGTGATAAAATCATTCTCTCCAGAACCACGAGAGATTTTCTCCAGAGGCGTTTTCCATACATCGAAAAAAATCGTCAGGCCCGGGATGTTTGCTCTGTAAGTATTCCGTTCAAGTTGCAGCCAGATATAGGATTAGGAGTCCGGACTGTTATTGACATAGGTCATGTATTCGGAAGCAGTCTATATATTTTGTGCAGTATCCAGCGCGGCTTCAATGTGATAGTTGCAGTGGCTTTGCCAGTACCCGGAACCGGGTTGGCCATTCGGAGCATTTCGTTCATCTCCCGGGTGAAGTATAAAAAAACAGGAGAGAAAAGGGCAGTGGGCTCATAGGCGGATATCGTACCCTTGCATTCAGCAGTCTTTTGTTGTTGGGCGCAGACCATATGACTGGAGAAGACCCATAAGGGCAAGACAAAAACGGATATTTTTTTTATTTGCATTCCTTTAGGGATTTTTTGCGCAATCGATTGTTTCACAAAAGGGTGGCAAAGATATTATTTTTAGGCCGAAGATTTTTTACTTCAACAGGGCACTTATTGATTTTAGCATTTTATTTCCGGGTGTGATAAATTAGTTTATTTTCATAACAAATAAAATACCTGAAAAATTATGGATACGCGGAGAGAATTTATCAAGAAAGCAGGATTATTATCAGGCGCAGCGGGATTATTCAGTGCATTGCCTCCTTCCATTCAAAAAGCGCTTGCGATAAATCCTGCCGCGGGAACCAGTTTTCTGGATGCGGAACATGTGGTACTGCTCATGCAGGAAAACCGTTCTTTTGACCATTGTTACGGTAGCCTTCGCGGCGTGCGCGGATACAACGATCCAAGGGCAATCGCTTTACCCAATAAAAATCCCGTCTGGCTTCAATCCAATGCCGGGGGCGAAACCTATGCACCCTTTCACCTGGATATAAAAAATACCCGGGCCACCTGGGGAAATTCGCTTCCGCACGGCTGGGACAACCAGGTAGATGCGCGCAATGATGGCAAATATGATCAATGGCTGAATGTAAAACATTCGGGGAATAAAGTGTATGCCCAAGTGCCGCTCACCATGGGTTTTCACAACCGGGAAGACATTCCGTTTTATTATGCCATGGCCGATGCGTTCACGGTTTGCGATCAGCATTTTTGTTCCTGCCTTACAGGAACAAGCCCAAATCGTAACTTTTTCTGGACGGGAACCGTCCGGGATAAACAGGATGAAAACTCAAGGGCGCTGGTGTGGAATGAAGACATGGATTTCGAAACCCTGAAGTACAGAACTTTTCCGGAATTGCTGGAAGAAAATGATATATCCTGGAAAGTGTATCAGAACGAACTCAGCGTGGGTGTTGGTTTTGAAGGAGAGCAGGATGGCTGGTTGTCTAACTTCACAGATAACAATCTGGAGTTTTTCGAACAATATCATGCCCGTTTGAATCAGCAGCACATTGCTTATGTGAAAATAGCGTCTACGGCACTTCCGGAGGAAATTGATGCCCTGCAAAAGAAAATAGCGTCACTTCCGGCTTCGGACGCTTCCCTGGAGAAAAATAAAAAGACGTTGGAAGAAAAGCAGAAAGAATGGGAATTGATAAAAAAGGAAATGGAAACGAGCACGCAGGAGGCCTGGGAAAAACTTTCAGCCAGGGAAAAAAACCTGCACAGGAAGGGCCTGAGTACCAATACCGGGGATCCGGATTATCACCAGCTTACGGAACTGACGTACGATGATGACGGTGTTAAACGCACCATGCAGATACCCAAGGGAGATGTGTTGCATCAATTCAGGGAAGATGTGAAAACGGGTGTGCTGCCAACGGTGTCCTGGCTGGTTGCTCCGGAAAATTTTTCGGATCATCCCGGAGCACCCTGGTATGGGGCATGGTATGTATCCGAAGTACTGGATATCCTTACGCAAAATCCGGAAGTATGGAAAAAAACCATCTTCATTCTTACCTATGATGAGAATGACGGTTATTTTGATCATGTTCCGCCATTTGTTGCCCCGAATCCCCACAAAACAGGTACCGGAAAGGTCTCGGAAGGGATTGATACCGAGGTGGAATTTGTTACGTACGATCAGGAAGAAAACAGGCATGATTTTCCGCGGAAATACGACCGCGAAAGTTCTGTTGGTCTCGGTTACCGGGTGCCGATGGTAATCGCTTCTCCCTGGAGCCGCGGCGGATTTGTGAATTCGGAAGTATGTGATCACACATCTACCCTGCAGTTCCTAGAAGAATTTCTAACGAAAAAAACAGGAAAGAAAATCAAAGAGACCAATATCAGCGACTGGCGCCGCACCATTTGCGGAAACCTGAATTCCACGTTCAGGCCCTATAATGGAGAAAAGATAGAAACGCCTCAACCAGTGAATAAAGACATGCTGCTGGAGGAGATAAATAAGGCCCGGTTCAAAAAGGTGCCATCCGATTTTAAACTGCTTTCTGCGGAAGATGTGGAGGCCATGAAAAAATCCCTCTACGATTCTCCTTACATGACACATCAGGAAAAGGGGATCCGCGCTTCCTGTGCGCTGCCTTACCAACTCTATGCCGATGGCAAACTGGGTGATGATAAAAAATCCTTTGGCATCCGTTTCGAGGCCAGCAACGTGGTATTTGGGGATTCAGCCAGCGGATCACCATTTAATGTATATGCACCGGGGAAATACCGGATGGCAAAAGATCCATCCGGTTTTGAGTCTGTCCGAACCTGGGCCTATACCGTAAAAGCGGCGGACCGGCTGAGTGATACCTGGCCTCTGGAGGACTTTGAAAATGAGCAATACCATTTGTGCGTATATGGTCCGAACGGATTTTTCCGGGAATTCAAAGGGGATGCAGCCGACCCGCAACTGGAAGTATTTTGCGGATACGAAAACAAGCCGGGATCAAAAAATAAGCTGTCCGGAAGCGTGGATCTGAAACTGTCGAATGCTGGCGAAAAGACGTATACTGTAGAAATTACAGACCACGCCTATAAGTCAGCGCCCATCAAAAAAATCCTGAAGCCGGGCAAGACCAGCCTCATCATCAACCTGTCTAAAAGTTACGGCTGGTACGATTTCTCAGTAAAAGTGACCGGAGCGCAGCATTTTGAAAAACGATATGCCGGTCGTGTGGAAACCGGCAAACACGGCTTCAGCGATCCTTTTATGGGAAGAATGGTGTAAATTTCTGGATGGTTAATCAGGACTTTAAAGCCCGCTATGATGTTGTGATCATCGGCGCGGGGGTGGGCGGATTAACCGCAGCGGCATTATTGAGCAAGGCCGGACTTTCCGTTTTGGTACTCGAGAAAGAGCCCCGTGTGGGCGGATACCTCGCCGGCTTCCGGAGAAAACATTTTCTGTTCGATACGGCCATTCACTGGCTGAACCAATATGGTAAGGATGGCATGCTGGATAAATTATTCAGCGTACTGGGCAGTGACCATCCGCTGGCCATCCCTCAAACCCGCATCCGCCGGTATAAAGGCGAACATTTCGATTTCTTACTGACGAATAATCCCGATGAACTCAGGGATCAGTTGATCCTGAACTTCCCACACGAGAAAAAAGGGATCAACAGAATGTTTAAACAGGCGCGAAAAATCGGCCGGTCGTTTAAAAATTACAACCGCATTTTCAGGTCATCCGAAAGCATGTCTTTTCTTGAAAAGCTGAGGAATAAATTCAGTATGCTGGAATTTGCCATTCCGTTCATTCCGTATATTTCTTATTCCGGCGAAAGCGGGTTAAAAAAGGGACTCAGCCGTTTTTTCAAAGATGCTGCGCTGCAAAAGCTGTTCACCGGGGAGAATGAATTGCTGGGTTGCCTGGTGCCCATAGGATGGGCGTATTTTGGCGATTTCCAGAGCCCCCCACTGGGCGGAAGCCAGGTAATTCCGCAATGGTTACAGCATGTGGTGTTTTATTACAATAACCAGGTGGCCCTTCAGTGCAATGTAAAAAGAATTCTGGTCAGGGATCGCCGTTGTGTGGGACTCAGCTTTGAGCACCACGGCCGGCAACAGCAGGTGGAAAGTAAATACGTGATTGCGGCCTGCGATGTGGAAACGGTGTACGAACAAATGCTTCCCCCGAGGGAGGTTCCGGCGAAATTAAAAAGGAAATTAAAACAGGCGGACCTGTACAGCTCATCCATCACCATTTCCCTGGCGCTGGATTGTACGGCAGAGCAGCTCGGATTTAATGAGGAGCTGATTCACCTCGTTGATGAGAATCAGCCCTACGAGGCCCAGGTTTCCGGCGATCCCCTCACCACCGAGATCAGCATCATTGCGCCTTCTCTGCGCGACAAATCCCTGGCCCCGGAGGGCGAGGGTACCCTTACTTTGTACATGCCCGCCTTCATGAACTACCGGGACGAATGGCAAACGGAGATGGATGCAGGCGGGAACCGGTTACGGGGCGAAGCCTACCACCGGCTTAAACAGCAGGTGGCCGATGTGATCATCGGACGGGTGGAAGAAAAGCTGGCACCGGGACTGCGTTCTCATATCCTGTTCTATGAAGTGGCCACTCCGGTTACCCATTGGCGTTATACCGGAAATAAAAATGGAACCATGATGGGTGCACGTCCCGGCCGTAAAAACATGCAGAACAAAATTTCCCATTACCGCACGCCCGTGAAGAACCTGATCCTGGGTGGCCATTGGGCCGAACTGGGCGGAGGGGTTCCCATCGCCGCCAAGGCCGGCGCCAATGCTTCTCTGCTGATCCTCAAAAAAGAAAACCGGGCCGCTTTTGAAGCCCTCGCCGGTTTTATGGATAATAAGATCCCCCTGAAATCCGTACTCGAAAACGCTGCCTTTAAACCGTACGACAATTCCTGGGTGCGGCCTCCAACGCCCGCCGAAAAGCTGAAATATCCTAAAAAGCCTGCGGGTACATGATGGGAAAGGCCGTTTGCCAAGAGGCGTCAGCTTCTCTTCTTCGAAGAAACCGTGAGCACTACACCCACAATGGCCACGATGGCTCCCGCATAGGTTGGCCACCCAATCCACTTGTTTTCAGTTTTGTTGATTTCCAGTGAGCCGATATCGATGACTTTTTTCTGTGTGGGTACCGATACGCCCCTGATGATGATCATGGCGATTCCGATAACGATGAGGATGATTCCCAAACTTTTCATGAGTTGTTGTTTGGAATAGCTACTGAAAACATCATACCAGGCAAACGGCTTCGGCATTACGGAGCGGAATCTGTAAATTACACCCACTAAAAAATGGTTTCCAATCAACAAAAACCCAGTTGGAAAGACCGGCTGAAAGCCCTTCGGAACCTGCCGGCCTTTTTTAAACTGGTCTGGGCGGTCAGTCCCTGGATGACCCTTTCCAATGTAGGTCTCCGCCTTTTGCGCTCCGCAATTCCGGTCTCGGTGCTGTATATTGGCCGCCTCATCATCGATGAGGTGATTTTCCTGAACAGGGATCACGGTCATGGACCCATGACCCATATGTGGACCCTGATCGCCATTGAGTTTGCCCTGGCGCTGATCAATGATGCCCTGGGACGATGCATTTCCCTGCTGGACAGTCTGCTGGGTGATCTTTTTGGCAATATGAGCTCTGTGCAGATCATGGAGCATGCGGCCAAACTGGACCTGGAACAATTTGAGGATGCTGTTTTTTATGATAAGCTCGAAAGAGCGCGTCAGCAGACGACGGGCAGGACGGTGTTACTCTCGCAGATATTGAGTCAGGTGCAGGATCTGATCACCATGGGTTTTCTTGCCGCGGGCCTTGTTTTGTTTAATCCCTGGCTGATCCTTCTGCTTTTCATCAGTATCCTCCCGTCTTTTATAGGCGAATCTTATTTCAACGATCAGACCTATGCGCTCAACCGGCGCCAAACTCCCGAACGTAGGGAACTGGACTACCTGCGCTTCCTCGGTGCCAGCGACGAAACGGCCAAAGAGGTCAAGATCTTTAACCTCTCCGCATTTATTATCGATAAGTTCAAAGTGCTTGCTGATAAGTTTTACCTCAGCAACCGCCGCATCGCCATGAACCGGTCAATATGGGGAACGGCATTTACGTTGCTGGGCAGCCTGGGCTATTACGGAGCCTATGTATATATTATTGTGGAAACCATCCAGGGAATGATAAGCATTGGTCAGCTCACTTTTCTTGCCGGTTCTTTCCGCCAGTTGAAATCCCTGATGGAATCTGTACTTACCCGTTTCACCGCTGTTTCGCAGGGGGCCATTTATCTCAGCGATTTTTTTGAATTTTTTGAAATTAAGCCACGGATCCTTTCCGGAAAAAAGGCCATTCCATTTCCCAAACAGATCCAGCGCGGATTTACTTTTGAAAATGTCGGCTTTCGTTATCAGCATGCCGATCAATGGGCATCACGCCATCTCCATTTTACCCTGAAAGCCGGCGAAAAAATTGCCCTGGTCGGAGAAAACGGTGCAGGGAAAACCACACTGGTGAAATTGTTAGCCAGGTTATATGAGCCCACCGAAGGCCGGATTCTGCTGGACGGCATAGACCTGAAAGAATATGATCTGACCAGTCTCCGTCACAATATCGGTGTGATTTTCCAGGATTATATCCGGTATCAGATGCGCGTGTCGGATAATATTGCCGTGGGGAATATCCGCGAAAAAGAAAATAAACCGAAGATTATAACGGCAGCGGAGCAAAGTCTGGCCGCGAGCCTCGTAAACAGTTTGCCGTCAAAATATGACCAGATGCTCGGCAGGCGTTTCCAGGAGGGTGTTGAACTATCTGGCGGCGAATGGCAGAAGGTGGCGCTGGCCCGCGCCTATATGCGCGATGCACAGGTATTAATACTGGATGAACCGACGGCGGCACTGGATGCACGTGCTGAATTTGAAGTGTTCCAGCGGTTTGCGGCGCTCACGAGGGGCAAAACGGCCATACTGATCTCACACCGTTTCTCCACCGTACGCATGGCCGACCGTATTCTGGTATTGCAGCATGGGGAACTGATGGAATCCGGAACACATGAGGAACTGATTGCAAAAAAGGGCATGTATGCGGAATTGTTCAACCTGCAGGCCAAGGGATACCTGTGATACAGCATGAGCGAAATTCAAAAATATTGCCCCCGGTGCAAAAAAGCATTTACCTGTAACAAACAAAATATCGCCGGCTGCGCCTGTGCAAAAATTGCCTTGCACAATGAGACCAGGGAATTTCTCGCCAAAACATTTTATGATTGTCTCTGCAACGAATGCCTGCAGACCCTGGATGAACTGGTTGCGCGTGAAAAGGAATACCCTTTCCCCGGAAGGGGAGGGGAACTGGTGGAAGGTGTTCATTATTATAATGAAGATGTATACAGGGTGTTCACCGAATTCTATCATATTTCACGCGGATATTGCTGCCGCAGCGGATGCAGGCATTGTGCTTATGGGTTTAAGAGGAAGTATGGAGAGTGAGCAAT
>JBEPUT010000031.1:0-47067 GCA_041691395.1 Chitinophagaceae bacterium
TAAGAAGGATTTCACAGAACGCCGCAGAACCGGCACTTTACGCGAGAGGGGGTAGACCCAAGTAGCCCAAGTTCGAACTTTTTGATTTTGGATTTGAAATTGATAGCAGATTCATAATTCATATTTACATGGGAAAGAGCGTTGTATAACATTTTGTAATATCAATTGTATTAATAACAATGTAAGATGTTTAATATAAAATAATTGATTGTCAAGGTTTTTATTTTCTGAATAGACGCGTTTAATAACATAAATTGTAGTGTTGGGCGTAATTTTTTTGAAGACACAATATTTTTAATTTGGACACCTTAGACTACGATAGTTTTGCAGAAACCTGTGTTAAAGAACTAAAAGTTTTGCAGGACAAATTTCAAAACCAATATGATGTTGATTGGTATGACAATTGGTTTTACAATCAATCGACTGGACTTTTGACATTTTCAACGGGTGACCAAGAATTAAATTTCAAATATTTTGAGGTAGGTAGTTTTTCAGAAAAATCAAACACGTGGAAATGGTCATGGGATAATGATTCCACTCTTGACAATGTAAAAGAAAATGCAATCATTGTTAAGGAGTTTGGGCAAAGGTCAAATTTTTCAAAACTTATAACTGGCTATTTTAATAGTGACGAATTTGAAGCATGGGAATTCGTAGCCATTGCAGCCAAACTTACAAATGGAATTGGAGTTTACAGACCTGCTAACGACAGACAACTTAAAATGTTCTTTGTAGTAACTGAATTCATCGACAACGAAACAGCTAAACAAATCAAAGACAAATATGTTGAATGTGAGGCACACGAATATCGTAGAAGAGCATTTGTTTGCAAACATCTTAACCATAAAACTAAAGTTGGTTTTGAAGAAGCCTTTGAAACGTTTGAAGACATGGAACTTTTGGAGGACGATGATTTTCAGGCATGGTGTGATGAATGTGAGGTAATCAGGCAAAACGAAGGAGATTGGAACGACAAGTCAATGGAATTTGCAAACATAAAAGTTGTTTGTGAAAAATGTTATTTTGAAATGAAAGAACTAAACCTTGGATACAGACAAAACTACGCCCAATATTGAGTTTGGCAATAGCAGGGCTTGACATTGTTAGCTTCGGCTATAGTCCTCAATCAGCTTCGGTTCCAGCTTGACGTTAATAATTTAGCTTTTAGTTGTTATCTTCAACTTTGGTTTTAAAATCGGTTTCGGTTCAGGGCTGGACATTATAAAATACCCTGCCATCGACAAGCCCTCACATTGGGTGCAATTTTTTGACTATCCTTTTTACCATTTAGTTTTTTTACAGCTTATTGTTTGGTCATAGTTTCTACCACAAACAAATAAATTGATTTCATATGGAACACAACACCGTAACTAATGCACTAACGTGGGCTGCAATTCTTTCAGTTATAATTTCCGCAATAATTTCTGGAGTCGTTGCATACTTTGTTCATAAAAAACTTGTTTCCCATGCCTTCGCGGCTCTAAAGGATTTGGAAAAGGATCGAAAAGAATACGAAGCGCGTCAAAAAGCTCAAATCGTAGCTGAGTTGTCTGCTCTTTGGCTATTTTCAGGATCAGACAGTCCATCAGCGGATCAAAGAAGGAGATTAAATGAACTGAGTTTTCAGTGTGCACTTTGGCTACCCTTAGACATTCATTCTGATTTGAGTGCTCGATTAACAAATTCTGCAGGGGCTAGGAATATTAAAGAAATTCTTGCCGACGTAAGAGTTCATTTGGGTAATCTAGCCATTGATCCTACTTCGATTGTACATTTTTGATTTAAAGATGAATTTGACAAATCTGCACCCAATATAAGGTTTTGTCCTGTCCGGGCTGACGGATAAATTCTCATCTTTAGGTTCGCTATTCGGCTTCAGTTCTATAATGACGTAACGCGGTAGACAATAGAAATAAACATCAGCAATTAAACAATTAATTTAGCTTCGGTATCAGCGTACCGGAATGCTATTATCCCGCCTGCAATCAATACCTGAAAGTTGTTTGTTATTCCAAACGCTGGTAGTCCAAGTAGTCCTACTTCGAATTTTTTTGATTTCGGACTTGATACTGGTAGCAGATTCATTGTTATTATTTGCTGAGGTAAGGGCGAAAGATAACATTATGTAATCCCGATTGCATTAATAACAATACAAGATGTTTAATACTCAAAAATTGATTGTCAAGACCCTCATTTTCTGAAAAGTTACGTTTAATAACATAAATTGTGGTGTCTGCGGGCGTTTTAAAAAGACAGACATTCAATGGAATTGGACGAAAAAATACTGATAGTTTTAAAAGAAAATGGGGGACTAAAAGCAACTGACATTGTTTTAAAAATCAGTCAAAAATTCAATGAGACTATTGACAAAAAAGAAATCAATAAAATCCTATACTACAAATTAAAAGGAAAGGTTTATCAAGACAGCAATTACCGTTGGACAATTGGAAATGGAATTAATAGGAAAAACGACAAGCCAAAAAAATATACAGACACGCCATTATCAAAACTTTCCTCTTATTACCTTGAATGCTTATCGAAGGATATGGAGGCAGGATTGTGGTGTTACGCTTCCAGTAAATATGGAAGCCCTGACTACGGACAACTAAATATACTCCCACAATTTGCAGACCAAGCGGTTAGCATTTTCAATTCTGATGATGTTAAAAAAGCGGTAAATAAAGTTCGTCAAGATAAAAACAGACTTGTTCTTCAGCTAGGCTATCCAATTCATTTAAGAAAAGTTTTGCCCGTTCTGAGTTTTATGTTGTAGAACCTATTTTGCTAATACCGTTTGACACGCAATCTTTCATTTATGATAATACTCCTTCATTATCTGATGAAATGCCACGGTTTAATTTCGAGGCAATAAAAAATATTTCTGGCTTAGACAAGAATGAACTATTTGAGGAAGTAATCACTTTATCTGATGAATTGGGACTTAATAATCCACCTTCCGAACAACCAAGCTTTGATGAAATAATAATTCGATTGCAACGACTACGACCTCAATGGAATTGGAACGAAACTATTATTCCTGACAAATTAACAATTCAATTATTAAAAGAAGAACCACACACAGGTATTTACAACGCAGCCGCAGTATTTTTTTCGGAACGCTCAAAATATACCCAAGGACTTGAAAAGGAATTAAACGACTTTAAAGAATTTGAAACCGAAATTTATAAACCAAGTGTTTTAGGACAATGGATTACAAGGAATGTTCCTGAATATGAATTTAAAGAAAAAATTTTGGTTGAACCATTACCGTTAAACGATGAACAACGGAATGCAGTAAAAAAAGCATTACAAGCTCCTTTAACAGTAGTAACGGGACCACCTGGAACTGGGAAAAGTCAGGTCGTAACAAGTATAATAATAAATGCCATTTATCAAGGTCAGACAATACTTTTTGCAAGCAAAAATCATAAAGCTGTTGATGTTGTAAATGAAAGAGTAAATGGTTTAACTTCAAGACCAGTTATGCTCCGACTAGGCAACAACGAATTACAGTCAGAGCTTGCAAAATATTTATCTGGACTTCTTTCTGTAAACACTGCTCCATCCGACTATGAAAAATATGAAGCTTCCAAAAGAAGACACGAAGAATTGACAAAGAGAATTGAAGCCATAAATTTTGCTCAAACGGAATTACTAAAAACGCGAAATTCCACAGATGAGATAGAACAAAGCATTGAAAAATATAGAGAATTATTCGGTAATGTATTGTTTTATAAAATCAAAAATTGGGACGAGATAAAATTTCAGAAAATTCAAATTGCAATTAATGATTTTGAGAGAGCTCTAATTGAGGCAGATAAAACGAAACAATCAATTTTTAAGAAATTATTTTGGTTCGCATATCGTAAAGCTCGTATTGAAGTCGCCATGTCTTTTTTTTCTTCACTTAAATCTTTGGCACTTGACCTCAAATTAGAAGTTGTCCAAGTGCCTTTAAAAGAAAATTCCTTGCAGATTTTTTATATTTTATTGAACGAATACAAAAATCATTTTAAATATGCGCAGGATGTTTCAAGTTATTTTAAATCTCTTGAATTACTCAAAAGAAAAAGGAGCTTATTTCAATTAGCTCTTGAAACAAAGATTACCGAAGATGATATCTCAGAAAACTCACATGATTTGTGGGAAAATTGGTTGAAACTTCTCCCTGATAGACTAACGAATGAGAACAGGAAAGTTTTGGGGGATTATGCATCCCTACTGAACTTAATGGTTAGAGCTAATGCAAATAATACAACTTTAGAGAAGAAGACTTTTGTAAAATATTATAGCTTACTTCCAAAGGTTGCAAGTATTCTTTCTTGTTGGGCTGTCACTTCATTATCTGTCAGAGGCAAAGTTCCTTTTGAGCCAGGATTTTTTGATTTGGTTATCATAGATGAAGCCTGTCAGTGTGACATCGCTTCCGCTTTACCATTACTTTTTAGAGCTAAAAGAGCAGTAATAATAGGAGACAGTAAACAATTAACTCATATTAGTGCCATTAATGAAAATCAAGATATACAGTTACTCGATAAATACGGTCTTGAAGAAGATTTTCTAAGTTGGAGTTATGCTGGCAATTCATTATTCGGACTTGCTCAAACAATTTGTTCTTCAAATGATATTGTTGTACTTAAAGACCATCACCGTTCACACGCAGATATTATTAATTTCTCTAACAAAGAATTTTATGACGGGACTTTAAGAGTTGCTACAAAATATGAAAAACTTAAACCTATTGCAAACGAGCCCGCATTGAGGTGGTTAAATATTTCTGGTAAAGTTGAAAGTCCGAATTCAGGCGGTTCGGTAAATCAAATAGAAGCCAATGAAGTGTTGAAGGAACTAAAAAGGATTGTGCAAATGGGTTATAAAGGAACAATTGGTGTGGTTAGTCCTTTCCGAGCTCAAGCAAATAGAATTAATGACTTAGTGCATAAAGAACAAGCATTATCCGAGCAGTTAATAAACAGAGATTTTTTAGCTGACACAGTGCATCGGTTTCAGGGTGACGAACGTGATATTATGATTTTTTCTCCTGTTATTTCTAATGGAATGGGAAAAGGTTCTATCCTTTTTCTTTCAAGAACTGTAAACCTTTTCAATGTCGCAATTACACGAGCAAGAGCCGCACCTATAATTATAGGCGACAAAAACACTTGTGGTTCTTGTGGCATTAAGTATATGGAAAGATTTGTAGAATATGTTATAACAGTACAATCAAATATTGTTGAAAACAAAATTATCGAGAATGATTTAGGAAAAACTTATCCAGCAGTTCCCTCAACTTCTTTAGTTTCTGACTGGGAAAAAAAATTATATGTAGCATTATATGAAAAAGAGATTAGAACAATTCCTCAATATCAAATTGAACAATACGCTTTAGATTTAGCTTTGTTTAATAAAAATAGAAAATTAGATATTGAAGTTGATGGAGAAAAATATCATCGGAATTGGGACGGAGAGTTGTGTAGACGCGACCAATTAAGAAATAAGCGACTAATTGAATTGGGGTGGGATGTATTAAGATTTTGGGTATATGAAATTAGAGATGATATTGACACTTGTGTGGCACGAGTTCAAGAATGGTCAGACAAAGAATAAAACACCTGCCATTAGTAATATTTGCAATGGTTCAGCTGGACATTTGTGCTATCAGCCACAAATCTTTATTCTGCTTTTGTTTGTGATGGAAATTAATAATTAATCTACAAATATCATCTTCATCAACTAACAGCGCAAAGGAATATCAATTTCCCCCGCTTTAGCAAGATTCGACAGTTATCAATATGCCTGTTGTAGTTCGCAGTTCTTCAAAATTTGACCTATTTTTAGATCGTCAACTGATATTAAATGAAATACGAAATAAAACTTTCAGGTTCTGACCAAGATGACGGTAAAATTGAATTAGACAGGTTAATTCAATTGGCTCAGTCTATAACCAATATAGCTCGAGGAGCATTACAAGTTAAACTTGTAGGAATAAGCAATGAAAAAGGAAGAAGAAGTGAAAAAATTTCGACCGCATTAAAGATAAAGCTTTCCGATTTAAAAAAGGGCTCTACTATTCTTGAATTGGAGTGCGATTCTTTTAAATCTACTTTAGAAGGCCACCCCGGTGATTTATTTAAATCTGAAATTCTCGAGCAACTTCCTGACAAAACGCCAATGAGTCTTGTCATTGAATCTTTCAGGGAAGCAATGAACTATAATGAAGATTCAACATTTTTAGATAAACCTCTTCTTAAAAGATTAAAGGATTTCAAAAAGATATTTATTTCAAATGATGAATTACTAACAATATCTAACCAAGGAACTGTTCCAGAAATAACTTTGAGAAAATCTGATTTTAAAAATATTGGTATTCTTGAGGAGAGTATTCCTGAAGCGCAAGAAATAGTTATTAATGGAGTGGTTGAAGAACTAAAATACAGTAAACTTAGAGTTGGTATAGCCACAAAACAAGGACTAGTAAACGCTGTTCTGAGTGAAGAGCTTGAACCTTTAGATATTTCAAAATATTGGGGGCAAGAATTAACTATTGCTGGACGAATGCACTTTTTACCAAGCGGGAAACCATCATTTATCTATATTGAAAGAATATTTACCCCTGATGAATTTGATAGTTATTTCTCCAAGCCTATTAATAAATTAAATATAGAACAACAAATTCAAAAGAAACTAAAACATCAAAAACATACAAACCTTTTAGGGGATGTAGTGGGACAATGGCCTGGAGAAGAATCAATTGAAGACATATTAAAAGATCTGGATTAGTATGAGAAGATATTTGTTAGATACCGGAATACTAATTCACTATGTAAGACAAAGCCATCTTTATCAAACCATAGAAACGACCGAGAAGCTTACAGAACAAGACTGCATCCCTTTTATATCAGTTGTGACAATGGGAGAAATATTGTCGTTTGGAATACAACATAATTGGGGGAAACCAAAGCTACAAGCATTAAAGACTTTATTCAACAAACTTGTAGTTTTAGATATTAACTCTAATGATGACAAATTACTTGAAGCATACTCTGAAATTGATTCGTATTCTAAAAATAAACTAATTCACAATAAATTAGGCCGTTCAATTACTATGGGCAAAAACGACCTCTGGATAGCATCATCGGCAAGAGTTGCTAATGCAACATTGTTAACAATCGACGGCGATTTTGACCATCTGAACGGGTCATACCTTTCAATAAAGAGATATTGATCAAAAGATGTTAGAAGTTTTTGCAGCAAATAGGGATTTGAAACAAGAGCAGAACAATACATTCAAAATAGAAATAAATCTATTTTATAAAGACTTTTTATGTCAAATATTAATTTAAATCATTTAGGAATTTCACACTTAAAAATCGTATCAGATAAATAGCATGCTAGGAGATTTTACTGCATTTTACCTTAGCCAGGATGAGCTAAAAAATGCCTTTGAGATTAATAAGAGATTTATAGCTCCTTATTCACCTTATCTTTTTGTTCATATTGAGAGCCGTTTTAATGAAGAAACATTTGTAGGTACTCTGGCTTTTGCAGATTATAATAGTGTGCCCCAATATACAACAAGATCTACCGAGGGGAATAAAACTATTGTCAAGGAGTACTACGAAAAGAGAGACGGAGCTTTTACATTCGACGGAATAAAGTTTTTCAAAATTATAAATGTTGCGCAGAAAAGAGATGACGGAATGCTCGTCTTTACTTTTAAGTTCATGAATACACCTTCATTTTCAGAGAAAAATACCGCATTTATGATAATGCCCTTTGGAGACGGTATTTTAGACGCATTTTATAAAGAAACCATAAAAGATTATCTGAAACAGAGTGATTTAGTTATTCAAGTATTTCGTTCTGATGATTTTGCAGGTAGCGATATTGTGGTCGATACGATTCTGATACAAATTAAAAAAGCAGAATTTATAATATGCGACATTACGAATTGCAACAAAAACGTCTTTTTTGAAATCGGATATGCCAAAGCATTAAATAAAGACATAATATTCTTGCTCGAACATGACAAACCGCCCTCGTTTTTTGATGTTAATCACATACGTCGCATCGAGTATTCATATAGAAAACAAAAAGATTTCCAGGAGTTGTTAAGAGCAACAATAATTAACATAAGAAGTAACCGGCCCTGAGGCAAATCAAATATAACTCCACCAATAGTAATTTGAATTCTAATAAATAATTTTTATTAATACGATTATATCTAGTTAATAAAAATATTTCTACAAAGCTTATTTAATTAGTATTTTACATTAATAAATAAGGAAATGTCAAATCAAATATATAACTATCACACCCAGGATCAATCGTGGACGACCACAGGATTGATCTGCAACATGGCACGTCATGTTATTGCAAGGTGTGAAAACTTCCAGCCTAAAGGAAGATAAAAGGAAATCCTCCAAAAATTCTCGAAAAGCTAAACTAAAGTTTAAAGTAAAGAATGTTCTCAATCTAACTATTGATGAACAAATCACTTTTTTTGCTCAATTATTAGTAAAACAATTTTTCAACGAATTTAATGGAGATGAAATCAAGTAAGGAACAATCGAAAAAAATAAATCCTTCACTAAAGACTTTTGGGAAGGGTTCCGGTATTAAACCAATTCGTTCAACGAAGAATTGTGTTATATACACCCGGGTAAGCAGTAAGGAACAGGCAGACAATAACACAAGCCTTGAAAGTCAGAAAAGGTTATGTGAAGAATATTGCCATAATAATGGCTTATCTATAAAAACATTTTTCTGCGGGACATACGAATCTGCTAAAGGAGATGAACGAAAAGAATTCAAAAAAATGCTTGAATATGTTAGAAAGAATAAAAGTATCGATACCATACTGGTTTATTCTTATGATCGTTTTTCTCGAAGCGGATCAAATGCTGCTTTTCTCAGTCAGGAGCTTCAAAAAATTGGCGTTAAAGTGAATGCAGTTAGTCAACAAATTGACACCAGTTCTCCTTCTGGTAGGTTGCACCGGGATATGCTTTACTTATTCAGCCAGTTCGATAATGAATTAAGAAAAGACAAGATCATTACAGGAATGATTGAAAATCTGCGAAAGGGTTATTGGGTTTCACAGGCCCCGTTTGGATATACCAATCTGAACCGGAAAGAAAAAGCGAAGAATCATAAATATGAAATTAATGAACAAGGTGTTCTTTTAAGAGAAGGATTCAAATTAAAAGCAGAAGGAAAATTAACCAATAAAGAGATCGTAATCATTCTGAAGAAAAAGGGAAGTAAAATCCATTACAAGAGTTTTATTCGGATTATCTGCAACCCATTTTATTGTGGTTATATACCCCATTCCCTGATCCCGGGGGAGATTATCCGGGGCTCCCAACCGGCCCTAATATCGGAGGCGGTATTTCTGGCCGCAAACGGGGCCGCCGGGGCCGAGCCCCGCCGGAACATCCCTAAACGGTATAAAATAGAGAATTTACCTTTAAAAACATTCGCAAAAGCCGAAGCCATAGAGGATTCCGTCCCGATTAGAGTGCCCCGGGCATTAGAGGCTCCCGGCGGAAACGGGCGGGAGCTTACGGGATACATTAAAAAGGGCATCTATTATTACAAGTCCCGGGGCAGAGAAAACCCGGTAAATGTGAATGCCGACCATCTGAACGGGCTTTTTACAAATGAGCTTCGGAAGTATGAATATGATAAAAAATACTTGTCCAAATTGAAATCAGAAATTTCCCGCTTTGTTCATGAACAGCTAAAAGAAATCACATTAGATCAAGTGCAAAAGAAGAAGCAGCTTACAGAATTAAATAACAAAATTGAAAAGCTGGAAGAGCGGTTTGTAACCGGTGATTTATTAAAAGAACTTTTTGATAAGTACAAATTCAAATTCGAATTGGAGAAGAAAGAACTATCCGAAAATCTAAAAACCCAATTTGAAAGTTCGAACCTGGAAAAGATCATCGAAAAAATCATGGTAACAGCGGGAAACCTCAGTGAGAGATGGCTTTCCGGAGATTACGATGAAAAAAGAAAATTGCAAAGCGTGATATTTCCGGAAGGAATCTTCTACAATAAACAAAAAGATACAGTTCGAACCGTTAGAGTAAATACTTTATTTGCTCCTATCCCACGCCTGATGGGCTTTATCGAGGGAAGGGAAAAAAGTAATCCGATGAAAAAGAACTCGAAATCTCGTTTGGTAGTCCCGGCAGGAATCGAACCTGCATCAAAAGTTTAGGAAACTTCTATTCTATCCATTGAACTACGGGACCGCTTCAAATGAAGGGTGCAAAAGTAAGATTTTCTGCCAGAAGATTTCCTTTCGCCTTAACTTCATTATCCAAATCTTTCTATATGAAGCGGATGGTAAAATATTTCCCCCTTTTACTGATCGTTTTTATTTCTAAAATTACCCAGGCCCAGCCAAAGCCCCATTTTAACCATACCACCATCTATGTCACCGACCTGGCCCGTGCATCGGCTTTTTATCACGACGTGATGCTGTTGGATACCATACCGGAGCCTTTTCACGACAACCGGCACACCTGGTTTAACCTCGGCAACCACGGCCAACTGCATGTGGTCAGCGGCGCCAAATCCGATATTCCCCACGACATCAATATCCACCTGGCTTTTTCCGTTTCCTCCCTTCCCGATTTCATGAAACACCTGGACCAGATGAATGTCCGCTATGGGAATTGGGCCGGCGACCAGAAAGTGGTTCAGCCACGCCCGGATAAAGTGTCCCAGATCTATCTCCAGGACCCCGACGGCTTCTGGATCGAAGTAAATAATGACCGCTTCTGAGACGCCCCGGGCCAATAGGCCGGCATCCAGCTTCCTGTTCGCTGAAACTTAGCCTATCTTTGCCCTCCCAAAAAACAGGTTATGAAGTTCTACAGCCTACTCATCAAATACAGATTGCAAACTGCCATCGTCCTGATCGTGCTGGGCGTGATCACCAATATCTACAGCAGCTTCTGGCCCGCTTTCCTGCTCTACCTCGTGGGCCTGATCCTCATCTTTGGCCATTTCTTTTTCGGTCCCCTCCGCCTGATCCAGGAACATATGGAATCCGGAAACCTGGAGGGAGCGGAAAAAGTGCTGTCCACCATCCGCTTTCCCGGTCTGCTCTATAAACCCATCCGGTCCGTGTACTATACCCTCAAGGGAAATATCGCCATGATGAAACAGGATTTTGACGGGGCGGAAATAAATATGCGGAAGGGCCTCGACCTCGGCATGCCCATGAAAGAAGCCGAAGGGGCAAGCCTCCTCCAGATGGGTATGCTGGCCATGCAGAAAAACGATATCCGCAAGGCGGAAGGACTGATCCGTCAGGCGCTCAGCAAGGGCCTGCCCGACAAGGAAAACCATGCCGCGGCTTATCTGCAGCTCTGCTCCATCATGATGACAAAAAGGGAATTCCGGGCGGCAAAAGAGTTCTTCCGGAAAGCAAAAAATCTGAAGCCCACCACCTCGCAGATAGTAGATCAGATCAAACAGATAGAAAAATATATTTCGAGGATCCCAGGCTGATTGCGGTCCGCACTCACTTACCAGCTCATCCTGGCTTTCACCAGCTGCTTCAGCAGGGAAAAGGATTGGTCCCTTTTTTCGATAAAATCAAACCGGCCGTACCGCGCCAGGTTTTCATCGCTTTGCACTTCCCGCTGACTGGAAAATAAAATAACCAATATGGAGGGGTCAAATTTCCGGATCTCTACCAGGGTTTCCAGCCCGTTGATCTGGCCGTCCAGACTGTAATCCAATACCACCATGGAGGGATGAAGGTTCAAGCCGGCAAGACAGCCTTCCCCGCTGGTATAAAAGAACAAACGGACACCAAAGGCTTCCAGCTCCCGGGCGATCAGTTGCTGATACATTGGATTGTCTTCCACAATAAATATTCCCGGGGATGATGTCGGATACATGGGTTAGTAATTAATACCCAACTATATCGAAAAAAGATGCCGGATTTCAGCTCGCCTGTAAGGGTTTCATTTGCAAATAATTAGTATAAACCGGCTAATCCTGGTTTTCCCACAATGGGAATATGGTGTAAAAGTTTGGGAATAGGGTAAACCCGCTATGAGCATAACAGCCCGATGGAATGGAGTCGTTTGCGCGGGGTAAAGGCTAATTGCCCACTTCTTTGTGAAGCTGCCGTATGCATAGGGAAACCACGGTTTCCACCTGTTTTACCATATAGGGTAAATGATCCAGATTTGTACGGGCTTTGGCGTCGGCTTCTACCTTCCGGATATCCCCGTGAATCGCCTTGATGCCCATGGAATCCACAGTGGATTTTAATTTATGGGCCATCTTGGAAACCTGCTCCCAGTTTTGCGTATCGGCGGCGTCCACCAGTTCTTTCACATTCTGAGGAACAGTTTCAATAAATAGCAGGATCATCTTCTTTATAAAGGCCGGGTCACCGCCGGAAACAGACCGGATCATGGTCAGATCATACAGATCGATGCCGTTTGCATCCGATATCACTTCTTTTTTCTTTTTGGCATTGCTGAGAATGGCGCTGAGCAACAGGGCCTCGTCGAACGGTTTGGCGAGAAAATCGTCCATGCCGGCACGCTGGTATTTAAGCAGGTCTTCTGCATGGGAATTTGCCGTCAGCGCAATGATGGGTGTAGACGACATCACCGGATCGGGCAGCCGGCGGATCTCCTCCGTGGCCTCAATACCATCCATCTCGGGCATCTGCACGTCCATCAGGATGCAATCAAAATATTGGCGCTTGATATAATCGAGGGCTTCCGAGCCGTTGTTAGCGATAACCACTACGGCCCCGCTGGACTCCAGGATATGCCTGGTAAGGTGCTGGTTCAGCACAACGTCTTCGGCAACCAGTATGGTTTTTCCACTCAACCTTTTATCTGTCCTGGTTTTTGGCATGGGTATTTTTGCACCGGATGAGAAGGGTTTCCTATTTACTTTTTAATTCACCATTTTGAATCATCCGGTAAATAGTGGATTTCCCAATATCCAGTTTCCGCGCGACGAGCAGCACGTCTTTGTCGTACTTGTCGAGGTAATGCTGTATGATCTGGCTTTCAAATTCTTTTAAGGTGGTCTCGCGGTTCAGCAGGTCGCTGATGCTGGTAGATGCATTCAGCGTTATGTGTTCCGGTAAAATGGATTCTTCATCACTCATCACCACGGCCAGCTCCATAATGGATTTCAGCTCCCGCACGTTACCGGGAAACGGATAGGACGTGAGTTTTTGCTGGGCTTCCGGGGTAAGCACCTTGCGCATGATCTTGTTCTCCTTGCAGAAACTATCCACAAAATTTTTGGCCAGCACCGGAATGTCCGTCCCTCTTTCCCGTAAAGGAGGAAGATGAATGGGCAGGCCGACCAGGCGGTAATAAAGATCCTCGCGGAAGGTTTTATTTTTTACTTCTTCCAGCAGGTTCTTATGGGTGGCGACGATGATCCGCACATTGATCGGCAACACGGAGTTTGCGCCGATGCGCGTGATCTCTCTTTCCTGCAACACCCGCAGCAGTTTGGCCTGCAGGTTGATATCCAGCTCCCCGATTTCATCCAGGAACAGCGTGCCTTTATCCGCTTCTTCAAATTTTCCGATCCTGCGGGTGACGGCCCCGGTAAAGGATCCCTTTTCATGCCCGAACAATTCGCTTTCCAGCAATTCCTTGGGAATGGCCGCAACGTTCACGGCAACAAAAGGCAGTTTGTGTCTTTCCGAATTATAATGAATGGCTTTGGCCACCAGTTCCTTACCGGAACCTGTTTCGCCGGTCACCGATACCGTGATGTTTGTTTTGGATGCTTTTTCAATTAAAGCAAACACTTTCTCCATCGGTTCGCTCTTGCCTATGATGATCTGGGAAAAATCGTATTTGCGGCCGACCTGATTTTTCAGACTCTCCACTTCCTCTTTGAGGTTGCGGATCTCCCGCAGATGCAGGATGCTGTTCCAGAGACGGTCCTTGGTGTCATCGTCTTTTACAATATAATCGAATGCGCCGTTCTTTAAAAGATTGATGGCCGTGGCCACGTCTTCCTGACCGGAAATAATGATCACCCGGATATCGGGATTGAATTCCTTGATCTTCCGCAGCACTTCAGTACCATCACTTCCGGGCAGGGAGTAATCCAGGGTAACCACATCGGGTACTTCATGAAGCTTGCCAAAGAAATCATCGGGTGATTCAAATCGTTTAACTTCGTATTCCGGATTCAGGGAAAGATAATGCTCCAGCATGGAGCCATACCACAAATCATCTTCCACAATGAAAATTTTGAACGACTGGGGGTTCTTCATATTTCGGATTATATCGGATTGTACCGGAGTATAACGATAAAACAGCGGGAATAATATTCCGGATTTAAGAAAGTTTCCGGATTTTGAATACCTTTTATAGCTTTATGAATCAAAACGAAGTATTTAGAAAGCTTTACGAGCATCTCAATGCCGCCCAGAAGCAGGCAGTGGATACTTTGGAGGGTCCGGTGATGGTAATTGCAGGTCCCGGAACAGGAAAAACTCAGATCCTTGGAGCCCGGATCGGAAAGATCCTGCAGGAAACAGACACCGATCCCGGCAATATCCTTTGCCTCACCTATACCGATGCGGGCGCCATCGCCATGCGCCGCCGCCTGATGTCTTTCATCGGTCCCGATGCCTATAAAGTCAATATATATACTTTTCATGCTTTCTGCAACGACATCATCCAGGATAATCTTTCCCTGTTTGAAAAAACAAGTCTCGATCCCGTTTCTGTTCTGGAACAAATCCAATACCTGAAGCTGCTCATCGATTCCTTCCCGAAAAATCATCCGCTCAAGAGGTTCCGCAGCGATGCGTATTATGACGTGCAGAACCTGCGTTCCCTGTTCAGTACCATGAAAAGAGAAGGCTGGACGCCCGCTTTTATAGAGCAGAAAATCGTGGAATACCTGGCCGCCATTGAAGAAAGTGCATTGTACCGGTATAAAAAAAACGGAAAAGATTATAAAAAAGGCGACAGGAAAAGAGCGGAGCTCGATAAGGAAAAAGAGCAGATGGAAAAGCTGCTTGCAGCGGCCCGGGAATTTGAACCTTTTCAGAAGCTGATGTACAGCAAGAGCCGCTACGATTTTGACGACATGATCAACTGGGTGATCCGGGCCTTCTCGGAAAATGAATTGCTGCTCCGCCGCTATCAGGAGAAATTTCTGTATATCCTCGTGGATGAATACCAGGATACCAGCGGAACACAAAACAGACTGGTGGAACTGCTGATCAATTTCTGGGATAAACCCAATGTGTTTGTTGTGGGAGACGACGATCAGAGCATTTACCGGTTCCAGGGTGCCAGCATGAATAACATGATGGATTTTGCCGCCCGCTATCAGAAGGACCTGCTGACTGTTGTGCTCACAGACAACTACCGCTCCACCCAACCCATTCTGGATATTTCAAAAACACTCATCAGCGCCAATACGGAAAGGCTCGTCAACCGGATGGAAGGATTGAATAAGGAGCTCCTCTCTTCGCATGAGCGCAACCGTTACCTCACCCACCTCCCCGTGATCCGGGAATACGATTCCGAACGGCTCGAAATGGTCGACATCGTTTCCCGCGTGGAAGAACTGCTCCGTCAAAACGTTTTGCCCGGCAGGATCGGCATCATCTACAAGGAAAATAAATATGGCGAGGAACTGCTGCAGTATTTCAAATTAAAAAAGCTGCCCGTATACAGTAAACGGAGCATTAACCTGCTTCGGGATCCGCTGATCAATAAGATCCTCCTCCTCTTTTCTTACCTGGCCACCGAACATGACATTCCGTTCAGCGGCGATGAAATGCTGTTTGAAATCCTGCACGCAGATTGGTTTCATATTCCGGCCATCGACATTGCCACCCTCACGGCCGAAGTGGGCCAGAAACAATATACCCCGCAGAAAACCTCCCTGCGCAGATGGCTCAGCGATAAAAGCAATCAGCCCGTCCGCGACCTTTTTTCCCAGCCGTTAAATCCCCGGCTCGTGTCCGCCGGCCGCATCCTGGAATCCCTGATCAGCCAGGTTTCCAATACCACCCTGCAATCTTTGCTCGAATGCATTTTACGGGAAACGGGCATACTGAACGAAACCATGCAGAGCCCGAAAAAAATAGAGATGCTGCAGGTATTGACGGGCTTTTTTGATTTCATCAAGGAAGAAACGCGCCGTAATCCTTCCATGAACCTGCAGGAACTGGTCACCCATATTGAACTGATGGATAAGGAAGCCATTCCCCTCCCGCTCATAGAAGTGAACGGCCATGCAGATTCCGTCAACCTGCTGACGGCTCATGGTTCCAAGGGACTGGAGTTTGAATATGTATTTATTGCCGGCAGCAACGCGCATTACTGGGAGAAAAAAAGAAAACCTGCCAGCGCCTTTCATTATCCCATCACCCTCTTCCTGCCAAAAGTGGGCGAGGCCGATTACGATGAACTGGTCGATCGTTATATCTCCCTTGAAAAAGACAGGGACAATGAAGAACTGAGAAGACTCTTCTATGTGGCCATCACCCGTGCCGAAATCCATCTGGCCATTTCTTACAGTCGTTTTCGCAACGATGGCAAAGATGCCGAACCTTCCGTTTTTATTGAAGAATTACGTTCCGGATTCGGACTGGATACAGAGAAACCGGAAGTACCCGCACATGCCATCGCCGATTTCCAGTTCCTGTTGCTGAATGGTGAACACGCGCCCGAAATAGAAAGGATGGAAATGGATTTTGTGAACCGCCTGCTGGATAATTTCCAGATGAACGTGACGGCCCTGAATAATTTCCTGAATTGTCCGTTGGAATTCTATTATAAAAATCTGCTCCGCATCCCTTCGCCAAAGAATGAAAACACGGAGTTCGGTTCTGCGGTTCATTACGCCCTGGAGCAACTGTTCCGGAACATGCAGGATAATGACAACCATTTTGCCGACATTCATTTTTTTCTCTCCGCCTTCGAATGGTACATGAATAGGCACAGGGAGAGTTTCACGGCAGAACAGTTCGCCCGTCGAATGGAGTATGGACACATCATCTTACCGGAATACTACCAGCGATACCTGCATTCCTGGAATAAAATCGTGAGCATTGAAAGATCCGTCCGTAACGTGGCCATACAGGGCGTTCCCCTGAAAGGGAAACTGGACAAACTGGAATTTGACGGCAAACTGGTGAACGTGGTGGATTATAAAACCGGCAACCCGGACAAAGCAAAACCCAAACTGGGACGCCCGTCGGATAAGGATCCCCATGGAGGCGACTACTGGCGACAGGCCGTATTTTATAAATTGTTGCTGGATCAGCAGTCGAAGCGTGACTGGCAGGTGGTGAGTTCGGAATTTGATTTTGTGGAACCGGACAACAAAAAAAATTACCACAAGATAAAACTGATCATCACGCCGGGGGATACGGAGAGGGTTACCCGGCAGATCACAGACAGCTGGCAAAAGATCCAAAACCATGCATTTTATACCGGCTGCGGTAAGGAAGATTGCCATTGGTGCCGCTTTGTAAAGACCAACCAGCTGGACGTCGCCGCCATCACGGAAGATGAAGAAGAACACAGCTCTTTATAAAATCATAAATCTGATAAAATCCCGACCCGGTCAACTAAGTTTGCACGGGATTTTAAGTATATGAAAATCTTTCTGTCGCTGCTCCTGGTTAGCATCATCCTGCTCCGGTTTCCGGGGGTTACCGGCTGTGCCAATATGATCCCGCCAACAGGTGGTCCAAAGGATAGTCTCCCGCCCGTATTGGTATCCGCCGAACCGGATGAAAATGTGCTGCATTTCAACGGCAACAAGATCGTGCTCACCTTCGATGAATACATTGATCTGAAGAATGTGCGCCAAAACCTGATCGTGTCGCCCGTTCCGAAAAACCAGCCCAATGTGGAATTCAAGCTGAAAACCATGACCATTCGAATCAAAGACAGCCTCCAGCCAAACACAACCTATGCCTTCAATTTTGGAAGAGCCGTGATGGACAATCACGAAGGCAATGTGCTGAAAAATTTTGCCTATGTATTCTCCACGGGCGGTTATATTGATTCCCTCCGGCTCAGCGGCCGGGTAACTATGGCCAGCACCGGCAAACCGGACAGTACCCTCATTGTTTTACTGCATGATAAACTTGATGATTCCGCGGTGGTGAAAGAAAAGCCCCGCTATATCGCCCGGCTGGACAGTTCCGGGAACTATAAGTTTGATTACCTCAAACCCGGCACCTATGCTTTGTATGCACTGAAAGATGAATCCGGATTTCACACGTATTCTTCCAAAGCACAGATATTTGCATTCGCGGACAGCCCCGTGGTGCTTTCCTCCAATAAAACGGCTCCGCAACTGTATGCCTATGCAGACACCAGTGGAGAAAAAAAAGCCAGGAAGCCGTTACTCAATGCACCTCCGCCCAAACCGAAGAAAGAAGACAGGGATAAACCCAAACGCCTTTCCGTATCCGGAAATATTCCCAATGGATTGCTGGACCTGCACGACCAGTTTGAATTCCGGTTTGCTGTTCCCATTAAATATTTTGATTCGTCGAAAGTGCGTTTCACCGTGGACAGTTTTAAGAACATCAGCACCCATCATTTTGTGGAAGACAGTCTGCATACCAGGGTCACCCTCTATTACCCATGGGCAGCCGATACCAAGTACCAATTGATACTGGAAAAAGATTTCGCGGAAGATACGCTGGGTGAAAAACTGCTTAAAACAGATACCATATCTTTTGCTACCAAAAAAGAATCGGATTATGGCACTCTGCTTTTACGATTTAGAAATCTGGACCTCAGCCGTCATCCGATACTCCTGTTTTACCAGAATGACAAACTGATCAAGAGCTATGTTTTTGGCAAATCCCTGCGGTATACCAATAAACTGTTCGATCCCGGAGATTACGACCTGCGTATCCTGTACGACGACAATCAGAACGGGGTCTGGGACCCGGGAAATTTCTTTGAACACCGTCAGCCCGAAAAGGTTCAGCCCATTGGGCGCAAGGTTAACGTGAAGTCAAACTGGGATAATGAAGTGGATATTACTTTGTAATTTTACGCCATGCAATTTTCTTCTGTCCTATTGGAAGCAGCGGTGAATGAGTTCGCCAAGTTGCCGGGTATCGGAAGAAAAACCGCCCTCCGGCTGGTTCTTCATTTACTCCGGCAGGATCCCTCTGCCGCTCAGGGTTTTGGCGAAACCGTTTTGAAAATGAGACAGGAGATCCGGTTCTGCCAACGTTGTCATAATGTGTCCGACGGGGATATCTGTTCCATCTGCGCAAACTCCATGCGGAGGCAGGACATGATCTGCGTGGTGGAAACCATCCGGGATGTGATTGCCATTGAAACCACTCAGCAATTCAGCGGCACCTACCACGTGCTCGGGGGAATCATCTCACCGCTCGATGGTGTTGGTCCCGAACAGCTCTTTATAGATTCGCTGGTTGACCGGGTTAAGAAAGAAGGGGTTGAGGAAATCATATTTGCACTCAATCCGAATATCCAGGGGGATACCACCATCTATTATATCCAGAAAAAGCTGGCTTCGCTGCCCGTGAAAGTAACCACCATTTCCAGGGGTATTTCCTTTGGTGGCGAGCTCGAATACGCCGATGAGATGACCCTGGCCAGATCCATCAGCAACCGGCTGCCGGTGGAAAGTTACGTGTCCCACCGCTGAGGGCTGCCAGGCAGCGCATGAGTTTTGATATTTACCCGATTATGCTGTAAATTTGCCTCCTGACAGGCAGATTTGTTTATTGTTCGGCCTGACACCTTAAGGGGATTAACTGAACTAATAAACGCCGGGAAAGTCCTCCTTTTACTTTGCCTCCGTTTACAGCCCATCTTCTTAGCTTGTCCGCCCGCATACGGCAATCCGCCGCGTACTCAATAAAAATTTCATCTTTATGGGAAATATCAAATCGGCATTGGATCGGCGTATTCTCATTATTGACGGGGCCATGGGCACCATGATCCAGCGTTATAACCTGCAGGAAGAGGATTATCGGGGAGAAAGGTTTAAGGACTGGAAATCGGATGTCAAGGGCAACAACGACCTGCTTTCGCTCACCAGACCGGACATCATCAAAGCAATCCACACCGAATACCTGGAAGCCGGGGCAGACATCATTGAAACCAACACATTCAGCAGTACCTCTATTGCCCAGGCGGATTATCACATGCAATCCCTCGCGTATGAATTGAATGTGGCCTCGGCAAAAATTGCGCGCCAGGCCATCGATGAATTTACTGCTAACAACCGCCCCACCTCCGATAAAGCTTCGGTGGGCGAGGCAAAATACATCGCCGGCGCCATCGGCCCGATGAATAAAACACTATCCCTGTCGCCCGACGTGAACAACCCCGGCTTCCGTTCCGTAAGCTTTGATGAAGTGTCAAATGCTTACTATGAGCAGGTGAAAGGACTGGTGGATGGTGGTGTGGACCTGCTGCTGATTGAAACCATTTTTGATACGCTCAATGCAAAAGCCGCCATTTTCGCAATTAAAAAATATTTCCGCGATACCAAAAAACAGGAACTACCGGTGATGATCAGCGGCACCATTACCGACGCCAGCGGAAGGACCCTGAGCGGTCAAACCCTGGAAGCTTTCTACACCTCCATTGCGCACGCCAAACCGCTGAGCGTAGGTTTGAACTGCGCACTCGGCGCTGCGGAAATGCGGCCACACATCGAAGAACTTTCCCGGTTGGCTTCCTGTTATACCTCTGCGTACCCCAATGCCGGCCTGCCCAATTCCATGGGAGCTTATGAAGAAGAGCCCGAAGAAACGGCGCATTTCCTGGAAGAATGGGCAAAGGAAGGATTTGTGAATATTGTAGGTGGTTGTTGCGGCACCACTCCCGAACACATCAGGCACATTGCGGAAAAAGTGAAACGATTCGAACCCAGGAAATTACCCCTGGTCGAAACCGCTGCTTAAAAAGTTCATCATGAGTGAAGAAAACAGCATTAAACCCTATCTCCGACTGGCCGGACTCGAACCACTGGTGGTGCGACCGGAATCGAATTTTGTGAACATTGGCGAAAGGACCAACATCACCGGGTCGAAGAAATTTGCGCGCCTCATCCGGGAAAACAGGTATGAAGAGGCCCTGAGTGTGGCGCGTCAGCAGGTGGAGAACGGGGCGCAGGTACTGGATGTGAATATGGATGATGCCCTGCTGGACGGAGAAAAAGCCATGACCACTTTCCTCAACCTCATCCAGAGTGAACCGGATATTGCGAAGATTCCGATCATGATCGATTCTTCCAAATTCAACATCATCGAAGCGGGCCTCAAATGCGTACAGGGAAAATGCATCGTCAACTCCATCTCCATGAAAGAAGGAGAGGAAAAATTTATTGAACAGGCCATCATTTGTAAAAGTTTTGGCGCCGCAGTGGTCGTGATGGCCTTTGATGAAAAGGGACAAGCGGATACCATGCAACGGAAGATTGACATCTCCCACCGCGCCTATGAAATACTCACGCAACAACTGGATTTCGACCCACAGGATATCATATTCGACCTGAATATATTCGCCATAGCCACCGGCCTGGAAGAACACAACAACTACGCCGTCGACTTTATCGAGGCCGCCAAAGAAGTGAAACGGATGCATCCGCTGGTAAAACTCAGCGGCGGGGTGAGCAATCTATCTTTCTCCTTCCGCGGGAATGAAGTGGTGCGCGAGGCCATGCACAGCGTATTCCTGTATTACGCCATCAAAGCCGGACTGGGCATGGGCATCGTGAACGCGGGGCAGCTGGTTATTTACGATGAAATTGATCCGGTGCTCAGGGACCTGTGTGAAGCAGTGATCATGAACCGCAACAACGACAATAATGAAGCCACGGAAAAGCTCCTCGCCTTTGCAGAAACGGTAAAAAGAAAGGGCAAGGAAGAAAAGAAAGACGAAAGCTGGCGCAAGGCACCGGTAGAAGAAAGACTGAAGCATGCGCTGGTCAACGGCATCACCGACTATATTGAAGCGGATACGGAAGAAGCGCGTTTGCAATATCCCAAACCCCTGGATGTGATTGAAGGACCGCTGATGGACGGCATGAATGTGGTCGGAGACCTGTTCGGCAGCGGGAAAATGTTCCTGCCCCAGGTAGTAAAAAGCGCCCGCGTGATGAAGAAGTCCGTCGCCGTGCTGACCCCCTTTATTGAACAGGAAAAACTGGACAAATTTAACAGGCGAAAAGCAGCGAATACGTCCGGTGAAGAAACGACAGAAGAAAAGGGCGCTGCCAAAATTCTGCTGGCCACCGTAAAAGGAGATGTACACGATATCGGTAAAAATATCGTGGGCGTAGTGCTGGGATGTAATGGATACGATATCATTGACCTTGGTGTGATGGTGTCTGCCGACCGGATCCTCGAAACCGCCATAAAAGAAAAAGTGGATATCGTGGGTTTGAGCGGACTGATCACCCCGTCCCTTGATGAAATGGTTCATGTGGCCAGGGAAATGAAAAGACGCAATTTTGAATTACCGCTGATGATCGGCGGAGCCACCACCTCCCGCATGCATACCGCCATCCGCATCGCGCCGGAATATGCACACGGTGTTGTTCATGTGCTGGATGCTTCGCGCAGCGTAACGGTGGCCGGTAACCTGCTCAATGAAACACAGAAGCCCATGTTCCTGGAAAAACTGGGTAAGGAATATCAAAAACTCAAAACCGATTTCGCCAATAAAAAATCCACCAAACAATTACTTTCTTTTAAGGAAGCCCAGGCAAATAAAACCAAAATAGACTGGAATGCATTTAACCCGGTAAAGCCTGAATTTACCGGTGTGAAAGTGATTGTGGATCCTGACCTGGAGGAGATTGCCGGATATATTGACTGGCAGCCATTCTTCATCGCCTGGGAGATCCATGGGAAATTTCCACAGCTGCTGACCGATGAAAAGATCGGAGAGGCCGCCACCAAACTGTATGCTGATGCGCGGGAGCTTCTCCAAAAGATCATCCGGGAAAAATGGCTGAAACCCTGCGGCGCCATCGGGCTCTGGCCTGCTAACGCAACCGCTGCTGATACTGTGACCGTACAATCGGGAAATGTGGGAACCGTTAACCTGGAGTTCCTGAGACAACAATCCAAAAAAGCAGCCGGTCAGGCCAATATCTCCCTCGCGGATTTCATTGCGCCTGCGGAATCGGGCAAAACGGATTATATCGGCGCTTTCAGCGTAACCATACAGGGTATTGAAAAGCACATCGAGCGTTTTATGGCAGACCAGGACGACTACAACAAAATCATTCTTCAGGCCCTGGCAGACCGGCTGGCAGAGGCATTTGCCGAAATGCTGCATAAGAAAGTGAGGACCTGCTATTGGGGTTATGAAAAGGGAGAGCAACTGGACAACCAGCAACTCATTAAAGAAGAATACAAAGGTATTCGTCCGGCTCCCGGATACCCCGCCTGCCCTGACCACACCGAAAAATACAAACTCTTCCAGATGCTGGGCGGTGAAAAAAATACAGGAATCACGCTGACAGAATCCCTGGCCATGTATCCTGCCTCTTCGGTTTGCGGATGGTACCTCGCCAATCCGGAAAGCAAGTATTTCGGCATTGGAAAAATAAATAAGGACCAGGTGACCGATTACGCCGGGCGCAAACAAATGGATATAACCGAAATAGAAAGGTGGCTGAGGCCCGTGCTGGATTACGAGGCCTGACAGCAGCAATAAACAACCTGTTAATGCCGTTCCCGATGCCGTATTTTGTTTGTAATTTTGCCACTCATTTTAACCGTTTACGCAAGCTTTTATGGAAATACAAAAAAACAGGATGCGATGGGTTATGCTGCTGGCCATGGCTATTCCTGTTTTCAGCATGGGGCAGAGCAAAAAAAAAGAAAGGAAGGGCGAACTGTATTTTTCCTGGGGATATAACACGGAATGGTACACCCACAGCAACTTACGCATCAACCAGCCTGAACTCGGCAATGACTATACATTTAAAAACATCACCGGCCATGATCACCGGGGTTGGGACGAACAGCTTTTTACAAAGGCGCTTACCATTCCGCAATACAATTACCGGCTCGGATATATTTTCAACAAAAAGAAACAGCTGGGCATTGAGATCAACTTCGATCACACGAAATTCATATTCGGAGATGATCAATGGGTTCATATAAAAGGCCGGATGGACAACAAAGCGTATGACGGGCATGCGTTGTTCCGGGACAATGGGCCAACCGGCGACAGCACTTCCTACTATTACCTGAACAACGGTGCAAATTTTCTTTTGTTTAATATCGTGAAACGCTGGCACCTGGTTGCGAATAAAAAACAAACCATCCTGATTGATGGTTTTGGCAAAGCCGGAATCGGACCCGTTATCCCGCATGTTGAAAATAAATTCTTTGACCAGCCAAAAAATGATCCCCATTTTCAGGTGGGTGGCTGGAACCTGGGCGTTGAAGGGGCCATCCGGGCCACTTTCTTCAAATACGTTTACCTGGAATATACCAATAAACTGGATTATGCACGGTACTCCGGGCTAAAGATCTATAAGGGAACCGCCAAACAGGCATTTGGCACGTACGAAATGATGCTGAACCTGGGATTCAGTTTTCCGGTTGGTAAAAAACTCAACTAATTGATTCCGCGGCTTTATTTAAATTTTCCCACCTGCAGAAAAATCAAATAGATAATCTCCATTCCGGATTTTCTCCGGAAATAAATTTAACTAACGGAAAGGTTTGGGAAATTTCTTTTCAAACAGCCACCAGAACCTTTTTCTTTTCTTCCGGATATCATAGTTCCTGGAAAGATACCCGTTGATATGGCCCATGGCTTCATCAATATCATCTGTAAACAATACCAGGGAAAGGTCTTCCACGGAAATCGTTCCTTCTTTTTTCATCAATTCAATGGTATCCATGAGCGGTTTATAGAAATCTTTCCCGAACAGTACCATGGGAAATTGCGTGATGGACTTCGTTTGAATGAGCGTGAGCGTACTGAAAAATTCATCCATGGTTCCAAACCCCCCCGGCATGACTATAAAGGCATAGGAATATTTCAGCATCATGCCCTTTCGTAAAAAGAAATAATCAAAGGTGATCCATTTGTGCATGTAACGGTTAGGCTGCTGTTCAAACGGAAGGCGGATATTGCAACCCACGGATGCCCCGTTATTTTCAAAAGCACCCCGGTTAGCCGCTTCCATGATGCCCGGTCCGCCGCCTGTCATTACGGTAAGTCCGGCATCCGCAATCCTTTTTCCGAACTCCCTGGCTGCTGCGTAATAAGGATGATCTTCCTTAAATCTCGCCGAACCAAAAACGGTGATGCAGGGACCCACAAAATAAAGAGAGCGGTTTCCCATAATCGTCTCCAGGAAAACCTTAAAAGCAAAACTGAGTTCAAATCCCCTGCTCTGGGGGCCCTTGAGGTACAGCGGCTGTTTGGAAGTAGGAATAACAGGCTGGTCTTCAGTAATCGGCATGAACTTTTGTTGATGAACAAAGATTAAATTGCAAGTCCAATTTAATACAATTCATCATATGTCATCCCTGCGCATTGTAAGTTATAATGTTAATGGCATTCGTTCTGCCATGAAGAAGGGGCTGGTAGACTGGCTCAAAACGGATCCCGCCGACGTGATCTGCATACAGGAAACCAAGGCACACAAAGACAATGTGGCGCACGAAGAAATTACCAGCCTGGGTTATCACGATTACTGGTTCAGTGCCCAGAAAAAAGGATACAGCGGCGTTGCGGTATTCACGAAGATCCTTCCGGATCATGTGCTGTATGGAACCGGTCATCAGGTAAGCGATGAAGAGGGAAGGGTTATCCAGCTTGACTTAGGGGATATCCGGCTCATTAACGCGTATTTTCCATCCGGCACTTCGGGAGATGAGCGCCAGGGTTTTAAATACAAATGGCTGGACGAATTTTTCACTTATCTGTCGGAGCTAAAAAAATCCCATCCCCAATTAATCCTTTGTGGCGACTATAATATCGCACACAGGGAAATTGATATTCATGATCCGAAGGGCAATAAGAATTCTTCCGGGTTTTTGCCGGCGGAAAGGGCCTGGATGGATTCCTTTCTGGAAAACGGATGGACAGACAGCTTCCGGAAATTACATCCGGAGCCACACCGCTACAGCTGGTGGAGTCAGCGTTTCCCAACGGTACGGCAGAATAACAAGGGGTGGAGGATTGATTACATCAATGTTACCAACAACCTTTCCGGTAATATCCTGAAATCAGACATTTATCCGGACGTAAAACAAAGCGACCATTGCCCGGTGTATCTTGAATTGAAAAAATGATCCTGTGTAACATCGTCTTTTCAGCGCGTGATGCGCCTTGTGCAATAATTGTGGAAAAGAATAAAATGAACGTTCCCGGCAATAAAAAATGCAGTACATTTCTCTAAAACCCTTTGCCCATCAGGGTTTTACCTTATATCAATGAAACCCGCTGTGGGTAAGGGTTCCAGCACCTGTTGGAAAATAATGCAATAAAAACCCTTTTTTCGTTTCTCCTGAAACCCTTGTCCGCCCTCAATTTTATCTGTTTTTATCTATCCCCGGAGTTTTTCCGGATTTAAAAAGCAGGTATATTTGTTGCGTATAAAAAATCCTCATTATGAACAAAGCTGAATTAATTGCAAAGATTGCAGACGATGCAGGCGTTACAAAAACACAGGCGAACGAATCACTGAATTCCTTTGTTGAAGCGGTGGCCAAAACATTGAAAGGCGGCGGCAAAGTTACCCTGGTGGGTTTTGGAACATTTTCGGTTTCTAAAAGAGCCGCGCGGAACGGACGCAATCCGCAGACCGGCGCTGTTATAAAGATCAAAGCGAAAAAGGTAGCCAAGTTCAAAGCCGGCAAGGAACTCTCCGGCAAATTATAAGTTGCTTGGTTTACTGCAATGTAAAGCTCTGGACATTAATGTGATATTAAATGCCCGGAGCTTTTGTTTTTTACGGATATTTGCACCCATAACATAACATCATGGGTAAAGGCGATAAAAAATCAAAAAAAGGCAAAATTTTCATGGGTTCATTTGGAAAGAGCAGACCGAAGAATCCGAAGAAGGCTGTGAAGAAGAAGCCGTAGTGCAGAAGAACCGTAGTGCAGTTACGCTCTTTGAATTGTTGACGGATGACGGTTGACGGATGACCGGCTTAAATTGCGGATTCGCACTTAAAGACAGTCATCCGTCAACCGTCATCCGTCAACTCCTCCTCAGGGCGCCAGTATCTCCACCATCCATCTCCCATCATCCTTCAACGTATATAACAGCCGGTCGTGCAGGCGGTTGGGCCGGCCCTGCCAGAATTCAATCGTGACGGGTCTTACCAGGTAGCCACCCCAATGGGGGGGCCGGGGGATAACGGTATGGGCATATTTTTTTTCCAGTGCTGCTTCCTTTTCTTCCAGCCATAGTTTGCTTTCTATCACATCACTTTGGGGGGAGGCCCAGGCGCCCAGACGGCTACCGAATGGTCTGCTGTTGTAGTAATCATCACTTTCTTTTTCGCTGACCTTTTCCACCACACCCGTGATGCGGATCTGCCTTTCCAGTTCCTTCCAGAAAAAAACCAGGCAAGCCCTCGGGTTTTCCGCTAACTGTAGTCCTTTAAAACTATGGTAATTGGTAAAGAATTGAAACCCCCTCGCATGATATCCTTTCAGCAAAACAATCCGGGCGGCGGGAAGTCCGTCCGATGAAGCCGTTGCCAGGGTCATTGCATTCACTTCATCAATCTCACTCCCCATAGCTTCCTTCCACCATAGGTCAAACTGCTGCATGGCATCATCCAGCGCTTCTTCCCTGTTCAGCTCTTTTAATTGATACTCTTTTCTGATATCTGCGATGTTCATCATGGCCGGGAAAATAATCAGCAAAATTACTGAAAGGAAGAGAACCCGGTGCGGAATACCGGCAGAATGCATCCCGGCAACGCTTGTAGGGTGTAAATTGAAGAAGAAAATGAGCTGCTCTAAAGAGCCAGGCAAGGACTCCTGTCCCGAAAAGGAAATCTATCAAATTGTTCTTCCTGCATTCTCAAATTTTCAAATCTTCAAATTTTCAAATTAAACTATCGTCTCCTCTCCCGGTGGTTCCTTCGGGTAAGACCGCGATAGCATGGATTCCATTTCGCTGATCCTTCGAAGCTGGCTTTCCATTTTCTTATGTTGCTCGGATGCATCCTGAAGATCGCGGTTCAATTCTTCGAAGAACATTGTTTTTTTCTGATATTGCTGACGTTGGAAATTGGCTTCCTTGAGTTTATCCTCCGTATCGGCCAGGATGCGGCTCATTCGCTGGTTCTCATCAAAAAGGGCCATTTGTTTTCCCTTTACATCATCAAATTCCCGGCTGAGTTTAAAATAAGATTCCTGCAATTGTTCGTATTCAATCCTTTTACTGTGCGGTTGATCCAGGTAATTTTCCAGTTTGCGGAGTTTTTCCTGCATCACGGTAAAATCAGTGAACGCTTTATCCATCCGCTCATTCATCTCGAGCACGAGGCGCTGTTCCTGCATGATCCGGTTGATCTCCTTATCTTTTTCCGAGAGCTGTCGGTGAAGTGAAGAGATCTGCTCATTTAGTGCAATCTGCTGGTGCTGGAGATCCTGGTATTTCTTTTCGGATTCTTTCAGCATCTGTATTTGTTGCAGTAACCGGCTGACCTGCTGATTATGCTGAACCAGGTTGTCCTGGGCAAATTTCAGCTGGTCTATATAATCCTCCGACGTGGTGGGCGGACGCACGAGAGCCTCTGCCTGCTCATATTTTTTCTGCAGGTCCTTTAATCTATCATGTAGTTCATCTATTTCCAGGCCATTGATTTTCTCATTCTCTTCCGATTCGGCCAGGCGATCCCTTAATTGCTGCAGGGTTCGCTCCTGAATCTCCATATCATTGTAATATTTTAGCTTCCAGTTATCATTTTCACTAATCCCTTCTTCAACAGGTTTCTTGATTTTGATGGCGTGGCGGGAACTCCAGAAATAGTGGAGGGTAAAGCCGAGAACGAGTGCTCCCAGCAGGAAAATAATAATCTCGGGCAGTCTGATGGTTATGGTGTAACCAAGTATTAGGGGTAATGTCTTCATATAGTTCGGGGTCAGTACAAAAAGTTTTCCCGAGGAATTAACTTAAAGCCTTTTACGGGATACCGGACTACAGGTGGGAAGAAAATCGTAAAATTGCAGATTTTCAGACTTACAAAATAGGAATATCCCCGCATTAATACAAGCTGGGCCTGAATTTAAAGTAGAAATACGCAATTTTAACTCGTCACCAGGGTACCTACCCGGTCGCCGGTTACCACCCTCCGGAGGTTGCTGGGCCTGTTCATATCAAATACGATGATGGGAAGGCTGTTTTCCATACAAAGGGTGAATGCCGTCATGTCCATCACTTTCAGATTCCCGGAAATGCATTCCTGATACGTGATGCTGTCGTATTTTTTTGCGTTTCGGTCCTTTTCGGGATCTGCAGTATAGATGCCATCAACGCGGGTGCCTTTGAGTATAACATCTGCTGTAATTTCGATGGCCCGGAGCGATCCTGCCGTATCTGTTGTGAAGTAGGGATTGCCCGTGCCCGCGCCGAAGATCACCACCCGGCCCTTTTCGAGATGCCGTATGGCACGCCGGCGGATGTAGGGTTCCGCAATCTGTTCCATTTTAATGGCGCTCTGAAGCCGGGTGAATACGCCAATTTTTTCCAGACCAGCCTGAACGGCCATGCCGTTGATTACCGTAGCCAGCATGCCCATATAGTCTCCGTGTGCTCTTTCAATGCCGGTTTCCTTTTCATTCATACCGCGGTAAATATTTCCTCCGCCAATCACGATGGCTACCTGAACACCCAGATCCACAATACTTTTAATGTCCTGCGCATACTGGGCGATCACTGCATTATCAAAACCAAAACTCTTATCCCCCATCAGGGCCTCCCCGGACAACTTCAGCAGAATGCGTTTGTATTTTGGCAGCATAAGTAAAAAAGTTATTGCAAAGAAAAGATATTTTTCAGGAACGGATTGGCATAAAAAATCCCGCCGGTCGGGCGGGATGAAATCTTTATCCTAACTGAACTCTTTTGAACTGTATCACTTTTAAACCGGCGTCGATGCTTTTCAGATAATCACCAACGGATTTGGCCTGGTCCTTAACAAATGGCTGTGCGGTTAATGTATTCTCCTTGAAGAAGGCATTCAGTTTACCTACGGCGATCTTTTCAATCATCTCGTCGGTTTTTCCGGCCATTTTCGGATCATTTTTAATCTGGTCGGTTACAATGGCTTTTTCCCTGACCACCACCTCAGGCGATACGGAATCCTGGTCAACCGCTACCGGGTTCATGGCTGCGATTTGCATGGCGATGTCTTTCCCCGCCTGCAATGCTTCGGATGTATTTTTATTCAACCCCACCAGCACACCCATACGGTAAGCGCCATGTATATAGGCGGCAACCCCTTCAGCTTCTATTCTTTCAAAGCGGGTGAGCTGTATTTTTTCTCCTATCCTGGCCACCTGGTCATTGATCTTATCGGCAATGGAAACATTATCCAGTTTGGCAGCGAGTAATTCGTCGAGTGACTTCACATTATTTTTCAGTCCGGCGTCCATGATACTCTGAGTGAATGCAACAAAATCCGCATTCTTGGCAACAAAATCCGTTTCACAAGCCAGCGTAAAGACTAATCCGGCTTTATTATCTGCTGTTGTAGTAGCAATGATCACGCCTTCCTTTGCTTCCCTGTCGCTGCGCAGCGCGGCCACTTTCTGACCCTTTTTGCGGAGATAATCTATGGCTTTTTCGAAATCGCCGTCACTTTCTGTGAGGGCCTTGCGGCAATCCATCATGCCTGCGCCGGTTGCCTGGCGAAGCTTATTGATATCTGCTGCGGTAATGGTCGTTGTCGTTGACATGATGGTAAATTTTTATTCGGCAACGGCCATACCAGGAGGGCCATTGCCTGAGTGAACAGATACGGTGACCGCACCCTATTTGCAGAGCGGACGGGATCCGGTGAAACTATCGCGCGCCTGTGCGGCGGCCGGTGTTTGGTACACGGCGTTTCGGGGCACCCGGGGTTCTCGCTGTTTTTTCTCCTCTCCCGCGTCCTGCTTCACCTTCGGCTTCTGCCTGGATGCGGGCGGCTTTGCGCTCGTTTTCGTCGCCGGCCACTTCTTCCACATCATCATCTTTAGCGGCCATTCTTTCGGCGAGGCCCTCTGCGATGGCTGCTGCGATATAATTTACAATGATGGCTATGGATTTGGTGGCATCGTCGTTGGAAGGAATGGCAAAATCCACTTTGTTGGGATCTGAATTCGTGTCCACCATGCCAAACGTGGTGATGCCCAGTTTTCTGGCCTCAGCCAGCGCGATGTGTTCGTGACCGATATCAATCAGGAACAAAGCCGCCGGAACCCGTCCCAGCTGGGCGATTCCACCGAGTACTTTTTCCATTTTATCCTTATCCCTGGCCAGGGTGAGCCGTTCTTTTTTGGTAATGCTGTCGAATGTACCATCGGTCAGCATCTTTTCAATGCTCTGCATCTTCTTTACACTCTTGCGGACCGTATTGAAATTAGTGAGCATACCGCCGAGCCAGCGTTCCGTTACAAAAGGCATGTTGACCTTTTTAGCGGACTCCGTTACAATTTCCTTCGCCTGCTTTTTGGTGCCGACGAACATGACCTTCTTGCCGGATTTGGCAATCTGTTTCAGTGCGGAAGAGGCTTCCTGCAGGGCCTCGGTGGTTTTATTGAGGTCGATGATGTGGATACCCTTCTTCTCCGCGAAGATATAAGGCAGCATTTTCGGGTTCCATTTCTTTTTCAAATGGCCGAAATGTACACCGGCTTCCAATAACTGCTGCTGAAGTGAAGTATTCTGTTCCATATTGATAAAACTTTAAGCCCCCGGTTTCGGAAACCGCAGGCAAAACGGTTTGATTGATTGTGATTAACGTTTGCTGAACTGGAAGCTTCTTCTGGCTTTCTTTCGGCCTGGCTTTTTACGTTCAACCGATCTGGGATCACGACGCAATACGCCTGCGGCTTTCAACGCGGGACGGAACTCAGGGTTCACCTCCAGCAGAGCCCGGGCAATGCCCAGTTTGCATGCCTCTGCCTGACCTTTGATGCCACCACCGGTTGCGTTGATCTTTATATCGAACTTGTCCATCGATTCGGTGGTTTTTAAAGGCAGATCCACCTGGTTATGCAGATAAGCCAGGGAGAAATACTCTTTGTAATCCTTATCGTTGATCACGATTTTGCCGCTTCCCTTGGTCAGGAAGATCCTGGTTACAGCCTCTTTGCGGCGTCCGGTGGCGGTTTTCTGTTTTTCCATGAATTAAGACGATTTGAAAATTTGATGATTCTTTGTCCGCCGAAGCTTATGCGAAGGCGGCATTCCCTGTGTTCTGTTACCCTTCACGCTGTTCTGTTTTTAAGTTGAGGCCGAATCACTTTCCGGATGTTTAAGCCGGCTGTTTTTGTAACGACAATTCTTTAGGTTGCTGAGCCGTGTGCGGATGCGCCGTTCCGGCGTACACAAACAACTTCTTGTACATCTTTCTGCCCAGCCTGTTTTTAGGCAACATGCCCTTAACGGCTCTTTCAATAATCGCGTCGGGTCTGCGCCGCTGCAGGTTCCTGGCTGTTTCCTCTTTCTTGCCTCCCGGATAACCCGAGAAATTGATGTAGATCTTATCATCCAGTTTATTACCGGAGAACAGCACTTTCTCTGCATTGGTAACGATTACAAAATCGCCGCAGTCAACATGAGGTGTATAATAGGCCTTGTTCTTCCCGCGCAGGATGGCTGCGATCCGGGCACACATGCGGCCAACGGTTTGATTAGTACCGTCCACAACCCACCAGTTCCGTTGTACGGTAGCCTCGTTCGCATGTTTGGTAGTAAAATGTAATTTGCTCATTATGCTTATTTTTGATTTCGCCGCCGCTATCCCGGCAGGCCTGTTTAAATGGACGGCGAAGGTAGGAGGTTGCGGGGTTGATTCCCGCAATTTGGGACGGTTTTTTTCATGCACCTTTATAATACATTGATTATCAATACTGATTTTGCATCAGTCATTTAATCTATCCTCTTTTTGTAGCCTTACCGGGTACCCTCCGGTAAACTTTCTCCTTTAAAGGATAAGTCTTTAGCTTATTAATATGTATTATTTTACGCTTTCTGTTTATTCTGGTATCACATGAAAAGATGGTTCCTAGGTTTGACGCTGCTGGTTTTTTTATTGATCTCAGGTATTTACCTTTTAATTCCGGGTAAATTAGAAATCACCTGCATTAAGAAAATGAATTGCCCGGCAAGTGCAACTTTCAGGAAGATATCGGATAGCAAGCAGTGGGTGCGTTGGTTCCCCGAAATCCCTTTTCCTACAGATACGAATGAATTTCAGGCTACCCCCGTTTTGAAATATCACAGTTATTCCTACCGGCATATACGCCCCTATATCAGCGCCGTGCGTCTACTGATTGCGGGTAATCATGATTCCACTTCCACCAGCATCATCATCCTGCAGGAGCCCGGTAATACCGCTTCTGTTGAATGGCATGCTGAAATAACGACCGGCCTGAACCCCATGGAGAAGCTGTTAAGCTATAACAGGGCGGTGAATATTAAAAAAGATATGCAGGCTATTCTCAAACGCATGAGCGATTTCCTGGGAAAGACCGAAAATGTTTACGGAATAAAAATTGAAAGAGTGATATTAAGGGACAGTTCGCTGGTCGCCACAAAAACCCAGCTGCCTTCTTACCCGGGAACACCCGAAGTATATCAGATGGTCCGGCAGCTTAAAGCATACATCTTTAAAAAGAATATTTCTGCAACAGGTGAGCCTATGCTGAATGTCACCAAAACGGGCGATGGCCGGTACACTACTATGGTGGCCATGCCAGTCAACACCTCTTCAACTGGAAATGGGGATATTTTTTTTACGAAAATGGTACCCGGAAATTTCATGACCGCCGTAGTCAGGGGGAATCAGGATAAAGTAAATTCGGCCCTGAACCAGCTAAAGCTTTTTGTTGATGACTACAATAAAACGGCCATGGCCATACCTTTCCAAACCCTCATTACGGACAGGAACCTGGAACCAGATGCAGCGCATTGGATAACCCGCCTGTATATTCCCGTCATTGAATAACGGGTAATCTTTCCCTGAAAATCCGGCGGCCTGCTATACTTCGGACCAGAGTGGCAGGTTTGTTATCGTTGTTCAGGTCATTACCAGAGATGGAAAGCCCGGCGCCTGTCAGTCTGCTTTTACAGTCGACTTCCATCAAAAACCACGCTTACTCACTCCGGTCAGGGGTTTATGAACCGGATAATCTGGGTACTGTCGTTGTTCTTGGCCAGGATAAAGGCCGGATTTTTCCCAATTTCGATTTTTCGGATATGCCTCACCTGGCCTTTAATCTGAAGGCCATTAAGACATTCTGCGGTAAAAGACCCCTGGCCATGGTTGATCAGCATTGTTCCGAAATCCGCATCATATCTTCCCATCTGAATATTATTTTCATAATAATTACCGACCAGTAAAATATCCGGCAGGCTGTCACCATTGGCATCAACAACCACCGCATCCCGGAATGGCGAGAGCTGTGCCTCCCAGGGGAGGGCTCTGGTTGTAAAATTCAATTTCCCATCATTCATTAAAACGGCATTCGAAAAATAGTCAGCAGTAAAAACAGTGGCCCCTTCCAGTTTAGATGCAGAGAAAAGATTCTTCAGGGAGCTTTTGGCAAAATCCTCTGCATACAGGAATTTCTTTTTCAATTCGGGGATCTGAACTTCCAGCTCATGTTTGTTAGCAAAGGGTAATTCCCGCCCATCGAGATAATACGTCAATACCTGGGTTTTTCTTCCGCTGGTGCCAAAGTCATTGTAATATAACCTTACGGGTTCCTTTTCCGATGCTTTTAGCCGACTGTTTAGTCCCAGGTTCCCCGCGATGATGTCAATATTACCGTCGCCATTCAAATCCACTGGCAGTATAAAGTTCCACCACCCCTTTTTATCGGTTAACAACTTTTTTGTAAACGTTCCGTGATGGTTCATAAAAGCGAGGATGCCTCCCCATTCCAGGGAAATAAGCAGATCTTTTTGTCCATCCTTGTCCAGGTCGTACCATAGTGCCTTTGTTACAAATCCAATGTGGGCGAGTTCCTGGCTATATTTTTCCGTAACATCTTTGAACTTGCCCGTTCCATCGTTTAACAATAAATAGGACCTGGGAATCTCCCCATAATGATAGGGCACCGACCTTCCACCAATAAATAAGTCAGGAAAGCCATCGCCGTTCAGATCATAAGGAACTATGCAGGAGGCATTGATAAACACCTCATCGAATGCACCGGATTCTTTTTTAAAATTTCCTTTTCCATCATTTAAATAAATACAGGGAGTCAGGTTAATATCCTTACCATAAAATTCGTTGCCCCCGTTAGCCACCACGAGATCAGGAAAACCATCCTTATTCACATCAGCAATACTTACATCGGATTCTTCACGAGTACTATCCAAATCTATGTCCGGCTGATTGCTTTTTAAAAATGTTCCATTGTTCTGCTGGAAGAAAACGGAGCTTTTCTCCCATTTGGATGACCCAATAAACACATCGTCCAGGCCATCGCCATTCAAATCCCCTACAGCCAGGGCCGGCCCCTCTGTAGAAAGCATGTGTGGGATCAATGGTTCCCTGTCAAACTCATGGAAATTATCCTCTTTGTGTTTATTGAGCAGCTTGGTTTGAACGGTTATATCCCGCATTGGCCTGGACGAGCTTTTATAATATCCGCTTATTGTTTTATAGTTAAACTTGGGAAGACCGGGTTGGTAAACGATGTTTATCAATTTGTTCACTTCCGGAAATCTTAACGGCTGGTACGTATTGTCCGGCCATATCAAATAAGCGGAATCAATTTTTGTTTTATCCAATCCGATGTGGATGGGTACCTCCGCGCTGGATAAAAATCCATGAACGGGGTATTTTTCATAAGTCCGGATATCAGCTTTTGTAAAGAGAATGACCTTCGCCCCTATGGCGTTGATATTCTGCGCAGAGCCCTTTAATTTAATCTCTACAAATGTCTTATCCTTTTTGTCATTGCTTTTATTCTCATACAGTAGGGCAGGCTCGTCAATATTGTTGACAACAACGTCCAGGTCACCGTCATTATCAAAATCAGCAACCACCGCACCATTGGAATATGTTTTCTGGTCGTTCCCGATCCGGTCCTTCATGTCAGTAAATTCCAGGTTCCCCTCATTCCGGAAGAACTTGTTGGGAATTTTTATCTCCGGGAACTTACTTAATAAATCAAGATCCTGCTTTTGCAGGCTGTTGAACCGCAATCTCTCCTGAATTTCCTGGTTGGATATGAAATTGATATAATCGATGTCGTTCAGTCTTTTGGGGATCCCGTTGGAAACAAAAAGATCCTTCAGACCGTCATTATCGAAATCAAACCATACCGGGCACCACGACCAATCAGTAGCATATACTCCCGAGTACATTCCAACTTCACTGAACATGCCATTCCGGCGATTCAACTGCAGGTTGTTCCGGGTATACTGATAATTATATCCATACCCGATCTTTAAATTAAATATATCGTAGGTATCTTCTCCCTCGGATCTTTTCAAAATGTAAGGGTCATAAGGAAGCATGTCTACGGTCATAATTTCCGGGTAACCGTCGTTGTTCACATCCGCAACATCTACACCCATGGAAAACTGACTGGTGTGCATGATGTGATCATTCAACACTTCTTTAAAAGTGCCATTACCCTGATTGAAATAGAGGTAATCATTTTCATGGAAATCATTTCCCACATAGAGATCGGGATAACCGTCGAGATTAATATCCGAAGCGCAAATACCCAACCCGTATCCTATAACTGAACTGTTGATCCCGGACTCCCGGGTTACTTCCTTAAACTTCTTACCACCATCATTGCGGAAAAGCCGGTCGCCTGAAAGCGGATTAAATGTTTGCAATTTTTCCTTTCGCGGACCGAAAGTTCCGTTCTGATGTATGGAATGATTCAATAAATACATATCCAGATCCCCGTCCATGTCATAGTCAAAGAAAACGGCCTGGGAACTGAATTGAGAAAAATCCAATCCATATTCCTTTGCTTCATCTTTATAATAGGGAACGCCGTTTTTATCAATCCCCTGACAAATAAGGAATTGATTGTGACTTTGCAGGATTTCATGATTGCCGACCCGGCAAATATAAATATCCAGTAACCCGTCATTATTGATATCCACTACGGAAACGCCCGTCGACCATCCGTGATCTTCCGGTATTTTTGCTTCGGTTGTTACATCTTTAAAATGAAGATTACCCGTATTAAGGTATAATTTATTGTCCCCCTGGTTGGCGGCAAAAAATAAATCAATCCGGCCATCATTATTAAAATCACCGGCCCCAACTCCGCCGCCATTATAGAAATACATATAATTAAACACGTTGAACGCGTTGGTGGGAGTCAGCTTGTTACTGAAGTCAAGACCCGTTTTAGCATGTTCCAGCGTTTCAAAAACGGTGGCCTCTTTTTTTGAATAAGAAGAACAACCCGGCAAACAGATGATCCCAAAAAGCGCGAAAATGTAAAAGCTCCTGCACTGCAACGAATTCATATAAATCGAATTATCAGACAATGGTCTTACGGCATTAACTTTTCCGCATGGTTATTAACTTCGTATAACACGGGAATTTCATCATTCCGTAAAAACAATATATAATCCTTATTCTTTCCTTTCAATTCCGAAATGTCCCTGATCTGTCCTTCCACCTGAAGGCCGGAATGAACGGGACTGATCCATGAAAAATCACCATTTCCTTTATTTAGTAATATATGACCAAAACTGGCATCCAGCCGGCCGAACTGGGGAAGAAACCCAAACTCATTACCACCCAAAACCAGATCCATTTTCCCATCCCGGTTAAAATCAATACCATGAATGGCATTGACGGAAGAAAGCTGCACCTCTGCCGGTAACCTGTGGATCGCAAACTGACCATTTCCCTGATTAATGGCAATAATGGAACTGGTAAAATTAAACATCTTTACCAGACTGCTTTTAAGCAATGCCGAAGGAAATAAATCCTGGATTGTTTTCTTTGCGTATTCCGCATGTTTCAGATTTTGCTTTTTTAGCAGTGGGATCTGCATTTCCATATCGTGTTTCAGAAACACCGGCACGTCCTTCCCGTCAACAGTACGGGTAAGCACTTTATCCAAGATACCATTTTGATCAAAATCATTTATCCATAGTTTCACAGGCCTTGCACTATCCGGATGGAGATAGAAGTTCTCTCCGATATTTCCCAGAATCAAATCCTGTTTCCCGTCTCCGTTCAAGTCTGCTACAGCCATGGACTCCCACCATCCGTACAATTGATTCAGATTGCTGCTGACTTCCACAAAATGATCTCCTTTAAACGAAAATAACCGGGGGCTCATCCATTCTCCGGCAACGATTAATCTTTTTTCGCCATCGCCCGAGATATCTGCCCAAACAGCAGCAGTTACCATCCCCAGGTCAGCAATATCCTTGTTTTTGGTTTTTGCAATATCTTCAAAATGACCATGACCATCATTGATAAAAACGGAGCTGGCCGGTGTGGACCCGTATTCCCTGGGTATACTTCTTCCGCCCACAAACAGATCCATATACCCGTCGTTGTTGAAGTCGCCAGCAACAGCAACGCCCGTATTCACACCATTGTTCGTACTGGAAAACGCATTGGCGTCCAGGGTAAAGTTTCCTTTCCCATCATTTTTAAATAACCTGTTCTGCATTTCACTGCTATAGGGTGGATGACTGTTTCCTCCGGGTCCGATAAACAAGTCCAGGTCGCCGTCGTGATCGGCATCGAAAAATAACACGGCTTCATCCTCAAAATCAATAAACCGGTCAAAGGCGGGTTCCGGTTTTTTTTGAAATTTACCCACCGCATCCTGTATATAGACCTGACCCGGATGTCCGGGAGTTCCGCCGATAAAAACATCATCAAGACCATCACCGTTTATATCCCCAACCGTGGATTTCGGACCTTCCCGCGAAAGCATTTTAGGAAGATTACGTTCATAGTAAAAATCAGTATTATCGTCTTCAGTATGCTTTTCAAAACTGCTGCTGACCTGCCTTAATATCATCCTGGCGGAATCCGGCGTTTGAACAAGCGGCCCCGGTTCACCCTGCTCCGGTTCCTGGATGGTTAAAATTTTATTTATCTCGGGGCTATTGATTCTTGTGCAGGTCCTGTCCGGCCAAATCACCAACAGAGAGTCCAGACGGCTCATTTTTCCCAGGCCGATGATCTGCTTATAGTCAACCGAGGACTGAAATCCCCTGCTGGGAACCACTTCCCTATAGAAAATCTGCTTACCCTGATAAATCTTAATCTTACTGCCAATGGCAAACCTGTTCTTTTCTTTGCCCTTTAAAACAACTGCCAGATAATTATTTTTATTTATTTCACGGGCATTATTTCGATAAACAAAAGCAGGTCCGTTTTCATTATTAATAACCAGATCAAGGTCACCGTCATTGTCCAGATCGCCATAAGCAGCCCCATTGGCAAATGATTTCTGGTTGAATCCCCACGCCAGGCTGCTATCGGAAAATTTCAGATTTCCTTCATTCCGGTATGCTTTGTGCAACATGGGCGTGACCGGTATCTTTTCCAGGATTTTTTGAATCTCATCCTTTTTGCCCGTAAGCACCATTTTCTGAAAGACATCATTGGCAAAAAAATCCATAAAATCCAGGTTTGTAACATCTTTATTAACGCCGTTACAAACATAGATATCATTCCATCCATCGTTGTCCATATCAAACATCAGGGCGCCCCAGCTCCAGTCGGTTGCAGACACCCCGCTGAAATTGGCGATATCCATATATTTTCCATTCTGATTATTCAGTTGCAGACAGTTCTTCATGTATTGATGAAAGAATCCGGCTTTGAGTTTGGCGTTATATAAATCAATATTATCAAACGAGCCTAAAGTTTTTAAACGGTAATCATCTTCCGGCAACATGTCGGTGGTAAATATCTCAGGATATCCATCGTTGTTAACATCCGCAACATCGGCGCCCATGGAAGAAAAGCTGGTATGGCCAAAAAAGTTTTCGAGTTCATCCTTAAAAGTTCCGTTCTTTTGATTTATGTATAAATAATCCCGTTCATAGGAATCATTGGAAACAAAAATATCGGGATAACCATCATCATTGAAATCTCCCACTGAAACGCCCAGACCAAAACTAATCAGGGTGCCATGAATACCCGCGGCCTGGGTCACTTCCGTAAAATGCCCATTGTCATTCCGGAATAAATGATCCCCACCTCCTTTTAAAAAACCGGCCACGGGCCATTGCGCCTCCGGAAGATCGCGCCTGTTCGAATTGTTTAACGTGTTCACCGGAATGGGGCTGTTGTTGATCATAAAACAATCCAGATCCCCGTCATTATCGTAATCAAAAAAAGAAACCTGGGTAGTATATGCTGAAATATCCAGACCGTAAGCAGCTGCGGATTCCGTAAAACTGAGATCATGATTATTGATGTATAACTTATTTTTCCGGTTACCACTCTTCATATGCCCCGAATTGCAAACATAGATATCCAGCCAGCCATCGTTATTCACATCAACCATCACAACGCCCGTGCTCCACATGCTGTCCTGCCGGAATCCGGCCTTGTCCGTAATATCGCTGAAAGTAAAATTGCCCTTATTCAGGAATAACTTATTCGACCCGGAATTTGAGGTCATAAATACATCAGCCAGACCATCATTATTAATATCCCCGATGGCCACGCCGCCACCATTATAGAAATTTCTGAAAAGAAAACTGTTTTCAATCTGGCCGTCAGTGACCTTGTTCTCAAAATCAATTCCAGTATGCTGCATTTGTTCAAAAAGGAATTTGCCCTTATGTGCTTTGCAGGAAATCTGAAGGATGACCATCATCAAACAAATACGTCTCACTAATCCGGATGCTATTGACATAGTTAAAGGGAAAAATTACAAAGGTCATTATTTTCATAATGACCCTTGTAATTTAAAATATTAAAAATTAATCAGTAACCAGGATTTTGCTTCAGGTTCGGATTAACAATCAATTGTGTTGACGGAATCGGATACAGCAGGTATTTAGGATCATCCGCCGTTTTCAGGGCCCATGGCTGTAAGAAAGCGCCAAAACGGATTAAATCCTGTCTTCTCCAGCTCTCCCAGTACATTTCTTTACCGCGTTCTGCAATTAAAGAATTGATATCATACAGATTGCTGGAATTGTAAAGCACCAGTGGGCCGGTTAAAGGAGCCGCCAAACGGGCCGCACGCAGAGAATTCACCATTGTGAGAGACGCCCCGGTTCCTGCCGCATCGTCGCTTCTCAGGTGCGCTTCGGCCACCATTAAAACAACATCTGCATACCGGAACATCTGTAACTGATTGCCCTGCTGCCCACCATTGTAATTTTCATTATCCGGCGCATACTTTACAACCCGTATACCATCTCCTTCCAGGGTAAGCGGATCAGGCTCAATCAGACTAACAGTGGCGTTAAAAATTAAGGGATTCCCGTTGCGGTCAACCCTGGCAATACCATGCTCGTCATACTGCTGACCCTCTAAAAATCCAACCCGTATTCCGGACTTATTGGTTGATCCGGGATAAAAGGAATTTCCTCTTCTCATGGTATCTGAGGGATCAAAGGCATTGTAAAAATCAGCTACTGTGGAAAAACCATTCCAGCCCGCACCACCGTAAGGTCCGATCACATTACCACCGGTTGTGTCCTTATGTCCATTTGAATTGTAGTGAAGGGTCATCATCCAGCGGGCATCGATACCTGCACTCCCAATACCGTTATTGCTGGAAACACCGGGCAGGTTCGGATAAGAAAAGATCGCCTCTTTTCCGACTCCCCATCCATACCCTGCATCATGACCACCGTTATTGGGTCCGAAATTATCAAAATAATGGGGGGTGAAGGAATAACCATTTCCCATGATCGTGCTACCCAGGGAAATGACCGTGGCCATATCTCCCGCATCAGCGGCAGCAGGAGAGGTTTTATTTAAAAACACCTGTTTGTTCAGTAAGATCTTCATGAGCAAAAAACGCGCTGCATCCGGACTGGCTTTATAAGGCGTGTTTCCCTGTGGTAAAATAGCAATGATGCCGGTTAAATTAGTAACCATGGTATCGATGGCATCCGCAGGACTCATTACAGGAGGAGCGTCAATGGAATTGTATTTGGCAACTGTTCTGTAAGGAACCTGTCCGTAGAGATCCAACAAATAAAACTGAGCCATACTCCTCAAAAAAACTGCTTCAGCGGCTTGTTCCGCACTGGGGTTAAATGCCAGTACGGTAGTGGCATCACTTTCCAATTTACCAAGGCCGTTAAATACCGATGTCGCCTGGGTATGGGTAACATCCCAGGTGTGGGCATGCAAAACACGCCATACGCCGTTATCGTCCCAGTCACCACCCCGGGTGGGGATCAACGCTTCATCGGAAACGGTTTCTTCCAGAGAAAATAACTGATCCTGGTTATGCATGAGCGCATTCAGGTCATTGTACACATTGTTGAGCAGGCCATTTACGTCCAGACTCTTCGATGATCCACTGGAAACAATGGAGTCATGCTGAACCGCATCCAGCTTTGTGCAGGCGGCCAATCCAAAAAGGGAAGCCGATGCGAGGATAAAAAATATTTTTGCTTTCATATATGCTAGTTTGATCTGATTCAGGAATTATTACTTCTTATTAATATTAATACAAGCTAAAATTTACACCAAGGGTAAAGGACCGTACGGTTGGATATCCAACATAATCAATACCTCTTGAAGGAATTCCGGTACCATTGATATCGGCAGTAGCCACATTCACTTCAGGATCAAAGCCAGGATATTTAGAGATAACGAAAATATTATTCCCCGTAAAATAAACGACGGCGTTCTTTGCATACTTGCCTATATTTCCAAAATTGTAACGTACAGTGGCGTTGCCCAATTTCATATAATTTCCACTGCTCATGTAGCGGGTGGAAGCAGAAACAGGGTTTGCCGGATTTTCCGGTGTGTTCTTGAGTGTTTGGGAGATATTACCTCCATTGTTAATAAAGCTCAGGCCCGTTACGGCCTGCAAGGTATTGTTATAGATAAAGAAATCATAAGCGCCATGCATATTGACTACGAGCGCGAATTTCTTATAATCCAGCTCGGTGGTTAATCCCACGGTATATTTCGGATTGGGATCTCCTGCATAAGAAGCCGCACCACTGGTAATGGCAAATCCATTCTGATCGTATCCGTTGAATTTCCTTAAGAAGAATACATCGAGTGGCTGATTGTTGGCGATGGCCTGAACATAGGTGGCGGAAGTACCTTTACCATTCAATTGTCCGGCTAACACCAGCGGGGCAGTGCCGGCCGCAGGATAAACGAATTTATTTTTTACATAAGTCACATTACCGCCAACGGACCAGGAAAAATCAGGTTTTTGAATAATGATGGCGTTTAAGGTTAATTCACCGCCATTATTACTTACATAGGCCCCGTTAGTTAAGTTTTTGAATACAATACCGGTTGGTGCGGGTGCAGGATAAGTGGCAGCATATAACGGATCGGTTGTTTTCTTAAAAAACACATCAAATATACCGGTCAGTCTGCCATTGAAAAATCCGAAATCTAAACCCGCATCGGTAGAGGTCACTGTTTCCCATTTCAGATCCGCGTTGGCATAATTAACAGGACCGATCGTATTATAGGACGAGTACCGGAAACGGTCAAGCGCTGAACCTGCAGGGAATGACTGGTTACCGGTTTTACCCCAACCCACACGTAAAGCCAGGTTACTGAATATCCTATTGTCTTTCATGAAGTTTTCATCATTGATACGCCAGGACGCCGCAATGGCCGGGAAATAGCCATAACGGTTGTTTGAACCGAATTTATTGGATCCGTCAGCCCTGAAGGAGGCCGATAAGCTATACTTATTTTTGTAATTGAACTGCGCACGGGCAAAATAGGATTGGAGTTCCGCAGAAGGATCATTTCCGGATCCGGTCACCAGGTTGGACTGTTTACCATCCTGGATGTTATCATAATAATGAATGGGCACCAGATTGGACAGGCTCAAATTATAATCGAATTGATAAACGGAGCTGAATTGTGTTTTATAATGTGTCGCAAAATATTCATATCCCGCCAGCGCAGTAAACTCAAGGTCATTAAACTTCTTAGTAAAGGTTAAAGTATGGGTAAGGCTCTGGGAAAAAAGTTGCGTGGCCTGAATAGCAGCTTCTCCCTTGCCATCCGCATTTCCGCCTGTGTTGGTGATCCATCCCTGCAGTTCTGCTCCCCTTGTACCACTACTGTAATTTGTTCCGTATAGTAACCGGTATTCCAGGAAAGGAAGTATTTTGTAGGCAACCGTAAAACTTCCCAGCAACGTGGTTACATTGGCATGATCATTATAGGCATCAGAAAATTGCAAAGGATTAATCTGGCTGTTTGGATTTGCCGTATAAGATAAGGGACCACGTTTCAAAAGGAGAGTAGGGTTCCATTGCAGCGCATTGGAAATCAAATTACCCGTACTTCCGGGGTTATTCGATATCGGCGCAATTTCTTCATCTGTTGCAGAAGCGGTGAGGCTGAAATTAATCGTAAGTCTTTTGTCCAGCAGCTTATAACCTCCGTTGAAGTTGGCAATATATTTATTTAATCCGGATTTCCTGATCAGACCCGGAGTTTGTGATACCAGGAAAGAAGCGCGATACCGGGTGTTATCGGAACCTCCTCCGCTTAAGGCGACAGAATAGTTTTGGGTTAATTTATGTTGCACAATGGCATCAAAGGGTTTGAATGAAGCCCCGGAATCCGATTTGGCGTTGTATTTTTTTAAGGCGGCCCTGTAATCACCTGCATCTAAAACATCCGGCTGCCTCATCAAACCATTGGTTCCCACGGAAGCGGCTGCATCGATCCTGATGGGTCCGGAACTTCCGGTGCGGGTGGTTATCAGGATTACGCCATTGGCTCCCCTGGATCCATAAATGGCGGAAGCGGAAGCGTCTTTTAGAACGGTAACGCTCTCAATTTCCGAAGGATTCAGGTAAGTAAGTGGATTGGCATCGGGTAAATTTCCGACGCCGCTTAACCCGAAGGTTGGTCTGGCAGATCTGCCATCCAGCGGAACGCCGTCCACTACATACAATGGATCCGTACCGGACCGTATAGAGTTGTTTCCGCGGATTTTGACCTGGGTTGCTCCCCCGGGCATTCCGTTCGCCACTGTTACTTCCAGTCCGGCGATTTTACCCTGCAATAGTTGATCCGGTGTGGCCGAAGGAACGGAATTGAAGTTTTTAGCAGTTATGGAAGAATACGAGCCAGTCAGATCTCGCCGGCGTGCTGTACCGTAACCGATAACGACCACATCGTTTAAAGACTGAGAACTGGATACAAGCGAAATGGTGAGCGGACTGCCATCTCCTGCACTCACTTCGATCAGATTGAAACCGATGGAACTGACTTCCAGCGTACGCGCAGATTCCGGGGCAGTAAGGGAGAATCTTCCGTCGGAACCTGTTGTTGTTCCATTCTTTGATCCTTTAATTGTAACGGACGCCCCTTGCACAGGCAACCCTTTGTCGTCTAAAATTGTTCCGGTAATAATTTTTGTTTGGGAGAAGGCTAACTGTGTAAATGTTACACATAACAAGAGTGCAGATAGCCTCTTAAGCAATCGTGTAATGGTCATAATCAATGGTTTAAAGCAATTAAGTGTTAAAAATACACAATCTTGTTATAATTTTAACATAATTGTATGAAAAATATTCTTAACACCGTTTAGACAGCACCATCGGTGTCAACGCTGCATTAATAGCTTGTTAATGGAGCAATGGGAGGATAGCATGGATCAGAAGTTGTAATTCTCTTCAATCAGTTTTCTTAAAAATCAATGCCCATAAACTTCCTTCTTTCCTTGCTCAGGTACTTTTCATAATTGAATTTATAGAGCTTGCCCGGCCGGTGGGGAACATCATATTCAAATTCATTGGTGTCTTCCAGCAGATCCATGGAAAAAAACTTTTTCCGGAAATTCCTTCGGTCCAGCTTCACTTCCAGAATGGATTCATACAGGTTCTGCAATTCCCGCAGGGAGAATTTCTGGGGCAGCAGGCTGAATCCCAACGGATGTTCCTGCACCCGTTTCTGGAGCCATTCATGACAGGCAGTCAATATCCGCTGGTGGTCAAAGGCCATGGCCCATCCCATACTCACCTTGAGCCACTGCAATTCATTATCGTGTTTTTCCAGGCGGTGCTGCCTGATATTGATCAAGGAACAGTAAGCAATTGTAACCACCCTGGCGGCAGGATGCCGGTTGACGTCCCCGAAGCTCCTCACCTGCTCCAGGTACACATCCGACATGCCGGTCCTTTCCTTCAATATCCGGTAAGCGGCTTCATCCAGATCCTCATTCCGGTGCACCAGGTCGCCCAGCAACGACCACCTGTCTTCAAATTGCTCCATATCGGATCTGATCATCAGCACCTTCAGTTCATTACCGTCAAATCCGAAAATGACGCAATCCACCGAAATCCCGATCACTCCGTCACTTTTCAACTGCCTCAGCACCTTTTGGATATCTTTCATTTCCTGAAGTTTACTTGACAGTATTGCCCGTATTTTTGTAATTCCGTTTCCTGCTACACAATATAAGGATACATCAGCAACATTTTTTTATACGTGTTAAAATGACATATCCGGCTGCTGTTTTATTTATTCCGATAGAAAATTGATCTTATGTATTCTTCCGAACAAACCCGGCATGTCCAGGATCTCAGCAAATCCCTGCTCCTGCGCGCCGCCCGGCAGCCAATGGGGGAAAAAGAGCTTGCACACCTTCGTCAGGTGCTGGTTTTTCATGAATACCGCTACTATATTCTGAACGATCCC
>JBEPUT010000032.1:0-46471 GCA_041691395.1 Chitinophagaceae bacterium
GGCTTTTTTATCGGCGAACTCAAATACAGCGGATGAGAATTATTTAAAGGTCATCATGCAAAACCTGACGTCCAATGCCATCAAGGCTTTGAAAAATACAACGGAGGGCCGCATGGAATCAAAACCAGGACTCGGGACCACTTTTGTTTTGTCGTCCTGAATCCGGTAAAATAAAAAAGCCGGGAAGGGATTCCCGGCGCAGTAAAGTTTTACATTTTTTTCCTGGCGGAGTCGGGCATCGCCATAGGCTGTTGCATGTTGCCCATCATTTTCATCATATCGGCAGGTTCCATCAGGCTCCAGTGTTCTACTGCTTTTCCATCTTTAAACCGGGCAACTTCCATCACTTTCATGTCTATTTTGTCACCCGCCTTGTGACCCATCCCGTCGGTTTTAACGGTACCGGTGTAATGGTTCCAGTCCATCACATAGTCATCATCAGCCAGTTCTTTAATCACCTCCGTTTTCTGATCATCCATGCCGGCTACGGATTTGGCATATTCTATTTTCATACTGTCAAGTCCTTTTATATCCCCTTTTTCTCCGGCATGATCAACGCCATCCGTTGCGATGTAGTCCCCCAGTTTGCTGAAATCCTTGGTCTCGAAACACTTGATGATGGCATGGTTGACATCCAGATTTTTTTGAGCCGCCGCCGAAAGGCCGCTTTCCGTTTTGGTATTGCAGGAGATGCCATAACAGCTTAGGCCAAGGACTAGTACCCATGAGTGCTTTTTCATATTGTTTAGTTTAGTTTAAAAATTAAAAAGGGCTGGAAGAAGCAGGTAAGGAAGAAAAAGCACCGTTCACAGGGAGTGGGAAGAAGACGCGGGCAGGATTAAGGTATGCAAGATTTTTGAAACTTTAGTGCCACGGCTGTTTATTTCTTTTGGAGGTGGAACGATGCCCTATTCCCGGCCCGCAAAATGACCGGCCAGCGAGCTGACCAGATCGGGATCACTGCCCAGGATAACATAGAGCGCGCTGCCGTTTACGGTGGAACAGGCGGTGGATGATCTTGGATGGAAATGGCGTTTTTCATATTCGACAGCTTCCTGATAACCGTCGAAGAAAATAACGGTAACCTCCGTATCCGATATCAGGGAGCGGAAAGTAAAACGGGTGCCCTCATTTTTTTGCCGGTCGAAAGGTTCGGTCCATGAGCTTAGGAATGATTCCGCATGGCGGACGTTGGGATGATCGATGGGAATGTTTATCGGATGGGGATGCGTGGCGGCCATATCAAATAGAATAATTTACCAAGAACGCGCGGTCAAGCTGGTTATTGCCGTTCGGATGATAACCTTTGCTTTTAAATAATTTAAGGCCCTTACCGGCATTTCCAGGGGAAAATGAAATAAATTTGACGCATCAGGTTCCAACAAATCGAAAATCTCTCCTGTTGAACAAATATCAATTCACTATGGATACTGTGAGAAAACCTGTTTTTAAAAAAGGATTAAAACGGGCAACAGGGTTGGCTTCCTGCTTACTTCTTGCTTCTTTTATTTTTCGTCAGGTACCGGAACGTCATGATCCCAATCATTCAACAAAATCCGCTCCCGGCAGCAGCGGCCCGTTAAAAGAAAAACGCAAACCCAATATTCTCTGGATCACAACCGAAGGCGTTCCCCTGAAAGTGTTGAGTTGTTATGGAAGCCGTTTAATACAAACACCGAATATTGACCGTATCGCCAGAGAGGGCATGTTATTCCGGAATTCCTTTTGTACCAATGCCCTTTGCGCACCCAGCCGGGCCACATTCCTGACCGGCAAATATGACCACCTCAACGGAATGCTCACCAATCCTGGCAATGCGGACAGCATGCAGGCGGGCAGTGCTTTTGATCCTGCACAGGAAACCTTTGCCAAAATCCTGAAGCAAAACGGCTATAAAACAGGCATGGTGGGTAAATGGCATTTGGAAAACCGGTACGGGATACCGGCAAATCCGGGTTTGGCCGGGTTTGATTATTTCGTTTTCAAGAACGGTGCAGGAGGGCCCTATTATGATTCCAACGGCTATTTTCAAAATCCCGTGTTAGGTAGCAAAGAGATCATTGCCAAAAAATATTCCGGCTATATCACCGACAACGAAACGGATCTGGCCATCAAAGGCATGGAGCAAATGAAGAACGGTCCCTTTCTGATGGCGGTCCAGTTTTTTAGCGCACACCGCCCATTCGATCCGCCACATAAATACGAACACTTGTATGACAGTGTGCAGATTCCTGAACCGGCCACTTTCTGGGATGATTATCATTCCCGGTCCGCGGCTGCCAGGGAGGCCCGTATGCAGATCGAGGACATGATGGATTTCCGTCCGCCAAAGGACCTGACCGGCCGGCAGCGCAGGCAATGGAGCTATCAGCAGCTGATGCGTCATTTCCTGGCCACCCTGAAGGCACAGGATGATAATATCGGCAGGTTGCTGGATTACCTCGATAAATCGGGACTCGCCAAAAATACCATCGTGGTATTTACCGGTGACCATGGTTCTTTTCTGGGAGAACACGGATGGTTCGACAAACGGTTCATGTATGAGGAATCCCTTCGCGTTCCCTGGCTGATTCGTTATCCGGGATTGATAAAACCGGGGAGCACCAGCGATGCTTTTGTGGTGAATGTCGACAATGCCCCAACGATCCTTGATATGGCCGGTATAAAAATACCAGATGATATGCAGGGCAGGAGCCTGATGCCCGTATTCAGGGGCAACGTGCCGGCGGACTGGCCCAGGTCCATGTATTATCATTATTATGAATTCGGTCCGCCGCACTGGGCCATGCCCTGTTATGGTATCCGCACGGAACGGTATAAACTAATCGACTATTATACGATCAATGAATGGGAACTTTTCGACCTGGAAAAAGATCCGGACGAAATGGAAAATCTCTTAAATAAAGAAGGAATGGAGGTTCAGCCCGGATATGAAGAGGTGCTAATGGATCTCCTGTCGCAACTAACGGCTCTCAGAAAACAATATAAAGACAATACAGGGGGTCCGGTGAAATTCTGGCCCCGGCATTCTTACAATTAAAAATGAATTATGACTGATTTTACGGCCTTATTCAATTTACGAAAAAAGACGCATCAAGGGATGCTCCGGAACGCGGCGATTTTATTATGCATGTGTGCTGTTTTTTCCGCTTCCGGGCAGATGGAAATGAAAATTAATCGTCATTACCTGAATATCCCCGTAGGATACCATGCGCGGATGAAATTGATTGAACTGCGGGTGAATGGGAAACTGAAAAGAGAATTTCCCGTTCAGCTGGCAGAAGATTCCATCGGGTATTGGATCTATGTTGATGTTTCTGAATTCAGGGGGCAGAAAATAGCCATTTCCGCTCCGGCAAAGGAACAGTCACTAAAACGGATTTACCAGGATGACCGGATCAACGGCGCCGACAGTCTGTATAAAGAAAGCAACCGCCCCCAATTTCATTTTACCGTAAAACGGGGCTGGAACAATGATGTGAACGGGCCCATCTACTACCACGGCCAGTATCATCTGTTCTGGCAGGCTTTTCCTTTTGGCTTGGAGTGGAATACCGGATTTATGTATTGGGGTCATGCGGTGAGCAAAGACCTGCTGCACTGGGAAGAACTGGATCCTGCGCTGATGCTAGATAGTCTGGGTTCTCCCTGGTCGGGTACAGCGGTAATCGATAAAAATAATGACGGTGGTTGGGGAAAGGATGCGCTGGTTTTATATTATGCCTGCTACGACCGGGTCTCTTTCAAACAGGTTCAATGTATTGCTTACAGCACGGACAATGGTAAAACGTTTAAACGATATATGGGCAACCCCGTAATTGACAGTAACTGGGAACTGAATACTTCCGATACCCGGGATCCCAAGGTATTCTGGTATGAACCGGCTAAGGTATGGGTGATGGTTTTGTTTGAAAAGGACGGGATGTCTTTCTATAATTCTACGGACATGCGAAAGTGGACGAGGACCAGCCATTTTCAAGGTCTGTGGGAATGCCCTGATTTTTTTGAACTGCCTGTGGATGGTGATCCCGCAAAGAAAAAATGGGTACTTCACGGCGGATCAAGCGAATATTTCATCGGGCAATTTGATGGTAAGACGTTCACGCCGCAATCTGAAAAACTGCACTATGCCGAAGGGCAAAGTGAATCCCGCGGTGATCTTTTATACGCGGCGCAGAGTTTTGAGAACATGCCAGATAACAGAAGAGTCCAGATGGCCTGGGGCAGGATCGATCTTGAAGGAATGCCTTTTACCCAGATGATTCTATTTCCTACCGAATTTTCTTTGAAAACGACACCTGGTGGAATCCGCCTGCTTGCCCGTCCGATCCGGGAAATTGATGAGTTGCATAAATCCGAAAAACATTGGGATCATATTTCCGCGCATCAGGCCAACGATGCCTTATCGCAGGTAAAGCCCGGTCCCCTGCACATTAAATTATCCTTCCTGCTGGATGACGGAAATAAGCTATGCCTGAGGTATCAGGGAAACGAGATCCTGAGCCTGTCGTCCAAAGATCTTATTCCCGGAGAAAATGAACTGGAGCTGCTGATCGACAAGACCGTTACGGAAATATTCCTCAACCAGGGTAGCCGGTACATCGTCAGAAATCTGGTGTCTCCACGAAATGACCACAGCCTGGAATTCGATTCGGAGAAGTATGGCCCATCGGTAAGCCGGTTGCAGGTTTTTGAAATGAAGTCCATCTGGGATAAAGAGTAACGTTGCCACCAGAACCGGCGCGAAAAAATAGTATTCCCATAATTGAAATCAAATGGCTGGGTCGGGATAAGCATTTGACAGAGCCGCAGTTTCCAGGGGGTTCACTGGTTTTATCCCCAGTTTTTCGCACCATCCCAAAAAGCGGTCGTGTACCTGGTCCAGCGTTTTTTTCTGATCCAGAGTTAGTTCCAGCGCATGTGACCGGCTGATGGTCCGGATGGGCAGGCCGCGTTTACGCAGAAAATATTTAGCGCTCATGGGATAAGCCACATGGATGAGGGGATCGGCGGAGGTTATTTCAGACTGGAGCCATTCCACTTTGGAGGCCATATTTGGGTCCGTGGCATTGTTGCACATCCAGACCAGTATTTCCGGATAAAAATTGCCGGCGATGGACGACATTCCCTTGGCGCCTTCCCGTAAAGAGGTCATGGCATTGGGTGAATGGGCATCGAAAAATTCAAATCGTTTGCTTTTGCTCGTTTTGACAATATCCAGCTTGGCTTTGACCTTTTCGGGAGCGATGGACGTATCCTTGTAATAGACAATGCGGTTGGTATCGAGAACATTTTTGAATATCTCCGGGGATAAAATGCGTTTATAAGGGGCAGGACATTCATACAGTCCCAGAGGGATATTATCGGTCAGCCGGAGCATCTTATTAAAATTTGCCGTCCACACATCATCTCCATCATCCACATTGGCATAGTGCCCGGTAATCAGTATAACTGCATTCACGCCGGTATTATAGATCCGTTTGGTAAAATCAACTTTGTCTTCAATAGTCAGTCCGAACGACCCGGTCGCCACCACCGGCACCCGCCCGTCAACATAACGAACGATGTGCTGGGTTAACTCCAGCCTTTCGGATTCGCTGATGCTGTACATTTCACTGCTGAGGCAATTCGCAAAAAAACCCTTTACCCCGGCCGCCAGATAAAAATCGATAAGTTGGGACACCACCCCAAGATCTACCTGGGCCCTGAGATCAAAAGGGGTGATCATGACAGGGACAAATTTTTTATCGGATAACATAAAAAATCTTTTAGGCTGTTGAGTGGAACAATAAGGGCACAAATTATCAAAAAATAATGCAATTTGCCCCGTTTGAAGCAAAATAGTTTCGGATGCATGATGCGAAGATTCTGCTTATGGTAGTATTTTACACCGCGATTATCTTCATTCCATTTTTGAATGTATGCTTTCATGAAAAGTTTGCCATTATTGGATTTTAGCATTATTGCTGTCTATCTGTTGGGGATGTTGCTGGTAGGAGCCTACTTTTCGCGAAAGAATCGGGATGCTGAACAATTTACGAGTGCCAGGGGAACGATACCGGGATGGGCGATCGGCATATCGATCTATGCTACGTTCCTGAGCAGTAACACCTTTCTGGGTGTTCCCGGAAAGGCCTACGGAGGAAATTGGAATAGTTTTGTTTTCAGCCTGTCCATGCCCCTGGCCGCCTGGGTGGCGGTGAAATATTTCGTGCCTTTTTATCGTACCACCGGAGAGGTATCTGCCTATACCCACCTGGAACACCGGTTTGGTCCCTGGGCAAGGACTTACGCGGTCGTTTGTTTTTTATTGACCCAGTTGGCCCGCATGGGATCCATATTTTTCGGGATTGCACTTACCCTGCAGGCGCTTACCGGCTTTTCGATGACTTCTGTCATGCTTGTGGTAGGACTTTGTATTATACTATATACTGTTATGGGCGGGATTGAAGCGGTTATATGGACCGAAGTGGTGCAGGCCGTCATCAAGACCTTCGGGGCCATGCTGATTATCTATGTGGTGATCAAGGATATGCCGGGCGGATTTTCGAAAATAATGGAAGTCGGCAGACAATCGGATAAATTCAGCCTGGGTAGTTTGTCATTGGATTTTAAGCACTCCACATTCTGGGTGATCCTTTTATACGGCTTCTTTATCAATCTGAATAATTTTGGGATGGACCAGAATTATGTACAGCGTTATCATGCGGCGAGGACGTCCAAAGCGGCTTCCCGTTCTTTATGGCTTTGTGTATGGCTGTATGTGCCGGCTTCCCTGCTTTTTTTCTTCATCGGCACCTGCCTTTTTTCCTATTACAGTATTCATCCGGACATGCTGGCAGTAGTGAAGGAGCAGGCTGCCCGGGAAAGATTGCCGGCCGGCGCGCTCCATGCGCAGATCAGTCAGCTTGCCGCTACCCTGCAGCCTTCAGATTATGGAGATAAGGTAATGCCTGATTTTATTGTAACCCGCTTACCGGTGGGTTTGGTAGGGCTTATTATTGCGGCCATCATGTCTGCTGCCATGAGCACGATCAGCAGTGGTATGAATGCATCGGCCACGGTTTTTTCTGAAGATATTTACAGACGCTACTTCAATAAGAAAGCCTCTGAAAAACAGCGGCTCCGCGTACTTTACGCCGGAACGGTAGCGTTCGGCCTCCTGGGTATGATTACCGGCGTTGCGATGACGGGCGCCAAAAGCATTCTTGATATGTGGTGGGTGCTTTCGGGCATTTTCGCGGCGGGCATGCTGGGCATTTTCCTGCTGGGCATCCTGAGCAAACAAACCGGTAACCAGGCGGCCATTTTTGCGGCCGTTATCGGCGTGCTCGTTATTTTTTGGATGACCTTCTCCAATCAGCTGCCTGCTTCGTATGAGTGGCTGAAAAGTCCCTTTAATACGAATATGATCATCGTGATCGGAACACTGTCCATATTCCTGGCGGGCATATTATTTACAAAAATAAAAGGAACGGGCCGCGCATTGGAAAAATTGTAAATCTTTTTATCGCGCAATATGACGTATAAAGAAATTCAGTTAACCCACGATCAGTCCGGGCATTGTACCAATACCAGTCATTGTTTTTCCCCTGACGACCAATGGATCGTATATGATAGCCGCAACGATGATGGCGGGATCATGGGGGCAGGTGAAATCGCCATGGTCAATATCCATACCGGGAAAATCACAAACCTTTATAAAACTGAAAATCAGACTGCTTTTGGTCCCGGGGTTGGTGCCGTAAGCTTTTCTCCGGTCTCGGACCGGGTTATATTTATTCACGGCATCCGGAATGCCAGCAAGGAAAAACCGTATTCCTTTACACGGCGCACCGGGGTTGCTATTGATATGAGCAAACCCTTTGTTCCGGTGTTCATGGATGCCCGTACCATTACAGCTCCATTTATCCCCGGCGCACTACGGGGCGGTACCCATGCCCATTGCTGGAGCGCAGACGGCCAGTGGCTCAGCTTTACTTACAATGATTACCTGCTGGAACAATTAGAAAAACAGGGAAAACCAGTCAGGGATCTCAGAACGGTCGGTGTGATGGTAACAGATAAGCCCGTAATTGTAAAAGACGATGGCAGTCTTGAAAATAACAGCGGTGCTTGTTTTTCTTTTCTTCTGGCTGAAGTGACGGATCATCCGTCACCCGGTTCGGATGAATTTGAAAAAGCCTTTGACGAATGCTGGATCGGCAAAAACGGATACCATAAAGCCAATGGTTCCATGCAGCGGCTTGCGATTGCATTCCAGGGAAATGTTCACGATGCCAACGGCGTATTAAAGACCGAAATTTTTATTGCAGATATCCCGGAAGACATTCTGGAAACGGCAGTGGCTGCACCTGCAGGGAAGGATCCGTCCTTACGTCCGCCCGTACCCGGCGGCATCAAAACCCGAAGGGTCAGTTTTACCAAAAAGGGCGTGAGCCGGACACCGCGTCACTGGCTGAGATCTACGACCGATGGGAATTTAATCGGGTTTTTGGCTTCGGATGACCAGGCTATTATTCAGTTATTCGGGATTTCAACGATGGACGGATCCATACGGCAGTTGACGGCCAATCCATTTTCCGTTCAGGGCCCGTTTAATTTCAGCCCTGATGGAAAATTCGTTGCCTATTCCGGAGACAATGCGGTATGGATCACTGAAATTGACAATGGCCGTGCGGTGCGTGCTTCTGAACGATTTACCGATGAAGAGAGACCTGATGGCGCGGTCGTCTGGTGCAACGATGGCTCCATGATCTGCTATAACCGCCGTGTCAGAGCAGGGAGGGACAAGAATAATCCAGCTGCCTTTTTGCAGATATTTCTTATAAATCTTTCTGAGAACACATAAGATAATTAATCAGTCCGGAGACATGATTTATTTTATAGAACGGGAAAAATTTATTGATTTATATATGAAGATGGCCAGAGCGGGATTTGTCCTTATTATTTGTGCCTTGCTGATTCAGCATGTACAGGCACAGTCGCTCGATTTGTCCGCGGCAAAAATCGTTTGCCTGACCGCAAATAAAAGTTTCCTGCTGCGAACACCGGTGGTACTTCAGGAAGAAATACAAAAAAGAACAGGCATCCGTTTAACGGTGACGAATAAGAAAACATCATCCACTGGTCCTGCCATAATGCTGATTGATGCAAATGATTTGTCAGGCCTTTCTGAAAACCAGCGAAAAGCCCTGGCAGCGTTGGCTTCCATCAGCGCAGAAGGATATCAGCTTGCAGAGACGGGTGCGGATAGAACCGTATTGATCTCAGGCAAAGATCCCCGCGGATTATTATATGGAGTAGGATATTTACTGAGAAAGCTGGAAATGCGCCCGGGTCGCGTTGAATTAAAAAGAGATGTTTCAATGGCCTCAAGCCCATTCTATCCCTTAAGGGGTCATCAGCTGGGCTATCGTCCGAAGACCAATTCCTACGACGCATTTACTGTAGCGATGTTCGATCAGTATATCCGGGACCTGGCTTTGTTCGGCGCCAACAGCATCGAGATCCTGCCTCCCCGAACGGATGATGTTCCGACCAGCCCGCACATGGTGCTTCCCCCGGCTAAGATGATTGTTGAACAGTCGCGTATCTGTAAAGAATACGGCCTTGATGTATGGATGTGGTATCCCAACGTAGGGAAAGATTATGAGAATCCTGATTCCATCCAAAATGAACTCCGGGAAAGAGAAAATGTATTTTCTTCTCTTCCCAAACTGAATGCGGTATTTGTACCAGCCGGAGATCCGGGTGATCTTACACCCGATGTTTTATTTCACTGGCTGGAAAAAGAAGCCGTAGTACTGAGAAAATATCATCCGGAAGCGAAAATATGGGTATCACCGCAAGGGTTCAATACCGACCAGCATTGGTTCGACGAATTTTTTGCGCAGGTTAACAAAAAATATCCCTGGTTTGGCGGCGTGGTCTTTGGTCCCTGGGTAAAAATCCCCATAAAAAAGCTTCGTCAGCTGCTGGATCCGGCCATTCCGATCCGTCATTACCCGGACATCACCCATTCCCTCAGTTGCCAGTATCCCATTCCGCACTGGGATCCGGCCTGGGCCAAAACCCTGGGCAGGGAGTGCATTAATCCACGGCCGAAGGACGAGCGGACAATCCAACAGGCGGTTGAAAAATATTGCATTGGCAGCATCAGTTATTCCGAAGGAACCAATGACGACGTCAATAAGTTTGTCTGGCTGGGTCAGGATTGGAACCCGGACATGCCGGTGATCGAAACCCTGCGTGACTATGCGCGTTTTTTCATGGGTCCTGATTTTACGGAACCGGCAGCGCAGGGAATCGCTGACCTGGAAAATAATATGCGGGGTCCCGCCATCACCCATTCGGGTGTTGACCTTACCTTATTGCAATGGCAGCGTATGGAGAGCCAGGCGTCTTCTGCGCTGCTGCAAAATCCCAGGTTCCAGATGTGCCTGATCCGCGCTTATTTCGATGCGTATACCAGACGGCGTTTGATCTATGAAACGGAGCGGGACGAGGAGGCGAAAGACATATTGCGCCAGATCAAACCGGGTAGAGCGGATCAAGCGATCAGTTATGCCTGGGAAATCCTGGGTTTGACTTACACTGCGCCTACAGGCACGGCGTATAAGATAAAATGTTTTGCCCTTGCAGATTCCCTTTATAAAAGCATTGGTGCACAACTCACGGTGAAAAGACATGGTGGTATGGGGGGACGGGGTAACTTTATGGATTTTATTGATTTCCCGCTCACCGATGCCCCCTGGCTGCTCGAAATGCTTTTGACCGCCAGTAAAATGGGTACGGAAGCAGAAAAAATAAAAGCGATTGACAGTGCGCTTCACCGGGATGATCCCGGACCCGGCGGATTCTACGATCATTTTAGTGATCCCCAAAGCTGGTATCGCATCGTACCCGGGAATTTATCCTGGGCAGAAGATCCGGGAAACCTGGAATCGCCGCATGTTGGTTTTGGTACGGGCCTAGAAGGCATCGGCTGGGAGAATGATCCGCTGGCACCGGATTTTAAAGGGAAGATCTTTCCCCAAAACTGGATCAGCCAGGCAATGACTTTGTACGGGGTGCCGCTGAAAATTCATTATGATGGATTGGATTCCGGTTCAGATTACCAGATCCGGATAGCCTATACCGGCCGGTTTAAATCGCACATGAGGATGATGACGGAAGGAGGGTATATGGTCCATGATTTTATTAAAACCGGCAAAGAACCGCTGTATACATTTGCACTGCCGAAATCCGCCATAAAAAACGGAGCGGTAACATTTGTCTGGACCTGCAAAGAAAACGACCGGGGATCCCAGGTGTCGGAAATGTGGCTGATTAAAAAATAAATAGCTGGTATGAAACGTAAAAAAAATGGATTGCTGGAAAAATTGAACGCAGGAAAGAATGTTTACGGAACCTGCATTACGTCTACCGGAGCGATGTGGCCGGCTGCGATTAAAAGCGTGGGACTGGATTTTGTTTTTATCGATACCGAACATATTCCGCTGGGAAGAACCGAACTGGCGCTACTTTGCCAGTTGTTTAAAGCCAATGAGATCAGTCCGGTGGTGCGCATTCCTTCTCCCGATCCTTACCTGGCCTGCCAGGCCATTGATGGCGGCGCGGCAGGCATTGTGGCTCCTTATCTGGAATCAAGACAACAATTTACCGACCTGGTGGGTGCGGTAAAATACCGCCCGCTAAAAGGAGAGTTGCTGCTGAATTACCTGAGTGGAAGCACACCTATGTCTGCGGGATTGCGGGAATATATTACAGACTTTAACGCGCCCAATATGTGCATAGCAAATATTGAGAGCGTTCCCGCGATGGATAAACTGGACGAGTTGCTGGGTACGCCGGGACTGGATGCGGTATTTATCGGGCCGCATGATCTATCCGTTAGCCTGGATCTTTCTGAACAATATGATCATCCGGATTTCGAAGCAGCGGTGAGAACGATCATACATAAAACGCGTGAGAAAGGGTTGCATATCGGCATCCATTTTTCCCTGGAACCGGAACGACAGGTGAAATGGATGAAAGAAGGAGTGAATATTGTTGTCCATAGTTTCGACATTGCTTTATTTTTGCAGCGACTCCGTTACGATATGGGTATTATCAAAAGAGCAGCCGGCGATATTCCGGCAGACGATCAAACGGAGAAACTGATTGTCTGAATTCATGGTATCCGCGTCAAAAACGACATCCAGGCTGAAATGATTAATTTTCTCATGGTGTTCTTTGTGAGGTGAGCACGCCAATGAGTCAGCGCATCGAATATTCTGCAAATTCGATCCATATTAACGGAGAACCCGCTTTTATCCACGGACGGTTTAACTGGAGTGTCTGCGCGTGCCTGTATACTATCAGACTGATATTCAGAAGATAAGAATTATTAATAGAAGATAAAAAAGTCTTTTATATCTTTAGTCTTTGCGGCGGAAGGCCCAAAGCTGAGTTGGAACAAATCGAACCCCATGCATTCCAGGATATTTCGTTGTGGCATACTGCTTCTGATCACCGTTGGTTTTCTGATAAGCGCCTGCGGGCCGGCCGGCCAGGACCGGGAGGTGATTTCTGAAAAAAAAGCACCCTTATACCTGGGCGCTATTGATGCCTTACCGCTCACCTATAAATCGCCGGCAGATAATCCATCCACTCCGGAAAAAATTGAACTCGGCCGTTTGCTTTTTTATGATCCCATTTTATCTGGAGGGAAGGAAGTGGCCTGTGCAAGTTGTCACCATCCTGAATTCGGGTACGCAGAGGATCTCGATCTTTCCATCGGTGTTAATGGTACCGGTCTGGGCGAAAAAAGAAGATTTAACAACAACAACGATATCCCTTTTACCAAACGAAATGCGCAATCTCTGCTCAATACCGCTTTCAACGGCATTGACGAAGATGGCGATTATGATCCTGATAAGGCTCCCATGTTTTGGGATCTCCGGGCGCACAGCCTCGAGGAGCAGGCTTTCATGCCTGTCAAAACCATGGAAGAAATGCGCGGTCACGGTTTTGAGGAAGGAAACATTGATGCCGAGATTGTGAGAAGACTCAACCGGATTCCTAAATACAGAGATCTGTTTAAACAGGTTTTTACCGGGGACAGAGCGGTGACGGACAAAAATGTCAGCAGGGCGCTGGCTGCTTTTCAACGTTCCCTGCTGGCCAATAATTCCCCGTTCGACCTGTATATGCGGGGTGACGAATCTGCGTTTTCAAGCAGTGAAAAGGATGGCATGCAATTATTCATCAATACCGGTTGCGCCCGTTGTCATAACGGGCCGATGCTCTCCGATTTTAAAACACATGTGATGGGTGTTGCAGACAATGAAAAACGGGTACTCTCAGACTCCGGGTATCATGGCAACTACGCTTTCCGCACACCCACGCTCAGAAACCTGCGGTTTACCAGACCTTATATGCACGATGGCAAGATTCAGACACTGGAAGATGTGTTGAATTTTTATGAGGACCTGCACGGAAAAGAGATTCCCAATAAACATGTAAGAAGGGAACAGGTAGACTCGCTGGCCATGATGCTGAATGTGGAATTCAAAAACATCAGTTCCATCGTTGAATTTTTAAATACGCTGAACGATGGCAATTACGACAAAAAAATCCCCGCATCGGTTCCCAGTGGATTACCGGTGGGCGGGAAGATACAATAGGTATTTTTCGTCACTCCGTCCTTAAACTGTTGATCGGGTTCCAGCGGTTTATTGTCCGGCAGATCGGTGCAATTCAACATCCATATTTTCGTCTCTGCCAGCTGGTCCGATTCATGGCATCTGCTACCGGCGCAAGCAGGATGAGGATGGAAAAGCAATGAAAATTCAAATCAGGATTTGATCCTTTCGAATGAAAGGTGAAACAAAAAAAGCCCCTGTGGAAACAGGGGCCGTTAACCAAAACTAACTGCTTATGAGAAAAATTGGAAAAGAATACAGGATGTATTACTTTTTATAATAAGGTAGAATGTTTTCTTTTCATCAGATACAAAGCTACAACCCGAAGTGTTAACGGGGTCGTTAATTTCCATCTATTGGATGAACGGATGAGTGAAAGTCCATTTGCTCTTATCACAGAAGAAACAAGGAGCAACGGCTGAGGATCAGGGTTTTATTATCACAACCTGTCCTCCGCCCGCCGGCAAATTAATCGTTAAATTATCAGATGACCTTACCTCGCGCATTTCTTTTATCAGGTGATTGGGATTTTCCGCGACATCCGGCGCATCGGAATATATTTCAGCGTGGTAATTTCCGGGTGGTAAAAAATGTAAAGGAATACTAACCGTTCTGGCCTTGCTGTTGTTGATGGTTCCGAGATACCAATCCGTTCCTTTCCGTCTGGCCATTGTCACCCATTCACCGGTTTCTGCGCCTGGAACAACGGTTTGGTCCCAGACTGTCGGCACCCTGCTCAAAAAATCAAAACCCTCCTGACCTTCGTACGCTTCCGGTTCGTCGCATACCATGGACAAATGGTTCTCCAGGATCACATACATGGCCAGCATGTGGCAGCGTGTTCCGAGTACGTGCGGACGGCTGACCTGAACCTTGAACCGGGCCGCAGGCTCCGCACGGAAACCGCCAAGATGGTAATCGGTTGGGCCCGCCAGCCCCCTGGTGAAGGGAATTTCAATATCATCATCTGGTGTGATCAGGTTTCCCCATTTATCATTTTCATAATTGAGTGTTCCTTCCCGGGTAGATTCATTGGGATAGGTACGACTGAGCCCTGTCGGTTTATAGGCGCCATGAAACTGGATCTCCAGATGATGCGCAGCGGCTTTTTGCAGGATTTCTTCCTGTATCTTGACCATCTCCTGATCATCCCGGTCAAGAAAATCCACCATCATTCCTTTCACGCCCCACTGCTGAAATAAAGTGAATGCGGAATCCAGTTTGGGGTATAGAGCCCTCCAATGAACCCAGAAACGGATGCCGACGCCTTTACTTTTCGCATAATCACAAATTTCTTTAATATTCAGGCCGGGCCTGGGTTTGGTGACATCCGTATGCGGGCCTGGCTGGTATTCCATGCCGTCATTCTGATACCAGGCCACGCCACGGTTGCCAATGATGGTGTGGTATTCAATGCCATTGCGGGAAGCAAAATCAATGTAGTACTTATTAAAATCAAAATTAATCCCCGCTTCAAAAGTAGTGTCGGGCAGCACATCCCCGTTCCACCAGTGAAAGGTGGCTTTACCGGGTTTCAGCCAGGAGAGGTCCTTTATTTTACAGGGTTCAGCCAGGCTGGTGAGTATATTGGATTCCATCAGAGAGCCGATACGGTCGCCGATCATCAACACCCGCCAGGGAGTATGGTGTGGCAGAGATGCCTGGACCTTGATCAGGGTTTGTCCTGGTAATGGGGTGAGCTGACTGGTGAGCACACCGTTGCGTTTGATGAGGGACATGCCGGCATAGTTGACCAGGTTGGCCTCGGTAATGGCCATGTATATTTTTCCCGGAAACTCAAACAAAGCCGGCATATCCATCAGGGTATCGTCCTTAATCTCCTTCAATGGCAGAATACTATAGCGGTGTTCGTGTGAAGTGGTGAAATTTTCCAGTAAAGCAACGCGACCGGTTGGATTATTTATCAGGTTGAACCGGGTGTTCTCATCGGTGAGGGTATAGTTGGTCCAGTTAGCCTGCGCGGGGAATTCATAACGGAAGGCAATGCCGTCATCAAACGCCCGGACCCGTAAAATGACCAGTCTTTTTTTACCGCTGCTTTCGCGGAGCGGAATGCTTACTTCTTTGTAAAAATCATGCACTGCACTGGTTTTGCCGGCGGGCAGGGTATAATTATCTTCCCCATCGGTGAAAACGGCGCGTTCTGCTTTAAGGTTTTTGCCCCAGACATCATTATCTTCAAAGGAAAGACCAAGCACGCTGTGATCAATAAGCGGGTGGTTATTAAACCGGACAGCGTATTCCGGATTCCCGGCGGTCAAATTAAATTCAAACAGAATCTTTTTATCCGGAGCGGAGAGGCTGATTTCTTTTTGTGCTGAAAGCGGCGCAGCACTGATCAATAAAAAAATGAGAAAAACATGTGTTCTCCGTTTCATTTAGCAGCGAATTAGGGAATAAATAAACGAAATAAATTTGAACTTTTTCTTTTTAATCTATTTAGCCGGGATAATGAATAAGGGTATGCCGGTATTATGCAAAACCTTTTCCGGAAGTGACAGGTAGTGATGATCCGGGTCACCGGTCAAGCAGTTCTTTAAGAACAAGGACCTCATTATGTTCCTGGTCGCGGGCACCGTAAATCAGGGTAACCGGTCCTTTTTTCATGTGTTCTGTCAAAACCTGCATCGGATCTTTATTTGCTTTGAGTTCCTGCAGATATTTTTTCCTGAATTCGCTCTACTTGTCAGGATCGTGGCTATGGCCATGGTATGAAGGTTGCACTTATTGTGCCATCAGTTTTCCTTTCATGACCACTTGAATGCTGCAATACCAGGAAGCGCTGAGGGTCTATGTGCCTGTTACGGGAAACAAAAATTAATTTCTCTGTTATATTGAATGCCCGGATTTTAATTATATATTTATTCAGTGATTAAATATGAAACTGGTTTATGAAAAAAAGTATTTCATTTTTCGCTGCCGTTTTGGTTTTAATGTCTTTTACAGGCCTGAACAAATTAAACAGTGACGACGGGTGGATCAGCCTGTTTGATGGCAAAAGCCTCGATGGTTGGAAAGCAAGTGATAAACCAGGTACCTTTTCGGTGGAAGAGGGCGCCATTAAGGTGGCGGGGCCAACCTCCCATTTGTATTATGAGGGTCCGGTAAAAGAGCACAATTTTAAAAATTTTGAATTTAAGGCCCTGGTCATGACCAGACCGGGATCCAATTCGGGAATATATTTTCATACGGAGTACCAGGACAAAAGTTTTCCGGACAAAGGATTTGAGGTTCAGGTGAATAATTCTCATTCCGACTGGAAAAGAACGGGTGGTCTGTACGATATAAAAGATACCAAAGAGGTTTATGTGAAAGACAATGAGTGGTTTACCGAAGACATCCTCGTTCAGGGTAAACACGTAGTGGTTAAGCTGAATGACAAGGTGGTAACGGACTGGACGCAGCCGGATGGTTTCGTTCCACCAGAGAATCATCCAGGCCGGATCATTTCCAGCGGTACTTTCGCGCTTCAGGGACACGATCCGAAAAGTGTCGTATTTTTCAAGGACATCATGGTGAAGCCGCTGCCTTAACCGTTTATTTCTTTTGCAGGAACACCAGTTGACCGCGGTGATAGGATAAATGACTGGTCCTGCTCAGCAATACATTCAGCTTATTACGATGGGGTTCCTTAATGAAATCCTCCGGTGTAACGGCGTTGTGCCGGTCAAGCCATTCTTCGATAGTCAGGGTATTGAACTTAGCTGAAAGTGCCTGATTCACCTTGTTCCAGTACTTTCTGAGTTGCTGGAGATCCGGTCCCGGTAATCGCGCAGATTCAGGATTGGAAATGAATGGCTTCTCCAGGTCCGGGTATAATTTATCTTCAGGTCCCAGCAACGGGAACAAGGCATCGTGAACGGCTGTAAGATGGCCCAATAAATATCTTCCGGTATTCCGGTTTGGGGCAACAGGTTGTTCCAGTTCCGCGTCGGTCAGGGAATCAAATAATTTATCGGCTTTGTTCACCTGGTCATTCCAGTTGTTAAGTGCCATTTTTATGATAGTTTCTTTTTGGTCTGCCATTTTATTTTATTATTCGGATGAAGGATCAATTTACAAAATATAACCCAGAGCGCATGAACGGTCGCCGGGCGGATACGGCCGGCCGCTGGTAAAATGAAAAAACGGGTTCATCATACATGCTCAGTTTATTCCGGGTATTCAGATTAAATAACGCAGGAGGGATCAGTATGGAAAGAAATTATGCTGACACAGCGGCTTCAAAACGGCTGCTTTCCCTGGATTTCATGCGAGGCCTTATTATGGTATTGCTGGTGATGGAAAGTACCCGCCTGTATAACCACCTGGAAGAAGCCAGCAGGGAAACCTTTTGGAACGGGTGGGTAAGGCAATTCTTGCATCATCCCTGGCACGGACTGCATTTCTGGGATCTGGTCCAGCCCGGCTTTATGTTCATGGCCGGGGTTTCCATGGCCCTTTCTTTGCAGAAACAAAAACTTAATGGTGTCGGATGGTCTTCCTCTTTCCGAAAAATATTGAAAAGATGCGGCTGGCTGTTCTTTTGGGGGGTGATGGATTATGCCGTTCAGCCCGGGGGACTGTCTCTGGATCTGACGGACGTACTTACGCAATTGTCCTTTACAAGCCTGATTGCATTTATTATATTCCGGTGGAAGGTTTCCGAACAGATTATGGTTTGCGCCGGGCTCCTGCTGCTAACAGAATATTTATACCGGTTTACCCATATCGCGGGATACGATCAGCCCTTTGTCAACCAGCATAATTTTGGAAATTATATTGATCAGTGGCTGACCGGCAAAACAGACCCCGATGGCTGGGTTTCGATCAATTGTATACCGACTGCCGTGCATACCATTGCCGGGGCAATGACCGGCCGGTTTTTATCCGGTAAATCGAAAAACAAATTGCCGGCCATTCTGGGATGGGGGCTGATTTGTTTGACTATAGGGTACCTCCTGGACATAGCCGGTGTAACGCCCATTATAAAAAAGATTGCCACTTCGTCCTTCACTCTGGTGTCACTGGGCTGGTGTTTGTTGGGGATCTGTCTGTTTTACTGGTGGATCGATTGCAGGAACCACAGGCGGTATACAGGATTTTTCACTATTGTCGGGATGAACTCTATCTTTATTTATCTCTTTATTGAAATCGTGGGTTCGCGATTTTTTAACGGCTGGGTGGCTACCCTTACCGGTGGATTGCTGGAAATGATGCATGCTCCCGGAATAATCAGCAGCATCATATCTTCATTGTGCATATTTGCATTGGAATGGTGGATCTGCTATTGGCTTTATAAAAAGAAAATATTTTTTAAATTATAAGCAATGATTTCTGTTCAAGATGTCTGCGAACAATAAACCCTGGGATATGGAACGAATTGCCCTTATGTTTTTTTTGCTGTGTTTTAAAAGTTTATCGGGTCAGGATTACAAAAAAATACTTATACCGTATCCGCAGGCATGTTCGTTCAATGCGTCAAAATATATCGTAAACGAGAACTTTGCCATAAACGTGACCGGCGGGGTCGGCCAAAGGATCTACGGCGCGGCCACCCGTATGCTGATGCGTTTAAAGGGCCGGACGGGCCTGTTCATCACCCAACAGGAAGTCGTGCAGAACGCAGGAGCTCCAGCCTCCGGCCTGCTTATCCAGGTTAACCGTGCCGCCGATAATATATTGGGTGTGGATGAATCCTATCACATCATCGTTGCTCCCGATATAATTAAACTAAGTGCAGAAACTGATATTGGCGCGATCAGGGGTCTGGAAACAATTCTCCAGTTGCTGCAAAGCACAGAGGGTCATTATTATCTTCCGGGTTGCATAATTGACGACACGCCCCGGTTTCCCTGGCGGGGGCTTTTAATAGATGTGGCCAGGCATTTTATGCCGGTTGATGTGATTAAGCGGAATATTGACGGCATGGCCGCTGTAAAGATGAATGTCCTGCATTTGCACCTGACGGATGATCAAGGGTTCAGGATCGAGTGCAAAGCGTTTCCGAAACTGCAGGAATTGGGTTCCGAGGGCGAATATTATTCACAGGAACAAATCAGGGATCTGTTAAATTACGCGGATGACCGGGGCATTCGCATTGTTCCTGAATTTGATATGCCCGCACATACCACATCCTGGTTTGCGGGGTATCCGGAATTGGCCAGTGCACCGGGACCTTATACCGTGGAACACCGGTTGGGTGTCATGGATCCGGTCATGGATCCCACGCGTGAATCCACTTATACTTTCATCGATGGCTTTCTGGGAGAAATGTCCAAACTGTTTCCCGATGAGTATATGCATATCGGGGGTGATGAGAACAATGGAAAGCAATGGGATAAGAATGCAGCCATCCGGTTATTTATGCAGGAGCACGGCATTCGTTCCAACAACGATCTGCAGGCCTATTTTAACCGGAGGCTGCAGACCATTGAAGAAAAATACGGGAAGAAGATGATCGGCTGGGACGAAATTTTGCAGCCCGGTATACCGGCTTCGGCCATCATTCAATCCTGGCGCGGCAGCGAAGGACTGGCCATGGCCGCAAAAGCAGGTCACCCCGTGATATTGTCCAGCGGATACTACATCGATCTGAACTTTCCGGCGTCTGACCATTATTTAACGGATCCTTTGCCGGATAGTCTCCATTTAACTACTGCCCAGCGGAAACTTATCCTTGGGGGAGAAGCGGCCATGTGGAGTGAGATGGTCAACCGGGAAACCATGGATTCCAGGATCTGGCCCAGGACCGCGGCCATCGCGGAAAGGCTGTGGTCAGATGCGTCTGTTAACAGCGTGTCTGATATGTATGATAAACTGGACCGGATCAGCATCCAGCTTGAAGAACTGGGCCTGACCCATGAGAAAAATGTCGACATGTTCCTGCGGCGACTCGCCGGTAATGATCATGTCCGTGCTTTACGCACTTTTATAGATGTACTGGAACCTTTTAAAGATTACGGTTTGATTGACTATGCCGGCTATACCACTGGTTCTCCATTTACAAAAATAGTGGATGCGGCAAGACCCGACTCCCGGGTAGCCAGAGAGTTTAATACCCTGGTCCGGAATTTTACGACCAACACAAAAGATACAGCCAGCGAAAGGAAAATAAGGCAATGGCTGACCCTGTGGAAGAAAAACGACGCGCTTCTGAAAATTGCATTTAGGGAGTATCCTGCCATACAGGATGTTGAAACGCTTTCCCGGGATTTGTCAGTCATTGCTGCTTCTGGATTGGAAGCGCTCGATTACATCAGATTGAAAAAGAAGCCTCCGGTTCTTTGGCGCGACCGAGTTGAAAGGGAATTAAAACTGGCTTCCCGGCCGAGGGGAATGACGGAAATCATGGTAGTCACAGGGATCAGAAAGTTGGCTTATTTATAGAACGATACCCCTTGTCAAGGTTGGTCAGCCTTCTATTTTTGCATTGTATTTTCGAAATAGAAAACCCCTTTTTTATTGGAAATTACCAGGTCTTTTTTTCTATCTCCGTTCATATCCTGCACCACGAGGTGCAGGCCCACGCCCGAATTGTCATCAATCTGATGAGGTATGAAATAGGGCTTTTTACCCGGCGTAAATTCAAACCAATACAAAACAGCTGGTTCATGGGAACCCGGGTCAGCGTTCGTATCATTATGCGCAAAAAAACGCTTTCCGGTAATGATGTCCGGATGACCGTCGTTGTTCAAATCGGTAAGTACCACACCATGTGTTTCAGAAAAGGATTTGCTGATCTCATGCTGCTTCCACGAAATATTTCCTTTACTGTCTTTAACCTGCTCATGCCACCAGATGCCATATTTATGAGCAGATGCGCTGATCACATCGTTTAGTCCGTCGCCATTCACATCCAGCACATACATCTCAGAACAATCTTCGCCGAAATCTGCCGGGTGAAAGGTCCAGTTTGTTCGGCGCCTGTCAACCGGAGCTTCCCACCAGCCACTTTTTATGATCACATCTCTGCGGCCATCCTTATTGATATCGCCCATACCAAGGCCATGAGAGAACCTGTCTGTTCCAGGTGCGTTGATTGCACTGATTGCGTGTCTCGTCCAGGTAGTGTCTCCCTTTTTAGCTGGTGGGCTAAGCCAGATTATTTGCTTTGTGCCCACATCGGCACATAAAATATCTGTTCTGCCATCGCCGTCAACATCAACAAAAGCCGGAGATTCATTCCCTACACCTACGCCATTCATCAAGTTATGTTTTTTCCAATAACCCGTTTTATTTTTAGGATTTTCATACCAAAAAGCCTCAGTGCCGGGGTATCCTACAACGATCTGATCTGTCCAGCCATCGTTGTTCACGTCCATACTATAATCCAGAAAAGAAGTGCTGTAATCAGTACCCGGACTGTAGGTTTTTGGGGCAGCTATCAGATGTCGCTTCCAGTCCGGAGCCTCGAACCAGTACGTGCCGGCCAGAATATCCGTTTTGCCGTCGCGGTTAACATCCCCCACGGCCACGCCTTCCGAAATAAAATCATTGGTTAAAACGTGCTTTTTAAATGGGGAAGTTTTTGTTTGCCCGTTACACACGCCGATTAGCAATGTGAGCATGGTTATGAAACCAAAAGTGAGGGGGCGCATGAACATATTGATTGGCATTGATTAAACCGATTTGTACAATCGCTCTTAAATGTAAACATTAACCCGCATTCTCTCAAATATTTAAAGCCTCACAGTTTTTATCTGGACTGATCGTTACCAGATAAATTCAGCACGATGGTATTCTCTTCAGGCGTGATTCTGAAAACCGCTCCATTACCCGGTTTTGAGAATGAACCACTTTCGGTTTTTACCTGGTAATCCATTCCTTCAAACCGGCAGTCCATTCTATCAGCGCTTATCTTTTTATAAGGCAGTGAAGCGTTATCCGCTGCCGTCATATCCAGGATCCAGTTCAATGATTTTCCACCCTCCAGTTTCATTTTTATTTGTTTTTCGTCCAGATCCATAACCAGTGTTGCGGAATTGAATTTCAAAGGCCAGGATATGTGCAGCCTGCCGGGAATGGAATCCTGTATCATCGGATCTCCGCCTTCCAGCGATATTTCTTTCCCGTCCGCAAGCATTTTAAAACGCAGACCGGCTATCTTTTCTTTTGTACTCCAGATGTATCCGTCCACAAACGGAAGGGTAAAAAAGGCACAGGTATCGGAACCGGCTTTTTTTGTGATGTACGGAGACGGAAAGTTTTCATTGAACAAATGCACATCCCGAAAACGTAATCGGCCATTTTCCCACAATAGATTGATGCGGTAGAAGCGGCTGTTGAACCAGACTGTTTTCCGGTCACTGCCCTCCAGGTCCTCATTCACCGTAACCGAAGTAGGCGGGGTGGTTTTATAATGATCACGGAACCATTGTCCGGATTCAGCCAATGTTTCAACCTGAATTTTCCGTTCATCCCGCAACTGCGCGATCAGAGGCATTTGTATTTCAAATCCTTTTTGCATGCCCGCCCAGGTAAAGGAATTCTCCTGTCCCGCCTGTGTGTATGCGTAGGCCATGCATTTCCCCTCTATGAATTCTTTAAAATACCAGTGAACCCAGGTGGAATCGCCGCCACCGAACCGATAGACCGGTTCCAGGGTGACCACGCCCTGTCTGTCCGATCCAAGTCCGTTATCATACTGCCTTACCGGATCACTGCCCAGCATCCGGAAGATGGGAACAGGGATCTGGTTCTTTTCGTGCTGTGCAGGCATATACGCATTGAGTTTGCTGGGATAATATGCCTGATTCCAATAACCGCCCCATAAAGTGTAACCATCTGTACCGATCTGGTCTTTGCAGTTGCTGGAGGCAACGATCTTGTACTTTCGGTACATGTAGTCCAGGGTATGGGCATCGATGAACCAGGAGCCAACCGATTTGGGATAGTAACCGAATATCCTTTTAAAATCCTTCATGTAAGTATCCGCCAGCTTTTCTCTTTCTGCAGGTGTGTAGCCGGTGGAGAAACCAATGTTTGCCCGCCAGTCCCAGGGATAACGCCCCCGCCAGGGAAGTCCCGCGTTTTCCACGAGTGGTTGTGGGATCTCCCACCAGGCGCCGATGTCGAAGGAATCCCTGGGCAGACTTTTCAGCAATTGCTGGTATCGCGGATCCAGCAAAGCATCATACTGCAATAAAAAACTGCCTTTCAGCCGGTATTTTTTCATGATCCGTACCTGCTGCAGCACAGTTTGATAGAGCAGGTCCTCCGTAATGGCCGCGTCGCGGGGTTCAAGCAGGCGGATGAAATTGACAATATTGACGATACGGGGATGTTCGTTTTCAGGTGCTGAAACTGGCGTTTGATATTCTGTATGCGTGAATGAACAAAACAGGCATACGCATATTAAAACAGAGAAAAGCCGATGCTTATTTATTGTATTTCCCATTTTGTTCCTTTATAACAATTCCTTCCGTTTGATCTGAGACACGAACTGATCATCTTATTTGCTGGAAGGATATGAAAATAGCTGCGGTGTTGCTAACGGTCCTGCGCACCCGACAGCATCGTTTGTTTCTTTCCAAAATCAAAACTGTTCTGAATAACAACCGAAACCTTATTCTCATCAAAATGACAAACAGTTGTTTCGGTATGCGGGCTTTCAATGTATCGCAGGGTCAGCTCCAGCGTATGCGCATCCGTCCAGCGATAGATCCCGGCAACTTTGGTCATGCTGAATGGCAATGAATTAAACCGCTCACTGGTCAGCAGGGTAGGACCCGGTCTGGCAGTTTCTCCTTTTTGCCAGTCATCCAAACCGAAAGATAAAGTATAAGCGGTCGTGTCTGTCTTCAGGGTCAACAGGCATTGCTTGTTGGCAAATACAAAAGACATATTCCCGATATGCTGTTCGTTTGGCTCCATCTTATAGCTTTTGCCGGAAATTGCATTTTCCAGAGAAGAAGAAACCGTTTTTGCGGGTTTGGGAAGGGAAAGGCCGGGAAGCGTTTTTTTCAGAAGAGCCTGATCTGTTTTATTCGGAGATAATTTCCCCGTGTGCATGGCAGGCAGTAAATATTTCCAGACCAGGTTTAATTCATCCTGCATGTCCGGTGTTTCAGCGGTGATGGCAATCACCGCATCTTTATCGGGCATGACGATGATAAACTGGCCAAAGGCTCCGTCTCCGCGGTAAGCATTGTGCCTGCATCGCCACATCTGATAACAATAACCCTGTTCCCAGTCGCTGCTGGCCTTTTGCGATTCCGGCATTTCCGGGTGCTGGATGATCTTCTCCGTAGAAGCTTCGGCTACCCATGAGGCCGGCAACACCTGCTTGCCGTTCCATTTTCCTTTTTGCAGGAAGAGTTGCCCGAATTTTGCCATGTCTTCCGTTTTTAATCTCAGGCCCCATCCACCGGTATTGATACCCCGGGGACTGGTTTCCCAGTCTTCTCCCTCAATACCCAAAGGCTCAAATAATCTTGGTCGTAGATAATCAATTATTTTTTCACCGGTCACTTTTTGTACGATGGCCGAGAGCATAAAACAGCCCAGGGTATTGTAAAGAAAATGAGTGCCCGGTTTGTGTACAATAGGCCATGCGAGGAAAGCCTTCACCCAGTTGCTTTCTTTCGAAACAACCGGTGCGGTGGGTTCCGGGTCCTGGCCGCCGGACATCGTCAGCAGGTCTTTCACGGTGAGCCCCGAAAGCCACGCGCCGATGGTATCGGGCAGATCGTCCGGGAAAAAGGAGACAACTTTATCGGAAAGCTTGAGTTTTTTTTCACTCACGGCAAAACCAACGGCCGTGGCGGTGAAACTTTTGCTGGTCGAATAGAGGGTATGTTTCAATGACGCTGAATAAGGATCCCACCATCCCTCTGAAATTATCTTTCCGTGCCGGAGAAATACGAAGCCGTGCAATTCATTTTTACTTTTACCGGACGCTTCCAGGAAATGCAGGATGCCTGTTGAAGAGACCCCCTGGGATTCGGGACTCGAAAATGCCAGGGTATTGTTTGGTTGCGCGCCCGTGCTGATGCCCGTCAACAATAAGATCAGGAGAATAAATACAGTAGATTTTTGGCGTTTCATGCTTGATTTTTTGGAGTAACAAGAACGGTATTCCACGAAATAATGCCCGGCTGCCGGCACATCTAAAATTAACGCCCCCGTTCATCAGATCAAGAAATAATCCGGATTTACTAAATTATTTAGTATTTTTATCCTGGAATATGTCCGATACAAAGGCAAATATCATCGCGCGGTTGCAAAAGGATATCCTCCCTTTACAAGGATACAGGCCAATGCCTGGAGGCATCGCCGTGGATATTGGATGGGGCGGGATAGATGATGCTTTTCCGAATGGAACATTTCCATTGGGTGCGGTGCATGAATTTCTAAGCCCGGATGCTGAAGACGGAGCAGCTTCGGCCGGATTCATATCCGGCATGCTGGCCGCACTGATGCGAAACCAGGGGGCGGTGGTATGGATCAGTTCTTCAAGAACCTTGTTCCCGCCGGCTTTGAAGAGCTTTGGCATTGAGCCCGACAGGATTATTTTTGTGGATCTGCAAAAAGAAAGGGATGTGATCTGGGCCATGGAAGAAGCGCTGAAGTGCGGTGCTGTTACGGCCGTGGTGGGAGAGATGCAGGAGATTAGTTTTACCGCCTCCAGGCGGCTTCAGCTGGCTGTTGAACAAAGTCGTGTAACCGGATTTATCCTTCGCCGCAATCCGCGGAATCTGAATACCACCGCTTGTGTTTCGCGCTGGAAAATTACATCTCTTCCCGGAGTAACAGAAGATGGTTTACCCGGTATCGGCTTTCCCCGCTGGCAGGTGGAATTACTGAAAGTCAGGAATGGTAAGCCGGGAAGCTGGCAGATCGAATGGGCTGCAGGAAAATTCAGGCATGTTTCCGCCCTGGCTGCCATCATTTATGATCATCAGAAGAAAACCGGATGATATGCAGAAACGTTTTGTCTCCATCTGGTTCCGTCACCTGGCGACGGACTGGTTCAGTATCCGCCGCCCTGAACTCCGGCAGTCATCTTTTGTTTTACGTGCGCCTGTACATGGGCGGATGCTGATCACCGCGGCCAATGCCATAGCACAAACGAATGGAATAGATAGCGGGATGGTGCTGGCAGATGCCCGGGCCATCATTCCGGGTCTGGAAGTCCTGGATGACAGTCCGGAGATTTCCGGTCAATTGCTGAAGCGGCTTGCTCAGGGCTGTATCCGCTATACACCCATCACAGCCGTTGATCCACCCGACGGACTTATACTTGACGTTACAGGCTGTGCTCATCTTTGGGGCAGCGACAAAGACTATCTAACAGTCATCATTAACCGATTAAAGACCGCTGGTTATGGCGTGCGGGCCGCCATGGCAGATACCATTGGCGCGGCCTGGGCTTCTGCCCGGTTTGCCCGGCGATCAGCTGTTATTGACAGCGGACAGCATATAGAAGCCTTGCTCTCTCTTCCGGCAGCAGCGCTTCGTATCGAAACCAATACGGAGGAACGGTTGCAAAAGCTGGGGCTTCGCCAGATCAGGGATTTTATGAGTATGCCACGGGCTGCCCTTCGCAGGCGTTTTGGCCCGCATCTGCTGCTCCGTGTGGATCAGGCCTTGGGACTGGAAGAAGAAGCGATCATACCTGAGCAACCCGTTGTGCCTTACCAGGAACGACTCCCTTGCCTGGAACCGATCGTAACAGCGACCGGAATCGAAATTGCCTTACAGAGATTACTGGAAGTGTTATGCAGGCGGTTGCAACAGGAGCAGAAAGGACTTCGCCTGGCTTCGTTTAAGGGTTACCGTGTGGACGGTAAAATGGAAGAGATCCGTATTGGAACGAATCGCCCTTCCCATCATGCTGCCCATCTTTTTAAACTGTTCGAAATTAAGCTGTCCACGATGGAGCCCGCCCTGGGTATAGAATTATTCCTGCTGGAAGCTCCGAAAGTAGAAGACCTTTCACCGGTACAGGAAAAATTGTGGGAGGGGACCGGCGGACTGGAAGATAACCGGTTATCAGAACTGATGGACCGGCTGGCCGGCAAGCTGGGTGCGCATACTATACACCGTTATATACCCAGCGAGCACCATTGGCCGGAACGATCGCTGAAACAGGCCGCTTCCCTTCATCAAAAATCAGTTATCGCCTGGAGAATAGACAAGCCCAGGCCGCTGCAGCTTTTAGCAAAGCCGGAGCCCATCGAGGTAGCAGCGCCTGTACCGGATTACCCGCCCATGCTGTTTCGTTACAAGGGAAAGCTGCATAACATCAAAAAGGCCGACGGACCGGAACGCATAGAACGGGAATGGTGGCTGGAAGAAGGAGAGCACCGGGATTATTATTGTGTGGAAGATGAAGAAGGCCATCGTTACTGGGTATTCCGGTCCGGCCATTATGGGGAAGATAAAACCTGGCAATGGTTCCTGTACGGATTTTTTGCGTAACAACGGGAGAGAATATGGAGTATACTGAATTACAGATCACCAGCAATTTTAGCTTTCTGCGCGGCGCTTCTCATCCTGAAGAGTTGGTGGATCATGCAGCAGACCTGGGCTATACGGAACTGGCAATCACTGACCGGAACAGCTTTGCGGGTATCGTTCGCGGACATGCTGCCGCTAAAAAAAAAGGTATGCGTATTATGCCGGCCTGCCGCCTCGATCTCCTGGATGGCCCCGGCCTGTTAGCATACCCCGCGGATAAAAATGCATATGCCCGGATTTCCGCTTTACTTTCTGCTGGTAATCTCCGTGCAGAAAAAGGTCAGTGCCATTTATACAAATCGGATGTATACCGGCATGCAAAAGATACAAAATTCATTGTGCTGCCGCCGGCAGCATTAAATGCCAGTTTCGATTATGATGATTCATTTAAGCATTCCCTGCAGGAATACCGGGATGCATTCGGGAAAGATCTTTACCTGGCAGCATCCCGTCCGTACAATGGTCATGATGCCAAACAGCTGCATCGCCTTTTCCAGTTATCCAAATCGTTAGAAATCCCCATGGTGGCCACCAACGATGTATATTATCATGATCCTGCCCGGCGGGAACTGCAGGATATCTTAATCTGTATCCGTGAAAAATGCACGATCCACAATGCGGGTTACAAGCTGCATGAAAATGCGGAAAGACATCTTAAAAAAGCGGAGGAGATGGAGCGGTTATTCAGGCAATACCCTGATGCAATCCGGCGCACAAAGGAAATCGCTGAGGCCTGCCGGTTCTCCCTGAATGAATTGAAATATGTATATCCTGAAGAGATCACCGCCGAAGGCCGCAGTCCCCGGGAGGAGCTCAGGTTCCTGACCCTGGAAGGTGCCCGGCAGCATTTTGGAGATCCTCTTCCTGAAAAAACAATGGCAGACATTGAACATGAGCTTGGTTTTATTAACCAGATGAATTATGCGCCTTATTTTCTTACTGTTCATGATCTTGTACGTTTCGCCAGACAACAAAATATTCTTTGCCAGGGACGGGGGTCAGCTGCCAATTCAACGGTCTGTTATTGCCTCGGCATCACGTCCGTTGACCCAACCAAATTCGATCTGCTTTTTGAACGGTTCATTTCTTCCGCCCGCAACGAGCCACCGGATATCGATGTGGATTTTGAACATGAACGCCGCGAAGAGGTGATCCAATACATTTACCGAAAATACGGAAGGGATCGTGCAGCCATTGTGGCGACCGTTACACAGCAGCACCATAAAGGGGCGATCAGGGATGTGGGGAAAGCGATGGGGTTATCTGTGGACACCATCAATCGTTTCTCCGGTTCCATCTGGGAATTCACGGACGAATGTTTTGAAGAGGAACGTATCCTGGAGCAGGGACTCAATCCAAAGGATAAACATCTTCGCAAGGTTTTGCAACTCACCCGGCAATTCATGGGTTTTCCAAGACAGCTTGGCCAGCATACCGGAGGATTTGTGATCACCCGGGGCAAGCTTTCCGATCTGTGTCCGGTCATGAATGCTCGTATGGAGAACAGGACCTGCATTGAATGGAACAAGGATGATATTGATATCCTGGGCTTTCTTAAAATAGATGTACTGGCACTCGGCATGCTCACCTGTATCCGCAAGGCATTTGATAAAGCGAAAACTCATTATGGGCTTGACCTGACGCTGGCCAAAATCCCTCAGGATGATCCGGCGGTTTATGAAATGATCTGTCATGCGGATACCATCGGTGTTTTCCAGATCGAAAGTCGTGCCCAGCAAAGCATGTTACCGCGGCTAAAACCCCGTTGCTTTTACGATCTGGTGATCGAGGTCGCCATCGTGAGGCCGGGGCCCATCCAGGGCGATATGGTGCATCCCTATCTGCGCCGCCGCAATGGAGAAGAACCCGTGGAGTATCCATCGAAAGAGCTGGAAAATATACTGGGACGCACCCTGGGTATTCCGCTTTTCCAGGAACAGGCTATGAAGATTGCTATTGTGGCGGCAGGCTTTACGCCGTCCGAAGCAGATGAGCTGCGACGCAGCATGGCCACCTTTAAGGCAAAGGGACTGGTTGCCCAATTTGAGAAGAAGCTGATCAGCGGCATGATGCAAAACGGGTATACCCTTGAATATGCGCGAAGGGTTTTCAGGCAACTGGAAGGTTTTGGCAGTTATGGTTTTCCCGAAAGTCATGCCGCCAGTTTTGCACTGCTGGTCTATGTTTCTTCCTGGATCAAATGGTATTATCCCGATGTTTTTGCGTGTGCCTTACTGAACAGCATGCCGATGGGTTTCTATCAGCCCGCGCAAATCGTTATTGATGCCGTAAAACATGGCGTTGATGTGCGGCCGGTGGATATTAATTATTCTGACTGGGATAATACACTGGAAGAAAGACCAGGCAAATACTGCGCACTTCGTCTTGGCTTCCGTCAGGTGAAGGGCTTACGCGATGAGGATATGCAGGTGCTTGTCAATGCAAGAAAAATAAAATATTCCGGTATCAATGCCCTGCGGGATACCGGACTTTCGCAGGCGGCGCTTGAAAAATTAGCAGACGCTGATGCCTTCAGATCCATAGGACTCGACCGGCGACAGGCATTATGGGAGGTTTCCACGCGGGACCGGCCTCTTGCATTGTTTGCTGGTCTGCCATCCGATGATGCAACAGGTTCATCATTGCCTGTAATGACAACATCCGAACACGTGGTTCATGATTATGCAGCAACGGCTTTGTCTTTAAAAGCGCACCCGGTCAGTTTTGTGAGAGAGAAACTTCAGCAGCTGCACATTATATCCACCGGCGAACTGTCGGATATCGCTGATGGACAAATGCTGAAAGTAGCCGGGCTGGTGCTAGTGAGGCAAAGACCCGGAACAGCAGGCGGCATTTGCTTTATGTCCATTGAGGATGAAACAGGTTGTGCAAACCTGGTGATATTTCAAAACCTGTTCGACAAATACCGGAAGGAGATATTGCAGTCGCGACTGATCATGGCAGAAGGAAAGTTACAGCGTGAAGGCGAGGTGATCCATGTGATCGTAAGCCGCTGTTATAATCTGTCGAAATTATTGCGGCAACTCACCCCTTCACAGGGAGAGAACCTGCCTTTGCTAACATTGTCTCGTGCTGATGAAAAGACTATTCCTCCGGAACAAGATAGAAAAACACGGGTGCAGAATAAGGCCCGGGAAATCATTTTACCCGGGGCCAGGAATTTCAGGTAAGACATGGTAATTTAAGCTTAACAATAACGAAAGGGGATGTCGTCACTCCCGAATCTTCCAAAACGCCTTGCTGCCTTGCTTTTGCTCATCTGTCCCTTTTATCAGCAATGTATCTCCCGTTTTGAAATTCCCGAATATTTCGACTCCGCTATCGGTTGTAATTCCCTGGCGAACGTCCACCCAATCGGCTTTTCCCTGGGTTACTTTAATGACGAATTTTCGTTCCAGGGTGGTGGCAATGGCAGAAGAAGGAATTATATAAGAACGGCCATTCCTTGTTATATTGATTTTTGCACGCGCGAAAATCCCTGCTTTCAATAAGTGTTTACTATTGTCTATGGTAAACTCCCAGAGTTCTGTGCGGGTGGCCGGATCAACCGTCTCTGTTTTCCTGGTAAGTACTCCGCTAAACTGTTGTTCAGGATAGGCATCCACACTGAAAAAGATATTTCGGGCTTTACCTGCTGAAGCAATATACATTTCGGGAACGGCTACCCTCAACCGGAGGGTGCTGTTATTTTGTATGGTTAACAACATCGCATTGGCTCCCACCAAAGCACCCGGATCGGCCTTTCGGGCCGTTATTACCCCATCAAAAGGTGCAGTAATATAAAGGTATCCCGATACTTCTTTATAGGCCTTTGCCTGCTGTCTTGCCGCTTCAAACGTAGCGCTGTCCGCCATCATCTGGTTAAGACTGTTTTCCAGCTCAACAGGAGCTACAATCCCGGGGGACGGATTCCGGGATGCCCTGAATAAGCGGTCATAGTTATCTTTGCTGGCTGTCCATTTTGCTTTTGCCGTCTGTATGGAATATCCCGCTTCTGCAAATTTTGTGTTTACTTCCGGCGCTTCGATGATTGCAAGAGTCTGTCCTTTGTGCACAACGTCTCCGATGTCCACTTTCATGGTTCTTACGAAGCCGGATATTTTGGCATAAAGATCAGTCTGCTCATAAGGAAGCAACTCTCCGGGTAATTCAACAGTCTTTTTGAGTGTATCGGTCTTTAGTGTAAATACCGGTACTGTATCTCCAATAGCTGCCTCATCCGAAGTTATTTTCACGTCCTGTTTTCCACTGCTGCCACAACCGGCGGACAGGAGGACCAAAACGGATAAGGTCAGAAATTTAAGGGGAATTAAATATTGCATATTATTTGATATCATAGTTTTTACTGTTTTGATCATCCGGGTCCAGGGACACAGATATATATTTCCTTCTCCCGATCAGCCAATGGTAAACATGGGGCAGAAAAAATAAGACGCTAAAGGCAGAAAAGATCATTCCGCCAATCACCGCAATTCCCAGAGGTGCTGTCTGGTCTCCGCCTTCGGTAAGCCCGAGGGACATGGGCACCATACCCGCAATCATAGCAGCGCTGGTCATCAGGATGGGACGCAAACGGCTGGCTGCAGATTCGATATGGGGTGAAGAGGCATGTGATTTTCTTGAATTTTCTGCATAAGTAATAAATAACACCGCATTGGCAATGGCCACGCCTACAGCCATGATCGTTCCCATATAGGATTGTATATTCATGGTTTGACCCGTAATAAACAGCATAAGCAGTGATCCTGCAATGACGGCCGGTATGATGGACAAGGTTGCTGCCGCTACGCGGAATGATTGGAAATAAATAGACATCGCCAGAAAAATAACCACAACCGCGACCAGTAGACCGAATTGCAGACTTTGAAGGGTTTGTTGCAGCAGTTCCGGCTGCCCGCGCAATAATATTTTCGCGCCGTTCGGTAAGCTGCCCATGTCCGCTATGGCCTGACGCACCATTTTGAAAACGGCTCCTCTGTCATTCTGTTGAATGTTCGCTGTGATGGTAATATAGCGCTGTTGATTCAGGCGGTCGTACTCACCGGGAATTGTTGTATGCTTCCAGGAGGCGACTTCGTTTAAATAATGTGTTTTTCCATCACTTCCCGAAGATACGGGGATCGCTTCCAATTGCATGCTGCTGTTCATGCGGTATTGAGGATATTGCACCTGTACCTGGTAGGCTGTTCCGGAGGTCTTATCAAGCCAATAGCTTGGAGTAGTGAACCGGCTGGAGGAAGTAGCGGCGACGATGGAATTCGCAATCTGCGTGCCGGAAATACCCAACTGACCGGCCCTTATGCGGTCCACATCAAGCTTGATAGCGGGATAATCCAATGGAGTTGCTATTTGCAAGTCCCTCAAAGCGGATATGCCTGTCAATTTCTTCAGCAATTTTTGCGCTGTCTTTTTCCCTTCGTTCAGATTCCTGTTGGCGACGGCTATTTCCACGGGATTAGCACTCCCCAGGTTGAGCACCTGTTCCACAATATCACCCGGTTCAAAAGACATGCTGACGCCGGGCATTTCCCGGGCAACTGCAGCCCTCAGCTGCTCACGGAATTTTTCAATAGGGATCATACCCGGCCTGAGCCGGATCTTGGTAACCGATTCATTCGGGCCGCTGGTCCATAAATAAATATAATTAACCGGGTAACTGGAGGGTTGGGTTCCGATGAAAGCAGATGTTATTTCTACGTTCTCTTTACCGGCGATGCTGTCGGTCAGCGACAATAATTTACGTGTGGCATCTTCTGTTCGTTCAAACCGGGTACCCACGGGTAAGCGTAACCGCACCTGAGTCTGTCCGCTGTCGGTCTGCGGGAACAGCTCTGTTCCGGTGAAAGAAAACAGAAGGACAACGAGTGCCACCGCCGCCAGAATAAATAAACTGGTTAGCAACCGGTATTTTGGCTGGAACCGTTGTCCAAAAAGAATATACCGGTTTCTGAAGCGGGCAAAACGGCTTTGTTTTTCTGGTTCTTTACGACTCATCAGGTGATGGTTGAGCATCCAGTTGGAAACGACGGGCACAAAAGTCTGAGAGAGCAGAAAAGAAGCAATCATGGCAAACCCAACGGCCAGGCTCAGGGGCATGAACATCGCGTGGGGTATTCCATTCATGAACAGGGCAGGTACAAACACAGCCAATACGCTCAGCAGGATAAGCCATTTTGCCCCTGCGATTTCTTTACAACCGTCCGAAATAGCCCGCGCCCTGTCTTTGCCCATTTCCAGATGCCGGTGTATATTCTCCATCGTGACTGTTGCTTCATCCACCAGGATACCCACGGACAGGGCGAGGCCCCCCAGCGTCATAATATTAATCGTTTGCCCTGTGAGATAGAGCAGGGTGGCTGCAGAAAGCAGGGCCAGGGGAATGGTCATAATAACGATAAGCGCACTGCGACGGTCTCCGAGAAAAAGTAAAACCACAAGGCCGGTAAAAACCGCTCCCAGTCCACCCTCAAACATCAGGCTTTTGAGTGAGTTGATCACGTAGCCCGACTGATCAAATTCATAGGTTACTTTGATGTCCGCCGGAATAGCAGCCTGCATGTCCGGCAATGCTGCTTTTACTCTTTTCACTACATCCCAGGTAGAAGCATCCGCACGCTTGGTTACCGGGATATATACAGACCGCTTGCCGTTGACCAGGGCGTAGCTGGTCGTGATATCCGTCCCCATGCTTACGGTGGCAATGTCCCGGATATAAACAACAGGACCGCTTTTCAGTTGCATAGGAATATTCTGCAGGTCCTGCAATGTTTCGATCACGCTGTTTTGTGGCGTGATGTACGTGGTATCGCCAATGCTGATATTGCCCGAGGGCGAAATACTGTTGAACCGGACCATCGATTGTACTACCTGATCGGGGGAAAGATCATAGCCGCGCAGTTTCTCGGGATCCACGGTAACAACAACGGTTTTTTGATTGCCGCCAAACGGAGGAGGGGCAGAAACGCCGGGAAGGGTAGAGAACATCGGTCGCACCCTGAATAAAGCAAGGTCTGATATCTCTCCCAGCGAGCGCGTGTCGGATCTGAATACCAGCTGACCTACGGGAACGCTGCCGGCATCAAAACGGGTGATGAAAGGTGGTACCGTACCTGGCGGCATGAAGGCCCTTGCACGATTTACATAACCTACTACTTCAGCCATTGCCTGGCTCATATCGGTCCCTTCATTAAATTCGATTTTGATCAGCGCCGCACCCTGGATACTTTTTGAATCCACATATTTGACACCAGTGATATAAAGGAAGTGGTATTCATAATAGGAGACAACGAATCCTTCCATTTGCTCGGGTGACAAACCACCGTAGGGCTGGGCTACATACACCGTGGGGAGTCCAAGGTGGGGAAAGATATCTATCTTCGAATTGCGGATGGCCAGATAGGAAAAGAAAACAATGGCCACCACCGTGACCAGGATGGTTATGGGATGCCTCAGCGCCGCAACAATGAGCTTTATCATACAATATTCATTATTTCAATTGGTTGGTAAAGGAATTCAAGTTACCCTTTGACACGGCAATTTCCAGTAAGGATTTCCATACCTGTAAATAAGCGCCCGCTTCCATCGCCTCAGCATTCAACAGTTGATATTGTCCCTGCGTAAGCCTGGTAAAATCAACCAATCCGCTTTCATAACTCAACTTCAGCCCCTCATAAGCACTCCGCGCTGCCCGGGATTGAACGGGTGCCAATGCAGCAATCAACAGATTCTGCCGGTAAATGGACTCAGCGTTTTCGATCTGTTTTTGAAGGTTGACAGATACCTGGGCCAGTTGCAGCTCATCCGCTTTCAGCAGCGAACCATATTGTTTTTTTTGGATGTTTACTTTAGAGAATTGCAGGATAGGGAAACTAAGTTGAACTCCTGCCCCGTAGTTGTTTCTTGTTAAAGACCAACCACCTGCTTTGTCAATCATCCCATTTGCTTCTATCCCGGAGCCCCGGGCATAAGCATTGGCCCATATGTCGAACCTCGGACGCCAGGCCCGGTCTATTTCTTTCAAACTGGCTGCACTAACCGCGACCTGTGCTTCATAATATTTATAATCCGGATGCTGTGAATAAAGTCCCGCCGTGTCAGGAAGAGCAGGTAGTTGCACAGTCAGCAGCGTGTCTGATAATTCCAGATCATCCGGAGCACCTGGAAGACCGGTCAATCGGAGCAGTTCTAAGACTTGTGACTGGTAAAGACGCTGCGTAGTTAACCGGTCCATTTCCGCCTGGGCAAGTGTTGACTGGAATTGCACGGTATCAAGACCGGGTCGGAGTCCCTCTGTGGCCAGCACAAGGGATTGCTGCAAACCGGTTCGGGAACGATCTATATTTGACTGCTGGCTGCTTAGCAAATTTTTATAGTATAGTAAGTCCAGGTATACGGCGATGGCTGCATATCGCTGCCGGAATAAAGCATTATCATAATAGCTGCCGGCGAGTTTGAACCCGGCAACCGCTTTTTCAATGGCCGCCTGGCGCTGGCCGAAAGTAAAGGGCGTCCATTGAAATAAAGCCGTGAGGGCCGTCCCCGGAACAGGATCATAGGTATTGCCGGAAGACGGAGGACCACTGATCGGCATGATCTGCCCCGTATAACTCATGCCGGTAATATTGTTATAAGTAGCATAACCAGCCTGATAACCAGCCGTCAGATCAGGCATCAATGTATTTTTGGCAAGATCAACCCTATGCCCGGCTGCCTTTTTTTGTTCCTGGAAGGCCTGTAACTGAGGTTGCCCTGACTGCACGAGTTCAAGCACCTCTTTAATGGACACGATTCGCTTTTGAGTATGACCCGCCTTAACAATTAAAAGAAGGCCAAGACAAATAAATTTGGTGCAAGATCCAAAATTGGGATGGGTACGCGCTTTCATATGCTTTACTGATGATGATCAATATTAAATATTGTAGTTAAAAAGAAAAATGGAATGATGACTTACCTTGTCCTGAGGCGCTGAAATTACCAAATTATTGCAGAATTATTGTACAATCTTTGTATGTAAAATGAGTGTCGGAAATGCATACGATGATTAAAATAGAGATCCTTCCCTGACCTATCCGCAAGCCGGACAGGTAATAACTGATTTCAAAAAGCCGTCTGATATTCCTACATTTTCATCCCTCCCATATCCATACCAGCCATTGGGCTGGCACCCTTTCTGAATATGTACTCACTTTGCAGAAGGTAGGCCCCGTTAATCACCACCGCGTCACCCTCTTTTAAACCGGATTTAATTTTCAGAACACCATTTCCTTCCGAACCTGTTTCTACCATCCTGCTTATGAATTTGTTTTGCGAGGTCTGAACCCAGATGGTGGCCATTTTACCATCTCTCAGCACGGCATTGACCGGCAGTGAAAGTGTTTTTTGCTGAACAGAATTAAGGATTACATAGGCAGACATACCCGGTTTTAGCTGATGGCCCCGATTCGCTATTTTTATACGAACCAGGTTTATGTGGCTGTCCGGGTTAATTTCCGGGTTTACAAATTCGATTTTCCCTTCCATCGCCATTCCGGGAATATCCGGTATTTTGACTGTTACGCTGGCCGATTCATCCAACTGGCTTAATTGGGAAGTATAAACCTGGGCTTCTACCCATAACGTGGAGAGCCCAGCCAGCTGGACAATACTTCCTCCTTCTGTAACATATTCTCCTTCCTGCGCACCTAATGTAGTAATATATCCGGCCTGGGTACTGTAAAAGCTGGTAACGTTATCGTTATTGTCCCTGGGAAGATTACTGATTTGGTCTTCCGCCATTCCCCACAACAGCAATTTATTTTTTGCGCTTTCAATTACCTGATCAAAGTCAATTACCGTGTTTCCCAAAACCTTTCGCTTCTGAACTGCCAGTAAATATTCCTGTTTGGCATTATTTAGCTCTTCGCTATAAAGCGCGTATAGTTTGGCTCCTTTTGGCACATAGTCGCCGATATTTTTAAAATACAGTTTCTCAATCCTGCCCGCGATCCTGGCATTCACTGCGTTTATTTTGGTTTGGTCGAAATTCAGCGTTCCCGTCAATACCGACCGGGTTCCCATACTGCCATTCCGAATAGTGTCCACCTGAATATTACCAAGCTGTATTTGTTCGGGGCTCAACTCTAGTTCATTATCATTTTTCTGCTGTGCGCTTTTTTTAACTGCCGTGAGCTCCATATGACAGATTGGGCATTTGCCCGGGTTAGCCTCTACAACCTGGGGATCCATGGAGCAGGTGTAATAGATGTCGTTCGCCTTTTTAGAGGCCGGTTTCTTATTGCCGTTGCACGAGGCCAACCAAAATAAAGTAGCTGCGCATATTGAGAAATAAAGAACGATCGCGCTTTTCATATTTACTGGTTTACTTTTATAAAGCTTTCACTGTCTATTAAAAACTGTGCGTCTGCTGCTACACTATCCTGATCGTTCAGGCCATCCCTGATCTGAATTAAATCATTTGCGACGATACCCGTGTGAACAGCGTGGACTTCAAAAACGTCACCGTTCTTAAGCATAACCACTTTGTTTAAACCAAGAGACAACACAGCCTGCTGTGGTAACCAGCCCTCCCTGTTCGTCCTGACAGGTATAATCGCCTTAACCTGGCTTCCAACAGGAAGGTCCATGGACAGGTTATCGAAATAAACCCTTGCTGTTAGTGTTTTACTGTTGCTGCGGTAAAAGGGTTCTATAAAGCTGATTTTAGAAACAAATTTTTTATCAGGCGCCGTTTCCGGAATGATCGTCACCGGTGTCCCGGCCGTTACCAATGTATTATCTCCGGCAAAGAGGCTGAGTGTAACCCAACTTTTGGTCATATTGTATATTTGAAATACCGGTTGACCTTTTTGCACATACATACCTTCTTTAAGTGACAATTCTTCTGTCATCCCCGGAGTATTCATTTGTCCGGCCGCATTGTTCATGTTTCCTGACTCGTGAACATGACCCGTATAATCGCTATACACGGAAACAGTGAATAAGGGCTTACTTTTTGCTATCACCTGCTGCAACTGACTGCCATTCATTCCCAGCAGTAAAAGCCGTTCTTTTGCTGCATTGATCAGCGACATATTCGCCGGATCATTTTTAAGAATAAACAACAGATTTTCCTGGCCGGTTAAAAGCTCAGGGCTATAGATATCCATAATCTTATCTCCTGCATGAATGTGCTGGTAACGATATCTGACATACAGCTTTTCTATTCTCCCTGAGATCCTCGCCGCTATGGTCTTTACAAACCGGGTATCGTATTCAATCCGGCCAAAGGCATCAATCTCTTTTTGCTGAACAGCATGCTGCAGGGAGATGACCGGAATGGATGACAGCACAACACGGTTGGTTGGCTGAAGCAGGGTAGAAAGATCCACCTGGGATATTTCCCGTTTGGCATTTTCTCTTTTTACGAGTGCCATTCCGCAGACAGGGCAGTTCCCGGGATGAGATTCCATAATCTGTGGATGCATCGGACAGGTGTAGGTTTCTTTCGCGCTGTCCGCAACGGCAACATCAGCATCCCCGGTTTTTGGTTTACATCCTGCAAATGCCAGTAACGCAATAGCAAAACCGGTTAAAATATATTTTTTTGATATGGACGAAAATCTGATAGACATCGTATTCTATTTCTGTTCCAGTAATTTATCCATCTGTACCTGCATGGTTAAAAGCGCCTGCAACTGGTCCAGATAATCAAGCTGAGTCATATTAAGCGATTCCCAGGCATCAAAGAGCTCAAAAAGCTCTTCTGTGTTCTGTTCGTAGGATAACTGAGTCGTTTTAAAGTTCTTTTGCAGGGAGGGAATAATATTCAATTCAAACAACTGCAATTGTTTTTTTTTGCTGTCGATGGATGCTAGCAGACCGCTTATTTCGCCGGAGGTTTCATTGATGATGATTTGTTTTTGTGCTTCGTAGGATTGGGCTTTCCATTTCAGGCCTTCAATATTTGCCTTACTGCTTTTTGCAGACCAGGAGGCAGAAGGAAGCCTCACGATAGCCATTAAATTAAATTGCATGGGAGCCCCCCCGAAACCAAACATGTGGTCATAGCGCACACCAAACTGTGGTTTTAATTTGGACCGTTCCAGGTTTTGCTGCAAATAAGTCAGATCGATGTTTTTGTCTATGGCTTTTAAATCACTCCTTGTTCCGATGAAATAACTACTATCTATTGCAACGTAGAGTTTAACGGCGTATGAGCTGTCGATATCAAATTCAATATCTTTTCCCCTGTTCATCAGGCTGTTCAGCCTGATCCGCTGTTGCCTTATTACGTTCATGATATCCACCCGCTGATTTTCGATTTTACCAAGGGCGGCCTTTGCCTTGTAATAGGCATTTAATTTCCCCAGGTTGTTTTTATATCTTAATTCAGCGCTCTGGATCATGAAGCTTAGCAGCTTCTCATTTTCATCCAAAAGCTTTATTTTTTTTTCATTTACCAGCCAGATATAATAATACACTTTTGCGGCGGCCCATAATTCGTTCATCGCTGCCCTTTCCGTTTCTTTGTTTGCCGCCGACCCGGCCTGCATGTATTGCTCATTTGCTTCCAGTTCTTTTTTATTCGGGATCATTTGCTGGGCAGTGATCATGTACTGACCCATGCCGTTCGTTCCATCTGCTGACTTCCTCCACAAACCCGGATCGTAAGGCGTCATCCAAAACCCTGTTCCCAGTTCCGGCGGCGACCAGCTCCTCGCACCTTTCGCCGCCTCATCTGCAGAGCGAATGTCTGCCTGATACATTTGTACAACCGGGTTATTTCTTTCGATAGCTGAAAGAATGCTATCCAGGCTCATCGGATTTTGCGCCTGGGATTGCAGGGTATTTGTAAAGAAAATGAAGATGACTAATAATGGCTTCATGGTTTAGTGTTTAATATCGGGCACTTCAATCTTTCCATACTTCCTGAGTTCATATTCCTTGCTCATCAGGAAAATAATGGGTGTAACCAGGAGAATATGAATGGAGGAAGTAAATACACCACCAATCATGGGCAATACGATAGGCTTCATCACATCGCTGCCCACGCCTGAACTCCAGAGAATGGGTATCAGGCCGAACAGCGCCACGCATACGGTCATCAATTTAGGCCGCAACCTTTTTGCTGCACCTGCAATAACATATTCCCGCAAATCTGCTTTTGTTATGGTGTCGCAGGAATTTCCCTTTGCTGCTATCAGCTGCTGCATGGCGTCATTGAGGTAAATGACCATGACGATACCGGTTTCCACAGCCAGACCAAAAAGTGCGATAAACCCAACAGCCACCGCTACCGATAAATTCACTCCCCAGAAGTAAACCATGTATGCTCCTCCGATCAGGGCAAAGGGTATGGTAATTAGGCTTAATAGCGCTTCCCTTGCCGAGCGAAAGGCAAAGTACATAGAGAAAAAAATGATAAGGACCACAACGGGTAAAATGATCTTCAGGGTTCTTTCGCTGCTGATCAGGTTTTCATACTGTCCGCTCCATTCCAGGTAATATCCTTTTGGTAACCGGGTCAACATGCTGTTCAGCCTGTCCCGGGCATCTTGTACCGTACTGCCCATGTCCCGGTCGCGGACATTAAATAACACCGTTCCTCGGAGAAGTGCGTTTTCCGAATTGATCATAGGCGGCCCTTCTGTGATCCGGATATCCGCAACCGCCTGGAGGGGAATGGGACCGGATTGCGCGGTTTGGACCTGCAGGCTTTTCAATGCTTCCAGATTATCCCGGTAATCCTGAGCGTAGCGCGCGTTTACGGAAAATCGTTGTCTTCCTTCAATTACCGTGGTCAGTTTCATGCCCCCCAGGGCGCTTTGAACAACGGCGTTTACATCGTCCACGCTTAAACCATACCGGCTGATTTCATTGCGTTTGATTTTGACGTCTATATATTTTCCACCGGTTATCGGTTCAACGTACAAATCTTTTACACCGCTGATGCCCTGCAATTCATTTTTTATTTTTTGAGCGAATGCGTAAATGGTATCCAGGTTTTGTCCATATACTTTTACGCCCACGTCGGTCCGGATGCCGGTGGACAGCATATTCATTCGGTTGATGATGGGCTGTGTCCATCCATTCGTGACGCCTGGTATTTGCAGTTTGCTATTCAACTCATTGATAATATCTTCTTTTGTTTTGCCGGGCCGCCATGCTGATTTTGGCTTTAGTAAAACAATGGTCTCAATCATACTGATGGGAGAATTGTCCGTGGCTGTACTCGCCCTTCCTGCCTTACCCAGCACATTCTTTACCTCAGGAACCGATGCGATGATCTTATCCTGAACCTGGAGTATCCGCTTCACTTCTGAATTAGACACATCAGGCATGGTTACCGGCATGAACAAAATGGAACCTTCATCCAGTGCTGGCATAAATTCCCGTCCAAGGCTCATAACCAGGGGGATGCTTATCAGCAGGGCGATGAGATTAATACCAATGGTTGTTTTGCGCCATGTAATGCAGCGGCGGATAAGGGGTTCGTATATTTTTTCCAGCACCCGGTTAACCGGATTTGTTGCCTGATCCCGGAACCGTCCCCGCATAAAAAAGGAAATGAGTACAGGGGCCAGGGTCAGTACCAGAAACGCGTCCACCAGCAGGATGAATGTTTTGGTGTACGCCAGCGGATGAAATAGTTTTCCTTCCTGTCCGGTTAATAGGAATACCGGGAGAAAGGAAGTAATAATGATGACGGTCGAAAAGAAAACACCCCGGGATACCTGTTTGCAGGATTTTTCAATGATGGCTATCCTTTCCGCCTTGGGAATGCGATAGTACCTGTTTTTGTTTAACCATCCTTTTCTTATATTGTCAAACTGGTTTTTCATTTTTCAGAAATTATTCTCCGTGAGAACTATTTTTTATCTGCCATTCAGCAAGATTCCGGTAGCTGTTTTCCGCCATGATAATGCCATTGTCAACAATTACCCCGATCGCCAGGGCAATGCCGGTCAGTGACATAATATTCGATGAAATACCAAATGCGTTTAGCAAAAGAAAGCTGATGGCAATCGTAATGGGTATCTGGATGATGATGCTCAGGGCGCTGCGCCAGTGGAACAGGAAAAGGATTACGATGAGGGACACAGCAAGCATTTCTTCTCCCAGTTTACCTTTGATATTTTTAATAGCCGCTTCAATCAGTTCGCTCCGGTCATACGCAAATTTGAAATGCACGCCTTCCGGCAGGCCTTTTTCCACATCTTTCATTTTTGTCTTTACGGCGTTAATTACTTTGTCGGCATTCTCTCCATAGCGCATCACCACGATACCTCCGACCACTTCCCCTTCGCCATTTTCATCAAAGATTCCAAGACGTTCATCACCTCCCAACTGAACAGAGGCGATATCCTTTACCCTCACCGGTATGCCTTTATTGGTCGTGATCCCGATGTTTTCGATATCCTCCTTGTTTTTTATATAGCCTAGTCCGCGGATGATGTAGGCCATACCGCTCATCTCGAATTTCCTTCCGCCCACATCATTGTTATTGGCCTTTACCTTGTTCATCACATCCATCAGGGAAATATTGTAGAACTGAAGTTTTACCGGGTCAATAACAAGCTGGTATTGTTTTTCGAAGCCACCAAAGGAGGCGACTTCCGCAACACCGGGAACGGTTTGCAGGGCAAATTTGATATACCAGTCCTGCAGCGTTCTTTGGTCTCCTAGGTCTAGTTTTCCGGCGTCCAGCGTGTACCAGAGTACATGACCAACACCCGTCCCGTCGGGGCCTAAGGAAGGAGTAACCCCTGTCGGCAGGAGCCGCTGCGCATAATTCAGTCTTTCCAATACGCGGGTGCGGGCCCAGTACACATCTACATTATCATCAAAAATGACATAGATAAAACTCATCCCGAACATGGACGTGCCCCGGATGTTCTTTACGTCCGGGATTCCCTGGAGATTGGATACCAGCGGAAAAGTTACCTGGTCTTCCATGATCTGCGGGCTCTGCCCGGTCCATTCTGTAAATACAATTACTTCGTTCTCCGAAAGATCCGGAATGGCATCCATCGGATTCTTTCTTACAGCAAATATTCCCCACACCAGGAGTGCGACTGCGATGATCAGCACGGTAAACCTGTTTCGAAGAGATAATTCAATTAATTTATGAACCATGAGATGATCATTGAATAATTATCACAACGCTTTAAACGTTTTCATACATTTAATTTTAATGTCTTAGTGCGAAGATGGATAAACGTGCTTCAATGAATTAAAAGCACTTTAACCCGGAAGAATGCCGGGTCATATAAAGAAGTAGGACAAATCAAATTCGGAAATTCCGGTTGAGAAGGAATACCTCGACCTTACCCATTAGTGGCGGTGCATGAGTGGAAGGAAAAGGTAAGAGAAAGGAAGGGATAAGAAGATCCGGGTGGATTGGGTTGCCAATAACATCTCCCTGATCGAAAACCTTTAAAAACTGTAATTCAGAGGTAAAAATCTTTTGATCTCCACCGGTCTTGATCTGCTTTTGTTCGTCCTTACAACAGCCTTGTTTTGCAGATACGCAATGATTACCGTCAGCTTTTTTGGGCATCCCGCAGAAACCGCAGTCGTTGCTTTCATGATTAACCAGTCCCCAGGATAACAGCTTCCCCATGCAAAAATGAAGATGCACGGTCGCTCCAAGGGAAGTGGAGAGGTAAAGCAAGGCTAATATACCGGCTATGATCCTTTTCATTTAAATGCTACGTAAAAGTAGAATTATTTGCGTTTAAAAGCTACTTACAGCAATCTTTTTTGCGTACAAACAAGGCTTTGAACACTTTAAGAAGAAACCGCCCTATAGTCGTTGCGATGGTCATGCTCTGACAAAGTTAACGTCAGATTCCCGTTGAATGTTACAAAATTTGCGAAATTTATTGCCATTGATCATAATATCGCCGGCTGACCGGTCCGGAAGAAAAGGATAAAGGGTAGCGGAATCTTTGGATAAGGTGGATGGACCGCCGTTACCCACGACACCGGCAAAAATGCTGATCACTTCAAAAGGCGTTTTGTAATGGGTATCATCGGGATGATAGCCCCAGTTATTGTTCATAAATACTCCAATCCCACCGTGGTTTCACTGTTTCTGCTTTCAGTGCTTTCATTATTTTGAAAAGGTTAAAGTGATTATGGAGCAGGAAAAGTCAGGCTGACCTTTGGATTAAGGTAACAATTACGTTACCTTTGAAAAAAGGCGGTTATATGGCCGGGTGCTGTAAACTAAAGTTTTATGACTGCAAAAGAAGTCATCCGCCTTCTTGGGAAAGATGGATGGCATGAAAAGGATCAGAAAGGTTCCCATAAGCAATTTATTCATCCGGTAAAAAAGGGCAAGGTTACTGTTCCGGCTCATTCCGGCGACCTGCCCCCCGGAACGCTTAATAATATATTCAGACAAGCCGGGTGGAAATAGCCTTTGATTAACCCGCAAAAAATGAAAAAGTATTTTTAAAATGAAAGTAAAATCATGAAGAAATTATCATTAATCATTGAAAAATCCAAAGACGGAAAATTATGGGGCCGTGTGGAATTCGAGGACGATTTAATAGTTGATTCTGCCGTTTCGCCCAATGAGCTTGAAAAGAAGATGAAAAAACTGTTACACTATTTTCACAATGTTGAACCGTCCGAGGTCAGGTTTGAATTGGCATATGATCTGACTGCATTATTTACACAAAAGGATTATTTGAATGTATCTGCAATTGCCTTAAAAGCCGGGATTAATCCTGGGCTTATGAGGCAGTATGTTGCCGGATTTAAATACCCTTCCCTTGAAAGAGCAAAAGCCATCGAGCATATTATAAACGATCTGGGGCGGGAACTGATTGGAATAAAACTGGCCGTTGTAAAAAATGACCCTGCATCCCAACCCAAAAGTCTAAAACGTAAAATAGCTGCAAAAAACACGGCCTGATGAGAGCATTTAAAAAAAGCGGGTAAATCACATTATGATCGGCAAGGCTTTATAAACTCCAGCCATCCCCATAACCGCACACCCGCCTGTATCAAAAGCGAACACAAACTCCCCGGTTGCCGCCCGTAACAAACTGGTTCTAAACACGTCAAAAAATGGCATCGTATTGGTAGCCATAGGTTTGCCGTTTTATTCATTGACCTTCAGATGTCTTTTCCATGTTGTTCAACTACCTTAAAATCGCATTCCGGAACATTGTTCGCCACAAAGCATTTGCAACAATCAATATCGCCGGCCTGGCCATCGGTATGGCCTGCAGTATTCTTATTTTACTCTGGGTGCGTAATGAACTCAGCTATGACCGGTTCCATAAAAATGCTGATCAGATCTATCGCCT
>JBEPUT010000033.1:0-46413 GCA_041691395.1 Chitinophagaceae bacterium
GAAAAACATCATGCCTATGGTTTTGATGCCAGCTATAATCCCACCTTTCCAGATAAGAATACTAAGTCCAATAGTTGGATATCAGAATGGCAATTTGGGCTAAACCAGGGGCCAGTCATTCTAATGATTGAAAATTATAAATCGGGATTAATATGGGATATTATGAAAAGATGCCCATATATTATCACTGGTTTGCACAGGGCGGGTTTTAGCGGCGGCTGGCTCGATTTAATAACAAAGAAAGAAACTTAAACAATGAAAATATCTCCTTTAGCAGGAAAGCCTGCAGAATAAACAATGCTTGTAAACATTCCGTGGCTTGTTACAGCTTATTACACCGGTATACCAGATACTGCTAAGCCCAATCAACTTGTTGCATTTGGTACTTCCGGTCATCGTGGTTCTTCATTATTTTTTATAAAGGTATTCCGCAATTTCGCTTTTTCAACATCTTCCTTTTCAATATTCATATTTTCATTGTCAATAATAGTAATCTGATTAAAAAACAATTCAACCCCCGGAAGAAATTTAATTGCATTTTCAGCAGATAATCTCAGGAAATTCAATTCCATCTCACCCTATAGAGTAACTACACAGTTCTCAACTTCTATTTTAACCCGACAAAAATAGGACACCATCCAAGTTCATCCTGAACATCCTTGACCAACCGGGCATTCGTTTTCATCCGTCTTTATGTTTTATCTTCATCATAAAAAGTCTTCGTAGGCACTCTTTATAACTGTAGAAATCATTTTGAACTGCACATTGGCATTAAAATGATGTTTGGCGTGCGCAGGTATAATAATTCCATCCCCCAATTTCAGTGTATGTAACTGATCATTAATTGTAAGCTCTGCGGATCCATCGATTATTTGAATAAAAGAATCGAACGGTGAAAGTTTCTCCGCGAGTTCTTCACCAGCGTCAAAAGAAGACACCGTAATATTTCCCGTAATCCTTTTAATAATAGTTCTGCTAACCACTGCATTCGGCAGATATTCAATAATCTCAACAATGATATGTGCCTTTCCTTTTTCTAATTCAGAAGAATTTTCTGGAAATTTCGATATTATAGCCACAGAATCACCCCCATCAATAGAATTTTTCATTTTTATTATATTTATAGTAAGTGGCCTACTACAGAATGTGTAGTAAGGTATGTTCAATATTTCCCCAGGTGGTTGATTCGGCATTATACTTTCTAAAATATGTCTAATCCCGATAATTTATTCCAGGTATTCAAATAGCTATTTCATGGATATAACGTTTGTCAGTGCTCAAAAGCACGAATACAAATATCCCATATTTAAAGGCGATACCAGTTACATTCTGAGGAAAATATATTATACAAATCACATATTTTTCAGATTATTCATGCGCTTTTTACTTAATCCCTTGAAAAAGGAAGGTGTCAGTCCGGTAATCCGTTTAAACTGTGTCGACAAATGGGCCACACTGCTATAATGAAGCTTATAGGAAATCTCGGTAATGTCCAGCTGATCATATAAAAGCAACTCTTTAGCTTTCTCTATTTTATGAATGATAATAAACTGCTGTATGGTAATGCTTTTCACTTTGGAAATAATATTGGATAAATAGGATAATCATATTCGAGTTTTTCACAGATATAATCAGAGTATTTAACTTTCGCCAACTCGTCCGAATAATGAATCATTTCTATGATCACATTCTTTATTTTTTCAATCAGGATCGACTTTTTATCGTCCAGCAGTTCGAGTCCTGCTAAAAGAAGGTCCTTTTTCAGTTGATCATGCTGGTCCTGCGTTAAGTCCTTCAATATTTCAACTGTTCCTAGATCAACGAAGGCGTATTCAACCCCTAATTTCTTTAATTCGTCCTTCACCAGTATTTTGCAGCGCAGGCTCACCATGTATTTCACAGATAGAATCAAAGCGCCTATTTACAGATTTTACTTCACCACTGGTAATATTATAAGAACTAAGAGCCCACAAGCCCCCACCTAAATGGAAAAGTTGAACGATCACAGCTGCCAGACAAATCAAATTTTATAGAACTATCTCGCGCAAGGAACGAAATCTTGATCCGGCACCAAGATTACTTGAATGGCAGACTATATATAACCAAAAAAGGTTACATTCTTCCCTCAAAGGAAAGGCGACCTATGAAAAACCCTCAGAAGTAGAGCATCTTATTCCAATTCAACCAGATGTAACCAGTAAATAATAGGAAGACCTCGTAAAAGTTATACCTCGGAACAGTTGCCCATATTACGGAAAGCAGTAGCTAAAATTGTCTCACATCTCTTGAGGTATCACAAATAATTCAATACCTGCTATTCAAATATTTCAAACTTGAAATGATTACCGGGTTTCGTAATGTCCTGCTTTCTCCGATAGCTTGATTCTGTACATGAATTCTTTAATTCTGTTGGCGTCTGCCGAAGAATGATCTGTTTGAATATTTTCTATCAACGGTATACTGTCCTCGGTTAGCAAATTCAATATTTTATTATAAAAAAACTTTCTTACTTCCACGGCAGTATCACCCGCAAGCTCTTCAAAATCTCCCCAAGCTATTACGCTTTCCCAATTAGAAATTCCATGGGAAACGTCCACCTCAAAACAAACAAACTTGTTTAATCTCACGTTATCAAGCTTCATGCCCTTATTGGTCTGCCCATAAATGTAAGTTCCGTCAAAAAAACAAGTCACCGGAGTGATATACGATTTTTGCCACTTCCTGAGACACAGACCCCAACAGAAACTGTTCAACAAAGCCGTGACCGCTGGCGCCCACGACGATCAGATCTGCCGCAAAATTATCCGCTTCCTTAAGAATTACGCGCTTGAACGAACCATCGATAACCGCCGTCATCACTCCAGAACCGATATTTTTTCGGCGTACAATATCCGCCGCATAGTTCGCTGCTGCCTCCGCCTGCTTAAAGGCTTCCCTGTCCAGCCCTGCATCGTACTCCCTCAACGCCCCCATCGGCTCGGTCGCCATCATGTGATCGGACTTTTTATAGGCGGAAACGATTCAGACATGGGTATCCGCCGCAAAAGGAGCAGCCAGATAATGTTCCACCGCCGATCGGTTATATGGAGAACCATCCGTTGCAATCAATATTCTCATGGTTGAATCCTATTTTAAAATATGAAGAGAAAAACTATTTCAACGTATCGCGCTCCAGAATTTTTTTATTCTCTTCATATACTTCCTTTGTAATTTCTCCGGAGGCAAAACGGGATTGTAGTATATCGAGGGGAGAACCCTTTTTTCTTCGTTGTCCCGGAATATCATACGGCAGCACAAAGATCCAAAACAGGAATATCGCCCAGATAAACCACCATATCAGGTGCATACCTCCCCATTGATAATTATTGTTCATCATATATTTTAAATTTAAAATGATAGTCTCCGTTTATTATATTGTCACTATCCATTAAAAGCTATTTTACGCTGCCATCATTTCCTCTTTAAATTATTTCCCGCTAAGAATATTCGGCAAAGAAATTGAGGGAAAAAGAAATTAGTTATGAAGGTCCTAACATCTATCGGGTCCATTGTTACACCCAAATCTAAGATGCTTACATAAATCCCACATCCTAACATTCACTTATCAGTAACCTGTGATTTAAAAGCTTTCCCTAATATTTCATGGATATAAACCTTACCGAGCAGCCGAAGAGCTATAGACAAATATGCAGCATTTTAATATTATATTGTTACACCATTCCGGAGATAATTTGTACAAATCACATATTTTCCAGATTGATCATACGCTTCTCCTTTAATCCCTTAAAAAAAGAAGGCGTCAGTCCCGTAATGTGCTTAAACTGAGTTGACAAGTGGGCAACACTGCTATAATGAAGTTTATAAGAGATTTCGGTAATATTCAGCTGATCATACAAAAGCAATTCTTTTACCTTTTCAATTTTGTGTATGATGATAAACTGTTGAATGGTAATACCCTTTACTTCCGAAAAGATATTTGACAAATAGTTATAATCGTAGTTTAGCTTTTGGCTGATATAATCCGAATAATTCACATTCGGAATGTCATCCGAATAATGAATCATTTCGATAATTACATTTTTTATTTTTTCGATCAGAATCGCCTTTTTATCGTCCAGCAGTTCGAGCCCAGACAAAAGCAGGTTTTTATTCAGTTGATCATGCTGCTCCCGCGTGATGTCACCTATTATCTCAACTGTTCCCAGGTCAACAAAGGCATACTCAATTCCTAATTTCTTCAATTCATCCTTCACCACCATCTTGCAACGCAGGCTCACCATGTATTTGACAAATAAAATCAATTTGCTTTTTTAAAGATTCACCTGAAGGTAGTCCAAATAAGATCCTTGAATGACTGGGAAGATGTCTTTACGAAAAAAAACACGTTATCAATTGGTTAAGTGATATAAATACACCTCCTCTTAAGGTAAACACAAGACTTGGCATTCCAATAATACTGGTACCAATAACTTTAGCCTTCAAGTCAAAAGTTATAAGCGCTTATGGGTCACTTGCTGCCCGCCTTTCTCATATAGTCAGCAATTAATTGCTCGTTGGTGTCATTGCTTTTCGAGAGACATTCAATAATTTTTTGTCTTTCAGCATCTGTTTTATTCTGACTTAATTTTTTCTTTGCCTGCAAGTCTGTAACAACAATTTCAAATGCAACAATTCCTTTTGACATCTTCAATTTATATTCATCTGGCAAATTTACCCATTGCTGTCTATAGGAAATTTCATAATTGTCAATTGTCGCTTCAAGTACTTCAAAAGTCTTGTCCGTTTCAGTAACTAATCTTCCTTGTCCATAAGCGTGAATGGAAATATAATTCCAAGTGGGCACATTTAATTCTTTGTCATAGTTTTTTGGCGAAATATAAGCATGTGGTTCACTAAAAATGATCAGCGCTTTATTATTTTGAATGTCTGCCCAATGCTCGTTTGCTTTTGCAAAATGGGAAGTCAAAATAATATGGTCGTCCTGGAGAGACACAAGAAAAGGTAAATGGGTCGCCATCGGCAAATTGTCTTTTGCAGTAATGATTGTTGCAAAACTAAACCGTTTCATAAAGGCAATAATCCCGGCTCTGTCCGTTTCTAAATTTATTTTAGGGATATACATGGTCTAATCGTCTCACATTTTAAGGTGTGGCAAAAAATTTTCTGCAGGTAATTTATATAATTATATGCAACTGTCATATATTGTGTTCGGCGCGGGCATTCAATAGGGCATGCCGGCGGTCGATGGCTCGATTCAACCCGTGGCACACGCGGGAACAGCCATATCCATGCCGTCTCGTTATGTTATATTTAGAAAAGTATTTTTCCCGCAGGCCGCTCTGCGATCCGGCCCCGGCGCAAGCATCCTTAGGGAATCGGACGGTACGCTGTTTGCGCATTGTGAATACACATATATTTGAAATATGGTGCTAAACCCCGAAGCCACGACCGACCAACAACCCGCTGTTTCCGATGATGAAAAATTCCTGGCCGCGCTGGGGTACAAACAGGAACTCAAAAGATCCTGGTCTGCTTTTTCCAATTTCGCCATTTCCTTTTCCATCATTTCCATACTGACCGGATGCTTTACCACGTTCGCGCAGGCCTGGAACAATGGGGGACCCGTGGCCATCTCCATCGGCTGGCCCCTGATCTCTGTTTTGATTCTGGTGATTGGTTTCTGTATGTCCGAACTGGCTTCTGCTTATCCCACATCGGGCGGCATTTACTGGTGGGCATCCAAACTCGGAGGGGCTAAAGCGGGTTTCTTTACCGGCTGGCTCAATCTCATCGGGTTGCTGGCAATTACCGCATCGGTGGTTTATGGTGCGGCCACTTTCCTGAACATCACATTGGGCATGTGTTATCCGTCGTATGCGTCAGATTTCCTGCACGGGGATTATATCAAACAGCAGTTCTTCTGGTTTCTCATCATCCTGGCGCTGGTTACCCTGTTCAATGTTTTCAGCAGCCAGATTCAGGCGTTGCTGAATAACGTTTCGGTATGGTGGCATGTATTCGGCGCCGCCCTGATCATTGGCATATTGGTCATCACGCCATCCGAACACCAGAGCCTTCGCTGGATGTTCACCAATAAAATAAATAATTCCGGATTTGAAGGCCACTGGATGTACTGGCTGTATGTACTGCCCATGGGTTTTCTTCTAACACAGTATACCATCACGGGGTTTGACGCCTCTGCTCATCTGTCTGAAGAAACCCAGACCGCTCATTTGTCCTCGGCCAAAGGGATCTGGAAATCGATCTTCTATTCGGCCATTGGCGGTTATATATTACTGCTGGCCCTGTTATATGCAGCCACAAAGCCGGGCATTGTCAGTTCCTTCGACCCGGCCATAAATCCTTTTGGTGCGGGTTCAGTTATTACGATCCTTTTCCATGCTTTAACACCGGCCATGTGTAAGGTGGTGCTGATGATTTCTACCGCGGGACAATTATTCTGCGCCATAGCATGTATGACCTCCTGCTCACGGATGATGTTTGCCTTTTCCCGGGACGGGGCCATTCCCGGTTCCAGGCACTGGTCAAAAGTGAGCAGTTATTCCGTTCCGGTAAATGCGGTGATAATGTGCTCCCTCATCAGCCTGATCATCACGCTGCCCGCTCTCTGGAAAAGTCCGAGGGGCATTCCAACCGCTTTTTATGCCGTAGTATCGGTGGGTGTGGTTGGCCTCTATCTGGCTTTTTTCATACCCATCTGGCTGCGATGGCGTGCAGGCGATAATTTCAAGGCAGGCCAATGGAACCTGGGCAATAAATACAAATGGATGAATCTGATCGCCCTGGCCGAAATAGTGTTCATTACCATCTATTTTATCCTGCCCTTTGAACCGGCGGCCGTTCCCGGTAATAAAGATTTTACCTGGGTGGCCGTCAACTATGCGCCGATCCTGGTGGGCATCACTTTGCTGATCCTCTGGATATGGTGGCAGACGTCCGTTAAAAAATGGTTTACCGGTCCAAAGAAAACCATCTGATTTAGTAAGTACCCGGTAAAAATAATTGATCACCCGTTTACATGATGATGCATTCGCAAATTCAGGATACTAAGTTAAATGAGCTGATTAACAGGATTCCGTCCCTCGCCGGTGTTCAAAACATCAGCCTGCTGAACGGCGGCTTAACCAACAAAAATTATCGCCTGGATACGGCTGCCGGCAGCTATGTGATTCGTGTAGGGAGCGAAAAGATCAGCCTGCTCGGCATCAACCGGCATAATGAACGCGTGAACACCGGGAGGGCCAGCCAGGCAGGCATCGGACCTGAAGTGATTTATTCAGGTCCGGATGAAAATGTTTTGGTGCTCCGCTGGATCGAAGCGAAAACCTTGCATGCAGATGATTTCCATGTACAGCCTGGTCTTCTCCCCAGGATTGCCACGGCTTTAAAAACTTTACATGCCGGCCCGGAGTTTCAGGGGCATTTTCATTTCCCGCTGATCCGGGCCCGGTACAGGAAAACCGTTCTGGATTCCGGATATTTCATGCCCGATGGCTATTTGAACCTGGAACCCCTGGTGTTGAAACTGGAGAACCGCCTCGCAGCAGATCCGGAGAAATCAGTGCCCTGCAACAACGACCTGCTGGCTGAAAATTTCCTCGACGACGGTAAAAAAATCTGGATCATTGATTATGAATATTCGGGCCAGAACGAAGCGTCTTTTGACATCGGAAACCTGGCCGGTGAAATGGATTTGGATGATGCACAGCTCACAGCGCTTTGCGATGCATACTGGCAGGAACGCCTCGTTTCAAAAATAGCGCGTGCCCGGGCCTGGTCGGTGATTGCCCGTTATGGATGGGTGTTGTGGGCCGCTATACAGGAAGCGGTTTCTCCCATTGATTTTGACTTCAGGGCATGGGGCATGCGTAAATGGCGGGCCGTATTGCCTGAACTCAGCGGGGACCGCTATCAGCAAATTGTAGAAAACTTAACCATATGAATAATTTTCCTTCCGGGGCCAGCATCGTGATCATCGGCGGCGGCGTAGCCGGCGCTTCCATCGCCTATCATTTAGCGCTTAGGGGTGCCCGTGATATTGTGCTGGTGGAACGAAGCGAACTGACCAGCGGATCCACTTTTCATTCCGCGGGCCTCGTTGGCCAGTTGAGAGGATCCGTAACCCTCACCTCCATGATGATGTACAGCGCGCAACTCTACCGCGAACTGGCACGCAATCCCGAAACAGATCCTGGCTGGATAGAATGCGGCGGTATCCGGCTGGCCTGCACCCCGGAAAGAGTACAGGAACTGAAAAGACAGGTGGGCTGGGCAACCACGTTTGGTTTGCCTCTGGAAGAAATTTCGCCCGAAAGGGCAAGAGAGCTCTTCCCTTTGCTGTCCACAGAAAATGTGCTGGCCTGCACCTATTTATCCACCGACGGCTATCTCGATCCTAGCATGCTCTGTAACTCCCTGGCCAAAGAAGCCAAACGAATGGGTGTGCAAATATGCCAGCAGACCCGGGTAACGGCCATCAATACCCGAAACAACCAGGTGGTTTCCGTAACCACCGAACGGGGAACCATCCAAACGGGTATGGTGGTGGCCGCGAGCGGCCTCTATACGGCGGAAATTGCACGCATGGTGGATGTTCGGGTACCCATCGTTCCCATGAGCCACCAATACCTGGTTACCGGGGCATTCAGAAAAATCTCCAGGAACGAACCGAGGCTGCCCACACTGCGTGATCCGGACAATCTGGTCTATTACCGGGAAGATGGGGCCGGCCTGCTGATGGGCGGATATGAAAGAAGATCCGCACCGGCATTTCTGACTAACCAGCTCATCGACCAGGTACCTGGTGATTTCAACGGAAAATTATTGCCGGAGGAACTGGACAGGCTGGAAGAGATCATGATCAATTCGTCCATGCGTGTTCCGGCAATGGCCTCCGCCCCCATCCGTAAAATCATCAACGGCCCGGAAGCGTTCACGCCCGACAATGAATTCTGCATGGGCCCGACATCCGTTGGCGGCTTTTTTGTGGCTGCCGGATTCTGCGCCCATGGAATTGCCGGAGCCGGTGGTGTGGGAAGGGAAATGGCCGCGTGGCTGCTGGACGGACATCCAACCATGGATCTTTGGGAAATGGACGTCCGCCGTTTTGGACAGCAGTATAAATCCACGTCCTACACACTGGCAAGGGTTGTGGAAAATTATGAAAGCTATTATGACATCCGTTATCCGGGCGATGACCGCCAGGCGGGCCGCCCGCTGAAAATGAGCTCCGCCTATGCCTGGCACCAAAATCATGGCGCCGTATTTGGCGAAAAATCAGGGTGGGAAAGAGTAAATTATTATGGCTCCAACGAAAACCCGGCATACGAAGCACTGAGGCCCACCGGATGGGCAGGGAAAAACTGGAGCACGGCCATCGTTACCGAAGCCGTAGCAACAAGGGAAAAAGCAGGATTGTATGACGAGTCTTCTTTTTCAAAGATTGAAATCAAAGGACCCGGAGCGGCAGCATTCCTGGAATTCCTATGCGCCAATAAAATCAATAAGGGTCCCGGGCACGTTACCTATACTCAGATACTGAATGAACGCGGCGGCATCGAAAGCGATGTTACCATCACCCAGATCGATGCAAGTACTTTCCGGATGATCTCCGGCACCGCGCTGCACAGCCACGATATGGCCCTGCTGACCGGTCACCTGCCGAACGACGGGTCCGTTATGCTGAAAGATGTAACGTCATCATTTACCTGTTTCGGCCTGTGGGGACCTTCCGCCCGCGAAATGATGTCGTCATTAACCAACCTCGATCTCTCCACGGCCGCATTTCCGTTTTTAACCATGCGTGAAACCCATATCGGTGATATTCCCGTTCAGCTGGTGCGGGTGACTTTTGTTGGCGAGTTCGGTTATGAACTGTATGCCGCGGCAGAAAAGGGATCCGAATTGTGGGAAATGTTGTGGGAGGCTGGAAAACCCTTTGGCCTGGTGGCCTGCGGTTATAAAGCCATCGATTCCCTGAGATCCGAAAAGGGTTATCTCTATTGGGGATCGGATATCAGTACGGATGAAACACCTTACGAAGCCGGATTGCATTTTGCGGTGTCGAAGCATAAAGAATTTCTGGGAAGAAAAGCATTAACGGAGCATACGCCCTTAAAAAAACTGGTGACGATCATTCTGGCTGATCCCAAAGCCGTGGTGTTGGGCAATGAACCGGTGCGGGTGGATGGCCGGGTATTGGGCCGCGTAACCTCTGGTTCCTATGGCGCGCACATTCAATCCTCCATCGCTTTTGCTTATCTTCCTGTGGACCAGGCTGCCGTTGGCACCCAAACTGAGATCCTGGTATTCGGAAACTGGATTGCAGCAAAAGTAATGCAGGGACCGCTCTATGATCCAAAAGGCATTAAAGTGAAAACCTGATTATAGATATAAAAAAAAGCCGGAACTCAGATCCGGCTTTTTCTATATTTATTCTTTTTCTGTAATGAGTAAGGGTTGAAACAGGTTCTTTTTCAGCGTCGCCCTTCCGATATGGCCTACCCGTTTATTATAGTCAGCACAGATCCATACATGGAAACCTTTAAGCCCGTTGAATTCAGCGCGCCCTTCTTCTGGATGCCGGAAAAATCTGATGAAGCGCCTTCAATATTTCGGGCGGCCTTCTGGAATAGGCCGGAGACGTGCTTTTCCCCAAAGGGGCATATATCTTTTCTTCATCCGTGGACGAATTAAAAAGCACGAAAATGTCTTTTCTTCCATCCGATGCGTTCACATACTCATCCTGCTTTGTCTCGATGTTTGTTTTTTTATTCTGAATCACGAACAGGAAGGTATCGCTCTGAATATTCTGCAGTTTGAATTTAAAGCGGCCCTTTGCATCTGTTTCCGTCTGGCCCTGCACCGGACTGATGATCTTGACCACGGCATCCACCGGAACAAGGCTGTTTTTGTCTGCTGAAACATATCCCGATATCTCGGTGGTGGGAGTCGATTTGAACTGGTTGTAGAGGGTAATGGAAAAAGTAATCACGGCCGCAATCGTGGCGAAAATCACTTTGCTTCTGCTGAAGAAATCAATCACTGAAGTTTTGGTAACCATGGCGGGGCAACTAAAATACCAAAAAAGGGCGAATAACCGGGTAAGTGAGTCGGAAAACGGGGAGGCTTTCCGCTTACCTTTGCCCCCAAAAATCTGTTATTTATGGAACTTGGCATCAGCACTTTCGCGGACCTTACCCCCGATCCGGTATCAGGCATCAGCATCTCGCCCCATCAGCGGATGAAGGACCTGATGGAAGAGATCAGGCTCGCAGATCAGGTGGGGCTGGATGTTTATGCCATTGGAGAGCACCACCGACCTGATTTTGTGGTCTCCTCCCCGGCTGTTGTGCTGGGCGCTGGCGCAACCATCACCCAAAAGATCAAGCTGTCCAGTGCCGTGACCGTACTGAGTTCGGACGACCCGGTGAGGGTTTACCAGGATTTTGCCACCGTAGATCTTTTATCCGGGGGCCGTGCCGAGATCATGGCCGGACGCGGTTCCTTTATTGAATCCTTTCCGCTTTTCGGATATGCACTGGAAGACTATGATGACCTGTTTACAGAAAAGCTGGATCTCCTGCTGATGATCAACGGATCAGAAAGAGTAAGCTGGAAAGGAAAACACCGTCCGCCCATCGAAAATCTGGGGGTTTATCCCCGCGCTTTTCAGGATAAACTGCCCATCTGGATCGCCGTAGGCGGTACACCCACTTCCGTCATCCGGGCCGGCAAACTGGGATTACCACTTACTTTTGCCATTATTGGCGGAAGCCCCGCCCAGTTTCTGCCCCTGGTGGACCTGTACCGCAAAACGTCCACGGCTGCGGGCCACGGAATGCTGCCCCTGGCCGTTCATTCACACGGATATATTGGGGACAATGCCCAGCAGGCAGCCGATGAATTCTATCCGTATTACGCCTATTCCATGAACCGGATTGGCAAGGAACGCGGCTGGCCGCCCACAAGCCGGGCTCAATATGAAGCCGGCAGATCCATGCAAGGCTCCCTGCTGGTGGGAAGCGCCGGGCAGGTGACAGAAAAAATATTGTACGAACAGGAACTTTTCAAACTGGACCGCTTTCTGCTGCACATCAGCGTGGGCACCATGCCGCACGATAAGATCATGCACTGTATAGAACTGCTGGGCAATGAGGTAGCACCGGCGGTCAGGAAAGCACTCGGCAAATAATTTTAATTCTGATGCATGCAAAACAAAGAACCCATCTCTGGTTAGAGATGGGTCTTTTTATTAAACCAAAGTACGGATCAATAAGGCAAAATAATGGTATATGTTCCGCCATTTACGCCGGTCCAGACTAATTTATAGTAATAATTACCGGTGCCGGGACATCCTGTTGGATTACCATCCACATCAAGTCCGTAAGTAATTACCGTTGTACCGCTGTCTGTTATAATGGTGTTTTGTCCGCCGGTTAATCTGAAATCACAATCCTGACGGAATATTTTCGGTTCACTGATCAGGCTACTAAATGTTTTTCCGAACCGGTTGGTTCCCCATTCGGCAATATTGTTGTCGGTGCCATCGGAATAAGTGCCGGTGGTCGTCATTACAATGCCATTGCTGTAAGTATACAACCTTTGTTTGGAGATGTGCCATGTTCTTTGTTGGCCATTGTCGAACGTAACGGAGATACCATCACTCTTTACTGTATGGATGATGGAACCCAGGGTCGCCAGATCTTTCAACAAACCACCGCTTACATTGGTAAACGTTTTGGATCCGTTGATCACAATGCTTTTACCATCCCGCACGCGGGTGATCTTTAATTGCTGTACGTTGATGGTTGCGGTTGCTCCGGCGTCTTTCCAATGTTGTCCGTAGGGCAGCGTCACCACCACGGTTCCCGTCCGTGTACGATTTCCGCGGCAATTGCTGCCATCATAAACAATGGTGATGATGCGCTGGTTGTTCGATGTGTCGTAGGTTACGGTAGCATCACAGATCAACCCGTGGATTGTAAACTGGCCGTTCGCCTGCTGGTCTGCGCCAACGCTATTTACTTCCGTGGCGCCGGAAAGAGAAACCGTACTGTTGTCTTCACCGGAAAAACCCGACGCCCCGTTCAAAGCCGTCGTCGCATCGTCTGTAACGGCATTCGATTCGTTGGAAACCTGCGCCTGGTCATCACCGGCCGTAGAAACCTGCTCATTGGAATTGCCTGAACCGGTTGACGAATTATCCTTTTTACAGGAGTAGAGTAGAATTCCGGAGGCGACACATAACAGTATGGCCAGCCGGTTAATGCTGTTTGCTTTCATAATTACGTTGATTTTTATATCAGACGTATTTTAAGCAGCGGGGTTTAATACAATCCTAAATTTTTATTGTTAACAAATTGTTGTGGATGTGCTGTTTGCTGAAAGCAGGATGGAGATTTTGTTGTGCAGGTCCTCCGGCCGGAAAGGTTTCGGAACAAATTCCATAAAGCCCTTGCGGAGAAGATCCGCGCGCATATCATCGTACACCGCTGCAGTAAAAGCAATGGCGGGGACGGCTGGATTCATTTTTTTGATTTCGCCAAGGGCCGTTATGCCGTCCATCTCCGGCATTTCCAGATCGATGAGCACCAGGTCGAATTTATGCTGGGAGAACAACTCTACGGCCTGTTTTCCATTGTAGGCTTCTTTTACCTCTATCCCCCATTTGGTGAGGAATCGCCGGGCAATAGACATATTGATGGCATTGTCTTCTGCCACCATCACTTTTACGCCGGGGAAAGTGCATAACTGCTTCACCTTATCTTCGTTGATGTACCGTTTCCGGTTTTCGCTGATGGTCAGTTTCAGGGTAAAATGAAAAGTACTGCCCCGCCCCTCTTCACTTTCCAGTTGCAATTCTCCGTGGAACAGGCTCACCAGCTTTTTGGTGATGGCAAGACCAAGGCCGGTACCTCCGTACTTACGCGTGGTATTGACGTCTGCCTGGGTGAAACTTTCAAATATTTCCTGTTGCTTGTTGGCAGGGATGCCGATGCCGCTATCCTTGACCATGAATTGAATGGTGGCCTTCTGGCTGGTGGAATATATTTTCCGCGCAACCACCACGATCTCGCCGTAATGGGTGAATTTAATGGCATTGGAGAGCAGGTTGCTGAACACCTGGTTCAGACGCGTTTCGTCTGTCATCACTTCAATGTCGAGATTCTCATCAATATCTGTTTTAAAACCGATGTGTTTGGCATGGGCCTGGGCCGCAAACTGCAGCGTGATCTTTTCCAGGAATTTTTTCAGGTCAACAGGTTCCTGACCAAGCTGCAACTTACCCACTTCAATCTTGTTGAAATCCAGGATCTCATTGATGAGCATCATCATGTGTTCGGAAGAATATTTCAGGATATCCAGATGGGACTTCTGATCGGGCAGATAATCCTCCTGCAATAATAAGTTAGATGTGCCAATGATGCCATTCAGCGGAGTCCGCAATTCATGGCTCATGTTGGACAGGAACCTGGATTTGGCCTGCGAGGCCACTTCCGCTTTCTGTTTGGCCTTCATCAGTTCGAACTGCGCTGTTTTGATTTCCGAAAGATCCAGGATACTGATCTTTAAGAACCAGCGGTTATTATCCAGGAAGGGGACAATATTCACAAAGGCAAAAAATGTTTTTTCACTGGAAGTGAGCGCCAGTTCACCCTGCCAATCCCTGGCCTGGTGATTGGCCAGCTTCATTTCTATACTTTTAAACAGGCTGATGTGTTCGCTGGTGAACCAGTGTTCTATGGGCGTTCCCTCAATTTCTTTTTTATTTCGGATCTGCAGCAGTTCACAGGCCCGGTTATTACATCCGATGATGGTGCGGTATTCCGCATCCATGATCAGTACGCCATCCAGCGAAGTATTGTAAATGGTATCCACAAAATGCTTTTCCTTCAGAATGGCTTCTTCATTATCCCTGTTCACCCGGAATATAAAATAAGAGAAGAAGGTAGTCAGGGTCAGGGAAATGGCCAGGTTGCTGCTGTACAGCCGCGCAAACATGCCTGCAATGCGCACCTGGTAATAATTTTCAAACGGACTCACATTAAAACAAACCAAAACGGAAATGATCGTGATCAGGTAAACAAACTTCAGCTCAGTAAAATTCTTTTTGACATCAATTACCAGTGTCATCACCAGGAAGTAAGGAAAGTACAGCAGGTATTCTCCGGCACGCAAACCTTCCATAAAGTTCATTACGATCAGGTACAGGTTCAGGTTGACAACGGCAATGATGCGCGCCATCTCGAACCTTTTTTTGGCATTGAGATGAAATGCCAGAATAAAAATGTATCCTGAAGAAAGATTTATCAGGGCGCTGATGTAAAGACTTAAAGTGAAATAGCTGACTACCGAAAGCAGGTTACCACAAAGCGTAAGAAAAATGAACTGGTTAAACCGGATGATCTTCTTGCGCTTGGATGATGTGGTGGATTCGTCTAATCCGGAATATACAATATCCTGATAAACAGACCACAATACGGGCGAGATCCTGGATTTGAGGGAAGGGAACAGATTAATAATTTGGATATTAAAACGCCCGCAGCATACTAATTATTATTTACCGCGTTAATATAAATGAATCCAATCCATCATGAATAACCCATCCGCTGTTAACTACTTCATTTTCAATGCTGAGATTGATACCAATTACCTGCAAAGCCTGTATGGGGATGATTATGTTTACCTCCAGGAGGTATTCTCGACCGTTTTAAACGACTATGAGTCGCTCACCGATAATATTGAATACAGTTATACGTCGGGCAATCTGACGGCCCTCAGGGCCGCTGTGCATAAAATAAAGCCAGTTTTCGGATTTGTGGGTTTGACGGCCGTTCAGCAGGAATGCCAGCAATTTGAAAATACCTGTGGTACCGTTACTTCCCCCGAAATGCTGGCCCGTGATTTTGAGGTACTGAAAAACAAGATCATTTTAAGTAAACTGGTACTGGAAGAGGAAAAGAAGAAATTGGAAATTTTTAATAGTAATTGTTCATAATGCTCAGTTGCATAATTGTTGAAGATTTACTGGTTGCGGCCAACTATCTGACCAACTGTTGTTCAAGAAGCGGCCTGGTGGAAGTGAAGGGACATTTCAGCAATGTTCCGGACGCGCTTTGCTTTCTCAACAACAATACGGTGGATCTTATTTTCCTGGACGTGGAAATGCCCGGCGCCAATGGTTTTGAATTGCTGGACCAGATTGCGTTTTCACCCAAAGTGATCCTGACCACATCAAAAACAGAATATGCCTACGATGCTTTCCAGTACAATGTTTCCGATTATCTGATGAAGCCGTTCACCTATCAGCGTTTCCAGGAGGCCCTTCAGAAGATACAACCCTCCAAAGAAACCATTTCCACCAACAGCGCCACCGATCACATTTATATTAAAACAGACGGCAAACTGATCCGCCTGAACAACGACGCCATCCTGTATATTGAGAGCATGGGTGATTATGTGAAATTTGTTACCATCGACAACAAGAAATACATCACCCACAACACCATTAAGAATCTTGAGGAGAAAGTAAGTAAACAGCACTTCCTGAAAGTTCACCGGTCCTATATCGTTAACCTGCATAAAATAGATGATATGCGGGAAAACCTGCTTTTCATTAAAGGAAATGAAATCCCGGTGAGTAAGGCCAATAAGGCCGATGTATTCCGCAGATTGAATATTGTTTAACTCCGTCTAAGGGTTTGCCCTTAGTGTCCCATGCAGTCCTGGCGCTGGTTTCCCCTATCGCCGCCCGGTGCAGATTCCACTCATCGCTCCTTTTAACTCAAAAATCGAAGCTTTTCCCTGCCCGGGCGAATAAGTTACCAATGCTCTGAAATCGTGTGCATCTTTGTATTGTTGAAAGCGACAGAGCATCCTAAGAATACCAGAAAAGAGTTCAAGATATTTAACCTATGAAACCGAGATCCAATGCCTTGAAAAATTGTTGACGACCCCTAAACCCTAAACCCTTATCCTTAGAAAAACAAAATCCTTTAACCAAAAAACCACTCTGAAATCTGTACCTTTTCTTGACGGAAAACTAAATTTTGATGACCCTTACAAGCAGATTTGGCAGCCACGCGAAAAGTGGCTGTTTTTTTATTTGTCAACCTCCACCAGGCAGGCAATCAGGCGCACATTCGTCCCATCTGTTTTAAAATGAATATTTCCCTTTGATGAGCTGCTCATTTCCACACCCTGTGTTCCGGGGGAGCCCAGGGCGGCCTGTAGCCTGGCGGCATAGTCCGACCCGGGGTTTCTGCTGATCTTTTGATTGATCTCATACCAGTTCAGACTGTCTTTGCTCACCACTACGGCCATCACATCTTTTGTTCCGATGCTGTCTGGTGTCATGCTTTTATCCTTCGGAAATAAACGATAACCCGTAATGCCGCAGAAAGGCGCATATTTGGTTTTGGAAGGGTCGTCCGCACGGGGATAAGGAAATAAAGTATAACTGCTACCGTCCGTTTCCTTTCCGAAAACATAGATATAACATTCCGACATATTCCTGATCTCCATTTTAAATCGCGTTCCGGGTTTCACCGGATGGGTGGTTTCAAATACATTTCCGGATGACTGTTTCAGGGGTATATAATCCCCGGCAACGGTCTTCTTTCCCTCCTGTTTCACTTCCACCAGGCCCACTTCCGCCTCAAAGGGTTTTTCTGCCGCTGCACCAACGGCCTCCATGGGCTCGAGACCGTAGGCTTCCCGGACAAAATATTTAAAATGTTTATAACGCACCCAGGCAAACCCGTTATTCCCCCATTGCGGTCCCCAGCTGTTCATGATCAGGAAAGCCCCTCCATACTTTGTATCGTCGTAACCGACCACACACTGGGCATGCCCGCCAAAACCCATCATGCTGGCATCGTCCTGCGTCGGGTTCCAGACATCCTGACCCATCATCGGTTGCATATAACTTCCGCCCACCATCATGCCGATGACGACGGGTGCACCCTGCGACAGATTTTCCCTGATGGCGCGCAGATCGATCTGATCCGTGCCTTCTCCTACCGTAAGCCGGTTGGCCCCGCGCATCCTGAATTGCTGCGCCCGTTGCAGTAACTGCTGATCGGGTTGCCGTTTACAATCCTGATCATTGTACGGAAAGTCTTCGTAAGGAACCGATCCGCGCCTGGTCATAAAATCCATGGCCCGGTTGATATAAGACCCGTCGCATCCATCCTCTCCGATCTGATTATATAAAAAAGAGGGACTGAATTTCAATGCATCGGGAGCCTTCCCCGTGCGGGCCGCTTCCAGAATAGTACGTGCGCCGTATGCGCTGCTCCAGGCAACGCAACTGCCCTGTTTGCCCTGGTCGCCTACTGGCGGGGCGTATTTCTGCAGGTTGGCCGACTCCGGAAGCGGGTTCCGGGAATCGTCGTCCGAAAGGGATTCATACACTTTGGCCTTGTCAAATACGCGCGGGTCGAGAATACCACCGGTTGCCAGTTGCTGAGCCTGCTGCACGATGGCCGAATTGCATCCGCTGCCGCGGCCGAGAAAAAAATAAGCGCCTACACCGAGAACCAGCAGCAAAAGAAAACTTTTGGGACCGCGGACCAGGCTGAACAGCAAAGGAAGAAGTCCGAAAAGACCGCCGCCGCCGCCCCGTCCACCGCCACCGCCGCCCTCAAAACCACCACCACTTTCATCCGGTTGTTCGGGGTCGTCTGTCATGCGAATGGGCATTGCAAATAATTATTGATAATGATAAAATCTAAATCACGTCCGGCTGATTGCGGAGCAGGTCTTCAAATACATCGCGTTTGCGGATCAGTCTCGATTCGCCATTGATCATCATCACCTCTGCGGGTTTCAGCCGGGAATTGAAATTAGAGGACATCTCAAATCCATAGGCGCCTGCATTCCGGAAAACCAGATAATCCCCTTCCCTGACTTCATGTAGGGCCCTGTTCCAGGCGAAAGTGTCAGTTTCACATATATTCCCCACCACCGCATAATTTTTAACCGGGCCGTCCGGGTTACTGATGTTTTCTATGTGGTGATAGGCATCATAGAACATCGGCCGGATGAGGTGGTTGAACCCACTGTCCACACTCACAAAATTGACCGCGCCGGTTTCTTTCATCACGTTGACGCGGGTAACAAAAAAGCCCGCTTCGCTGACCAGGAATTTCCCGGGCTCAAACCAGATCTGCAGGGGTTTGCCGTTTTTGGGGGGGTGACCGGCAAAAGCCGCGCCTACTTTTTCTGCCAGCAGCACGATGTCTGTTTCCTGCTCATCCGGTTTACTGGCCACCTTAAAGCCGCCGCCAAGATCAATGAATTCCAGTTCGGGAAAATGATGCGTGATCTCAAATAGAATATCTATTCCCCGGATGAAGACCTCCACGTCCTGGATCTCGCTGCCGGTATGGATATGCAGGTCCCGGATATACATACCGTGCCTTTTAACCACATCCAGTATCTTGTTTATCTGGTCCACCGGAATTCCGAATTTGCTTTTATCGTGACCGGTAGAAATTTTGATGTTGCCCCCTGCCAGGATGTTCGGGCGAAGGCGGATGCCTACCGGATAGTCATGACCGAATTTTGCCCCGAATTTATCCAGGTTGGAAAGGCTGTCGATGTTAATGATCACCCCGAGTTGCTGTGCCTCCTCAATCTCGCTGAACGCGATGCCGTTGGAAGTGTATAAAATGCGGGAGGATGGAAATCCGGCGTGCAGGGCCAGCTTCACTTCATTGATGGAACTGCAATCCACATTGGCCCCGATGTTCTTAATATAACGGAGGATATTTATGTTGGTCAGCGCCTTGCAGGCATAAAAAAAAACCACATCGGTTTTGTTGAAGGCCGCAGAAAGCCGCTCGTATTGTGCTTTTATTTTTTCAGCATGGTAAACATAAAGAGGCGTTCCGTATTGTGCAGCCAGCTGGATAAGCACTTCGTGCGATAGGGGACTTATCATGAACGCGAATATACTTCATTCACTTTATTCTCCCGGCAACGCCGGGCCGCCGGAAGCAGCGTTATTTTCCCCACCGGGTTCGGTTTTATCCAGCAGTTCCCCTTCTTCACTCACCACCAGGGCAGGATTAATTTCCGGGAGAACAGGTGTGTAATTGATGAGGGAGGGTTCCAGAAAATTTTCTCCCAGCACTTCCTTCAGCCTGGGCAAATCGGCTACCTGGTTGATGCCAAAATAATCCATGAAGGTCCTCGAAGTGGCATAGATCAGGGGTTTTCCGGGCGCTTCCTCATTCCGGCCGGTAATGATGATCAGTTCTTTCTCCAGCAGCTTTTGAATGGAATAATCACAGCTTACACCTCGAATCGACTCTATTTCGCCCTTGGTGAGGGGCTGTTTATAAGCAATGATGGCCAGGGTTTCCAGTGCGGCGGTGGACAGGCGCTTCAGGAATTTTTCGCCATTGAGCTGGGCAATTGTTTTATGAAATTCCCGCTTGGACAGAAATTGCCAGCCGCCACCGCTTTCCCGGACCTCAAAGGGATAAAAATCCGCACCATATTTGGAAACGATCCCGTCAATGCCCGCCTGGATCTGATCCAGCGTGAGTTTATCATCCATAAAACCAAATGCATTGTTGAGCAGTTCGGTCAGTTCCATTGCGGTTAGCGGTTTGTCACTCGCAAAAACCAGCGCTTCGATGTGGGGGATGAGGTGGGAGATTTCCATGGGGGATTAATGTGAAAATGTGATGATGTGAAAATGTGTAAATGAATACAGTTGCCAGCGTTTCGATATGCACATTAGTCTGCTCATGATTAAGTTAATATATTTTCGGGCTTTTCCGCTATGCCATATTTACAAATCATCACATTTTCACATTGCCACATTTACACATCGGCACTATCCCTGCAGTGCCGCGGCACCGCTGACGATCTCTGTAAGCTCCGTGGTGATGGCTGCCTGACGGGCGCGGTTATAAGAAATGCGCAGGGATTTGAGGATTTCGTTGGCGTTTTCGGTAGCCTTATCCATGGCCGTCATGCGTGCCCCGTGTTCAGACGCATTGGCGTCGAGAACGGCTTTGAATAACTGGGTATTGAGGATCTTGGGCATCAGTTCCCTGACCAGTTCTTCCTTCGAGGGCTCAAAAATAAAATCATTGGTTTTGGTTCCCTGGGTATTTTCCAGTTTGGGAATGGGAAGAAGTGGCTCCACCACAAAACGCTGGGTGCTGGCATTTTTGAATTCACTGTAAATGATGTCTACGGCATCCACCTCGTGGTGCTCAAATGCCTTCACTGCAGCCTGGGCGCACCGCTGTACATTTTCGAAACGCAATTGCTGAAATATATCTTTAAATTCTCCGTTAACCGGATAGTTGTTCTTAAAAAAATGCTCGTACCCTTTCTTTCCAATGCTCCAGATAACAACATTGCCTTTGGCAGCCTGGGCCGGATATTTTTCCCGCAGGGTTGCTTTGGCCAGTTTAATCAGGTTTGAATTATAGGCTCCGCAGGATGACCGGTCGCTCGTGATCAGGATCAGTACCGCTTTTTCTACCGGTCTGGGCTTGGAAAGTGCCGAACCGGCACTGCCGTCCGAGTCGCTTACAATACTGTTCATTACCTGCTGAAGCTTTTTGGAATAGGGCCGCATCTGCTGGATCGCTTCCTGGGCCTTGCGCAGCTTGGTGGCACTGATCATTTTCATTGCCTTGGTGATTTGCTGGGTGCTCTGGATGGATTTAATACGGTTACGAACTTCCTTGAGTTGTCCTGCCATTATGGGTGGTTTTAAGCCGGCTGCAAAGGTAGCGCAACAGCCCCGAAATGCAAGGAGACTGTGGAAAAAAGAAGCCTTCCCATGCAGTAAAGAGCGAGGCGGGAAGGAAAAAATAGTACTTTCGCTCCCCTGAATTCATTATGCCGAAAACAACAAAAAAAAACCGTCCTGTTATCCTGATTACCAACGATGATGGGATAATGGCCCCCGGGATCCTGAATCTCCTGGAAGCCGTCAAGGACCTGGGCAAAGTGGTGGTGGTGGCCCCCGATAAACCCCAAAGCGGTATGGGCCATGCTATTACTATCGGCTTACCGCTGCGTCTCCATCCGGTGGATATTTTTGACGGCGTGGAAGCCTGGCAATGTTCCGGAACGCCGGTGGATTGCGTAAAGCTGGCCGTGGACAAAGTGCTTCGCCGGAAACCGGATATCTGTCTCAGCGGCATCAACCACGGAGCCAACCATTCCATAAATGTTATCTATTCCGGAACCATGTCGGCTGCTGTGGAAGCAGCCATTGAAAGTATTCCCTCGGCCGGATTTTCCCTGCTTGACCACAGCGTGGAAGCCGATTTCACAGGTGCCCGGAAATACACGCGTATTGTGGTGCAGCAGATGCTGAAATCCAAACTCGACAAACATACGGTTTTGAATGTGAATATACCGGCCGTTCCCTCGGAACTGATCAAGGGCATCAAAATATGCAAACAGGCCTATGCCAGATATGATGAGGAATTTATTGAGCGGAACGACCCGACGGGAAAAAAATACTTCTGGCTTACCGGCGAATTCGTGAATTTTGACAAAGGCAGGGATGCGGATGTGTGGGCGCTGGAGCATAATTTCGTGAGTGTGGTTCCGGTGCAGTTCGATCTGACCAATTATGCGCTGAAAGCCAAACTCGAAAAATCCTGGAAATTTTGATATTAAAAAAAGACAACCTGAAGCTGGGCATTATCCTGGGCCTCCTGGCTCCTTTGATGGCCATGCTGATCTATTATTTCTGGAATTTCTCGAGGTCGCTGAGCCTGATGGAATATTTTTATGTGATGAAAACCAATAAACCGCTGCTTACCGCCATCAGCAGCGTTTCCCTGCTGGCCAACGCCGTGATCTTTACCATATACATCAATACCCACAGGGATCAGACGGCCAAGGGCGCTTTTGTTGCCACGCTCCTGTACGGTATTTTCATTTTGGTTTATAAATTGATCTCCTAGATTCATGACTCTCCATCCGGCCAAAAAAAAGAATCCCAACGGATGAGATATTACCTCATTGCCGGAGAAGCTTCCGGGGACCTTCATGGCAGCAACCTGATCCGGGAACTCAGGAAAAAAGATCCCGCTGCCCAAATCAGGGCCTGGGGTGGGGATCTGATGCAAGAGGCGGGTGCGGACATCGTAAAGCATTACCGCGACCTTGCTTTTATGGGATTCACAGAAGTGATCAGTAACCTGCCCACCATTTTCCGCAATATTCGTTTTTGCAAAGCCGATATAAAAAAATTTAATCCGAATGTGGTGATATTCATCGATTACCCAGGCTTTAACCTTCGTATTGCCGCCTGGGCCCGGCTTGCGGGTTATAAAACCGTTTATTATATTTCTCCGCAGGTTTGGGCCTGGAAAGAAAGCCGCGTGAAGTCCATCAAAGATTGCATTGATAAAATGCTGGTGATCCTGCCTTTCGAAAAAGAATTTTATCACAAATGGCATTACGAAGTGGAATATGTGGGTCATCCCCTCGTGGAAGTGATCGACCGGTTCAGCCATTCTGCCGCCGCCCGCACGCTTCCGGAAATCATTCGCCGGCGGGGCAAGGAAAAGAACATGACCGTCCTTCCTATTGTCGCCCTGCTGCCGGGAAGCCGCAAACAGGAGATAGGCAAGAAATTGCCGGTTATGCTCGAAGCCAGCCGCTCCTTCCCGGATTATCAGTTTGTGGTGGCGCAGGCCCCCGGACAGGAAGATGCTTTCTACGACGGGCTTTTAGAAAATTACCCGGAAGTCGGTCGCGTGCGCAACCAGACCTATGCCCTGTTACTGCACGCCGTGGCCGCTTGCGTAACCTCGGGAACGGCCACTCTCGAAACTGCACTCTTCGGTGTGCCGGAAGTGATCTGTTATAAGGGCAGCGCTGTCTCCTACCAGATCGCCAAACGGCTGATCCGGGTGAAATACATTTCCCTGGTTAACCTCATCATGGACAAGCCCGTGGTAAAGGAACTGATCCAGGACGACATGAACCCTGTAAACCTGGTGCGGGAACTACAGAAAATAATAAAGGATACCGAAACGATTGTCCGCATCGGGAAAGACTATGCCGATCTAAAGGATTTGTTGTCACGGAGCGGGAATGCTTCCGAAAAGGCAGCGGACAGCATCGTGAGCTTTTTAAAGAACGAAAAGAATTGAAAATGTTTTGTCCGCCGAAACTCTAGCGGAGGCGGATGATGATTTGAGGATTTGAAAATACCTCGCCCGCCGTAGCTTTAAAAGGCCGGGCGGCGTGGAAATAAAAGGCCTGCGATCCGGCAGGCAATCCCCGGACTGAACAATCCGGAACAGGCCATTGTTAGTATATTTGAACAGATAAGATTTTATGGGAGTACTCCGTCAAATTGCTGAATACCTGTATATTAAAAAGAAGGATCCGAATGCGCCCACGAGTAGCTGGATCCGCTACATGCATGGTATCAACCGGATTTCCATCTTTATGTTTATTATCGGGATAATCATTATCCTCGTCCGGTTTTTTTTCAAAAAACACTGAGTTAATCTGATGATTTGAAAATTTGGAATGAAAGGCATTTATTAACGAACGCTGTTTCCCCTGCATTTTCAAATTTTCAAATCATCAGATTTTCAAATTCTCCCTATATAATTGGCCATAATATTTGCTTTCATTTTCCACCTTAGCAGACGATGCCGGCTTCCAGTCCACGCAGCTCTGCCAATCCCCTCAAACGCCCGATTGCGCTGTATCCGGGATAGGTTTGCTTCTGTAAATCATCCAGCATCTGATGCCCATGATCGGGCCGCATGGGGATGGATCTGCTTTCGCGTTTCATCAACATTTTGATTTCTTTCATTACGGAATACATGTCCACATCGCCGGATAAATGATCCGCTTCAAAAAAATTACCATTTGCATCCCGGCTGATGTTTCTTAAATGCAGAAAATGAATCCGCCGGCCCATCCTTTGAATCATCCCCCTTAAGTCATTTTCCGGCCTCACCCCCAGAGAACCGGTACAAAAACATAATCCGTTTGCCGGTGAAGGAACCGCTGTCCATATTTCTTTAAGATCATTTTCCGTACTCACTATACGGGGCAGGCCCAGTACCGGAAAGGGCGGATCATCGGGATGGATGGCCAGTTTTAATCCCATCTCCTCAGCTAAAGGAGCTATCTGCTGCAAAAAATAAAAGAGGTGGGCTTTTAGCTTCTCCGCGTTGATATGTTCATAGCTGCTTAGTGCATTTAAAACCTGAGCGGCGGTAAAAGCTTCCTTACTCCCCGGCAGCCCCAGCAGGGCGGCACTATATAAATTCTCTTTTTCCGCGGATGACCTGTTCTTCAAATACTGCTCCGCTTCCGCAATGTCCTTCGGACTATAATCCTTTTCAGCTCCCGGTCTTTTCAGTAAAAAGAGATCAAAAGCAATAAACGCCAGTCTTTGAAAATACAATGCACAGCTACCGTCCGGTAATTTATAGTGAATATCCGTGCGAAGCCAATCCAGCACCGGCATGAAGTTATAGGTAACCACCTCTATACCTGCAGCGGCGAGATTTCGGAGGCTGTGCTGATAATTGCGGATATAAAGCGCATAATTTCCAGTCTGCCTTTTAATATCTTCATGAACCGGAAGGCTCTCCACCACGGTCCACTGCATCCCGGCCGCTTCAATCAGTCTTTTTCTTTTGATTATTTCATCGGCCGGCCAGGAATCCCCTACCGGAACATGATGCAATGCTGTTACCACGGCACTGCAGCCAGCCTGACGGATATCGGAGAGCTGAACGATATCGTCGGGACCCCACCATCTCATCGTGTGTTTTAACTTCATCTTTGCTGTTGAAGGGCAATCGTTCCTCCCGCTGAATCAATCCCGGCCATCGCGGGTGCTTTCGTAGTGGTATAATATTTAGCGATCATACCCGGCACTTCCAGTCGGGTAATTTTCATTCGATTGTTTCAGGATTTCGCAGATCAAATAAGCGTTTTCAGATCATAGGCCATGTTCAGCTGATAAGGCCAGCGTTCCGACCGGCTCAGCATGGCGTTGGCTTCCGTGTCGTTTTTAAATCTTTCCTTAATCGGATCCCAGTACAATTTCCTCCTTAGCTTCATGGCTATAGCACTTAGCAGACAAAGGGAACAGGCGCGATGGCCAGCTTCTATCGGTGCAACCGTCGGCTGACCGCTGAGGATACACTCCAGCCAGTTCAGATGCTGTTCTTTGCTTTCATATAAATGAATCTCATTGGGACCTATTTTTGATTCGAGAACTTTAGGATCGCTGGCTGACAGCGATTTTTCGTAGAAGCCTTTTGATTTGGGATCACTTGCTGTAATGGAATAATCTCCGCGCCCAACGAATATCCAGCCTTTAGAGCCAACAAATTTTACACCGTTATCATAAGCATCGCTGGCAAGAACCCTGACGCCATTTGCAAATACCGCTTCTGTTTTAAAAGGACCATGCACATCCCATAGCGCCTCCTTTGCCGGCCATATTACTTCCTGACAGGAGACTTCTACCGGACCGGTATGTTCAGTTCCCATACCCCAATTGGCAATATCAAAATGATGCGCTCCCCAGCCAGTGATCATCCCTGCACCATACTGTTCACAACGCAACCATCCCGGCCTTGAAAAACTGCCGTCCTGCGGATGCACCCTTTTTTCAGTATATACAGAATAAGGGGTGCTGCCTGACCACATTTCATAATTCAGGTTTTTGGGCAACGGCATTTCCTGTTCCGGCATCGACTCTTCGGGCTTATCAGTAGGCAATCCCACATACACGACCTGCAGATCGCCGATCCGCCCGTTTCGTACGAGTTCACAGGCTTTGTGAAACTGCGGCCAGGGAGAAAGCGACCGCTGCTGGCTACCAATTTGAAAAGTAACGCCGGACTTATAAACTTCATCACTTAATATCCTGCCTCCTGCAATGGTAAGCGAAGCCGGCTTTTCCATGTAAATATGTTTTCCCGCCCTTGCAGCATGCACTGCTGCCAGCGCATGCCAGTGATCGGGCGTACAGATCAATACGGCATCTATATCTTTATCTCCCAGCAGTTCCTGGTAATCGCTGAAGGTTTTTGTTCCATTGTAAGAACCACCTGATTTTTTCGCATAGTGTTCGTCGATAAATCGCTTTCCCTGCTGAACGCGGTTGGTATCCAGATCGCATACTGCCATAATATTGGCCTGCTCCCATTGCCAGGTACCTGGAATATCCCATTCGTGAGCAATTCGCCCCGCACCAATTACACCTATATTGATCCGGTTGCTCGGCGCATATTTCCCAAACACGCTGGCCGGCACAATACTGGGGAAAGCCTGACTGCTGCCGGGGAGATTAGCCAAAGCGATCGCGCCGGCCGCCCCTTTCACCGAAGCAGATAGGAATTTTCTCCTGTTGAACGGGTTTCCTGAATCTTTAGCTTTCATCATTTCTTATTTTTTGCAATGAGTAATAAAAATTCCGCTCCTTTAAAAAAATTTAATAGGGTAATGGATCATCCGGACTTTGCGCGTGTGCTTTTGAATAATCCAGAGGTTCGTTGTTCCCGATCACCCACGCTATCCCGCCCATAATAAACTTTTCAAAAACAGGATCGGAATACGTTTTCGCATCATGCCCCAGGGCCGTGTACCATTCCCGTCCGCCGTCAAATTCGTGATACCAGGTGGCTGGAAATACTGTTCCATACACATCCGGTTTATTTTCATCCGTAACAGTGGCAAGATCGTGTACCGTCAGCACATGAATATCCGGGTTGATATCGGTCGCGTAATAACATTCGTCACTCACATCCCAATGCCCCGGCAAAAAAGAGGTGGATGGATTCGTGCTGTCAATTATGATTTCCTGGAATCGCTGATGCTCTGCATGGCGGACAAATGTTCCTCCCACTAATCTCCTGAACCACGGCCAGTGCCGCTCGGTACCGGTAACGGAATGAATGCCGACGAATCCTCCTCCGGCCTGTATGTATCGCATGAGGGCCACTTTCTGCGTATCGGAATCAAACACATCGTTGTTCGTACTGACAAAAACCAATGCATTGTACTTTTTCAGGTTGGCGTCATTGAAATCAGCCGAATTATCGGAAACATCCACTGCAAATCCCTGTTGTTTCGCCAATCGTTGAATACAGGCCACAGCTGAAGAGATATTATCATGTATATATCCTTTGCCATTTTTAGTATAAACCAAAACGTTTACTTTTTTCCAACTGACAACGGAGCTCCCGGCCTGCTTTCCCGAGACACAGGAAGATAAAACGAATATATAGGAAACCAGCACGATCAGATAACCTGATATTTTTATTTTTCTTTTATTCATTGTCAACGATAAATAAGATGAAAGATTAATTCGATTTTAATTTTGTAATGGTAATCTCCGGCGGATGGCCAAAACTTTTCCAGGTATCTTCCGCCAGCTGGGGGGAAATGGTTCCATCATAAACCAGCATTCGGTATTTCAAAACATATTGCTTATCCGGCATCAACGCCCAATCCATATCGCGGGTAGGGCTGAAACTAAAGAATACATCTCCCCTGTCATTCATATTCTCCGGCCATACCCGCATCGGTTCAGGAAAATTGTAATTGGCCGGATGATCCATAAACAATATTCCTGAATGTCCGCCTCCCACATCCCCGTCAATCATGCACCAGCGGGCGCGCGTGGCATCGGCATCTTTACGGGTCCTGCCTTCCGAAGTGAGTACCCTGCTGTTCTGGTTATTCCAGTCTTGTGTAGCCCGGAAGCCGAATCCGCCATAGCGGTATTCTTTCAAAATAACCGAATCGGCCGTGGCACAATTCAGTATAGAAGTAAAATCCCATAGCCAGCTTTTAGCTCCGATATTATATACTTTAATGTCCCACACTTCATCCAGGGCAACTTTTTCCGCTCTCATGAATGAGTCTTCAAAAACCACATGTTCCTGTAACGCCTTAAATCCACCGTAAACAGGGCCCTCCACTTTCGAAATGAACTTTGCAAAGCGTACGGTCCCCTGCTTTTTGACCAGATTCCAGAAATCCACCTCTTTGCCTTCAAATAAAACTTCCGTCCATGGATTCCAGATACCGACGTGATGACGATGATCAGGCGGATTGATCCGGGTCAGCACATGACCATCCGGCGACCAGAGCGGATGGATAAACCCACTTCTTTTAAATACGGTATCCACGCCTTCAGGCGGATAAACGGTATTGAAATTATACTGCAATACTTTTTTCCCCGCATCCGTAATCTGTAATGCGCCGTCCTGATTCACTACTTTCACGGGAAATTTTCCGGCCTTTACCTGTTTTCCCTTCAACAGTTCATAGACCTGCGTTTCCTGAGGGGCCAAACCTTCCCTTTTCAGCATCCACCAGAGAAAACGGTGATAGCCATGCTCTACCTGAAAAGGAACGGGAATCTTTTTATTTCCAACCACCTGCTGCAATACCAGGGCAGAATCTGCCGTATACGTCAATACATCCAAATCAATATAAACGGGCATTTCAATGCTGTTGCTTACCCGATGGACGGTCAATCGCGCAATGGCCTGGGAATAAATATTTTCGCAGCGCAGGCACATCATCAACAGGACTGACTGAAAAAATCTTTTCAGATGATGTCGCGTCAGGCCTGCCGGCCCCGAACTGTCCCCTTTATGTTTTGGCTGCATAAAACAATCGTTCGTTTTGAGTCAGGCAAGTACGCAGTATCGGAATAACCACACTAAAATAGGGAAAAAAGACATAATGTAACCGATTGCATTTTTGTTTCACAAAAAATATATAATTTACGCTTATTATATATATGTAAGCGATTGTATGAACAACGGACGGGAAGTAACCATGTACGATTTGGCGCTCGCACTGAATATTTCAGTGGCCACGGTCAGCCGGGGACTACAGGACGACCCGGTAGTCAGCAGGAAAACAAAGAAGAAGATATCGGAACTGGCGGAAGAACTGGGATACCGGTCCAATAATTTTGCCAGAAATCTGCGCACCCGCAGAACACAAACGATCGGAGTGATTGTGCCCAGGCTTAATAGTTATTTCATGTCTACCGTTATTGCCGGCATCGAATCTGTTGCAAATACCGAAGGCTACAACCTGATCATTTCCCAATCTTCAGAATCGGCCGCCAAAGAAAAAGCGAGCGCCAGAACCATGTTTAATGGCCGGGTAGACGGCTTACTGGTTTCCCTGGCCTATGATACAGACGACCTCTCTCATCTTGAAGCCTTTACCAAAAAAAATATTCCGGTCCTGTTTTTTGACCGCGTAGCGGACCACAAGGACTTCACCAATATATTAATAGATAATAAACGGGCGGCTTATGAGGCAACCAGTCACCTGATCGGCCAGGGCTGCAGGAAAATCATTCATATTACGGCACTCCCCAAACAAAATGTTTATATCGAGCGGCTGGAGGGGTTTAAGAAAGCGCTGGCAGACCACCAGATGCGGTTTCTAGAAAATCATGTTATCATCGGTAATCTCAGCCAGGAGGCCGGAGCAGAAGCGGCAGGCGTAATCCTGAAAATGAAACCCCTGCCGGACGCCATTTTTGCCGCCAATGACAATTGTGCCGTTGGGTGTATGCTGGCGCTTAAACAGGCGGGTATCCGTATTCCGGAACAGATTGCCTTTGTGGGATTTAACAATGACCCGGTGTGCAGAGTGATTGAGCCTAACCTAACCACCATCAACTATCCTGGTTATGAGATGGGTGAAGTAGCGGCCAGGCATCTGATTAATCACCTGAACGGAGTTTCGGAGCTCCGCCATACCAATACCATTATTCTCCGGTCGGAATTCATAGAAAGAGCGTCTTCGCAAAAGCGTGCACAATCCACATAATAGTGATAATCGAAGTAAAATATATTAATCGAAGGAATGGAGAATAAGCACATACAACCCCTGGCATTGGTTACCGGCGGTGGGTCCGGAATTGGCGTGGCCATCGCCCGGAAGTTTACAGAAAATGGTATCCGCACCATCATATTGGGCCGCAATCGGGAAAAATTAACGTCGGCAAAAAAAACACTCGGCCCTCTTTGTGAAGAAATCCGTTTCGACCTCGATCAGCTTTCGGAGCTGCCGGGATTAGTGGACGATATCGTGAACCGTCTTGGTCAGGTAACTATACTGGTTAACAATGCGGGCGTGAATCTGAAAAAGGAATTTACGAATGTGACTGACGATGAGTTTCAGCAGATCATGCTGACCAATGTAAATGCCGTTTTTGCCCTTTCCAGGGAAGTGGTTAAAAAAATGCTGGAATCAGGATATGGTTCCATTATCAATATCAGTTCCATGGCCTCCCGGTACGGGATTCCGAAGGTGATCGCTTACACGGCATCGAAATCGGCTATCGAAGGCATGACCCGTTCCATGGCAGTAGAACTTTCCCCACACGGAATCCGGGTAAACTGTATCGCCCCCGGATTTATAGAAACAGAAATGTCGTCCAAAGCGCTCCATGGCGACCAGAAGCGAATGCAGAAAGTTTTGTCACGCACACCGATGGGCACACTTGGCAAACCGGAAGACGTCGCCGAAGCCGCCATGTTTTTTGCAACAGATGCTTCACGTTTTATCACCGGAGTCGTTTTGCCCGTGGATGGCGGAAATTCCATCGGCTTCTGATGCTGCATCAATCGTAATTCTATGCTCCCCTAATTTGAAAATCTGTAAATGAAAGGCATTTATTAACGAACGCTGTTTCTCCGGCATTTTCAAATTTTCAAATCATCAGATTTTTAAATTCTCCCTATATTTGCAGCTCATTTGGGGGATTAGCTCATCTGGTAGAGCGCAAGCATGGCATGTTTGAGGTGACCGGTTCGATCCCGGTATCCTCCACTCTTTTGATTTTATCGGTTTTCCCAACCGGTTTCTTTTAATGCCGGATCATTTTCTTTCTTCAGGAAATCCGCATGGGACAGGGATTCGGGCTCCCATTCCAGCAAGGCATTGTCCGGCACCTCGTCCACCGGCGTTTTCCAGGCAGCGGAAGTTTCATTATAAGCGATGTTGGATTGCAGGTTATAACAGGAAATAATGGACCAGCGGGGATAGTCCGACAAATTGGCTTCTGAACGATGCAGCAGGTTGGGATGAAAAAACAAGGCATCTCCAGGTTCAAGTTCAACATAAACCAATTCCATGGTCTTTAATGCATTCTCCACCATGGCCATATCGGCGCCCACCTGTTCGCCGGCAAATCCATGATTTACACGCCCCATCTTATGTGAGCCTTTGATCACCTGGAGGCAGCCATTGGCCTTATTGGCCGCAGTCAGGGCCAGCATAACACTAATCAGCTCGTCGGGAAACATAAACTGGTTTTTATACCAGTATCCATAGTCCTGGTGCCATTCCCAGGCCCCGCCTACCCGGGGCTGTTTCTGCATCAGCTTGGAGTGAAAATGACATACCGCCGAATCGCCCCCCAGCAATTGTTTCAGGGCGCCGGTCATCTTTTTACTCCGGGTCAGATAGCCGAAAACATCATTTCCCGGTGTGAACCATAAAGATAACTTTGTTTTCTTCCCGCTTTGATCATTCAGGTCAAGCGCGTGTTTGGCCATCGCCCCATCTTCCAGTGCTGTGTGGTAGAGTTTGTCTGCTTCGGCTATACTGCAAAAACTTTTAACAATAATGTATCCATCGCGCTGATAAGCGGATAACTGATCTGGATTGAATAGGGAACCGGGCATATGATTGGAATTTGAATTAAAAAAAGAGCCGTTTTAATCAGCAATTTAGCGAAAGAGCAGGGATTTTCCTGAACCCGTCTTCCGCATTTGGATTTTCGTCAGACCTTTAACCCAGGATGTTCAGGATCGTTTGTCGCCCTGGCGGAAACGAAAATCAATTCGATCATTAACTGCGCAAGAATCGGGTTTCAGTGGCGGAAATCCTCCTTTACTTTCGTATTATTACTAAGCGGAATATGGAAACACAACAGGACATCAATTACAACCGGATTGCCGAAGCCATAGATTTCTACAGAATCCATTTCAAGCAGCACCCCAGCCTGGAGCAGGCTGCGGAGCATGTACACATCAGTCCTTTTCATTTTCAGAGGATGTTCAAAGAATGGGCGGGAGTAACGCCGAAACAGTTCCTGCAATACTTAAGCGTTGCCCACGCCAAAGTCATATTGAAGGAAAAGCAGGCCACTTTGTTTGACGCCGCAGAAGACACCGGTTTGTCCGGCACCAGCCGTCTGCACGATCTTTTCATTAAGATAGAAGGAATGACCCCTGGTGAGAATAAGAACGGAGGCGAGCTACTCCATATCAATTATAGTTTCGCTGAAACCCCCTTTGGAAACCTCATCACGGGCTCAACCGCTAAAGGAATATGTTATATGGCTTTTGCCGACAACGGGCAGGATGCGGCATTGCTGGAATTAAAAAAAAGATTTCCCTGGGCCCGGTATCAGCAGCTGAAGGACAAAATCCAGCAGGAGGCCTTGTTCATTTTTAACCAGGACTGGAGTAAACTCAGTGAGATCAAATTGCATCTGAAAGGAACCTCTTTCCAGATCAAGGTATGGGAAACGCTGTTGAAAATTCCCATGGGAGAAATATCCACCTATACCGGCATTGCAGAAAAACTAAATAATCCAAAAGCCTCCCGTGCTGTGGGTTCAGCAGTAGCCCGTAACCCGGTCGCTTTTTTAATACCCTGTCACCGCGTGATCAGGGCCACGGGAGAATTCGGGCAATACCACTGGGGGAGCACGCGCAAAACAGCCATGATCGGATGGGAAGCCGCTAAAACACACTCCGTTTAAAAGAATCCGGCAGCAGGTTTAAACACTGAATTCCAAAATCAGGGGCAGCATGATGAAACATACTGACTCAGGTATCGATCTCAGTCAGCGGAATATCCCAATCGATCCGGATATTTTTAATGGTAATATCCCGGCTGCTGTCGATGGTAAACGGCTGCAAACGGCCATGATAAATAATGTCTGCGCTTCGGCCGTCGAGTGTAAGCCCGCTGATCTCTTTTATTAGGGTTGCACAGTACTTGACACTGTCGTTGGTCGTATTGGATTCAAAATAATATTTTCTTGTGCTCTGCTCGGGCCAGAAGTCATACCTGCCCGGCCGGAATATCAATACCGTCCTGGATTTGTTTTGGAACGGTCCACCAATTGCTGTAGAAGCCTGGTCATATCCTTCCGGGTATCAGGCTTGATCCCAAAATCCTCCGCAAAAAGCGTATCTGCCTTTGATACCCCGCCTGTGGGTACCATGGAAACGGTGTCCGTTTTAACACTAATTGATTTTATGGCTGTCCCTTTTTTTGATAATGCAGGGACCTGCAATTGAAACATTATCAGTACGAGCGTGAAAACTATTACTTCTCTTTGCTTAACAATCATGGTATTGTATTTAAATCCCGCTGCCGAATTTATTCAACCAGCAGCAACCATCCCTTCTTTGGGCTTATGGTGATATCATCGCCCTCCTTCCATTGGACTGCGGGCTGAAAATTTTTTATGGGAGGAGCTGTGAAAGTGACGTTTCGGGGCTTCCAACCAATCTTCTGCCAATCAATGATCAGTTTTATCCTGGTGGTGTCTTTTGCCCAACTGGCGACCGCTATCAGCAGTTTATTCTTCTCCTTATATACGGTTGCCAATACCAATGGGTCAGAAGTTTTTACCAGTGGCTCCCTGTCCCAATAGCCAACCATTTCAGCGTCGGCGATCCCAAACGCATCCCAGGCTTTCCAGATATTCTGAGGCTCGCATATTACGCCATCTGTTTGCCACGGATACCTGGATGTCATGCCATATACCATACCCCGCCACGGATTTCCTCCTCCCTGCAACATATCTCCCATCAGTCCAAACGGTATTCCAGAACTTTCCACCAGCCAGTTTGCTGGTGACATATTATCGTACTGAAAGCTTTCGCCAAACCAGAGCTTATCAATGTAGGGAAAAAATTCCGTGTATTGTGTTGCAGGTCCCTTTGAAAACCCCGTATTGGAATGCAGATCTATCAGGCAACCTGGTTTCACATCATTCATCACCCTTCGCATCCGTTTTAACATACTACGGCTGAATGCCACATCATCAAGGTACAATCCATCAATACCGGTATGTTGTACCAACCATCGTAAACCCTCAATGTAATAATTATACCACCGGGAGTCTCCCGCCGTAAGCAATGCTGCGTCAGATCTTTCATACCCGCTAATCGTAGTAAACCATTGTGCTGTATAATTATCCCGCAAATGCTCCCGTAGCCACATATATCCTCCACCCTTACCGCCAGCCAGAATTTCAGTACCCAAACTTCGCAAAGCCCATAATTCTGTAACCTGGTTGGTAAGTTCCCTGATGGTATAGTAGAGTTTTACTTTTATTCCTTTGCCATGATAATAATCTGCAACGGCTTTGATCGTATCAGCAGTAGTAAAAGGGTAATTGATATAGGGGTTGATGGCATTGGCATGATGCACATTGATTATTTTGATGCCCCTTTCAATATCTGTCTCATTTGGCAAAGGGCTTCCTCCGTTATGATAGTAACGGTTGGTAAACTGATCCCTCGTGTTTAATTTTTTTACCGGTGTAATAAGCAATGCAAATTCAAAAGTTAGATTTTCGTTCCGTTTTAATTGACGTGGCCCGCTGTATGTGCTATTGGTCACGGCTTTACCGTCTGACAGGATATTGAAGCCACCCTTATTATTATTGTACCATGAATGCGGTGGTGCAGGATGATATAAATTTAACAGCGGCCCGCTGTAAGAAGCTCCGCGCAGTTCACAGTAAATACCTGCATCGGCATTGCCCGTCCAGTAAGCATCCTGCGGCCCTTTCCATTTCCACTGGTAGCTATCTGGTGTATTTATACCCGGCAACCCCATACCCATGAAGTACAGTGCTATTGTTTTTTTTACCGACAGCTCCATCCGGATATCTTCTACCGCCATATTTTTTAACGTGCGTACATTTATTTGATAGTGAATATATCCGTCAGATTCCATACTGCCGTTGCATTGCAACTGCAGTACATCATTTAATCCTTTGCAGTTCCATTCAATAATACCATCCCGCTGTTTGGCGAACACTACTGCTGACATTTTTAAATGCGTTACGCCTTCATTGGTTTCCACAATAAATGATATTGGCTCCTCCAGTAATTCTATTCCATTGGCCTTGATAGAATTTGGCAAACCAAATTGATTTAATGTAATGGTACCGGTTGATGAAGAAATGGTATTGCTTTTTAATCCCAACGCCCTATAGGGTTCAATATTTTTATCACCAATCCCCAGCGAAGAGTTCAGCCAACGTAGCCGGGAGTAACGCCAGCCCTCATCATCACCTCTATCGGCAATGACGTCGTTGGTTACCTGCAGACTTATGCCAATGGTTTTTGCAGGAACACCATCTGCTGAAATTGTTACATTAAAACCATAGATACCTGCCCTAGTATTTTCGGGAACATCTACCCCGAACCATAAAGGCTGAACATCTCCTTTCGCGATATCAATTTTTTTTGAAAAATATTTTCCTTTGGAATCCCTTCCTTCCGCATTAAAGCAGGTGATGGCGAATGGAGAAGAACCATAGGCTATTTTCACCCGCTTTACATCCCGCTCAGGAGACCAAACACCTATCTGGAAAGTGTAATATTCATTCCGCAGCACAGTACCGGTGAATGAAGTTTTCATCCTTTGAGCAATCCACCGGTAAGGAAGATCATGCTGCATCCGGATAGGATGTAACCGGTCTTCAGGAAATAATAACAGCGCCTGTTTCTGTTTACTTTCCAATGCTTTGACTTCATCCGCCGTAGCGATTACCTCCATGGGAAAAAAGCCATCGAATGCTGTTCGGGATTCGATTTTAATTACAGTCGCTGAGGGCATGTTTTTTTGAAATTCCTTTGTTGATGGCCGCGTGAGTTTATTGCGTCTTATCCACAAGGAATCGGGCGCAGGTTCGGGCGTTAGGTAGTCACCATTGAACGATCCATTGTTTTTTTTGCCTTTCCAGGGCATATAATACACATAGTAAATGCCCGCACCATATTCAGGACGGAAAATAAATGTCCCGTTTTCCCGATTAATAGCTAAACGGAAAATATCTTTTACTTCGTCACCGGAACTGTCGGCAATGACTAACCTTTTCTCTGCCGCATCCCTGTCTCTTCTTCGCCACGGAATATTTGCCATTACCGCATCATATTCGCCGGCCACTTCTATCACAGCCCTATGGTTACCCAGTGTTTCCATCCAGGGCTTATCCGCTGTTTCATAAGTCAGGATTTTCTGCGCTTGCGCTTTGTAAAAAACAACGAAGGATATCGCAAAGAGCGTTATTTTCACCCTCCTGCCCATTTGAAATTGATTAATCTGCATTAAATGTTGCTTTATATTCCGGAATTACTTCCAGTGTTTTAAATTCGGTCGCATGTTTTTTTATTCCATCTACAAGATGCTCCGCAACGCCTGTTATCGTATCATCCCAGGGTTGAACCTGCAGGTGAAGGCCACCCTTACCTGCATATCTTTTTAGCCCTAACAGCCAATGTGTGCCATTATATAAATGATCGGTAACCACTCTGTTTTTTATTTTTGCCACGGCGCTCCCCCCATAATAATCCATATCTACAAACACATCGCATATGCCCGGCGGCTGTGCATTGTCCATTTTTATAAGGTATTCGCCCGGAGACTTCTTTTCTACGCTGATTTTGGGGATTTGTCTCTTTACACTATACCCAAATCTGGAGAAGATTCCATCCCGAACAGGTCGCAATTGTTTCCCGTTCATGGAGATATCCAAGGCGTTGGCCGGATAGATTTCAAATGATAGGGAAGGGTTACCCCGTTGTCTCAGCTCAATCGTATTATTCGTAAAAAGCACATCCGCATCGCTGATCACCAATATTTCCTTATTATTGATATTAGCCCGCCAGGCATGCTCGGCCTGTTTCCTGGTAAGTATTACAATAGTCGCCGTTTTCCAATTGGTTTCATTCACAACTATTGAGTTTGACTCCCCGCCTGATAAAACTATCCTGTTATTTGCAGTGCTCGTCCGCCAGCCATTGGATTCTATCGAATTTTCTGTCGCAGCATCTAACGCAAACTCAGCCGGTACAGTTTCGAGCGACAAAAAGAAAACAGCCTGGTTATTTCCATTATTAATCCGAGCAAAAGGCTGTGCTGTTGCATACTTCAGCAGTACCCCATTCATGGACAAGTTAAACGGCAGCACTGGTGCAGTTTGCCCTTTTAAAGTAAAAGAGGGAAAATCAATTTGTTCATGAGCCAAAGTAATGTGCAACGCAACCTGCTTGTCCGGCATAGTGACTCGTGACTGGGTATTGCAAAGAAATATAAAGCCACTACTGTCTTTTATGCGTGATGTGTATCGGAGGCTGCTTGTATCACGTTCATTACGAACAGGGTGGGGGGATGGTGTTTCCTGCATCGCCGCAATATCTGTTCCAAAATCATTAATGAAATGGTGAAGTATTTTTAAGTATGAATAAGAGGTGCGGGGAAGTCCAAATTCTGAAAGGGGCGCCTGAAAATCATAACTTTCCGGAAGCCCTGGTTCTTTCAGTCCTGGCTGTTGCACCCCCCCCTGGAACATGTAATATCCAATAAAGTTCACGCCCCTGCCGATCTGATTTTGCAGGTGTGCTTCCACTACATGCGGGTCAACAATAAACCTGTTTTTATATGTCATCTGACTTCCACAACCTTGTTCGCACAATGCTTTCGGATATTTATCAAGGTCATAATATAATTTTCCACCCAGCGCATCCGTCAAAATCCATTGATCATCACCATATAAAAAATCCTTTGTTGGTCCTCCGCCTGATTTTTCCCAACCACGGTAAGGATAGGCCCCCTCCAAAGGAATTGCCTCAAAGGAATTTCGTTGAAAAACAGTATTAGCGGTGATGCTGAAAAATACCGGATGGATATCGGCGGCGACCGCCACTTTCTTCAGTACCGCGATATGCGTTGAATCCCCTGAAGCATATTCATTTTCCAATTGCACACCAATAACAGGTCCGCCGTCTTTAAAATATAATTGATTGGTCTGCACACCGATCTGGTAGTATAATTGCTCTACCTCCTGTAAATATCCGGGATCATTACTGCGGCGTCCTTTCATATGTTGTATCCATTCCGGAAATCCGCCATGCAACTGTTCGCCATGACACCAGGGGCCGATGCGCAACCAAACATACAGTCCATGTTTTTTGCACAGTTCAATAAACTTTCTTAAATCATTGTCTCCATGCCAGTTCCAGGAACCTTTGGGATTTTCATGAGCATTCCAGAAAACATAAGTTGCTACAATAGAAATGCCGCCGCTTTTCATTTTGACCAGCTCTTCTTCCCAATATTCCTGCGGGTAACGGCTATAGTGAAATTCTCCCATTACCGGAAACCAGGGTTGGCCATCCTTTTCAAAATATTTGTTGTTTACCGAAAGTGTTTCGCCTCTGGGGCTGCTGCCACGCATGGGCAATATAGAGGGTACCTGTTTTTGCAGTTGCGATGCATCAATTTCAGCATGTATTTGAGCGTCGCAAACTTTTATACCGCAAAAGATTAAGAGAAAAAGAAGAACGCCTGTTTTTATATATGAATGAGTGTTCTGCACGTAATCCCGTTTTAAAATTGAATATACTGAGCTGCCCCCGCTTTTACAACTTTATCGAATACTGTGGTTTCATCGGTCTTTACAGTCAAACGGACGTTACCTTCTTCCCGTTTCACGTCAATATCAAAAGTTTTCTGAAACCCGTTTATTTTTTTAAGACGCATATAATCCCACTCATCCGGCAATTGAGGTGTTAGTGTGAAACTGTTTAAGCCCGGTTGGTCTGATGCCAAACAGCCCTTCGGTGTCCCCGGTAACTTTTAATCTTTCAAAGGAAGTCTTTTTATGGCGACAAAGAAAAGCCTTTCCCAATACCTTCCATAGATTTCGGCAAATGTATCTTCATCGTTTTTGGCAAGCAGTTCAAGCAGCAATTCGTCGTTACAGGATTTGTACATTGTCTTTACTGGTGTTGTACATAATAGCATCAGGGAACAATACAATAATACAAATAAAATCTTTCAGTCATCCACTGGAAAGTGAATTTGAAATCAGGCAACGGCCATCCAACGGGGGGAAAAATTTTCCGGGTTTGCATCGTGTGATTATGAATTTAAAGGGATGGTTGAGAGGAATTCACCATCACTGTTCTGGCAGATTTATGAACGGATATCTGGATGAATTTTTCTTCCGGTTTAACAGAAGAAACTTTTTAAAAAGTATCTGGCACAAGCTGATAGAGCGATTTATGACAACCAAACCCTATTGCTATATTGCCAATGAGGTGTAAATGGGTAATCCTATTAATTATTTCAATATCACTGGGAGGTTGACTACCAATAGCCAGTGGAGTCCTGATAATAACTTTCAAATCTATTATATTGAGTCGGATAGTGCATATACTTTTAAAGCTGCTTTTATTGCTTTAAAAAAGAGTAGATACATATTTACATATACAGATACGCCCGGTGTCTACAGAAAAGGATCTGTCAAATGTGGAATAGCGGATTTTATATTCCTGAATGGAAATGTGAATAAGCATCTTTATTTAATTGAGGATCAATATGGGAGTTTAAGGTACTTTGATCAAGTACATAGCTATTGTTTAATTGTAAAGTGAAATAATGGTAAGCCCCCGGCTTACAGCGTCTGGTCAATTCACGACACCTATGCATCACCATATCACGTAGCTTAAGCGACAGCCTGTGCAAAAGGTTGCTTCGGCAGATCGGGCTTCCAAACTACCGGATATCCCTCAATCCCACCATTTGGTGTTTTTCCTGGTCCCATATTTTTAAACGCAGACAGGCCAAAACGGCTTTGGGATTTAAAGAGGTTCTTTTGCAGTTCTGCAATTCTTTAAAATCTTTCATCACTTCCGGCAACCGGTAAAAGGGGATTTTGGAATTGAGGTGATGAATATGATGATAACCAATATTTCCCGTGAGCCAGGCCATCACCGGATTCATCATCATATAACTGGAAGATTCCAATGCAGCCTTTTCATAGGCCCATTCATTGTTTTCGGCAAAGCTGACGCCGGGGAAATTATGCTGGGCATAAAATAAATAGGCCCCCAATCCAAAGGCAACAACAAAAGGCAGAAAGAAAAGACAAAGCCATATCTGCCAGCCGAGGAAAATAAAGATACAGACCGAGGCCGTTACATGCAGGATCAGGGCAACCAGGGAATCAAAATGTTTTCTCGGATTGCTGACAAAGGAGGCAATGCACATGCCGAAGATGAACATCGAAAAATACCCCAGCCCAATGGTTAACGGGTGGCGTACAGCAAGGTATCCGAATTTCTGCCGGGACGTCATCTCCAGGAATTTTTTCCGGGTGGCAATGGGATAGGAACCGATGCTGGCGCTGAATAATTTGGAATTGTGCTTGTGGTGATGATCGTGCGACCGTTTCCAGATGCTGGTAGGCGAAAGAATGTAAAACCCAAATGCCGTCATCAGCAGATCAGCCAGTTTGGAATGGGTAAGGATGGAATGATGCTGATGATCGTGGTAAATAATAAACATTCTGACCAGCAACAAACCGGCAAGCACACTCAACAATAATTTTATGGCCAGGTAGGGAATGAAAATGATGCCTGCAAAAACAACAGCGAGGAAAAAGATGGTCGATAAGGTGTATAGCCAGCTTTTTGTTCTGACCTCTTTTGCGTAGGGTCGCGTAGCCAGTATGAGTTCCTTACCCTCAAGCATATTTTTCTAAATTAGCTTAATCTCTTATGTTTCCACCGTCTGTGTGTCCACAGCCAGGTTTCGGGCTGTTTTCTGATATCCGCTTCTAACTTTTCTGCGTGTAATTCAGTAAGCTTACCTAACCTGTTGTCTGACGGCGAAGGTAGTTCTATTCTTTCCGCGTGCATACCATAATACCCCCTTTTAACTCTTTTGATGGATACATAAATCAACGGATACTGAATCTTTAACGCAATCTTTTCAATGCCGAGAAAAACCGGCGTATCCTGGTTCAGAAAGTTCATCCAGTAAGCCCGGTCCGGCAGCGGTGTCTGATCGGCAATAAAGGCCGTGGCACTTAAATGGCTCCGGTTGTTCAACATGTCCCGCATCGTGTCTTTCATGGCTATCAGTCTGGTTCCAAAACGGGTGCGCATTTTATAGACCAGCCTGTTGAAATATTTATTACTCAGCGGATGGTAGATCACATACAACTGATGCTCGCCACACAGGCTGAATGAATTTCCGGCCCATTCCCAGTTTCCCTGATGTCCCATCACCACCATGATGCTTTGGTTTTCGGCCGCCAGCTGATGGAAAAGGTTTAAGGAATCCTGATCCAGCCAGCAGTGTTTTAGCATCGTTTTCGGGGAAATGCTGAGTGTCTTGAATGTTTCCAGCAAAAGATCACAGAAATAACGGTAAAACTGCCGGCTTAAAACGAGGATTTCTTTTTCCGATTTTTCAGGAAAGGAATTTCTTAAATTTTGCATGACCACCTGTTTCCGGTACCCCATTACATAATACAACAGATAATAAACGATATCAGACAGGAGGTAAAGAAGCGGAAATGGCAGAATCGAAAGCAGGTAAATGAAGGGAAGGGTGAGGTAGTATATAACTGCTGGCAAGGTTTTCAATTCAATTCAATCAAAGATAGGCGTATTTCTTGCAGTTGTTTCTCCATAAACCTTAAAAAAATCAACTGTTAGGGGGCAATAAATCCGGAAAGGATCCGTTATCTTTTGTTATTATTTTCCCAGATGAAACTGAAACCCGGACCTGCTATTCTGACCGCCCTGCTGATAATGATCTTTTCCGGCTGCAATAAAAAAAACCCACTCATAACAGATACCCCGGCGGATTATTATCCCCTTCAGGTGGGTAATTACATCATCTACCGGATGGATTCCGTCAAATTCATTAATGTCGGATCATCAGATACCGTGATCAGCTACCTCGCCAAAGAAGTGGTGGATGATACGATTACCGATAATATCGGACGCTTGAGTTACCGCGTTATCCGGTATCTCAGTGATACCACCGGAACTGCTCCGTGGACGCCTTCCATTGCGTATATGGTTACACCCACCCGAAACTCCCTGGAAACGGTGGAAAACAATCTCCGCATCATCAAACTGATAACACCGGTCCAGGATTACCTCTCCTGGCTGGGCAACTCGTATATTGATACCAAGTCCGATACTTCGCAGGTTCCTTATATGGATGGCTGGAACTATACCTATGCCAATACCGGTCAGCCCTACGATGTAGCGGGAGGTACCGTACCCGTTACCGTTACCGTAAACGAAGCAGATGAAACTACCGGCAACGCAGGCACGTACACACAGACTACCTATAGCCAGGAAATTTATGGTAAAGGCATTGGCCCTGTTTACAGAAAATTCTTCCACTCAGAATACCAATCGCCCAATGCCAGCAATCCAGCTGGCGCCACCATCGGATACGGCCTCACTTTCAGCATGGTGAGCCATAACTAAACCCGTTATTTTTTAAACCCGGCCGCAAAAAGGGAATCTGCGTGTTCGTTATAACCGGAAATCATTTCCTGTCCTATGTTTTGAAATTTGCCGGCCGGCAAATGGTACAGCATCTCTTCATTTTCTGCTGCAAAAACCGAACAGGTAATATAAACCAACAATCCGCCCGGCTTTAAACAACGGACGATGTGCGAAAGCATTTTCAGCTGGCGGTCCCGGTAACTGTCGATGCTGCGCGGATCAAAAAAATACAGCGACTCCGGTGTGCGGCTCCAGGTGCCGCTCCCCGTACAGGGAAGGTCCGCCACGATCAGGTCAAACGATTGTTCCGGAAGCTCCTTTTCCACCGTCAGATCCACCGGGTAGGCCTGGTACCGCCTGATGCCCGCTTCTGCAAAACGGATCCGCAGGTTCTCCAGTATCGTTTTTCGTATATCCGTTGCTGTTAGATCCAGGGTGGGATAAAGGTCGGCGAGCAGGATCGACTTGCCACCGCTGGCCGCGCAACAATCCCAGGCGCGGATGATTTTTTCCGGATCGAACGCTGTCATCTTCAGGAAACGCCCGGTTTTCTGGGAACTTAAATCCTGTACAACAGCATCCCGGTTTAGATCAATCACGCCCTCCAGCCGGGTTCCATTGAGAAAGGAATAGGTTTTAAAGAGCAACTGTTCCGAGGTTTCCCATGCTCTGAAAACAAATTTTGATTTATTGAGTTTTTCAGCCACAATCCGTTCCCTGCCGGCACGAACACGGATAAAGAGGTCAGGCTTTTTTAAGAAGGACAAACAGAACTCCTGATGGTCAATGCCCGCACTCAGCCTGTCCTGCCAGGGAAAAATCTGAGCGGCGGAAAAATCAGGATATTTTTCCTGCAGGATGCGGATCTTTTCTGCTACCGGTCTTCCCATGGCCCCATGCCATTGCGGAAGCAGATATTGCATGGATTCGGTTGGCTCCCCGCTACAAAGGAACAATCCGCAAAGGATGCGTTCCGCCGCCGGAATACTTTTCAGCGAATGCCCCAAACGGTAAAAGCAATACAGCATTTCGCTCACCAGCTTACGGTCGCGGGAACCCATCTGCGGGTTCGCGCGGAAAAATTCCTTGAGCCAGATGTGCAGCGGTTTGTCGCCCGAATAGGCATCTGTTATCCGCACGGCGTAACGAAGCAGATTATCGAATTTCATGTAAACACTTCAGGGATGTCCGGCAGGTGAAGAAAATCAAAGTTCGAGCAGGGTTTTTACCGGATCTTTTCCGAATAACAACAGTTCGGGATTCTCCAGCAGTTCCTTAACACGGACCAGAAAGCTCACGGATTCTCTTCCGTCAATAATCCGGTGATCATAGCTGACCGCCAGATACATCATCGGTCTGGCCACGATCTGACCTTGCAGCACAACAGCCCTTTCTTCTATCTTGTGCATGCCGAGAATGGCAGACTGGGGAATATTGATGATGGGCGTGGACATCATGGAGCCAAATACTCCGCCATTGGTAATGGTGAATGTGCCGCCCTGCATTTCTTCCATGGTCAGTTTATTATCGCGCGCCTTTCCGGCAAGCTCCACCACTTTCTTTTCAATCTCCGCCATGCTAAGGCTCTCGGCATTCCGGATCACGGGCACCACCAATCCCTTGGGTGCGGATACGGCAATGGAAATATCGCAGTATTCGTGATAGAGCAGTTCATCCCCATCGATATACGCATTTACGGAGGGCCATTCCTGCAAGGCAAAACATACCGCCTTGGTGAAAAAGCTCATAAAGCCCAGGTTGACTCCGTGCTTTTCTTTAAATTTTTCCTTGTATTTCGTGCGGAGGCTCATCACCTGGCTCATATCCACTTCATTAAAGGTGGTGAGCATGGCCGTGGTATTTTTCGCTTCCACCAGCCGCCGGGAAACGGTTTTACGCAGGTTACTCATTTTTACCCTGTTCTCTCCGCGGCCAAAAAGGGCCTTACCGGGTAAGCGGCCCGGATTGCTGAGCGCTTCGAGTACGTCATGCTTCACAATCTTTCCATTGGCACCTGAAGGCACAATGGCGCTTTTGTCCACCTTCTTATCCGTGATGATGGCCGTGGCAACCGGAGTTGCTTTTACATTTGCAGCAGCAACACGTCCCGCCGGTTCCTGCACTACGGGATGTTTTGTAATGAGTTCCGGAGACGGGTCTTTTTGGGGAGTTGCCGGCGTTTCATTTGGCGGAGCCGCTGTTTCCGTTTTCTCGGCAACTGGTTTTTCCGGTTTCGAGGCAGAATCGTCAATTTGTGCCACCACATCCCCGATCTTCAACGTGTCTCCTTCTTTGCCCACCGTTTTGAGTGTCCCTGCTTTTTCAGCGTTAACTTCAAAAGTAGCCTTTTCACTTTCCAGTTCGGCAATCACTTCATCCCGGTCAACATATTCCCCGTTGTTTTTAAGCCATTTCACCAGGGTAACTTCGGTAATGGATTCGCCAACGGCCGGGACTTTAATATCGATCATCTGCTATTGATTTTACGGGGACGAAGATAATTTATTTAATATGGAAGCGCCTTGAATTCGTTTGATCAGATGCTGAATGCGGTTTCGATAATCTCTGCCTGTTCCTGCGCATGTACCTTGGCATAGCCGGTGGCCGGGGAAGCCCCGGGCTGACGGCTGATGAATCCGTAATTGATGTTTTTTAAATTCATTTGCAGAAAAGAAGCCGCACCCATGTTGAGTGGTTCTTCCTGTATCCAGAACCAGGTGGCATTATGGTATTTCTTATACAATTCATCCAGTTGATTGGTCGGCAGCGGATACAATTGTTCCAGGCGGAT
>JBEPUT010000034.1:0-45792 GCA_041691395.1 Chitinophagaceae bacterium
TTCGGGCAAATAAACTCATGAAAAAATTACTAAAATATTTATCAATAATATTTGGTAATAGTCAACTTATTTGTTATCTTAGCCATATATTTGAGATAAATATAAGATTTTCCCTTCAATTAACCAATTCTTTGCGCTTCACCAGCATTTTGTAGTCTTATTTAGGGCGCGAATATCTCGGTTAAAATACAGTTATTAGAAATTCTGAGCAATACAACGAACTGGGTAATCTGAGTTATTAATACACTTAAAATACCCAAAGATGAAACCATTCGCCATTATCGAAGACTTTTTTTCTGCCATACCCTTACCGCAGTACAGGAAATACATTTTCTCCATGCTGAAAGCAGCCAATAGTAAAAATATTGGAAAAAGGAAGATCCAGCCAGTCTGCTTTATTGTCAAAAAAAGATGAGTGACCTGATGGGAGCTGCACTCCTGCTTACCGTAAAGGCAAACCTCGTCAATGGAAAAAAATCAAAGGCTTCCATTGCCCCAGCCGAATTGGATCGTGAAATCATAGATCCTTCCCTTTATATGGATAAAAACCTGTTGCACATCCAATGGGAGGTTTTCCCCCGGAGTCTGTCAAAGAAAGAATTTCTCGACCCTTACATTGCTTTTAAACATTTCTTCCGGAACAGGAACCTGAAATTATGGCGCAGGGATTTAACGGAAATGATCTTCTATGCACTTTCTCCCCATGATAGCGCTGAGGACCTCCTGGATCTTAAATTTTTAGAAATCAACAGGCAGCTTCAGAAATTAGTAGAAGCGGCGCATTTAATATGGATCCGTGAAATAAATCCGGCTCAGGAGAAAACTTAATCCTGAGGCCTGGTCATGCTGTTAAACCGGCTGGAGATCATCTGCATCATCCATCAGTATACCTGTATTGGAATAATAAGGATTATAAACCTGGAGATGAAAATCCCCGATATCTTTATTCCATAGCTTTGCTTTTATTATGCCCGGCAATATTTTAATTATAGATGACGAGGAACCACTTCGCAAGCTCCTGGGCAGGATCATTTCGCTGGAAGGTTTTAATGTGGAACAGGCTGATTCCCTAAAATCCGGCTTTCATATACTGGAACAGAAAGAGATTGATGTTGTTCTGTGTGATGTAAGGCTTCCGGACGGAAATGGGGTGGACTTCGTGAAGCAGTTAAAAACTAGGTATCCGCTGCTTGAAGTCATTCTTTTAACGGCATACGGAAATATACCCGATGGCGTTCAGGCTATAAAGAACGGGGGCTTTGACTACATCATCAAGGGGAACGACAATGACCGCATCGTTCCGCTGCTTTACCAGGCCCTGGATAAAGTGCTAGTTCAAAGAAAATCGGCTGTTACAATCAAAGACAAGGGAACCGATGATTTCAGCGATATCATCGGGCACAGCATGGTTATAAAAGAGGCCATCCGGCTTGCCCGGAGAATTGCACCAACGGATACCAATGTTTTGCTTCTGGGAGAAACAGGCACCGGTAAAGAGGTTTTCGCCAACGCTATCCATACCCACAGTAACCGGTCCGGAAAACCTTTCGTTGCCATCAACTGCAGCGCCTTTACCAAAGAGCTTTTAGAGGGAGAACTATTTGGCCACAGGGCCGGCGCCTATACAGGAGCGTTGAAAGATAAAAAAGGATTGATTGAACTCGCCCACGAGGGAACCCTCTTCCTGGATGAGATTGGGGAGTTGAATATTGACGTTCAATCCAAATTGCTGCGGGTGATAGAAAACAGGCAGTTTATTAAATTGGGCGACGTCAAAACAACCCAGGTAAATATCCGGCTCATTGCGGCCACGAACCGCGACCTGCTCGTCATGTTGGAAAAGGGTGATTTCAGAGAAGATCTGTATTACCGGTTAAATGTTTTTTCCCTTTCATTACCACCCCTCAGGGATCACCTGGAAGATCTGCCGGAACTGGCGGAACATTTTCTCCGGATGAATGCGATAAAAGAAGCCAGTCCGGGACTACACCTGAATAAGGATGCGATAAAGCTCCTGATGGATTATCCCTGGAAAGGTAATATCCGTGAATTGCGGAACGTGCTGGAGAGAGCCGGAATCCTGACCGATGGAAACGAAATCCTGCCGGAACACCTCCCCTATGCCATTCAAAAAGAGGACAAAACATTATCCGGCAACCTGAGCCTCAGTATGGTTGAAAAAAAACACATCGAAAAAGTTTTACAACATACCCATGGAAATAAAACAAAGGCGGCAGAAAGTCTGGGCATTGGTCTTACAACGCTTTATCGTAAGATGGAGGAATACCACATCAATAAATAAATAATCACCACCCTTCCATTTTGAAAAAACCCTTCCATTTTGGAAGGGTTTTGCTTTTCTCCCCATTTCCTTTTCCCTGTTACAGTTTCACCAGATGACTGATTGATAAGGTTTTCCTTGCCGGCACAGCCTTCCAGTCATTGAGGCATGCCTTTGGCAACCCTGAAAATTCCGATAACAGAAAGAAAGTATTCAGAGAACAATTCTTCACCACTTTAAAATATGATGATATGATGATCCTTCTTTTATTATTGGCCGGGTTGATCTGCTTCTGGATCTTCTTTAAATCGATTGATTTTTTTGAAAATGTTTAGCCTGAGCCTCATCAGATTATTTAATAAAACTTAAACCTTAAAACCATGTTTGCAGCTCTTTTTATCCTTTCCGTCCTGGTATTCATTTACCTCCTGTATGTTTTATTAAAACCAGAAAAATTTTAATCTCTTAAACAAGAAATAATGAACACAGAATTAACCGGTATAATCATTACGTTCATTCTAACGGTAATCCTGGCATATCCTCTGGGGAAATACATCTCAAAAGTATACAGTGAAGAAAGGACGCTCCTTGATTTTATGAATCCCGTTGAGCGGTTTATTTTCCGCATCTGCGGGATCGACCCGCATAAAGAAATGAATTGGAAGGAGTTCCTGAAAGCCATGCTGACCATCAACATGCTGTGGCTGGTCTACGCGTTCTTCATGTTTCTTTACCAGGCGCACCTCCCCTTAAACCCGGATGGAAATCCAAACATGACTCCGGATTTAAGTTTTAATGCCGCCATCAGTTTCCTGGTCAATTGTAATCTGCAGGACTATTCCGGGGAAACTGGTGTCACTTATCTTACCCAGCTCTTCGTTATTACTTTCTTGCAGTTTGTGAGTGCCGCCATCGGCATAGCCTGTTTAGTGGCTCTTTTTAACGGACTAAAAGCAAAGACCACAAACAACCTGGGCAATTTCTGGAGCATTTTTACAAAGACAATTACCCGGATATTGTTACCCATTTGTATTGTCATTGCCATAATCCTTGCTTTTAATGGCACGCCGGCAAGCTTTGACGGAAAAGACACGATTACCACATTGCAGGGTGATACATCACAGGTATCCCGTGGTCCGGCAGCGGGCATGATTGCCATAAAACACCTCGGTACGAATGGCGGAGGATGGTTCGGAGCCAATTCAGCACATCCCCTGGAGAATCCCAATTATTTTACCAACATGATGGAAGTGATTGTGCAGGTGCTGATCCCGATTGCAATGATCTTCGCCATGGGCATTTATATTAAACGTAAAAAATTTGCTCTCGTTATCTTCTCGGTTATGACGGTCGGTCTGCTTTGCCTGCTAATCCCTACCGTGGTGACCGAAATACACGGAAATCCCGAAATCGCAAAAATGGGGGTAATCCAGGCAACCGGCGCCATGGAGGGCAAGGAAGTCCGATTTGGTCCTGCGGCCTCCGGCTACTGGAGTATTGTGACCACCATCATTTCCACAGGTTCCGTGAACTCGATGCACGATAGTTCTATGCCCCTTTCAGGACTCATGCAATTGCTGGGCATGTTGGTAAATGCATTTTACGGAGGCTGCGGGGTAGGTATTCTGAATTATTTCATTTATATAATTATTGCCGTTTTCATATCCGGATTAATGGTGGGCAGAACGCCCGAATTCATGGGGCATAAGGTAGAAGCCAGGGAAGTGAAGATCGCCGCATTAATCACCTTATTATCTGCCTTTATTATAAAAGGCGGTACCGCTTTAGCTAGTTATTATTTTGTTTACCACGCTAATGCGGACTGGGCAGTCAAGCCGAACGCATGGCTGAATAATCCGGGTTATCATGGCTTTACTGAAATGCTGTATCAATACACATCATCCAACGCAAATAACGGAAGCGGATTTGAAGGCGTGGCCGATAATAATCCTTTCTGGAATATTACCGCAGGCTTTGCCATGATCCTGGGAAGATATCTTCCGATCATCGGGCCTATTGCCATTGTGGGATTGATGGCCAATAAAAAATATGTTCCTGAATCTGCAGGCACTTTAAAAGTGGACTCCATCACCTTTGGCGCGATGACTTTTGCTGTGATCGTTATCATAACGGCCTTGTCGTATTTCCCACCGCTGGTATTGGGTCCTATTGCAGAATATTTGAGTATGCGTTAGTATCCATGAAGAAATGAAAACAGGAACAAACAAACTCCATAACAAAAAATCAACTCCAGGAAACTTTCCCCGAAACAGAATACCGGAAAGTAAAAATAAAAACCATGACAAAGAAATCTAATAAACTGTTCGAGTCCTCGATGGTAAAGGAAGCGCTCAAACAATCATTTGTCAAGCTCAATCCGCGGATCATGATGCGCAACCCGGTCATGTTTACAGTAGAAATAGGGACGGCCATCATGTTCGTCGTATGTATCTGGATATTTAAAGGCGAATCATCTCAGGGAAGTTTTGCTTATAACTTCGCTATATTCCTCATTCTGTTGGTCACCGTTTTATTCGCCAACTTTGCAGAAGCCATCGCCGAAGCAAGGGGTAAGGCACAGGCAAACAGTTTAAGAAAAACACGGGAAGAAACGCCGGCCAAATGGATACAGCCGGTAGGAGAGATATTTACCAACGAAATAAAGGTCGTACCCTCTTCTCATTTAAAGAAAGATGATGTCTTTTATTGTGAAACCGGCGATACAATACCCATGGATGGGGAAATTATCGAAGGTATTGCCACTATTGATGAGAGCGCGATAACAGGGGAATCCGCCCCGGTCATCCGCGAAGCGGGGGGTGATAAATCTTCGGTAACCGGGGGTACCAAAGTACTTAGTGATCATATCAAAGTGAGGGTGACAACGGCGCCGGGTGAAAGTTTTCTGGATAAAATGATTGCCCTGGTGGAAGGCGCTTCCCGTCAGAAAACACCAAACGAAATTGCCTTAACTATTTTACTGGCCAGTTTTACGCTGATTTTTCTGATCGTGTGCGTAACCTTAAAACCTTTTGCGGATTACGCCAATACGCCCATCACGGTTGCCGCCCTGGTGTCGCTGTATGTTTGTTTAATACCCACAACCATCGGGGGATTACTCAGCGCGATCGGTATTGCAGGGATGGATCGGGCGTTGCGCGCCAATGTAATTACCAAAAGCGGTAAGGCGGTGGAAACGGCAGGTGATCTGGATACCCTTCTCCTGGATAAAACAGGCACCATAACCATCGGCAACAGAAAGGCCACCAATTTTTATCCCGCAAACGGCATAGACACTAAATTTTTTATTGAAACTGCCGTTCTTTCTTCCCTTGCAGACGAAACTCCGGAAGGTAAGTCCATCGTGGAATTGGGTAAGTTAAATCCGTCTTCTTTTAATACGGACCAATCGACCTTCATAAAATTTACTGCGGAAACAAGAAGCAGTGGAATGAACATGCGGGACGGAACAAAAGTGCGCAAGGGAGCATTTGACGCCATTCGTAATATGGTTCTCAAAGCCGGGAATCCCTTCCCATCCGAAACGGAAGAAAGGGTAAAAACGATATCTTCCAATGGGGGAACACCTTTGGTGGTCAGCCGGAACAATACAGCCCTGGGCGTTATAGAACTGCAGGATATCATAAAGCCCGGCATCCGGGAACGCTTTGAGCGTTTAAGAAAAATGGGTGTAAAAACCGTCATGGTAACCGGTGACAATCCGCTTACGGCTAAGTTCATTGCAGAAAAAGCGGGTGTGGATGATTTTATAGCAGAAGCCCGGCCAGAAGATAAAATGAACTATATAAAAAAAGAACAGAAGGGCGGCAAGCTGGTGGCGATGATGGGTGACGGAACAAATGATGCGCCCGCCCTGGCCCAGGCGGATGTTGGCGTAGCCATGAACAGCGGCACACAGGCTGCAAAGGAAGCAGGGAATATGGTAGATCTCGATAATGATCCAACCAAGCTGATCGAGATTGTTGAGATCGGTAAGCAATTACTAATGACCCGGGGTACCCTGACCACTTTTTCCATTGCCAATGATGTGGCGAAATATTTCGCCATCGTGCCTGCCTTGTTCATCGTTTCCATTCCCGGTTTGCAGGCGTTGAATATTATGTATTTGAAAAGTGCAGAAAGCGCCATCTTATCCGCCGTGATTTTTAATGCCATCATCATCCCCATCCTCATTCCGCTGGCATTAAGAGGCGTGGCTTATAAGCCGATCGGCGCAAGTGCCTTATTGCGCAGGAACTTATTTATTTACGGCTTAGGCGGCATCATCGCACCGTTCATAGGAATTAAATTAATTGACATGCTGTTGGGATTATTCATGTAATATTTATTTAAGCAGTAAAAAAGATAAATAAAATCATTATGAAAAAATATTTGTTGCCTTCCTTAAAGCTTAGTCTGGTGTTTCTCATTTTGTGCTCTCTATTGTATCCCCTGTTCATAGCAGCAGTGGCAAAATTTGCTCCTGGCGGAGGTAAGGGAGAAACCTTGAGCGTAAATGGCAAAGTGGTTGGATATGCAAATGTTGGTCAGAAGTTTACGGCAGATAAATATTTCTGGAGTCGTCCTTCAGGAGTCGATTACAATGCCTCTGGCTCTGGCGGTTCAAACAAAGGTGCTACCAATCCGGATTATTTAAAACAGGTTCAGGCCAGGATAGATACTTTTCTGGTACACAATCCGGCGGTAAAAAAGGAAGAAATCCCATCTGAGCTGGTAACCGCTTCAGGCAGCGGCTTAGACCCCGATCTTTCTCCCCAGGGTGCTTCTGTGCAGGCGGCCAGAATTGCCAAAGCAAGAAATATCCCAGAACAAACAGTACAAACCCTGATTCAGCACCAAATTCAAAAACCCCTGTTTATAATACTCGGGCCCGAAATAATAAACGTTTTAAAACTCAATATTGCACTTGACCAACTAAGATAAAGCCTACTCATCATTTCTAAATCACTCTTTATCTATGGAGGATAACAAAACAAACAACTGGCCTGGAAACATTCCACCCGATAAAAAGGGAAAGCTGAAAATTTACATCGGGATGAGCGCCGGCGTGGGTAAAAGTTATCGTATGCTCCAGGAAGCGCATACGATGTTACAGAATGGGGTGAATGTTAAGATAGGTTATATCGAAACGCACAGGAGAAAGGAAACCGAAGCCCTGGTGGAGGGGTTGCCAATTATTCCCCGCAGGAAAGTTTTCTATAAAGGAAAAGAGCTAGATGAACTGGATGTTCAGGCCATACTGCTTTTGCATCCCGATGTGGTGATCGTGGACGAACTGGCACATACCAATATTCCGGGCAGCAAAAATGAAAAACGCTGGCAGGATGTAATGGATATCCTGGATAACGGGATTGATGTAATTTCCGCAATAAACATTCAGCACATAGAAAGCATCAATGAGGATGTAAAACAAATAACAGGCATCGAGGTGCAGGAGAGGATTCCGGATAAGGTTCTTCAATTAGCCGATGAGGTGGTGAACATTGACCTAACGGCAGATGAATTGATCACCAGATTAAAGGAAGGGAAGATCTATGATCACGCAAAAGTGCAGCAGGCACTGGGGAACTTCTTTCAGGCAGAAAAGATATTGCAGTTACGGGAACTGGCGCTGAAAGAAGTTGCCGGCCAGGTAGAACGAAAAGTAGATTACGAGGTAACTGTAAAACAAAATGCTCACCGTCATGAACGTTTTCTCGCCTGCATATCCTCCAATCATGAGATCGCTCAAAGAGTAATTCGCAAAACAGCCAGGCTGGCCTCCTATTATAATAGTCACTGGTTTGTATTGTATGTGCAAACACCCAGAGAATCCACCGATAAAATAGCACTCGCCGCGCAAAGGCATTTAATCAATAACTTTAAGAATGCAACCGAATTGGGTGGCGAGGTCATTCAACTCAAAAACGAAAATATAGCTCTGGCGATCATGCGTATTGTTCTGGAAAAGAGTATTACAACCGTTTGCATCGGCAAACCGCATTTTAATCTTTTTCAGGTCATTCTGAAAACCAGCGTCTTTAACCAGCTTTTAAAAACCCTTTCACAAAACAAGGTCGACATCGTTATCTTATCCTGATGGCACTGAACATAAAAAATAAAATTCGTCTGGGAACCTTGTTCCTTTTCTCCTTATTGGTTTTATCCGGAGGTCTGAGCATTTACTATTTAATCAAATTAAAAAACGATACCGCGAACATTATTAAGGACAACTATGAAACGCTGGAGTATGGCCATAACATGCAAAGGCAGCTGGACAGTATTCATCTGCATGTTAATTCCTCAGCGGCAAATATTTCAAAATTTGAATCTTCCCTGAAAAAACAGGAAACCAATATCACGGAAGCCGGTGAAGGCGAGGCCACCCTGCTCGTTCGCCATTCCTTTGACAAACTGATTATGGGAGATACCAGCGAATCTGTCTATGATGAAATAAGAGGAGCTATCCAGCAGGTGCTGGCACTGAACATGAAAGCGATCGAGAGAAAGAACAAAATAGCCCAGCGTTCCTCGGCATCCATTTCTTCTATCCTGGTGATGATTGTGGTGCTGACTTTTATCGTGGGCCTGACCTTTTCCTTCAACTTCCCCGGAATACTCGTATCCCCGATCCAAAAACTAACGGAGGCAATAAAAGAAATCAGCAGAAAAAACTATAAATACAGGATTCACCTGGAAAACAAAGATGAATTCGGACAACTGGCAGACGCGTTTAATGCCATGACGGTGCGTCTGGAAGAATTTGAAAACAGCAATCTGAATAAGCTCATATTCGAAAAAACCAGAGCCGAAGCGGTTATCAACAGTCTCCGGGACGCCAGTATAGGAATCGATAAAAATGATATGGTTCTTTTTGCCAACCAGCAGGCTTTGCAGCTACTCGGACTTAAGGCTGAAGATGTGGTGGGCAGATCGGTCAGCGAAATAAGCGCCAAAAACGATTTGTTCCGGTTCCTCCTTACCAATGAGAACAATAATCCCTTCAAAATAGTCCTTGACGGTAAAGAGAACTATTATGTCAAAGAAATATTAGAGGTTCCCCAGGCAGACACAAACAACAGAGTGATTGTTCTGAAAAATATTACTTCTTTTAAGGAACTTGATGTTGCCAAAACCAATTTCATCGCCACCATTTCACACGAGCTCAAAACGCCGCTGGCCTCCTCTGATTTTGGTTTAAAGCTGCTGGAAGATAATCGCATAGGGGAATTATCGGCAGAGCAAAAGGAGCTCGTGCTTCAACTAAAGAATGATAATCAGCGAATGCTTAAAATATTAAGTGAACTGCTGAACATGTCCCAAATTGAGGCAGGAAAAATTCAACTGAATATTCAATCGGTTTCGCCCTATCAGGTTATTGAAAATTCCGTCAATGCGGTCAGTACCACCGCGAAAGAGAAGGCTGTTCAGCTGGACCAGCACCTCGAAACCGGCCTGCCTCAAATCAAGGCAGATCCGGACAAAATAAGCTGGGTTCTGAATAATTTTCTGACAAATGCCATAAGGTATTCGCCTGTGGAAAGCAATGTTCTTGTCTCCGCCACAAAAACATCCGGCCATATCAGCTTTGCCGTTACCGATCATGGACCCGGTATTGAGCAGGTGTACATCAACCGCATCTTCGAACGGTATTTTCAGATCCCAGGCAGATCCGATAAAAAAGGTTCCGGCATCGGGCTGGCCATCTGCAAGGAATTCATAGAAGCCATGGGAGGAAAGACCTGGGTGAAAAGTCAACTGGGAGAAGGAAGCACCTTTGGATTTGATCTGAATATATAGAACTGCAGTTTTTATCTCCGCTGTTACAACAGAGAACAATTGTAAATCTGCAGGAAAATGGTAAGTCTTCTTATTGCAGCAGGTTCACCGGGATTTCCTTTACTGGCATTATCCTGATGTCCTTATAAAATACTTCCGCGCCTTCGCTTTGAATCTGCAATTTTCCTCTTACCAGAGGGACCGATTTATTCCCTTCCTGCTGGCTGGAATGAAACAGCACCATCATCACCTGACCATTCACTATGTGAACACTGGTGCCATTAACACAATACAAATCAAGCGTATTCCATTCACCGGTGGGATTTTCGGCATCTGTCGCTTTTCTGCAATACCTGCCTGCTTTGGCAGTGGCACTGAAGGTAATGAGGGAAGCTCCCGGATGATAAACATAAACGCTGTCTGATTTCTTTATTGCCGGGATGTCTTCCATACCACCTGCCACACCCCAGTATTCACCGCAGTTTCCCTCTTCGATCTGAAATTCCTGAGAACGCATCCAGGCTCCATAATCGGCACCCTGCGGTCCGACCGAAAAATATAGCAACCCGCTATCCCGCTTCTTGTTTTTTTTTGGCCCCCAGGTTTTAACGCCCCATTTGAATTTAAGCTGGAGATGAAAGTTTCCAAATTTCTCATGAGTGGAGATGGCGCCGAATCCTTCACCTGAAATACGGATCAGACTTTCGCCACCCTGGTTTATGACGGTGAACACATGATCCGGATCTTTATTTAATCCTACCGGAAGATCACCTATTTTATTGCCGGTTGAATCAACCGGAGGACTGAGATAAGTGTCCCAGCCGCGAAGATTTTTCCCGTTAAATAAATCTCTCCATTTATCGCTCCATTCACTACGGTTCGCAAATCCCATCCATGCAATAACAGAGAGACTCAACAAAAAAACCCGTGCATTTTTTTTCATAAAATGATCATTAAAAAATGACGCTTGTGCATTCAGGGTTTCCGCGCTGCACCAGTGACGCCTGATCCTTCTGTCGTATTATCTTCCAGGAACTTATTGTAACTCTCCAGATACTGCTGAGGCGTGACGGATCCTTCCCTGAGGTGCGAGACATTGGTGCTTATACAGAGGTACGCAAAATCGTAGAGCATTTTAATGATTTCCGGTTTGGGCCTGAGCGCATGATCATCAGCAGTCACAAATGCACCCCGCTTACCGGTCTTTTCATCTCTCGCTATTTCCAGGATGGCGTATTGCAGCGGTAACCGGGCCGTCTTAACCCTTTTCAATATTTCGGGGGAATTGGCCACTGCTTTTTCTGCCTGGTTGAATAATTGCGTATAGACTCCGATTAATGAATCTGAAAGAAAAGTTTCTTTTTCCTCAACCGGGGTTTGGTAAATGCCCAGTTTAAGACCTGACTTTTCCATCTGATCATGCAATAGATCAATGTATGCGCGGATCATCTTAGACGCATGACCATAATAGCCGGATAAAAAATCATCCATTATACGGTTCACATCGAGATCAGGATTCCAGAGCAATTTGGCGATCAGGTAAGCCCTGAGCTCCGCGAATTCGCCACCCTTCTCAGGATTTGCTTCTTCAAATACCGCCTGAACTCCTTTACTGTGTAAATATTGAAGATTTGGCTTTAGCGTACGCAAATTGGGAAAAGGTGAAACCAGGTTGCGGAACTGGACCACATAATCCCAGATGATGATGTTGCCCGTTAGTCTGGCCCATCCATTCAGGTCGTGGCAAAACGCGGTATCGCCGGTCTCAATGGGAACATTCCGGGGGCTTTCAATATTGCACAGCATGATGTTCACATTTTTTCTGGGAACGATCCCTACCGGGGGAACACGGGTGTACTGGTAAGCCAGCGTTGAAATGGTTTTATCCGGAAACCGGTCCGCCACCTCGTTGATAAAAGTCAGCAGAGATCCCATGCCGGTCGGTGAATACCGGTCCCTGTGGGTACTGTACATTTGGATTCCGGGCGCAGCATGTATTGAATCCAGCCGGGAACAGACGGGGCAGCGACAGTAATTTGTATTGTCATTCTGACTCACGGACCAATACTGCGGAACAGGATTTTCTGCGATGGCTGACTTCAACCGTTTACAAACAATATCCAGGATATCGGGATTGGTCGAGCATAGCTGGGCCTCCGGACTTCCTGAAGCATCTGCTTCCGGATGCCGGCTTCCGTTATAAAAGCTGAAGTATTCCGGATGCGTTTTCCCGAATTCGCGGGCGCTGACAAACTGGTTGGCCGTATGAACCCAGTATCCCCATTCATTGCCGGAGTCATGACCGCCATAATGCGAATCCAGTTTGTGCCAGTCCATGTACTCAGGATCATAGGCATCCGGATAAAAATCTTCGCGGTAAGTAAAAGCCGGAATCTGGATATCATGAATCGAATTCAGCACAATTGTTTTCCGGCTGGGAACATAGGTAACCTTAGACGAATACTTCCGGCAACCCATATATTCTTCCAGAAATGTATATACGCCATACAGCACGCCCTTCCCCGTTCCTCCGGCGATAACCAGTCTCTTTCCGGTATTGCGGATATACAAGCCGTCCTTTCCCAGTTTTTCGAAGGGAACATCTTTCAGCTCGGGACGGTTTACCCTGCCGATGAGGATTTCGCCGGCAAGCGACTTTGAATTGTCTGGCGCAATGGGAATCAGGGTGCCGGAGATCCGTTGAATGTAATCCTGAAATACCTTAGCCGCCTGAATTTCCACCACGGCAGCCTTTTCGGGAATGATGATCCTGGTATTCGATTTACCCGGACTGACCAGCGTAAATTGCTGGGCTTTTGTGATGGTCACAAAGAAAACCGGCATTAGCAAGAGGATTAATCGTTTCATATTTATTCTGAATTTAATCTCATTTAAATATCCAATATAATATCGCCATGGTTCCCAGCAATATCGATGACAACACTTTATAGTTTCCAATGCCTTTCCAGCCTTTGGCGGATAAGGGTTCCAGGGGGGATTTCCAATAAAGCTCACGGCTTTCGCTGGTATGCTGAACCGGAAATACATAGGAAAGAACGATCTGCATGATCACGCAAATACAGCAAAGGTAAAAGGCCATCATCATGAAAGGTACTCTGCCCATGAACGTATCCGGATGCAATTTATCCAAAATAAAAACAGCAGCTCCCAAGGCTGAACCAAACCACAAGGTATATTGAGCCGATTTAGCAGATGCCCCTTTCCAGAAAATACCAAGCACAAAAACAGTAGTGATCGGTGGGGCAATATGCGCGATAATATCATTCAGCCCGTTAAATAAACTTTCATATTGATTGATCAAAGGCAGCAAACCCATGGAAGCAATCAATGCAATACCTGCCGAGATCCTGCCGGTCTTTACCAGTTGGGCATCGTTTGTTTCCGGGCGAAACCGCTTGTATAAATCATAGCTCACCAGGGTGGCAATGGAATTTAACGCTCCGGATATCTGGCTCATCAACCCCGATAATAAAGCAGCCACCAGAATGCCGATCAGTCCCGTTGGTACCAGCTGGGTAATCATTAAAGTGTAAATGCCCTTTGTGTTGACTATCGTTTCACCCGCAGCATTTATGCTCTGCAGACTGCTGACATCAAGCATCCCCCTTTTTACCAGGACAAAAGCCATCAAACCGGGAAGAACGAAAATAAAAACCGGTAATATTTTAATAAACCCGCAAAACAATGGACCCACCCGGGCATTGTTTTCATCCTTGGCGCCAAGTACCCTTTGCACAATGGTCTGGTCGGCACACCAGTACCAGATACCCAGGACCGGATAACCCAGAAAAATGGCATACCAGGGCATGCCGCTAGCATCACCTGCCGGTCTGAGCATGGACAATTTATTAATATCATGCGTAGATTGTAAAGTACTGACCAAAGAATCCCATCCTCCTACTTTATGAAAACACAACACGGTAATTATAACGGCACCGCTCAGTAAAACAATCGTTTGAATGGATTCGGTAATTACCACCGCCCTCAGACCGCCGATGATGGTATATATGCCCGTGAGCAACGCAATCACCATTACACTCACATACATATTCACCCCGAACAAGGTTTTTAGCACGATGCCGCCCGCCAAAAAGGAAAAGGCGATGTGTATGACCACCGCGGATACAATGGAAATGATAGCCAGCCAATCACGGCAGGCCTTATTATAGCGCTTTTCTAGAAAATCGGGCAGCGTAGCTACTTTGGACTTGATATAAAAAGGAACAAAAAACAAAGACAGCAACACCAGGGTAAATGCGGCCATCCACTCAAAATTACCGTTGAGCAGCCCGGTATCAAAACCAGACTGGGCAAGACTTACCAAATGAAGACATGAAATATTAGTGGCAAATAATGCCAATCCGATCATCGGCCAGCGCAAGGATTTGCCGGCCAGAAAATAATCTTTGGATTCGTTGCCGGGTAAAATCTTTTTCTTCCTTAATCCTGACCATAACCCAATGCCAACGATGCCCAGAATATAGAAAACACTAATAATAATGTCCAGATTCTTTATCATTCATTCTGTCTTATTATTTTAAATCACAACCGGAGCCAGCTTCCTGCGATGTTTTATAAACGCCGTCTGCAATCTGAACGGGATGCACGAAATGTTTTTGCAGATGCGGAATGTGTTCCAAAAATAAAGCCTCATGACCCAGGGCTATATGATTGAACAAAACCAGGTGCTGATGAAGCTGACCCATATCTCCAACATGCGGAACCACCGGTATCCCATATTTCCTGCAAAGCAGGCTTACCGCGATAAATTCACTTACGCCGCCTACCCTCACCGCATCCACCTGAATAAATCCGGCGCAACCGGTCTGCAGATAATTTTTAAAAACAATCCGGTTGGGTACATGTTCTCCCAGCGCCAGCTTAACCGGCGCAATGGCATCCGCCAGTGTTTTATGCGCCAGTATATCATCTGGATGTGTGGGTTCTTCAATCCAATAGGGAGTCATGGATTGTAATGCCTTGCATACACTCAAAGCCTGGGGGAGCGTCCACTGCTGATTGGCATCGAGCATTACTTTGCAATCATCTCCGGCTTCTTCACGAACGATATTTGCCCGTCTCAGATCCCGTTGCGGGTCGGCAGAACCCACTTTCAGTTTCATGGCGGTAAAGCCTTCGGATATGGCCTTGCGGCAGTTCGCCCTTACCTTTTCATCATCATAATTAAACCAGCCCACGGAAGTATCGTATCCCGGATAACCTTTTTCTAAAATCGTTTTACGGACATTCTTGCCATTTTCCTGCGAATGCAAGAGCGTCAACGCCTGCTCTCTGGTTAATTCATCTTCCAGATAAGAAAGGTCGAGGGTATTCAGGATTTGTTCGGGAGAAAGATCAATCAGTAATTTCCAAAGCGGTAGTCCCCTTTTTTTAGCCCACAGATCATAACAGGCATTAGTAACCGAAGCCAGGGCCAGGTGCACAACGCCCTTATGCGGGCCCAGCCAGCGAAATTGCTGCTCGTTAGACAGCTGATAAAAAACCTGTCCAAAACCGGCCATCAGTTCCTCAATATCTTTACCGATCAGCTTTTGCGCGTAAAATTGGGCTGCCTTGCAGACCAGGTCATTGCCTTCTCCCAGCGTAAAGGCGAAGCCGGTACCGGTGATGCCAGCATCGTCGATCAGGTTAGTGACAGCATACGAATAAACCGGGTCGCGGTGAATGGCATCACTGCCGGCACCCTTTTCCAGCGGAAACCGGGCATCCCTCATTTCAATTTTTTGAATCATACACGCCGGAGTTATTTATCAAGGACCGGAACCTGATCCACGTTGCCACTCATCTTCAGCACCAGCACAGAGCAATCTTCATCGGGCAATTTTTCCGGTAACCGGAGAATGGAATGCTGCTCATCCTGCATTACGCTGACCGCTTCCCCATGCAAAAAATGAGCATCCATTATTTTTAGGCCCGGAATAGCCGGAATAATGAGCTGATCATTTTCCCCTTCTAAAAATAAGCAGATAGACATTGTTCCCTTTTCGTGTTGCGGCATAAACACTATCGGGCTTATAGGGACCGCCTTTCGTATTATAAATGGCTTCTCCATTCTTTTTTAACCAGTCGCCCACTTCCTTCAGGCGTTTCACCTGCCGGGCCTCCATGCGTCCATCCAGCATCGGGCTCACATTCAGCAGCAGGTTGCCATTACCGCCCGCTGTGCTGGCCAAAGTGTGAATACATTCCTTTAGAGACTTCAATTTATCATTGGGTTTCCAGGCCCACTGGGTGCATATGGTCATACAGGTTTCCCAGGGTATATCCATATTGATGGTCCCGATTTCCTGTTCCGGCGTTTCGTAATCCCCTACGGTTTGGGCGGTCATTTCTTTACCGGTTCCCTTACCCAGCCGGTTGTTGATGATCACTGAGGGATCGAGTTTTTTAATATAGTTATACATATCGGCCGCCTCCTCATAGGTCCACGGTGATTCCCAGTTTCCGTCGAACCAAAGCATATAAGGATGATAGTGGCCGATCAGTTCCTTCAACTGATTTTTCATGTACACCATGTACTTTCCCATATTGGCCTTTGGGTCAGGTGTTTCAATACCGTTATTATGCAGGGGATAATCGGGATGGTGCCAGTCCAGCACCGAATAGTAAATGCAAAACTTAATGCCGTTTTGCGCACAGGCCTTCGCCAGTTCACCCACCACATCTTTTTTGTAAAGCGAATGCATGATGTTATAATCCGTAAAAGCCGTCGGCCACATGCAAAAGCCATCATGATGTTTTGCGATGATGGTCAGGTATTTCATACCTGCATCCCTGGCTGTTTTTACCCAGGTGTTGGCATTAAAAAGAACGGGGTCAAATTCCCTGTACAGACTGTCATAATCGGCCTGCGAAACCGTACTGTTGCGCGACCAACCGATTTCTGTACCGCGCAGGCTGACCGGTCCCCAATGGATGAACATGCCAAAACGCAGATCCATAAATTGATTCAATATTTTTTTACCGGTTTTGTTTTCGGGATAGCCGGCGTGGGCGGACTGGGCGCGGACGAAAACAGACAAAAGGCAAAAGGCGGCAAGACTAAAAATTAATTTCTTCATGATTGATCAGTTTACCAGGATTCTTATATTCAGAAAGCGTTAACCATTTAAATTTTCCTATAGCCCAGTTCAGCGCCTCCGCTGACCGGCATAATACAGCCCGTGATAAACCGGGCCTTGTTAGACAATAGGAAAACACAAACATCGGCAACCACATCGCCGCCAGGGCAATAGCCTAAAGGATGAATCGCATTTAGATAAGCTTCCATATTTTTTTCTTCGGGTTGTTCGGCATTCCATTTGCGCAGCATGGGCGTCCACACGCCTGCCGGAGCAACGGCGTTAACCCGGATATGATCTTTTGCATAATCCAGGGCCATGGATTTGGTCAGTGCGTTAATGCCACCTTTCGTGCAGGCGTAAGCCGCGTGCATTTCCTGTCCGATTTCTCCAACCAGGCTGCTGGTATTCAGAACAGATCCCTGCACTTTTTTTAACGAATCAAATCCGTATTTAATGGTGTGAAATATGCCCTTCAGATTTACATTCATCAGATTATCCCACTCGTTTGAAGTGGTTTCATGCAAAGCTTTAGCGGGTTCCGCAATGCCTGCATTGTTGTGAATGGCATCTATCCGGCCATAAACCTGCAAGGTCTTTTCTATGGCCGCTTTTACTCCGCATTCAATTGAAATATTACAATGGATCCCGAGATGGGAGGGACCCAATTCCGCTATCGTCTTCCCGATCTTTTCCTCATTCAAAGAGACTACAACCACTTTAGCGCCCTCGGTTGCATAGGCTTTGGCACATTCATATCCAATACCTTCTGACCCGCCGGTAAGAAAAATGACTTTGTCCTTTAGTTGACCCATTGCTTGATGAATAAAGCTGGCAAGTGTCTAAAGATAAGACAACGCTAAAATTATCTCCATAAATACATAATAATAATGCATCCATCCAATAAATATGGTTACGTTTACCAGAGTCCGGCTTGGTATACCGCTCGTCAGATTGCTACTCCAAGTCATATTCCCGCACCCTGTTGAATTAGGCGGTTCACCAATCGTTATTATAAAGTATGTAATAAAAGTCTTCCATATGATAGCCATTTCAACATACGTTAAATCATTTACCTATAAGGCATCCGTTATTTTTTTTCTGATCAATGCAGCCGCTGCAGGATCTAAAGATTGCGATGCACAGTCCGTTGTCGGCAAATGGGATCGAAACACTACAAAAATATTTAGTCTGGATAAAGCCACCGGCAAGCAGGTTCCTGTTTCAGCTGTGTCACAGCAGCAATATAATGATGCAATGGCGAAAAACGGATATAGGGAAACCCTTGAAATGAAATCTGATAACACGTACGTGAGTACGGTGACAACCACTGGTGCGGCAGCCAGGAGCCACGAAGGAAAATATACGCTGGCAGGCAATAATCTTGATATGCATATTCCGCTCGTACAGGGCCAAAAGACCACAATCACCATTCATTCATTGACAAATAAAGAGATGGTTTGGGACCTGTTGTTTATGGGTAAATTAACGGAGGTGTTTTACACAAGAAAGTAAGGCCGTTAATTAAATAAAAAAGGTTATTGACCCGCAAATCTCCCGGATTAGATCAGGTCTCACCCCTTTTAAACCTCAAAAAATGATCTATTTACCGGAAAGAACCGAAGTAAATGCAATTTTTCCTTTACTTTAGGTCATAAGTGTTCCAAATACACTTAAAAATAACCTTTCCTGGATTCCTCTAATACACAAAACGATTAACTACTTGCTAAAATTTCCATGATGAAACTGGCCAAACTGTTATTTTGTGCTTACCTCCTGAGCTTCGCTTTTTACAGTTGCAACAATCGTTCAGAGACGCCGAAGATCCTGGTTTTTACAAAAGCAAAAGGGTACGTGCATGAATCCATCCCCGTGGGTGTGGCAGCCATTATTAAACTGGGAGAGCAGCATCATTTTAATGTGGATACCACTTCCGACGCATCGCAATTCACGGAGGACAACCTGAAAAAATATGCTGCCCTGGTCTTTATCAGCACCACCGGCAATACGATGAATGCCGATCAAAAGGTACAACTGCAGCGGTATATGGAAGCGGGTGGCGGTTTTGTGGGCATACATGCCGCCGCGGATGCGGAATACAGCTGGCCATGGTATAACCAACTGGTGGGCGCCTACTTTTTAAGCCATCCCGGCAATCCCAATGTGCGCAAGGCTACCATAATCGTTACCGATACAACAAATCCTGCCACTAAGGGCTTGCCGCATCTTTGGGAAAGAACGGATGAGTGGTATAATTATAAAAGCATTGATCCTTCCATAAAGGTTCTGGCCAAACTGGATGAAGAATCTTATGAAGGCGGTGAGAATGGCAACAACCACCCCATTGCCTGGTATCACGATTTCGACGGGGGAAGAAGCTTTTATACCGGCGGCGGCCACACGGATGAAAGCTATAGTGAACCCTTATTTCTTCAACATCTCGCTGGCGGCATTCAATACGCCATTGGAAAGAATGCGCCGCTGGATTATTCAAAAGCCTATGCCGTTAAAGCCCCCGAGGAAAACCGCTTTACCAAAGTGATCCTTTCCAATGATCTGAATGAGCCGATGGAGCTTGCTGTGACCCATGATGGCCGCGTATTTTTTGCAGAGCGTTCAGGTGGTTTCTATTTGTATGACCCGCTGACGCAAAAAACAAAAACAGTGTACAGGATGCCCATTTACCTGGATAAAAAAGATTCCTCTTTTGGTAACGGCGTACTGGGGATGACGATAGATCCTGATTTCGACAAAAATAATTTTGTATATATTTATTACACCCCCAATAAGCTGCCCACCCGTCAGAGTCTTTCCCGGTTCAAAATAATCGGCAGGGATTCCCTGGATTTCAGTTCTCAAAAAGTGATTCTGGAAGTGCCGATTGATCCGGAAGTGAGCGCACACACCGGCGGCTCCATTGCCTGGGATAAAAATAAAAATCTTTTTCTCTCCACCGGCGACAATACCGTGCCTTTTGCCTCGGACGGATATTCTCCCATTGATGAAACTCCCGGTCGTAAGGTATATGACGCCCAGCGCTCAGCCGGGAATGCCAATGACCTCCGCGGAAAAGTATTACGCATCCATCCCGAAACGGATGGCAGTTATACCATTCCGGCAGGAAATCTTTTTGCTAAAGGAGAAGCGGGAACCCGTCCCGAAATATATACGATGGGTTGCCGGAACCCTTACCGCATATCGGTGGACCAGGAAACTTCGGTATTGTATTGGGGAGAAGTGGGCCCCGATGCGGGGGAAGACGGCGCCAAGGGACCGAGGGGCTATGATGAATTCAACCAGGCAAAAAAAGCGGGCAATTTTGGATGGCCCTATTTTGTCGGGTACAGCAGGGCTTATCCGCGTTATGATTTTGTGACAAAAGCCATCCATGAGTATTTTGATCCGAAGGCGCCGGCCAATAATTCCATATACAATACCGGGATCAAAGTATTGCCCCCAACCACCAACCCGTTAATCTGGTATCCCTATGCCTTCTATGATACGTTCCCGGAGTTGGGCAGTGGTGGTCGGGCTGCCATAGCCGGACCCGTTTATCATTTTGATAAAAACAATCATAACAAGATCGGCTTGCCCGAATATTATGACAAAGCGCTTTTTATCGCCGACTGGATGCGCAACTGGGTATTCACGGTAAGGCTCGATGATACCCTGGGTTATAAAAGGATGGAAGCTTTTATGCCGCTTACCGGAAGCTTTAAGCGTCCGATAGATTTAGATATTACCCCCGATGGGGTGTTGTACATGCTGGAATACGGATCGGTATATGGTGCTGATAACCTGGACGCGCGACTGGTGCGGCTGGAATATAATAGCGGAAACCGCGCGCCGAAGGCTGATATAACGGTCAGCGATTCCATTGGATCCGCTCCTCTGAAAGTAAATTTTGATGGCAGTAAGAGTTTTGATTTTGATGAAGATGATGTGTTGACTTATTCGTGGGATTTCGGTGACGGTCGAACCGCTTCCAATGAGATGAAACCGGAACATACCTTCAGCCGGAACGGCATATTTAAAATAAGCCTTACCGTAACCGATCCGTCCGGCAAAGCTGATACCCGTTACACAGAAGTGAAAGTGGGTAATACCGCGCCAACCGTCACCATTCAGGTAACCGGAAACAACAGCTTTTATTTTCCGCAGGAGCGGCTGCAGTATTCAGCCGGTGCAACGGATAAGGAGGATAAAAATATTTACCTGCAAAAATTACGGGTCTCATTAAAATATCTGCCCAAGGAATCGGCTACCTATCCCGTTCTCAGCCGCCAGCAGCCCGGAACCGTGCTGGTAAGCCCGGGCCGCGCATTGATCAACGGGAGCGATTGCCAGGCCTGTCATCAGTTCAATGAAAAATCCGTAGGACCCGCTTTTATGGACGTTTCAAAACGTTATGCGGACCAGCCAAAGATGGTGGACACGCTGATGGAAAAAATAATCAGCGGAGGTTCCGGTAAATGGGGCACGCATGAAATGAGTGCGCATCCGCAATTGTCGCCGGAAAATGTAACCACCATTGTGCACTATATCCTTTCACTGACCAAAGAAAAAACTCATGATAGTCTGCCTTCAAAAGGCAGCGTTGCATTGAATGATGCCGGTGGTAAGAACGCTGGCGGATGTTATGTGCTTACGGCTTCCTATACGGACGACGGGAATGGCATTGTGCCACTCACGGGCAATGCAACACTCATCCTGCGCCCTGCGCGGGTGGAGGCAGAAGATGCCGATCGGGTATCGGGCATCGACCGGGATAAAAATGAACTGGGAAGCATAAACAACAGGTCCTATTTCATATTGAAAGACATTGACCTGCGGGGAATAAAAAAGATCAGCTACCGGTATTCATCTGAAAAAGAAGGAGCTACCCTGGAGATACATAAGGGCTCTGTGAAAGGTCCCGTGATCAGTACCGTGGACTATACCGGGACCGGTGCATGGAACAAGTACAGGGAGATAACAACCGCCATAACGGACCCGGGCGGACGGAATGACCTTTATTTTGTATTTAGAAAGGATATGGAGCCAAATGAAAATATTGGTTCGCTGGACTGGCTGGAATTTAAGAAATAGTAATACCTTTCTCACTAACCAAAAAAACACCAAATGAAAAGTATTATTGCAGGCTTTTGCCTTTTAGTCGTCAGCACCGTTTGCTTTTCGCAAAAGATAAAAAGGAACGGAGATATTTATATCAAACATCCTTACATCGAAGTAGTCAACAAAACCAACATGGCCTATCTTGCGAATGACACGGCTGCCAACAGAATGTTTTATGCAGACACGGCAAGATTCTGGGTTTCGGGTATGAAAAAGCCGGTCAGTTATGGCGAAAATCTGAAACACTGGACGGACGATTTCAGTTATTACGACAGCATCCGGCTTGTTCCGACCGGCTATCCGGATTACCTGGCTTATATAGACAAGGACGCCAAAATTGTTCAGTCATGGGGAAAATGGTTTGGCAAATCAAAAAAGACCGGGGAAACATTAAGGGTTGATTTCGTTCAATTCGACGACTTCAATAAAGACGGTAAAATTGTCTTTGAATCGATATACGGCGATTTCTCGCAAATGGGGAAGAACTAGGATTTTAATTTTATACACCAACAGCCCCTTTCAATTAATTGAAAGGGGCTGTTGGCGTATAAAGTCGGTTTGTTTTCCGGAGAACACTTCAAAAAATCTCCGGGATAAAGTGGTAATGGCAAACAAATAATAATGAGCGGCGATACAATGAAAGGAGAAATCTGTAAATTCAGGCCTCCATGAAGTATTATTTTAAACTTCAGTATTGGCGGCTCAGGAGAAGCTTAATAAACCTTGGAATAAATCCCTATATAGGTATAGGATTCTATTTGATTTCTTTCATCGGCTTTTCAGCTTTAATTTTCAAAAAAATAAGTTTCAGTGGATATGTATATCCTGCTATCGCCCTCTTCCTGATATATACTTTTGGTGAAAAGGATCGTAACCTGTTTTTAAAATCCATTTTTCCGCCGGTCGTCTATAGAAGACTTAGAATATTTGAAAACCTGATGGCGGCAGTTCCGTTTGGCATTTTTCTGTTCTTCAAGGGATATTATCTGATAGCCCTGTTGACTCTTATTTTAAGCAGTTTTCTATCGCTGTACAATACGGCCGGCCGGCCAGGATTTCAGATCCCTTCGCCCTTTTCGAAATATCCGTATGAATTTACTGTAGGATTCAGGGCCACCTGGCTATTTATCCTCGCCGTCTATGCTCTTGCATTTATTTCGATCTATTATCACAACCTGAATTTAGGTTTATTCAGTCTATTATGCCTGTACCTCATTTGCCTGAATTTCTATTCGCATCTTGATCCCATTTTTTATGTTTGGGTACATGCCCAGTCGGCAAAGATCTTTTTGAAAAATAAAATCAGGGTCGCCCTGCTGTACAGCTTTTTTTTAAGTCTGATCATTTCTATCCCGCTGATCTTTTTTAATCTGGCTGAAACCGGAATGATTTTATTAACGATATTCATCGGATCCCTGTACATGGTAACTGGTGTTATAGCCACCTATGTTAATTTTCCCATTGAAAAGTCTGTGTCGCAGAGTTTTCAATTGTTTTCCGGAATTCTCATTCCTCCGGTCTTATTATTCGTAATTCCGAACTTTTATTCCCAGGCCATCAGCAGATTAAAAGTTTACCTGAAATGCTAACTGTTAAAAACCTATCAAAGAGTTATGAGAATCACCGGATCCTGAAAGAAGTTAATTTATCCATCTGTAAGGGCGAGGTTCACGGCGTGGTTGGAGAAAATGGAGCCGGGAAAACGACTTTATTTAAATGTATATCGGGTCTGGAATATTATGAAGGCGAAGTGGCGTATGACGGAGGAATATTAAAAAATGAGACCGGCTATCTGCCGACCGCCCCGCACTTTTTCTCCAATATGACGGGTTATGAATATCTACAGCTGCTTTGCAATGCCAGGAGCGTGCGCGTGAAAGACATCACTGAATTTAATCTTTTCGGTCTGCCATTGGATCAATACGCAGAAACCTATTCAACGGGCATGCAGAAAAAACTGGCCATAACCGGTTTACTCCTTCAGAAAAACGAAGTATTTATTCTTGATGAGCCTTTTAATGGCGTGGATATTTCAAGCAATATGATCATCAAGGAAATCTTAATGAAGTTAAAAAGTCTCGATAAAACCATCATCATGTCATCTCATGACTTTTCATCCCTCCAGGATGTTTGCGATTTTCTACACTATCTGAAAGACGGTCTGATTAAAATCAGTCTCCCCAGGGGCAGCTTTGACCAGATTGAAAACGAAATGAAAAAAGAGGGTCCGGCAGTTCATATCATTGATTCCATTTATACCGGATAGAAAACAAACTTTCGCCTCATACAGACCGAATATCAATTAATTACGTGCCTGGCTAAGGGCAGCCGCGCTACAACGGGATTAAACATAATCGAAGAGCGCCATGAACCCAAAGTCCATATGAAGCTGCATGTGACAGTGAAATAATGTTAACCCGGGGTTATTTGCAGTAAAATCGATGTCCATTTCCTGAAAGCCGCCGAGCATAACTACATCTTTTATGATACCCGCTGTGGGCTGGCCTCCGAGCCTGGTAATCTCAAAACTATGGCGGTGGAGATGCATGGGATGAAGGTCGTCAGATGCGTTCCGCATATGCAGCCTGTAACGCTTCCCTTCCTTTAAATGAAACCTGGGTTGCATGGACATCATATCGAAAGCTGTACCGTTGATCATCCACCGGTTAAAACCCATATCTGCCGCCTGTTGTTTGGTAAAGAGCATGTCAATGGTCTCGTCCGGCTCAGGTACTTTAGTGTCGTGCTTACCGAACAACCGGTAATCCCACTTGAAAGGCTTTGGTGCCATCCATTGTGGCTTGCCCCTATGGTTGGCGTATTCCACAACTATCCCCATGCCATTACCCCGGTCATCATCTGACAAATCCCCCATCACCCAAACGCCCGGATGTTTCATTTCCACAATGGCAGATACGCGTTCGGCCGTTCCGATCCATAGCACCGGCACTTCAGAAGGGTTCGGCACGGGATTACCATCCAGTGCCACCACTTTAAACCGATGTCCGGGTAATGCCAGGCTGCGGATTTCAGTCGCGCTGCCATTCAGGATATGGAACATTATCCGCTCGCCCTCCTTAACATGAATTGGTTTGCCATGACCGAACTGGCGCCCGTTTATAGTAAATATTTTATAGCCTACTTCATATCCCTTTGGCATACCCGCAGATTCCTTTTCCGCTTTTTCTCCAATCTCCTTGAGCTCCGGGAGCGCATTACCGGATAGAAAATCCATGGCCATGTCTCCTCCCCGCATAAAATAAGGATCAAATTCCTTTAGAATTATAAATTCTTCCCGGTCATAAACACCGGGATTATTTTCGGGTTCAATATAAACCGGTCCCACCTGACCGCTATATTGTCCGGCATTCAGATCAGCGCCCGCGATCAAATGAGTATGGTAAAAACGGAACCCCGAAGGTTGTGGTACAAAAATTTCCCTGCGCATACCGTGTGCAGGAATATAAGGTGTCCCTTCTTCCGCAGCACCGTCCACCTCTACCGGCAAAAACTGACCGTGCCAATGAAACTGTTCTGGCGTGTCCGTGTCATTGTAAATATCCACTACTGTTCGCTGTCCTTCTTTAAAGCGAAGCAGGGGGCCAGGAAATTGACCATTGTATGTTGTTGTAGAAATAATGTGCTGCGGTCCAACTTCGACTAGCCCCGTACCAATATGGATAGTATGATCGGCCTTTTCGATGGCTGGGCCTGCCAGCTTTATCTGTTTCGCAATTTCAGGATTTTTTTGACCGATGCTTTCTATAGCGGCGACCGGAAAAATGCCTGCGACGGATATTACTGACCCTCCCAGTCTGATAAATTTCCTGCGATCCATCTTAATATGCTTTTTTTGAATAACTAAAAAGCCACGAAGAAATAGTCAGTCATAAAATTAACTTCCCAACTGACGAAAGACTGAACGAGTTAAATGCGGCTAAGAAGCCATCTCTAGTCGGCAATTATAATAAGCTTTCTGACATCATATATAATGATCTTTCTCCCCTTGGTTTCCAGGATTTTTGCTTCTTTAAATTCAGTAAGAATTCTTACCACATTCTCCCGGGCAGTTCCAACAAAATTTGCCAAATCATCACGTCCCATATTAATTTCGACCGGCATGCCGGCCTGAAAATTAACTTTATATTTTTCCCGGAGAACGATTAATTGAAGGGCCAATCTTTGTCTGACTGATTTTTGAGCAAACATGGAAAGACTATTCGCCAATACCGCAAACTCATGACTGAGCGTTTTTAATAACCTTCTATTCAACACTTCCGAGTGTTGCAATGTATGAAGAAAATCCTCTTTTGGAATGAAGGCAATCGTGCTTTCCTCCAGCACTCCTGCGGAATCCGGATAACGGTCTTCCGAAAGTATGGCATGGTAGCCCAATAGTTCCCCGGTATTGGCAACATAAATTATCCGCTCCCTGCCATCCTTGTCCAGCTTATACTTCTTCACTTTCCCGCTGATTATATAAAAAATACCCGCCGGGTAGGCTCCCTCCCAAAAAATAATCTCCCCTTTTTTATAAGTCCTTTCTACTTTATTCGCCGTCAGTAATTCCAAATCTTCCAAAGGCAAATCCGCAAGTACGGATTCACTTTTAAAATCCCATTTGTCAATTGGGAAAATATCTTTTAAACTCATCGTCCCCAAAAATACCGATTCTTATTTTATAGCCGAATACCCATGACATTTACTTCGTTTGCCAACCGGTTTTTCCGGACCAAAACTGAGAAATAGCTGCACAGGCAATCAAAGGCCTCAATAGCGGGAAAATTGATAAAAATCACTTTTCAGACCGATAAGGTTTACCGCAAAGCCAGGGCAGGCCGGATACCTTTGGGTTATGACTTTCAGGGTTCAGCAGATGTAAAAGTAAATGCACAAAAAAATTGCAAATGACAAGTAAGAATATAAATATGTCGTTGCCCGAAAAAAGGATCCATACCGGGAATTGGTTTGATCACGATATCCATTTTAATCAGCTATATCCATCTTCTATTCAGCTGCTGGCACGGCGTCACTGGACACCCCTCGTGATTGCAAAAAAGGCTGTCAGCTTTTTGGCTTCAGAAAGTGAAGCAAGAATATTAGATATCGGAAGCGGGGTGGGAAAATTTTGTCTGGCCGCTGCATTTCATAAGCCCCATGCCCTTTTTACCGGTATTGAACAAAGAGAACATTTAGTACATCATGCCAATGCCGCGAACGAGATCCTTCAACTGAAAAATGTTTCATTCATTCATGGCAATTTTACCCAAATCGATTTCAGGCATTATGATCATTTTTATTTCTATAATGCTTTTTATGAAAATTTAGCGGGAACAGATAAGATCGATGAGCGGATTGAATACTCAGGGGAATTGTACAATTATTACAACAGATATCTATTCAAACTATTAGAGCAAAAGCCACCAGGCACAAAACTCGCTTCTTTTCATAGTCTCGGGGACGAGATTCCGCCCGGCTATCACCTGGTGGGTGTTGAAATGGAAGATCTGCTTAAGTTTTGGATTAAAATATAGTAGAGAAATTAAATCCTGCCGGATGTTCCGACCTAAATTGTTTGATACACTAAGAAATTACAGCAGGCAACAGCTTGTTAAAGATTTAATGGCTGGTGTAATAGTAGGCGTTGTTGCATTGCCACTGGCCATTGCATTTGCCATCGCTTCGGGTGTATCCCCCGAGAAGGGACTGTTTACCGCGGTTATCGCCGGTTTCATCATTTCCGCAATGGGTGGCAGCCGGGTGCAAATCGGCGGCCCAACAGGCGCTTTTATTGTAATTGTCTACGGCATTGTTCAGCAATACGGGGTCAATGGTTTAATCATTGCAACTTTTATTGCCGGCGTTATGCTGATTATCATGGGTCTCGCCAGATTGGGTGCGGCGATTAAATTTATTCCGCATCCGCTCATTATCGGTTTTACCAGTGGTATTGCACTCATCATTTTTTCTTCGCAGATGAAAGATTTTCTGGGTTTGCAAATGGGGGCTGTGCCAGCAGATTTTATTGAGAAATGGATAAAATACGTCGGAAATATCAGATCAATGAACGGCTATGCATTTCTGTTGGCGGCCTTCACGGTTTTTCTTGTTTTCTTCTGGCCCAGAATATCGCATAAAATTCCGGGTTCCCTGATTGCTATTATTATTACCACCGCGGCGGTTCATTGGCTGAAACTACCGGTCGAAACCATCGGCAGCCGTTTTGGCAAAATACCTTCTTCGTTACCTGCGCCATTGATGCCGCATCTGAGTTTAGCCATCATAAAAAACCTGATTCAGCCGGCTTTTACGATCGCCCTGCTGGGTGGTATTGAATCCTTGTTATCTGCTGTGGTTTCCGATGGAATGATTGGCGGGAATCATCGGTCCAATATGGAACTGGTGGCACAGGGAACGGCCAATATATTTTCTTCCCTGTTCGGCGGCATCCCTGCAACGGGCGCCATAGCCAGAACGGCAACAAACGTCAAAAACGGAGGACGCACCCCGATAGCCGGCCTAACACACGCTTTCGTTTTGTTATTGATCATGGTATGTGTGGGAAAATGGGTATCCCTGATACCCATGGCCACACTTGCCGGAATATTGATTTATGTGGCTTATAATATGAGCGAGTGGCAAAGTTTCCTTTCAGTGGCTAAGGGGCCCCGTAGTGATATGGCCGTTCTGCTGACAACCTTTTTTCTGACCATTCTCGTTGACCTGACGGTAGCCATTGAAATTGGTATGCTGCTGGCCGCTTTCCTATTCATCCGCAAAATGATTAAGTCTTCAGATGTGGCTATTTTAAGCAAACAGATTGACGATGATGGAGACGACGGGGATAATGAAAGTCTGCGTAATTATGCCATACCAAAAAATGTGGAAGTTTTTGAAATTACGGGTCCTCTTTTTTTCGGGGCTGCCTACAAATTCAAAGACGCTATGAAATATATTGAGCGGCCCCCGAAAGTCCTTATTATCCGCATGAGACATGTCCCTATCATTGACGCTACCGGTATCAGAACAATCCAGGACGTCTATAAAGAATCCGGGCATCGTGGCACTAAACTGATTTTGTCGGAAGTACTTAGCGAGCAGGTGATGAAGGAACTCAAAGATGCCCGGCTGTTATTCGCCATAGGGAAAGCGAATGTAACCAGGAGCTTGGAAGAATCTTTGAAAAGGTGTTCTGAGATATTGTCTGCTGCCGGAAACGAACATAATAAAGTTATAAAATGAAAAATGAAACGAAGGAAACTTTCGAATCAACTGTCCGGCTGACCAGGCAAACACTTCAGCATTTAATAGACAAAGGATATCAATACGTGCAGGTAAGAGGGTTTACGCAAGACAGACGACCCGATTACATGGAACCGCATTACCTGATCTTGTTGCCGATGAAGGAGCTCCCCGAGGATCAGGCTGAAAAAGATATATACGAACCCACTGACAGCAGCATTTTAACCGGTTGGGCCAATTTTCCCGATGATGGCGTGGAAGTTTTTATTGCAATGGATCCAAGCCGGAAACAGGGCTGATGACGGTACAAAAAATGACATTATCCAGTAGGGAGCGCTTTGTTTCGCTGCCGCGTATTCTGACGGCTATCTGTTGACAAAAAGCCGGCAAAGGCAATTTTGTAAGGGATTAAAAATCTGCTGCCCTGCCGGCTTGAATCAGATCAGCTCAAGCTCAGGGAAATGATCCCACCAAGTATTAGCAGGCTCGCAACCAACCGCCTCCTTCCGTCTTCTTCTTTCAACACTCTTGAGCCCATGAAAACGCCTAACAATATGCTGACTTCCCTCGCAGGCGCAACGACTGTAAGCGGAGCATGTTTCAGAGCGACCAGAACAAGGATATATGCAGCCGGACTGAGCATAGCAATGCCAACAATAATCCACTTGTGCTCCCTGATCTCACGCTTCAGTTCGCTCTTCTCCCTGGTTATTAACGGGATCAGCAAAATCGCTCCGAAAAAGTTTGTAGCAAGTGATAGGGTCAACGGAGAGACTGCATAGTTTTTGACCGCCAGGGTGTCATTCAATGTATATAGAGCGATGAAAAAACCGGTAGACACTCCATAGAAGATACCGGTCATGATCTTTTTGTTGTTTTTCTTACTGAAACTGAGTCCTGTAATAATCAACACCCCGGCGATGATCAGGAAAAGGCCGAGGGTCGAGGTTAACTTTAGCCGCTCATGCAAAAACAAAATGGCTGCAGCTGAGGAAAACAGCGGACCTGCTCCCCGGGCGAGTGGATATACAACCGACAGATCGGCGTTTCGATATCCCTTTTGAAGTATGCTGAAGTATCCCAGGTGAAGGATGGCACTCCTCAAAGCAAACCACAAAAGCGGCTGAGAATAGATTTTTTCACCGGTTTTGAACTCGTAGATGACTGCGGGTAAATAGATAATGTTGCTGGCCACATACATCAGCCAGATGAAAGCTGTTTTGCCTTTCGCCCTTTTCGCGAGCAGATTCCACCAGGCATGCAGGATCGCAGCCGTGAGAATGAGAGCCAGAACGTACAAAGTCACTGTCTGGCCAGTTTAATAAAGCTCTTCCTGTTGTTATATTGTCGAATCAATTTCATGAAGATTTGTCAGAATTTATGAATTAAAGCTTGTTTTAGCCCTTATTTCCTTCAAGCCGCTAAATACATACTTCCAGACGCCGGTCAGATCCATCCAACATGGACCGGCAACGTTTCACCTGCTCCCCAAATATAAGGCCCTCAAAAAATGTTTTTTCGGAGTTTCATCGGAGTGATAAGAATTATTTTTTCAAAAAAGAAGCCTTTTTTCAATTTTAATCCGCCGCTCATTTCTGATGCCGGCCAGGGTCCGGACAGGGGATTTCCAGGGGCCCGCTAGGGCGTTTTCAGGGGCGGCCAAGGTAATCCCCCTATTCCGTTCCAACAAACACCTTAGAAATACCCTATCCGAACCCTATCCGGACCCTTTCCCAAATTCCGGAGAGTTTGCAGAACAAATCCACATTTATTTTTTAGCACTCCGATGAAACTCCGAAAAACCAGGTTTTCAAACACCGATATTTGCAACAGGAGGCGGAAATCGGCACTACGCTATAGAGAACCTTTGCATGCTTATGATTCTTGAGGGGAACCTGGTAACCCACCTGGCTTATGGCTTTATTATACTTGTTTAGTTGGAGTGAATAAATATTTTATAAATCAAATAAATTAATTAAATGATGAGAATGATTTTCAAGCCACTTGGCCTAATGATTTTAATAATATTAGTTTCTATGTCAGCATTCGCCCAGCAGCAAACAAATGCAGATAAGCATACCTTACGGGTTACGCTTCAAAAAAGGGTACCTGCAAAAACGGGCGATATCCAAGATACAATCACCAGGGATGTTCAACAGTGGGATCCCTCCCAAACAGCGATCATCATATGTGATATGTGGGATAAGCACTGGTGCAAAGATGCCACCTCAAGAGTTAATGAATTAGCGCCCAGGATCAATGGAGTGATTTCCGCAGCCCGTTCCGAAGGTGTATTGATAGTGCATGCTCCAAGTGATTGTATGGATTACTACAAAGATTATCCGGGTAGAAACTTGGCGCTGAAATATAGAAATCCGGGCTTTAACAGGATAATGAACGAGATCGGCTCTGAAAAATTACCATCGGAAAAAAATGTGAAATGGCCAATAGATGATTCCGACGAGGGATGCACCAGTCTTACGGGAAATGGAAGTGTTGGGGTGTGGACAAAGGAAAACGGCCAGATTGATATCAGAGATAGCGATGTGATCAGCGACGCTGGTGATGAAATTGCGGGCGTCTTTGCAGCCAGGGGCATCAGGAATGTAATATTAATGGGAGTCCATACCAATATGTGCGTTATCGGTCGGTCATTCGGAATGCGAAATATGGTTCGGTTGGGATTGAATGTTGTCTTAATGCGCGATATGACCGATGCGATGTATGATTCAAGAAGTTGGCCTTATGTGTCTCATTTTGCCGGCGTGAACCTGATGATACAATATATAGAAGAATATATTTGTCCCTCTATATTATCCAGCGATTTCACACATGAAACAGCTTTCGGATTTTCGGGCGAAATAAAATAATTTTCAGGAAAAGGTTTCGGAGCCGACTTCTATAAAAATTACCCCAACGAGAAGCTGTCTCGAAAACCCTGCAAGCTTGACCCCTCTACGCCATTCGCTATTACGTTTAAATCGGCGTGGCGGGATAGGGTCACGACCCGCGGATTTTCCAACTGACTACCTAGTGTTTTGAGCCTTTATAGTATTTTAAAGCTTCAGGCATAACTTTTTTGAGGTCATCGATTCTTTGTTGATCGGCGGGATGGTCACTGAGAAGTTCCGGAGGTTTCTGGCCTCCGAGTGATGCCATACGCGTCCAAAATGGAATAGCTTCCTGAGGATTATATCCGGCCATTGCGGCAAATATGAGTCCGTAGTGATCTGCTTCACTTTCCTGTTTCCGTGAATAGGGGAGCAATACACCAATTTGTGCCGCAGGTCCATAAACCTGATTAAATATCTCTACGGTTTTGGGATTACTACCAATCGCTAAGTTGCCGGCAACCTGAATGCCTTGAGCAAGCATTTGCTGACTCATTCTTTCGCGGCCGTGACCAGCAACGGCATGTGTAATTTCATGTCCCAGAACAATAGCAAGTGCGGTTTCATTTTGTGTAATGGGCAGCAACCCTGTATATACCACCACCTTACCCCCAGGCATACACCAGGCATTCACTTCTTTACTTTGAACAAGATTAAACTCCCAGGTATATCCTGTAAGTTGATCGCCAGCACCATGCTCATTATAATATTTAGTAATTGCCGAAGATATTCGATTCCCGACCCTTCGAACCATTTCTCCATTCTGATCTGAGGATGATACGACTGGGTTCTTAGATAAAAAATCTTTATACTCTGTCAAAGCTATTGTCTGCACTTGTGATTCCGGAACCAGATCAAGTTGGCTTCGCCCGGTAATTGAATTTGTTTTACAACCATAAAAAATGAGGGAGGTAAAAACCAGATAAAATATGCCAACGAATTTCATATAAATAAGATTAAATATTTGTATGGAACATTTAAACCCAACTTAAATTTTTTGAGTATTATATTACCTATCGTACAATTTAAGACTGTCTTTTTATCCAGACAATGTGACGAGAAATTCAAATAGTGTCTTAAAAGTTCTGATATACTATTTTGATAAGCATGTAACTCTTAACGAAAGAACATTTACTCGTAGGTCTTCACCTCCAATCTATAAAAAAGGGCCAGGATAAAGATCCAGACCGTTTTAAAATTCAATATCTTATGAAAAACCAATACAACTATTTCAATTTATGTGCCAACTAAAATTAATGGCCCCTTTTTTGTCACCGGTTATTGACGTGGCCCTCCTTTCCAGCAGACTGATTTGAAGTTCTACCCACTCTATATCCGTTTTTAATGCAAATGTTAACTTAGGATCATATTTTGAATTCACGGAAAGCGAGAGCTGGCGGCTATAGGACAATTTTGCTTCCGATAATTTCTCTTCTAATAACCGAAAGTTTATTTTTCGATATTAAGAAAAGTTTAAAATAATTGAAACAAAACCTGTAAAATTTAAAGTTCCTCAAATATATCTCTAAAATAGTCGAGCCAGTAGAGTTTGGTATTACTGTAGGCTTGGCCCTTAAATTGACGTGAATTATCCAAATTGTAAAAATGAAAAAGACACTTTTTGTATTGCTCGCCGGCGTAGCAGTTGGAATATTACTGGCCCCTGAAAAGGGATCTGAAACCTGGAAAAAATTAGTCGATGGGTTGGATGATATTAAAGATAAAGCAGTAGATGAAATGAATAGATTAGTAGACAAAGGGAAAGGACTAATGGAGAAAACCCAGGATAAAGCTCAAACCATGTCATAGAACGGGGAGGTCAGATAAATCATTTCGTTATTTCGACGTCAGATTTTGAAAATTACGGGTAAGGATTTCCACATATTTTGTTTTTCAGAGCTTAACGCTGATAGCAGGTTATGGCGCGAAAAAACTCGGTGGCGGGTGTTTTTCAACCATTTTAGTTTTTGTGGTTATATATTTTGTGCTGGGTCAATGCAACCATCCTGCAGTACGTCATGCTGAACTTCACACTGCTTCAAGTACTCACATCGCCAAAGTTGATGCTAAAAAGTGAGAGCCATAATAAATGAAGGAGAATAGCCATATAAAAATGCTTATCGTCGACGATGAAGAAGCGTCATGCGAAATGATGCATCTCATTTTAAATGATGAAGAATGCCATATCGATTGTGCATTTTCTTTAAAAGAAGGAAAAGAAAAATGGCAAAGTTATCTTCCACCCATTATTCTATTGGATAATTATTTGCCAGACGGACGTGGTATTGATATGATTGAAAATGATTACACAACTGCAACTACAAGAATTAGTAAGAACAAAATGTGATGTTTCAAGAGATGTGAGACAATTTTGATCATTTTTTTGGTAATATAATCGGCTGTTTCTGGGCACGACTTCTAAATCCCTTTCCCAATATTTACTGGTTATATCTGGTTGAATGGGGACGAGGTGTTCGACTTCCAAATATCTTTCATACGGCGTTTTTCATTTGAGAGCAGAATGAGGCCTTTTATGATTATAGAAATTTTGCCACTCCAGTAATCTGGGTGCCAGATCAAGGTTTCGTTCTTTTCGCGGAATAGTGCTATAAAATTATTCTTTTGGTCTCTCTCAGTGGTTGTGATTGAGCTTGCACGCAGCGTCCGGGTATTGACGAGGACTGGTATTTGTTGCTTGTCCAGCCCAGAACTGCAACCGAGTAAAGAAATTAAAGTACAAGTTATAAACCAAATGTTGAGCAGAATTCCGTTGATCTACCGTCTGCCCAGCATTTGCCAATACTTTTGTTATCGGTTCGATGTTATTGTCTGTCCACTGTGTAATTCAGTTCAGTTACCCCGCAAGTAAATTGATGAGTAGTCAATAGTTTTAGCGTCATTTTCTCTTTTATGTCTACAAACAATGGAATGCCTCGTCCAAGAATAATTGGATTAACAAACAGCCAGTAGCCGTCAATTAAGTTCAATTGAATAAGTGAATGTGTTGCTGTCGGGCTACCAAAAAGCAAGATGTCTTTACCTCCCTGCTGTTTTATTTCTTTTATTCTTTCGGAAAGGCTGTCGCTGATAATTTTTGTATTAGGCAAACCCGCATCTTTCATTGTTTTTGATAAAACAACTTTGTGAACTTTGTTATACCATTTGGAATGTTCAATGTCGTGCGTGCTCGCTGTCGGCTTGTTTCCTGCGGTAGGCCAGTAATCTTCCATCATCTGATAAGTTACTCGTCCATATAATGCGGTGTCGCCTTCGCCTATCCGCTTACCGACATAATCAAAAATTTCTTCATCAACTTTAATCCAGTCCATTTCTCCGTTCAGTCCTGCTACAAAACCGTCAAGCGATATGTGCATAAATGAAATGATTTTTCTCATATGGTTCTATTTTTTATTGTTGTATAGGGTTGTTTGTTAATGTCTTTGTAGGCTCCCCCTTATTTTAGTGCCGGGTTAGGTCAGAGTGATCATGAAGCTAAGTGTTTTAAATAATAGATTTATTTACGGAAATGTAGCCTTTATCCATCAGAAATACGCTCTTGATAAGACATTTGTCTCGCAAATTCTTGCGTAGTCCCTGCAACCCCTCTCGTCAAATAAAATTTGAATTACTCTAAATCTGTTCGCAAACTTTTTATAGGATTTGCCATGGCGGCCTTAATCGTTTGGAAACTTACCGTAAACATGGCAATGAATATTGTAACAATACCCGCCAATAAAAATACCCACCAACTTATAGGAACATGGTAGGCAAAATTTTGCAGCCAACGGTGCATAAAGAACCAGGCAATAGGAGAAGCTATAAGAATGGCGATTATAATTAAGCTAATGAACTCTTTGCTAAGAAGGATTAGAATAGTGAAAGCATTAGCGCCCAATACTTTTCGAATACCGATTTCCTGTTTTCTTTTTCCTGATGAATACATAGCCAGTCCAAACAATCCAATACAAGAAATAAAAATAGCAATACTCATAGCGATATTCATCAACCATTTGGTCTGATCCTCTTGTTGGGCCAAACTCGCAATAGAATCGTCTAGAAAACTATAATTAAATTCCTGATCTGGAAATACATCTTTCCAGGCCTTCTCTATGGCCAAAAGTGTTGTTTTCTCCGATCCAATTTGTTTGGCGTCTGTGGCTAACTTTATACCCAGGCTTTTTTCTTTTTCGCTAATATTCCCGATGACGACCGAACCAATCGATTCCTTAAAGGAATTTTCATGAAAATCAGAAACGACTCCCACAATAGGGTAAGCACGACCATTTGAATAGAGATAATTACCTATGGCTGCACTCAAATTTTTAAAACCGAGCACGCGGGAAAAAGTTTCATTGATCACAAATTCTCTGAGACTGTCGCTTTGCACAAGATTTCTTCCCGCCAACAATTTTATTTGGTAAAAAGGAATAAAATTCTCGTCGCCTGCCTGAATAGATGCCAGCGTATTGATCTCATTTTTCCCCTTATACTTTATCGGCTCCTCCATAACAACAACACCCATCGGCGCCTTTCCTTGCAATACTACATCTACAACACCAGGCATATGCCTGATTTCTTCTGACAACAGTTTCATTTTCCTGCTCGAATCGCTCCAATTATTAACAGTAATAATGGCGTCGGACTTAAACCCAAAATCTGAATGCACCATAAATCGTATCTGCTCGCTAACCACAATAGCAATAATGATAAAAACCAACGATATGGTAAATTGGAATACAATCAACGCCCTTCTTAGATCGATATTCCTCCCTTTTCTACTCGAACCCATTTCTCCTTTTATAGTATGAATTGGGGAATAGGAAGACAACACTTGGGCAGGATAGAACCCGGCAATCAATGAGGTCGCAATGATCACCACCAATATAAAGATGATTGTAAAGGGATCAAATATGGTAAAATGTACATTTGATGAAATATAATTTTTAAAAACAGCCAGCACAGGTAATACCATAGCTACAGCAATACATGCGGCAAAGAAAGTGAGAACAAATGCCTCCATGAGGAATTGGACTTTCAAGCTACCCGAACTGCTTCCTAGAACCTTACGTATACCAATCTCTTTTGCCCGCTGAACAGATTGAGCGGTTGATAAGTTAATAAAATTTATGGCCGCAATCATAAGAATAAAGAATGCCATGCCAATCAGGCAATAAACACCAGGACGATACGCTTTATCGATGCCGTCATGCGAATAGTCATTATTAAAATGCACATCGGATAAAGGCTCCAATTGGAAACTAAATTTATTTAATGGATCTTTCGTCATATGCCTGTCAGCAAAGGCCGACAGTTTAACGTCCAGATTCCCGACATCGTAACGCTTTGGTATCTTAACAAAAGCGCATATCCAGGGATTCTCCCTCTCGGGACGCCAATTATTATCAGGAAACCGGTTTTTTAGAAAACTATGTTTGATCGTGCTAAATGATATAAAGTCCGAATAAGGAAAATCAGTATGTTTTTCCCAATTCTTTATAATTCCAGAAACGGTAACTCTCAAAGAATCACCATAGACTATTTCCTTCCCAATGATATCCTTCAACGGTTCCGCACCGAAATATATACGGGCTTTTTTTTCGGATATGACAACCTTGAAAGGATCACGAAGCGATGCCGCCTCACTGCCGGCTAGCCACTCATACTTAAATATGGAAAAATATGCCGAATCGGCAATGATGGTTCCTGTGGATTTACCGGGCAACGCCTTGTCGTCAAAATCCCGAATCTTTTTGCCCCCTTCGAAGATCGATATTTTCGTCGAATATGGATAGTACCCTGCAATGTTTTCAATTTCAGGAATCTCTGACCTTAAAGTAGCTATCGAAGGTGGAGGTATACTAGTAACATAGAATCTATTTCCATTGCTTTCCTCTACTTTACCTCCTACCCGAAATATACGATCCCTATCCGGATGAAAATTATCAACACCAAGCTCATAACTACTGATCAAATAAATGACTATGCAGGCGCAAATACCCACGGAAAGGCCCATAACGTTAATTAGTGCATATATTTTATGCCTCATAATATTTCGCCAGGCCGTCTTAATATAATTAGTAATCACAACTTGGAGCTATAAATCTATTATTTCAAATGTATCGGGATTATTGTCTTCGGATGAAACACCGGTACTCTGTAGTTCTATATACTTACTCAAAGTATGAATATTTTTGAATTCAAATATTACCCAAATTGGCAATGCCAACAGAGCAGTGGTTGAAGACAAGTTCTTTAGCGACGAACTAGATCCAGAGACTTACAAAAATGCCAAGGGAAGATACGGCCAAAAGAAGAATGACTTAATTATGGATATAACGCTATTACAAGCCCTTGACAGAAATTTAAACAAGTATATGAAGTATGGCCTTTCTTTGATTTCTCATCTAGAAGACCATTCATAACTTGGCCCCTTTAGAAGTAAAACAAAAAATGATCGGTTCAATATTTCCCGAAAAACTGGTTTATGAGAATAAAGGTTGTCGAACCACTAAGTTGAATGAGGTAATCCGGGTTTTAACGAGCAATATCAACAGTTTCGGAAATTATAAAAATGAAAAAGATCGGCAACATTGCCGCCCAGTCCATTATGGCTCGCCCTGCTGGGGCAGATTTGCTTTTGATTATCAATAAGATGCATTAAATATGAAATACAGTATGAATCTATTAAACCAAAATGTCTCCAATTTATCTTCCTGGCAATGGTTTAATTTTTAAGAGGTTGAATTAAGACATTGAATCCCACTCCCAGCCCGGTAGCCTTTTTCCATTGCGCCTGGCTGGTTAATCGGTGCCAGGTTGTGGAATTCAGGAGACCCGCCGATAAAAAAATGGCTCCATTTCCAGACCTGTTCGAAGATCCTTCTATCCATTCCAGTGATAAAAACACATCACCCTGAAATACTAATTCATAATCATTTAAATGAAGCGTGTATTTCCCAGTTTGTTTACCAACAGGAACCAATATATTCTGATGCAGGATGTTTTCAAACGGAGTTCCGTTTTTGATACTGTAAATATTTAGTCGGAAAACGGCTGTATCCAGCTGGTTATCTGATATATTAAAACTGAAGCTTTTCAATAATACCTGTTTTTTGCCTAAATGCAGTCTAATCCCGGTTTCTGATCCAAGAAATTTCAGGGGTAGACCTATACTTATAAAATTAGAGGTAGTGGTATTTCCTTTAGTTACCGTTTTCATTGCCTTTGATGTAACGATCACTTCCTTTAATTCGGTAATGTTCTCTTTGAGGGATACCGTGATAGGTTTTGAACTCCTTAAAAGATCAGATATACTTATTACCATGGTTTGGTATCCGGCCATCGAGAAAGTAAGGCTATCCGCTTTCAATTCCGGATAAACTTTTACTTGAAAATTTCCATCCGGAGCAGACACTGTTCCTATGTTCTTGTTTCGTATGCCAACATTTACGAAAGCAAGGACCTCCTTATCTTTATCATCGATGATCCTTCCTTTAATGCCGATTAAGTCTTTTATATTTTTCACCAGGGGGTATATGGAGTCACCTGTTCCGGAGCGAAAAATAGTATTCAAAAAAGAGGGTAATTCGTTCTTTTGGCTTTTTAAATGCTGGTCGAAATAATACAGGACTAATTGTTTGAATGCTGTATAAAGATTTGTGCCGGATGTTTTTGTACCATAAAGCGGTGAGCCCCGAGAAGGAAGACAGGAAAAATCTTCATGAATGGCCTTCGGAAAATGAACATACAAATTATGAGCTCCTGACAAAGTGAACATGTTAAAGATCGAATCCGCGTCCCGTTCTGATTGCTTAAATCCGCTCTCCAAATAAGCATAGGGAATATTTAATTTTTTTACCTGGCAATTGGCAGAATTCCTGATTTGATCAAAATCGTGATCCTCTTCTTTCGAATCTCCATAGTAATGCATTTCAGATCCATCCAGTGATAAAAGGCATTTTACCTCTGTGTTATTCATTGCCAGAACCAAGGCTGCCAGTCCGCCCCAACTGTATCCCATGACGCCAATTCTTGAAGTGTCCGCATTCTGCTCCATTCTTAAATAACTAATCGCAAATGCCCCATCGGTCACCTGTTCCATCAGATCCGGCATTTGAGTACTCATGTTTCCCGGATAACGCCCTACAGAAGTAATGCACGCAACGAGATAGCCATGGGCTGCCAACCATTCGAACAGATCTACATTTTCATAGCTTATGCCGTTATAAGAACATAAATACAGAATTAAAGGAAATCGCTGCGGAAATGGAATTTCATTTGAGTAACTAACAGTCTGGAGTTGAGTCAGTCTTGATGTATCACTGATTTTTAGATTTATAGATAAATAATCAACCAGTTCTGAAGTAATCCGGGAATAAAAAGTATCGTCCTGAAAGCGATTTGACCTCTGCTGCAGTAGACTTAAAAAATAGCCATATAAAATCGGGGAAATTGATTTTGACTTACTGATAGGATACCAGAAATCTATCTCTATCGGACGAAAATGTAGCTTACTTCCGCTGTCTGTACTCCGTTTGTATATCCTGTTTGAGTCTACAGTAATTATATTTTTATAACCAACTTTATAAACTCTTAAAGTATCTGGTTTCAGTGAGGATTGGGTGAATGCTTTTGAACAGTAGGTGTAAAGAAAAACGACCAGCAATAAATACTTCATCCCATAATTTCAGAAAATATACCGCTATTTTCAGCCGAGGTTTATTGAGATAAGGTTTTTAACATATAAAAAAGCACCTACAAATTTCACTCTGTAAGCGCTTCATTTTCAGCTCCCCCTGCTGGACTTGAACCAGCGACCCTCTGATTAACAGCCGAAAAAATGACCTTTTCAGCTTTAATCCGGGTAAACTGATCTTAACTTAACTATTTAATTTTCAATTGATTACGACCTTATTTCTAGATTTGCTTTTGCCGGTAAAACGCTTCTTAATTGCGTTTTACTGGCAAATTACTGGCAAATTTTGAGGTGAAGAGTATTCCTGAATTTTGAAAATTATATAGCATGTCTGTATCAGTTAACATCACCCTGGATACAAGGCGGGTGAAAAAGAAAACCGGGAAATATCCTGTCAAACTATTGGTAACATTCGATGGGGAGCCACAGCGCTATCAAACGATCTATAATCTTACTCAGGAAGAGTATAAAAGTTTAGCGACGGCTCGTATTAATGAAGATTTGAAAAAAATCCGCGAACAACTAAAGCAAGTAAAGCGAAACTCAGAAGATGCGGCTCTCAGTCTGGATCCATTCACATATAAAGAATTTGAAAAATCCTTTATCCTTAATAATTCTTCTTTTCACCAGCGAAAAGCGATCAAGGCAAAAACGGTCCGGGCAGTGTATGAATCTTTCGGATCGGACTATGATCGGCGCTTTCCGATTTTCAAGCTGCCCGTTCCGGAGGCTGGTACCATCCTGGCAACTTTCCTTAGCTATATTAATAAGCTGCTGGGAGAGGGCCGGATAAGAACAGCTGCCAATTATCAGACGACCTATATACAACTTTCAAAATTCAGGGGTAATGTGAAATTCACTGAGATCGACGTGGCTTATCTTAAACAATATGAAAAATGGATGCTCGACGATGAATACTCCAAGACCACTGTCGGCATTTATACCCGTTGCCTGCGTGCTATGTTTAATGAAGCCATTTTCCAGGGAATCATTAAAAGGGAGAAGTGTTATCCTTTCGGCCGGCGCCAGTACCAATGTCCGATTTCAGTAAATCGGAAAAAAGCGCTGACATTGGCCGAGGTGGAAAAAATCTATTACTACGAGCCTATATGTCGAGAAGAAAGGAAAGCAAAAGATTTTTGGTTGTTTTCCTATCTGGGAAATGGAATAAATCCAACAGACATTGCACATCTTAAATTTAAGAACATTGAAGATGGCTATATCACTTTTGAACGTTCCAAAACTGAAAATGCCACCCGGGGTGCGCCTAAACCAATAACTTTTTATATTACGGAAGATCTTCAGCAGATCATTCGCTATTGGGGAAACAAAAATGAAATGCCGAATAATTATCTCTTCCCGATTTTACAAAACGGATTTTCCCCTTTAAAACAAGTGGAGCAAATTGAACTGTTTGTGCAGTCTATCAATGATTGGATGTTCAAGATCAAAACAAAACTTGGTATTGAAAAGAAAGTGACGACCTATGTAGCCAGGCATACATTCTCAACTGTCTTGAAGCGCTCCGGTGTAAGCACCGAGTTCATTCAGGAATCCTTAGGACATACAGATATCAGAACTACGGAAAATTATCTGGATACGTTTGAAAAGGAAGTGAAGAAGGAATTTTCAGAAAAACTTACTGCGTTTAAAAAAATGAATCCGAAGATTCTGCTGCTGGATTAACCCATCTAGTATTCGCAGGTAATCGATTATCTGCGAATATAAATAACCATGTTCGCAGATTCGACGAAGTCTGTTACAGGGAAATTGGTAAATTCAAAAACGGCAGCCCAGGCTAATTTAAGTGGGTTTTCCACCTGATGCGGCAACTATAAAAAACCATAGTTACAGGAAACGGCTTTTCTTTAACTATACAAATTTACTCTGCAAGTGCTTCCATTCTTCGTTCCGCTGATGTTTATAATATTGGTCCCATCTATTTGTCCATTTTATAATTATTTGTTTATAAACAATTATAAATCAAATTATTATACCTTTTTTATCAATTATGGATTGGTAAAGTAATATTGGAAATCTTATTGTTATGAGAAAGATAATATAGTGTTTTATACTATATTTACACGTAAACATAATATTAACACACTTGCAAACATAACAATGACACACTTATAAACATAATAATAGCACGAGGATAAACCTAAAATCAAATCATAAAAGATATAAACAATTGCCATGGCAACTCCCAGCGAAAAATTATCCGAAGGTCTCGAGGCTCTTCATTCGCTTCAAAAAAAAGAAATTGTTGCTGTAAAAACAAACGAATTAAAGAGAATGTACCGTGAGCGTTTAATTGCTAATGGTTACTTAAGTGAAGTGACAAAGGGTTGGTATATACCCCGCCACCCAAATGAAAAAAAAGGAGACAGCACTTCCTGGTACAGCTCCTACTGGGAGTTTTGTAGCCGATTCCTGGAGGAAAAATATAAGGACAAGTGGGTTGTTTCTCCGGAGCAATCTATACTAATACACGCGGCAAATTGGAATGTTCCGACACAATTACTCGTTAGATCTCCAAAATCAGCAAATCATGTAGTTAAACTTCCTTTTGAAACTTCATTATTTGCGATAAAAACCGCATTGCCATTACCCGAACAAATGGAGGTTCAACAAAACATTAGACTTTATACCCTACCTGCCGCTCTCGTTTTCTGTTCAGCCAATACATTTAAACAAAGTCCGATAGAGTCCCAGACTGCTCTTTCGATAATAAGGGATTCTTCGGAAATTCTGTCTGTTTTATTATCTGGTGGACATAGTACTTATGCCGGCCGGCTTGCCGGCGCTTTTCGTAATATCGGTCGTGACCGGATTGCCCAAGACATTCTGGAAACGATGACAGGAGCCGGCTACGATGTACGAGAAACCGATCCATTCGAAAAAAAACTTGAAATCACTTTACCATCACGTGAACGATCTCCTTACGTTAATCGGTTACACCTTATGTGGAACTTTATGCGGGAAACTGTCATCGAAAATTTTCCAAAAGCGCCAGGTATTCCCGGTAATAAAGAAAATTATCTCAAAGCCGTAGACGACATCTACGTTACAGATGCCTATCATTCCCTGTCAATCGAACGTTACCGGGTTAGTGCCGAACTTATCGAACGGGTAAGGTCAGGTCAGTGGAATCATCTTAAAAATGAGGCGGACCGGACACACAGAGATGCCATGGCTGCAAGAGGCTACTGGCAGGCATTCCAGGCAGTAAAGGAAAGTGTGCAAAAAATAATAAGTGGAGGAAACGCAGGAAAAGTTGTCGATCAGGATCATGGCAGATGGTACCGGGAGTTATTTGCACCGAGCGTTGCAGCAGGCATATTAAAAGCTACCGATCTGGCGGGATACCGAACACAGCAGGTGTATATCGGGGGTTCGAAACACGTTCCATTAAATGTAGATGCTTTAAGGGATGCGATGCCTACACTATTTGAACTATTAGAAAAAGAACCCGAAGCATCTGTAAGAGCGGTGCTCGGCCATTTCATTTTTGTATTTATCCATCCTTATATGGACGGCAATGGACGAATGGGAAGGTTCATGATGAATGCCATGTTATCTTCTGGTGGTTATCCTTGGACAGTGATTCCTGTTCAACAGAGAGATGTATATATGGAAGCATTGGAAAGTGCCAGCACGAAACAAAATATTGAGCCATTCGCAAAATTTCTGGGTGGTCTAGTAGATCAAGGATTAAAGGGGATCAAGGTTGCCAAAATTCCTGAATAATTAAAATAACGGAGCATCTACGAAGTGCCCCCGATGAAGTATTATTTGTTTTCTCCAGACCTTTAATTGCTTAATAATGTTGGGAGTCATGACAAGGCTTACAGACCGAGACCAGCCATTCAATTGGCTCCTTTCCGATATTCTTTCTCGCGTATTTTTTGTGATGGACTTGGGTTGCACGTGCCCCACAATACACGCAGGTCCAATTATCTCTCTTGAGAACGACATAACGTTTCCGCTTCCATGCGTCCGATTTAAGATATACATCCCTGTAATAGTCACGACGACTTTTAATCGTCCGCATTATTTCATCCGATATAAATTCTTGGTGAGGGGGAAAGTCATCACGACTTTTGGAATCAACTTCCGGCCCTGAACGACTTAGCAGAAATACTATTACCGCAAGAAAAATAATTGGTATTAGTAAAATTTGGAGGTCCATACTATTAGCATTATTATTCTTTCCCTTTTGCGTTTAAAAAGTTCACCTTCCCCTAGGTTTTTCAACGTATTTGTTATTTGTCGTTTTTTCCCCGATTCAGATGTTTTTTAAATTCCCGAGCTACCGGTTGGGCCACTTCATTTGCTAATTTGGGATCGAAACTAAAATATGCTTTTTCTCTATAATTAGATTTGACAGCAAGGCCAGCTTCTATGATATCGATAATGAATGGTTGAAAAAATATCAACGCCAGGCGTTAGAGGAAGGAAAAAATTTAACTACAATCGGTATATATGCTCGCTATTTAAGGGCAATATTTAACAGCGCCATTGCTCAGGGAGTAATTAAGAAAGATGATCACTACCCTTTTGGTAAAGGTAAATTTGTAATCCCTGCTGGCAGAAATGTCAAGAAAGCACTTTCCATCGATGAGATTAGCTTAAGGGCATCTCTAAAAACAGCGGTTTTTTAGAATTTATCTTTCCACGGTTATT
>JBEPUT010000035.1:0-45484 GCA_041691395.1 Chitinophagaceae bacterium
ACTTACCAACCCGTGCCGGGAAACGGATTTTGATTTATTCGTCTGAACGGTGCCGGAATTCCAGTATATTGTACCTGCCTTAAATCGGCCGCATGGACAATGAACCGGTGAAAATGCCAATGTACCTGAAACTGTCGCAGATCCTCATGGGTATCGGCGTTCTTTTTTTTATACTCTATGTGGGCCAGGATATTCTCATTCCGCTTGTATTTGCGGGCATGATTGCGGTTCTGCTCAACCCCGTAGTTCTTTTTCTTTGCCGGAAGAAAATCCCGAGGGTCATTTCCATTTTGATATCCCTGGTCATCACGATGTTGCTGATTGCCGGTATTTTTTATTTTTTTATTGCCCAGATTTCCCTCTTCAGTGAATCGGTGCCCCAGTTCAAACAAAAGTTTCTGTCTCTATTTAATGAAAGTGAACGCTGGTTTTCCCATACGTTCAATGTTTCCAGATGGAAAGTGGATGCCTGGGTGAAGAAAACCCAGAATCAGAGCATGGACAACGGAACGGAAGTGATCGGTAAAACAGTGGGCACCATCGGTGGCATACTGACCACTTTTGTGATCATGCCGGTGTATGTTTTCATGATGATATATTACAAACCCCTGTTGCTGGAGTTCATATCCAAACTTTTTCCGAAAGGGCACCATGCCACCGTGGTGGACGTGCTTACCGAAACCAAGGGCCTGATCCAGCGTTATTTGCTCGGTTTGCTGATAGAGGCGCTGCTGGTGGCTTTGCTGAATTCCCTGGCCTTGTTTGCACTGGATATCCCGTATGCCATTCTGCTGGGCGTGATCGGCGCATTGCTTAACGTAATTCCCTATATTGGCGGCGTGATCGCCGTTGCGTTGCCCATGCTACTGGCGCTGGCAACCAGGGAACCGGTTAGTGCGTTGTACGTATTTGTTGCCTACCTGATCGTTCAGTTTATTGACAATAATTTTTTTGTTCCTAAAATTGTGGCTTCCAAAGTGAAGATCAATGCCCTGGTCTCCATTATTGTCGTTTTGGTGGGTAATGCGCTGTGGGGTGTGCCGGGCATGTTTCTTTCCATTCCGCTAACGGCGATCATTAAAGTGATCTGCGACCGCATACCACCGCTGGAACCATTCGGATTTTTGCTGGGAGATAACCAGCCCGATATCACCAAACAGGTTTTTGTGGTTCGCCGCCGCCGCCCCCGGTCCGATACAAAAAAATAATTTATAAAAATGTCATTCGTACATTTAACAAATAGAAAAGTATGAAAGCAATATACAACTGGGCCATTTCCCCGCTTTTACTGGTTGGTCTGCTTGCGGGCTGCAGCCAGTCACCTGAAAAAAATAAAGAAATCGTAGTTATGGAAAACGGAAACAAGAAAGTATTTGGAACGATCGGTAAGGACACGATATACAGTTATTCCCTGCAAAACGGAAAGGGAATGAAGGCCGTAGTGTCTAATTATGGGGCTACTCTGCTGGAGCTATGGACGCCGGACAAATCCGGTAAAACAGGGGATGTGATTCTGGGGTTTGATTCGCTGGACGGTTACCTGCAAAAGGGAAACCCATATTTTGGCGCACTGGTTGGACGTTATGCCAACCGGATAGCTAATGCGCGGTTTACCATCGATGGGAAACAATATACCTTGGCCCCCAACAACAACGGCAATACTTTACATGGGGGAATCAAGGGATTTGACAAAGAGATCTGGACCGTGGAGCAGGTGAATGACTCCAGCGTGGCCCTGTCTTATACCAGTCCGGATGGCGAGGAAGGTTTTCCCGGAACCATGACAGTTAAAGTGGTTTATACGGTTACTGCCGATGATGGATTGAAGATCGACTATACGGCAGTGAGTGATAAAAAAACGCCGGTTAACCTGACCAATCACGCTTATTTTAATTTATCTGCCGGGCGTGATTCCACCATACTTCAGCATGAACTCACCTTGCATGCGTCACACTATACGCCGGTGAATGATTCCCTGATCCCGACGGGCCAGATTGCTTCAGTGAAAAACACACCCATGGATTTTTTAAAACTCAAAAAGGTTGGTAAGGACATTGACCAGGTAAAAGGCGGTTATGATCACAATTTTGTCATCGACAGAAAAGACAGTGGCCTGGTGCTGGCTGCCAGTGTATTTGATGAGGGCAGCGGCCGCGACATGCAGGTGTGGACCACTCAGCCGGGCGTTCAGTTTTATACCGGGAATTTTCTGGATGGCAGTCTCACGGACCGTGATGGAAAAAAGATTGTGCAACACGCCGCGTTGTGCCTGGAAACCCAGCATTTCCCCGATTCTCCCAATAAGCCCTCTTTCCCCAATGTGATCCTCGAACCCGGTCAGACCTTTCATGAAACCACGGAATATAAATTCTCAACCAGGAAATAATCCGCGATTTGCGGATGCAAACCATATCCCCAAAATCTGATGTTCGTGAAAAAAAGTATTTTCATCTTTGCCCTTTTTGTATTCCATTACACTTTTGGGCAAACGGCACACTCGGTGTGGTCAACAACAACGGCAAATAGCTGGTATGCCAGGCAGGGTTGGTTGAGGGGCAGTAATTTTATTCCCAGTTCCGCCGTCAATCAGCTGGAGATGTGGCAACGGGAAACTTTTGACACGGCCACCATTTCCCGTGAGTTGGGTTATGCTTCTTCCATCGGATTAAATTGTATGCGCGTTTTCCTGCACCACCTGGCCTGGCAGGTTGATCCCTCCGGCTTTAAAAACCGGGTTGGTCAATACCTCACCATCGCCCATGCGCATCATATTAAAACCATTTTTGTATTTTTTGACGATTGCTGGAACGCGAGTTATCGCGCAGGTAAACAACCCGCTCCTCAAACGGGTGTGCACAATTCAGGATGGGTGCGTGATCCGGGCAAACTTTTGTATGATGAACCGTTATTGACGGATACCCTTGAAACGTATGTGAAAGACATGTTGAAGTCCTTTAAAAATGACGGCCGGATTCTGATGTGGGATCTCTACAACGAACCCGGCAATTCGGGATACGGGGAGAAAAGCATGCCCCTGATGAAAAAAGTTTTTCTCTGGGCGCGCGAGGCCGACCCGTCGCAACCCATAACCGCAGGTGTTTATACTGAGGATCACCCGGATTTTAATCACTTCCAGCTGACCCATTCAGACGTGATCACGTATCATAACTATGGCGTTGAAACGGAACAACAGCAGGCCATTGATTCTTTAAAAAAGTATGGTCGTCCGCTGATCTGCACCGAATATATGGCAAGGCCCCGTGGAAGTACTTTTTTTAATATCATGCCCCTGTTAAAAAGAGAAAACGTGGGTGCCATCAACTGGGGCCTGGTAGCCGGCAAAACGAATACCAAATATGCCTGGGACGAGCCCATGCCGGACGGCGCTGATCCAAAACCCTGGTTCCATGAAATATTCAGGCCGGATGGAACGCCCTATGATCCGAAAGAAACGGATCTGATCAGGAGTCTGACCGGTAAACATTAGAGTTCCCAGCCAACGGAAGCCAGGGCCTTGCTGGTGCCGGCATAATCTTTATGAACGATTCCGCGTATACCCAGTCCGTCCGCCACCTGTACAAACATCTGCCTGTCGTCAATGTAAATCACCTGTTCCGGCTTTACCTGGGCAATATCCAGCGCCACTTTAAAAATATCCGCATCGGGTTTTCTGAAATGGACAAAACTGGAGGAAATGAAAAAATCAACAAATTCATTGAGCCGGAATGTCTGTATCCGGTAATTATTCAGTTCCCGGCCTTCATTGCTGACAACGGCAATTTTGATCCCGTATTTTTCCTTAATGCTGCGGACGAGTTTCAGCATATCCGGAAAAGGTTTCGACTGGTCAAACATGAATTTCCGGAAATCAGATTCGCTGAAACTTCTTTTCTTGTAAAAAACAAGCCGTTTGAGATATTCGTCCAATGAAATCTTGCCGGATTCATACGTATCAAAAGTAAGGTGGTGCCTTTCTTCCGTTTCTACCGGATCAAGATTAAATTTTTTTATTGCTTTTATCCTGCAGCTTCTGTCCCATCCGTTCGTAAGCATTACCCCACCGATATCCGTAAATAGGGTAGTGGGTAGTTCCTGTTTTTTTCTATTCATGCAATCGTAATTTGTTTTTCAAGATAAACATCCTGAATGCTGTTCAGTAGTTGAACTCCCTCTTTGAACGGCCGCTGGAAAGCTTTCCTCCCGGATATCATGCCCGAACCACCGGCCCGTTTGTTGATCACGGCAGTGCGCACAGCTTCCATCAGATCCTTTTCTCCTTCAGAAGCTCCGCCGGAATTGATCAGTCCCGAACGACCGGCAAAACCGTTTAACACCTGGTAGCGGCAAAGATCTATGGGGTTGTCGGAAGAAAGATCAGTATACATTTTATCATCGAGTTTTCCATAGTGACTGTTTCCCATATTCAGCGCTTTGTAGCCGCCGTTGAGATCGGGAAGTTTTTGTTTCAGGATATCCGCCTGTATGGTTGCTCCGAGGTAGTTGGCCTGTCCGGTGAGATCCGCAGCTGCATGATAATCCTTTCCGTCTTTCACAAAGGCCTTGTTCCTCAGATAACACCAGAGCACGGTGGTCATGCCGAGGCGGTGAGCCTCATCAAAGGCCAGTGCGATCTCCGTGATCTGCCGGTCAGATTCCTCCGAACCGAAATAGATGGTCGCACCGATGGCGGCTGCGCCCATATTCCAGGCATCTTTTACGGAACCAAAAAGGATCTGGTCAAATTTATTCGGATAGGTGAGTAATTCATTGTGGTTGATCTTTACAATAAAAGGAATGCGGTGCGCATATTTTCGCGCCATCATGCCCAGTATTCCAAATGTGCTCGCCACGGCATTGCAGCCGCCCTCGATGGCCAGCCGTACAATATTCTCCGGATCGAAGTACAGGGGATTTTTTGCGAAAGACGCTCCTGCACTGTGTTCCACGCCCTGGTCAACAGGAAGAATGGAAAGATATCCGCTACCACCCAGCCTCCCGGTGTCAAACATTTGCTGCAGGCTGCGCAGCGTTTGCAGGTTGCGGTTCGAATGGCTTAAAACATCCTGGATAAAATGGGGAGAGGGAAGCTGGAGCTCGGAGGCGGCAACTTTTTTGCAGATATGGGTGAAGAGTTCTTCGTTTTCTTTACCCAGTAGTGCAGTGATTTGCTGATAATTCATAATAAAGAAATACAGGATATAAAATTAACGCATCCGGAACCATCCCGGTTTTCTTTTTACAACAAAGCCGCAATTAAAATGTTAATGAAGCTAAAAGAAATTGCATGATGAGGCTCAGTATTCTTGACCAGTCCATTGTTCCGAAGGGTTCTACGGCATCAGAGGCCCTGGCGCATACCATTCATTTGGTTAAATGGGCCGAAACGGCCGGCTATCATCGTTTCTGGGTTTCCGAGCATCACAATTCATCCATGATAGCGGGGTCTGCGCCGGAACTGCTGATGGTAAGGCTCGCGCATGAAACCAGCAGGATCCGCATCGGATCGGGCGGAATCATGCTTCCCAATCACAGCGCCCTGAAGGTTGCGGAGAATTTCAGGCTGCTGGAATGCCTGTATCCTGGCCGGATCGATCTGGGTATGGGAAGAGCGCCGGGCGGGGACCAGATCACGGCACTCATGCTGAATCCTTCCAATAATTTTCTGGAGGAATCCTATCTGAGACAGCTTGAGTATCTGCAGGCGTTTTTTCATGATGAGGCGGCAACACAGTATGGTCCTTTGCTGGCGGTTCCCCAAACGTCAACAGTTCCTGAGCCCTGGATACTCAGTTCCAGCGGTGGAAGCGCCTTCATTGCCGCCAATATGGGCATGGGTCTTGCTGTAGCACGCTTCATTAACGGGTTTGCAGGAAAAGAGATTGTGGAAGGTTATAAAAAGTCTTTTAAACCTTCCCGCGAACTCGCCGAACCGAAAGTGCTACTGGCCATTTCGGTATTGTGCGCAGATACGGAAGAGAAGGCGGCCCGGTTACGTAGACTGGCGGATTATACCTTGTTGCAATTTGAAAAGGGAAATTTCCGGGAAATGAACCGGTATGAAGACATACAGGATTATATTTTTTCACCTGCTGAAGAGGAAAGGATCAGGTATAACAGCGGGCGCATTATTTCCGGTACTTCCAAAAATGTAAAACAACAATTAGAACTGCTTGCCGGGGAAATGGGGGTTGATGAAATCATGGTTACTTCCATGACCCACTCGCAAGCAGACCGTTTCCGTTCTTTTGAATTGCTGGCCGAAGCATTTTCCTTGAACAGTGGATTATTGCCAAAGGACAACTGACTTTGGACATTTATGAATTGCTCCTGTGCATGTATCTGTTCAGATTAATCAACAGTACACTCACCAGGATCACAACAAGTCCTGACATTTGCACCAGGCTGATGTGTTCGTCTGCCAGAAAAACACCCAGGAGAACTGCAACAACCGGGTTTACGTATGCATAAGTGCTTACCTGCGCGGGTGGCCTTACCTGCATCAGCCAGATATAACAACTGTATGCCAGTATGGAACCGAAAATGATGAGATACGAAAGGGAGATCCAGGCATTGATGGAAACCTGGTTCAGGTGAAAGCTGCTGAATTCATGGTTGAAAAACGTGCCTGCCAGGAAATAAACGCCCGCAAAAAACATTTGCCAGGTAGTGCTGATCACGACCGGAAACACGGGTTTGCTGTATTTGCCGTAGAGGGACCCGATCACCCAGCTCATTGATGCAAAGATCAGGAGTATAAATTCCAGGGTGTTGTGCTGACCCGCATTTCCGTTCCGGACAGAAATATTTTCCGAGAACAATAAAGTCATGCCCATGATGCCCATAACCAGTCCGGCCAGCATTGTCCGGCTCCTGAAATTTTCCTTCCAATGGAATTTATCAAACAAAACAAACCAGATCGGCGCGGCCGAAATAATAATGGCCACCCACGCGCTGCCCACATACTGTTCCGCATAAATCACTACCCCGTTCCCGATAAACAAAATAAAAAATCCGCTGATCGCGGCCGCCTTCATGGCTTTCGCCTGAAATATTTTTTCTTTTTTAAAAATTGCCCAGATCATCATGATCAATCCGGCCGTGATGTAGCGAAAGGTGCCCAGCATGAACGGAGGAAATCCGTTCAATGCGTGGCGAATGAAAAAATAGGTTGATCCCCACACCAGGTAAACGATAATGAAGGCGAGGACAACTGAACCTGGGCGTGCGTCGGATTCATTCATTATAAAAACAAATCGGGTTGCAAACTGCCGCCAGGGGTTACAGCATAATTGTCGAAATTGGTAATGCCCGCTTCCCGGAGCACCTCTTCATCCAGGTAGGTATTTCCGGTATGGACCCGGGCTTCTTTTTGAAGGATATAGTACACGGCATCGGCCATGATTTCCGGTTTGCGGCTCCGGCGGATCAATTCCTCGCCCCCCAGGATATTCTTCACCGCTGCAGTGGCAATGGTGGTCACGGGCCAGAGCGTATTGGATGCAATCCCGTCTTTTCTAAATTCTTCCGCCCAGGCTTTGGCCATTAGGCTCATATTGAATTTACTGAGGGTATATGCCAGATGCGGTTTGAACCATTTCATGTCCAGGTTCAGGGGGGGTGACAAAGTAAGTATATGGGGATTTACGGAGGCCTTTAATAAAGGGTAGGCCCATTTGGTCATCATAAAAGTTCCCCGTACGTTGATGTCAAATAACAGGTCGAACCGTTTTGGTTCCAGTTGCACCGTATTGCTCAGGTTTATGGCAGACGCATTGTTGATGAGTATGTCCACGCCGCCGAATGCTGCTTTTGATTTTTCGATGAGTTCGTGGATCAGCTTTTCGTCCCGGATATCGCAAAAAACCGGAAGAGCCTTTCCGCCGGCGGCTTCCACTTCTTTGGCGGTGGCAAAAATAGTTCCGCCCAACCGGCCGTCTTCAGCGGTCGACTTTGCTGCAATGATGATGTTGGCACCTTCAGCAGCCAGTTTGAGGGCGATGGCTTTTCCTATTCCGCGGCTGGAACCTGTAATGAGAACGGTTTTATTTTTAAAATACATAGTGGGACTGAATATTCCGGGAATCGGCGAACCTCATCCATGGCATGAAGTATGTAATCTATTCTGTAAAGATAATACGATGCCTACGAACCGACTGACCAATTCTGTAATTGCCGGGCCGGATAATCCTTTGCCAAAACCGCCGCCGGAAATGCCACCGGTGGAACCGGCTCCCATTCCACCCACCACCGATCCGGTACCTGTTCCATCGCCGGTACGTGCCGGTGCTCCGACAGACCTGGGTTGATCCGATAAAATCCTGCATCGGTGTGCTTCCGGACTTAATAATTATATTTGGCCGCGCATATGGGAGTGGATTATTTTCTGGGAATAGATATCGGCACAACATCGGTAAAAGCCATTGCTTTTTCTCCGGATGGTAAAGTACTGAATGATCAGTCGATGGCGTATGGCTTGTACCACCCTGCACCGGACCGGAGTGAACAGCATCCGGATGAAATACTGCATGCACTGTTTCAATGTGTGGAAAATAATCTTCATCATTTTCATCAGGTGCCCCCGGTTCTGATCAGCTTTAGTTCGGCCATGCACAGCCTGCTGGCCGTGGATGATCGTGGCAATGCCATTTCCGAATGCATAATCTGGGCCGATAACCGCGCGGCGGATATCGCCTACCGGTTACTCAGGGAAAACAAGGCAGAGGATCTTTATCTCAAAACAGGCGTTCCCGTTCATGCCATGTCCCCGTTTTGCAAACTGCTGTGGATAAAGGAAAACGACCCGCTGCTCTTTCAGCGGGCTTTTAAATTTGTGGGCATCAAGGAATATGTTTTTTATAAATTATTCGGAAGATTCGCCGTGGATTCGTCTTTGGCAGCCGCAACCGGACTGATGAATATAAATACCATTCAGTGGGATCCGGATATACTGGAAGTAACCGGCTTACGGTATGAGCAGCTGTCCCCGATTGTGTCTATTTCTGAAATATTCAGATCTCCGGAATTATTTCCCGTGCTGAAAAATACAGCCTTTGTTATTGGTGGAAGTGATGGAGCCATGGCCAACCTAGGAACCGCTTCTCAAAATGACCATTCCCTGGTAGTGAGCATAGGCACCAGCTGCGCGGCGCGGGTGCTGGTCCATGGCCCTGTTACTGATCTGCGGATGCGCAGCTTCTGTTATCATGTTCAGGATGATCTTTATCTGCAGGGCGGAGCTGGCAACAACGGGGCGATCGTATTGCAATGGCTCAGGGAAAAGTTTTTTCTTTCCGAACTGGAATTGCCGGATTTCCTTGCCCGGGGCTCCCAGGTACCCTCCGGAAGTGATGGGTTGATCTTTCTGCCCTATATTTTAGGTGAACGGGCGCCCTTGTGGAATGCTTCGGCCCGGGGTGTACTGTTTGGATTATCGGTTAACCATACCCGTGATCAGGTGATCCGGGCAGCCATGGAAGGCGTCGTGTACTGTGTTTATGCGATAGGCAGGATGATGCTTGAAAAAAATGACATCCGGCAGATTTTTGTTACCGGGGGTTTCGCCCAAAATGATCTTTGGGTTCAGATCCTTGCGGATGTTTTCCAGCTTCCGGTTATGGTTTCGGAAACCATCGAAAATGCCGCATGGGGTGCGGTAAAATCGGGTATGGAAGCGCTGGGAATAAAGCCTGCAGGGGAGGTGAGCGGATTGAAGAAAATATGTCCTTTAGCCGAGGTCCGGGAACTTTATCAGATGCAGTTCAGTAAGTTTGAATATTTATATAGTGTACTGAAAGAATTATTCTAAGGGGGAGAATATATGATCCTTCAGTAGAGGCAATCAGAGAGAAAATCGACGGTTATTTTAAAAAGGATGGGGTTAGTTCCTGAACACATCCGGATGTTCCTTAATTTTGGCTATTAAAACCAGGAACGTGGATATCCGGAAATTATACAAACCCAAAGGATTTTGCCCTCCGTTTTTCCAGGGTTATCTCAGCCAGGTACCAGACGATGGCAACCTGCTGATTCACCTGGAGGATATCATGGCCGATACGGAGGAGCTGGTGAATGAGGTTTCCTCCGAGAAATTAAATTTTGCCTATGAAAAGGGAAAGTGGACGGTAAAGGATATTCTAGTTCATTTATCCGATACGGAACGGATTTTTATTTACAGGGCCCTTCGTTTTTCCCGTGGAGATGAAACGCCTTTACCCGGGTTTGAAGAAAAAACATTTGCCGAGCATGCAGGAGCGAATAAAAGGGAAATTACAGATATCATCCGGGAGTTGAACCTGGTCCGGCAGTCCAGTATTGCTTTTATCGAATCCCTGACTGAAGAAGCGCTGGAGCGAAATGGAACAGCGGGTGGGAACAGCGTTTCCGTGCTGCTGCTGGCGAACCTGGTATACGGTCACCATAAACACCACCTGAATATTATTTACGAGAGATACCTGAAAGGATAAAAATGATGGAGAAAGATAAAAAGCGCATTTCGGTAGGTGTGGATATGGACGGTGTGCTGGCGGATACACAAACTCATTTCATCCGGTATTATGAAAAAGAAACAGGAGTAAAAACGGATCCGGAATCCATGCTCGGGATTCCGGAAAACGAGGCTTTCGCGGATAAAACAGCCGTTCAGCGATTTGTCCGCATGCCCGGTTTTTTCAGAACTCTTCCCCTGATCCCCGGCGGGGCCGAAGCCGTTCGCCGGCTGATGGATGATTTTGACATTTACATCGTTTCGGCAGCAATGGAATTTCCGTTATCGCTGTATGAAAAAAAACAATGGCTGGAGGAACATTTTCCCTTCATTTCCTGGAAGAATATTATTTTTTGCGGTGACAAGCGGATTATCCGGACGGATTATCTGATCGATGATCATCTCAAGAACCTGGATCATTTTCAGGGAACCCCCATCATGTTCACGGCGTCCCACAATGTGCGTTACACGCATCACCGGCGTGTAAACAACTGGCAGGAGATCGTTGAATATTTTGAGAACCTGAAAAAAGCACCCGTGCTGTAAAATCCGTCTTGGCTTTTCAGAATATCATAACCAGTGTTCCGCAAATGATCAGCAGGGCACCGATGGCCGATTTCCAATTCAGGGATTCACCTAAAAAGACAACGGACAAAACTATGGTAAGCGCAACACTGAGCTTGTCGACCGGCGCCACCTGGCTGACCTTCCCCAACTGCAAAGCTTTAAAATAGAATATCCAGGATAAGCCGGTGGCCACACCGGAAATAATCAAAAAGAACAGGTGCTGTTTGGATAGTACGGCGATACCCTTGTATTCTTTGTTGAAAAAAACAATTCCCCAGGCAATCAATAAAATAATAACCGTCCGGATAGCCGTTGCCAGGTTTGAATTAACACCGGTGACACCTATTTTTGCAAAAATGGCCGTAAAGGAAGCGAATACCGCGGAGAGAATGGCATAGACCCACCACATATCTTTATTTTAAAGGTTAGCAAAAAAACCGTCAGCGGACCAGGAATTTCAAACATACCGGGTTGGGCACGCTCAACTCATTTCCCGTAGCTTTTAAAAGGCCGGTGGATGGATCAATGGCAAAAATCACGATATTGTCGCTATCCTGATTGGCAACCAGCAGGAAACGGCCCGTGGGGTCGATCGCGAAATTCCGGGGATGTTTACCGTTTACGGATATGTATTGTTTGTTGGTCAGCTTTCCATCCGGAGAGATTGAAAAAACGGCAATCGTATTGGACAGACCGCGGTTGCTGGCATATAAAAACCGGCCATCTGCGCTGATGTGTATATCGGCACCGTCAGCATTCGCCGTAAAATCGGCGGGTGTTGTCCGGATGCGCTGGAAATGATCCAGTTTACCCGAATTCTTATCATAATGAAATGCATCAATAGTACCGGATATTTCCGAAATCAGGTATACAAACGGTTTATCGGGATGGAAGGCAATATGCCGGGGTCCTGAACCGGGCTCAATGGAAACAAAGGAATCGGTGGCTTCCGTTAAAGGCATGGGCTGATTCGGATCAAAACGGTAAATATGTTCCTTGTCCGTGCCGAGGTCGGCCACATAGAGAAATTTTTCATCCGGGGAAAAAATGGTGGAATGCACATGAGGTTTTCCCTGGCGTTCCTTTAGAAAAACCGGTCCGGAGTGCTGTATTACCTGGGCAGCGGGAGCGAGTGAACCATCGGAATTAACGGGTAGTGCGGCGAGACTTCCGGAACTGTAATTGGCAACAAACACCCATTTTCCGGTTTTGTCTATTGAAACATAACAGGTGCCTCTTCCCTGGCTGGACTGTGTATTTAAGGAAAGCAACCGGCCGGTTTCGGGGTCAAAGGAATAAGCGCCCACAGAGCTGGATGGTCCGCCGCTTTCATTTGCCGAATAAAGGTGCTTTCCGTCGGGTGCAATGGCCAGATAGGAGGGATTGTCGGCTTTCAGGGTGCTGACCTCTGTAGCGGTTCCCGTGGTGGTATTGAAACGATACACGTAAATACCCTTGCTTTTTCCGCTGGTATAGGTTCCCACAAACAGGTAAGGATCCTGGGAAAAAGACGACGACGAGGCGGCCAAAAATAACAAACCTATGATCCAGCGCATGAACAATGTTTTTAAGGATGAATACCTGCAATTTACATCAAACAGATTAAGCACCGACGCAATAAACCCAAGGGGTAAAAGCGTTATCTTTGCCTAAATCCGATCTCAGATGAAACATTTCATGGGCAGCCTGCTGCTGCTTTGTACCGCCTGTCATTCCATGCCCGGCGGAATACCGAAAACTGCTGTTTCCGGCACTTCCATTTCCCTTACGACCAGCATGGATTCAACCAGCAGAGAATATACATCACTTGCATCGGTTAAGGCGCCGCCGCCGGAAATTATTCTTAAAAAGAAACCAATACCGGTCTTGTGTTACCATCAGATCAGGGACTGGAAACCGGCCGACTCCAAAACCTCAAGAACCTATATTGTACCTCCTGTAGCTTTTGCTACCCAGATGAAGATGCTGGCCGACAGTGGGTACCACAGTATCTCCCCGGATCAGTTGTATGCCTATCTCGTCACTGGCGCGGCGCTTCCTTCCAAACCCGTCCTGCTGACCTTTGACGATACCGACCTGGATCAGTTTACCGTGGCCTATCCGGAAATGAAAAGATATGGGTTCAAGGGTCTTTTCTTTATCATGACGGTTTCCCTGGGACGTAAGCATTACATGAGCAGGGATCAGGTGCGTCAGTTATCCGACGAAGGAAATGCCATCGGGTCTCATACCTGGGATCATCATAATGTAAAGAAATTTGCCGGCAACGATTGGATTGCCCAGATTGAAAAACCCACTAAAGAACTGGAAAACATTACCGGTAAATCCATCCGCTATTTTGCCTATCCGTTTGGATTGTGGAACACCGCTGCCATCCCGGAGCTGAAAAGACGAGGTTTTCTGGCAGCATTCCAGCTCAGCGAAAAACTGGATCCCTCAGATCCGTTGTTCAGTCTCCGCCGGATCATTGTACCCGGAACCTGGAACGGATCCGTGCTGAATACCTGGATACAGCGCGATTTCTAATGGGTTTTTTCCAAACTTACTATCTTGCTGGCCTATGATTTCGCACGACAAAGCCCTGATGTTCCACAACCGGCTCAGCAAGGTTTTTCGACATGTCAGCAAACTGGCCAAACGCCGGTCGGTGAGCTGTTACCGGATCTATGACCACGATTTGCCTGAATTCCCCTTTTGTATAGAAATATACGGCGACTGGCTTTATGTAGCTGAATATCGGAGGAATCACCACATGGATGAGGATGTGCATGACCAGTGGCTGGTTGCCTGCCAGGAGATCATTCATGAGATTACAGGGGTGCCTGCTGGCAAGATGGTAATACGCACCCGCCAGCGCAAGGCAGGCCGGCTGGATCAGTATCAGAAACTCGATGATGAAAAACAATTTATCCGGGTAGATGAACAGGGTTTACAGTTTAAAATTAACCTGACCGATTATCTGGATACCGGATTGTTCCTGGATCACCGAATCACCCGCAATATGGTCAGGCAGGAAGCAGCCGGTAAAAAGGTACTGAACCTGTTTTGCTATACGGGCTCCTTTTCGGTTTACGCAGCGGCCGGCGGCGCTTCCGAAGTGGTATCCGTGGATCTGTCCAGAACCTATCTGAAATGGGCAACCGAAAATATGGAACTGAACGGTTTATATGAGGCATCCCGGCATGCGTATGTGCAAGAAGATGTAAAACAATATCTGGAAGATGTTCCCGAAGATTATTTCGACCTGGTGATTATGGATCCGCCAACATTTAGCAACAGCAAACGGATGGTTGATTTCCTGGACGTACAAAGGGATCATCCCCGGATGATCAATCAGGCCCTCCGGGGAATGAAAGACGGGGGACTTCTTTATTTCAGTACCAATTTCAGCCGTTTTCAGATGAATGCCACTGAAATACCAAATGCTGTCATCAAGGACATCACCCGGTCCACCACAGCATTCGACTTTCAGGGTAAACCCAGCCGGTATTGTTTCCTGATTACGAAACTGCCGCTGCAGATCTGATGAAATATTTTTACCTGCCCTGGTTTTTACAGGGATTTGATCAGCAATCCGGTAACGATGGCCACGCCCATGCTGATCAGGGTGCCTATGACCAGGTATTCGGTTTTTTCTTCCGGCCGGTCCTTCTCATTAAACCGAATGATTCCTTTGGCAGCTACCAGCAGGCCGATGGCAGCGTACTGGTTGAGTAAAACAAAGATTAGTATGATGATGCGTTCACATATTCCGATCCATTTTCCTGCATCGGCGAGCCCTTCTGCGTCCTTTATTTTTTCTCTCCACTTTTTGGTAAACTGGCCAATGAATATACCGGCGGGCATGGTCAGAAAAACAAAAGCGGTTAGCAGAAACCAAAAGTTTTTGGTTTGGTTCATCCTGTGCCAAAGGAGTTGGTAAATATCCCAGCGGTTAAACAAATAACAAAAGAGGATCAGTAGTACAGCCAGGTGCAGCAGTTGATCCGCCAGAAAAATAAGTATGGAATCCTTCCGGTATGATTTCCATGCATCGATGGCAATATGGGTTACTAAAATAACCAGCGCAGCAGGCCAGTAGTTCCATCCTGTAAGCGTCCAGGCTACCAGAGCGGTGAGCAAGCCATGCAGGTATAGTGTACCGGACCTGAAATGTTTGGCGTGACGTTCTTTTATCCAGGTTTTTGGCTGAAAGATAAAATCGGTGAGCAAATGGGCCAGGATAACTTTAATCAGCCAGGTATATGCCATGGTCATTTATTTAATAGGATGATAAGGCGCCGGTATTGCAGAACGAGTTTCTCCAGCTCATTCCAGCTGCCGGCGGTAACATGCTGGTTAATGGTGCTCTTGGATTTCTTTAGCCGGATGGCTGTTTCCTGCTGGGAATACCCCTGGAGCAGTTCAAAAATAACATTTGCCTGCTTTACCGACATTTTCCGGCAGATTTCATTGATATAATCCGACAGCACGCTGAATCCGGCGTTGGCCATTTCGTCCGTACTGGTTATGGCAAGCCTTGATCCGGATTTTTCGAGATCGTCGAAAATCCTGCCCGAAAGGAGGAAGGCTTCTCCGTTTGCGGATCCCGGATCCCTGACCGGTTCGGTTACCCGGCCTATGCCGATCCCCATGCGCACATCAGTTATTTTTTTCGTTTTTTCCTTTTCGAAACCAATGGCCAGGGTCCGGCAAAGCAGGGCAATTTCCAGTGCCCTTTCCGGCTCCTTCATATAAACCTGAAAACTGTCCCCGCGATAAAACACAAATTGGAACGGTTTCAGGATATCACTTAACCGGCCGATTAATTTTTTTTCGTCGCCCGGCGGAAGTCTGGTGGAGTTGACAATGTCGCCGGTAATAACTGCGCTCAGAAACATACCTATGGTTTAGTTTGAATAAGCGAATGTATATAAAATTCGTGTTGGTATACGAATATTATCGAAATTCGTTTTATTTAGCGAATTAAATAATAATTCGTATAACTAAGCGAATCTAAAGGCTGGTCGTTTCCGGCAGCGGACTCAACGAAAAGTTCTAAATCATTTTACTCACACAAAATCCTCCTTCGTTCTTAAAAAACAACTACTAATAGTATTAGGAATAAGTCTAGTTTATGAAATCCGGATACCATTATTTTAAGCCTAATTTAATTAGTATCTATATTATAGTTAAATAGTTGATTATAATTAAATTACAGAAATTATATACACTATTATCTAATATATATAAAAGGAATTATTGAACAATAATTCATATTTAAGGCATAAATTTGAAAAACAGAATACCGCATATGTTTTTGGCTGAGTTACAATATTTTCCACCGATCAGCTTCTTTAAAAGTTCGTATGCCCATTCATATATTTATTTATGTAAATATGAAATCTACCGGAAAATGAGTTTCCGTAATCGCTGCCTCATAGCCGGCGCCAACGGGATCATCTCTTTATCCGTTCCCCTGCAGCAGGGAAGAAATCAGCAGCTGCCCATGCATGAAGTAAAAATTGCGCGGTCGGAACCCTGGCAATCCCTGCACTGGAAATCCATCCAGTCCGCCTACAACAGGTCCCCTTTTTTTGATCATTACCGAGATGAACTGAATTTGCTGTTCTGCAGGAAAGTGGGAAAGCTGATGGACTGGAACCTGGAATGCCTTGAATGGGTAATGGAAAAATTAGATCACCAGGTTTCGATACGACTTACGGAATCGCCGGAACAGGAATCAGATACCGGCTTATGGGAGGACCACCGGAACGAGGTTTTACCGAAAAATCACAGGCTCTGTATGCCTATAAAATACCAGCAGGTATTTGAAGAAAAAACGGGATTTCTCCCCAATCTCTCTATTTTGGATCTGTTGTTTAACCGGGGAAAAGAAGCCGGAAATTTATTAGGAAGCTGATTCATTTTGCCTCGTCCAAATCAGCCGCAATCAATTCTGCGATATCCATCACCTTCACCTGCTCTTCCTTTTCTTCGTGTTTTACGCCATCGGTGAGCATGGTATTACAGAAGGGACAGGCCGAAGCAATAATAGCGGCACCGGTGGCTACAGCTTCCCGGGTTCTTTCAAAATTGACGCGGGTGGTTCCTTTTTCTTCTTCTTTAAAAAACTGGGCACCCCCGGCACCGCAGCAGAAGCCTTTGCTCCGGCAGCGTTTCATTTCAACGAGTTCGGCATCGAGGGCTTCCAGCACTTTTCTTGGTGCATCATAAATCTGGTTGCCACGTCCGAGATAACAACTGTCGTGATAAACAATTTTTTTCCCCCTGAAACTGCCGTCCTCCCTGAGCCGGATTTTTCCTTCATCCAATAATTGCTGGAGAAAGACAGCGTGGTGGATCACTTCGTATTCACCGCCGAGTTCGGGATACTCATTTTTTAAAATATTAAAGCAATGCGGACAGGCTGTTACGATTTTGCGTATGCGATAATTGTTTAATACCTGGATATTCTGATGGGCCATCATCTGGAAAAGGAATTCATTCCCCGCGCGGCGCGCAGGATCGCCGTTACACATTTCTTCGCTGCCCAAAATGGCATAACGGATACCGATATGCTCCAGGATGCGGGTAAAAGCGCGTGTGATTTTTTGTGCACGCTGATCAAAACTACCGGAGCAGCCTACCCAGAAAAGTATCTCCGGTTCTTCTCCTTTTGCGAATAGTTCAGCCATAAGTGGTACGACCATAAGGAATATTTAAACGTAAATCTAACTTAATTTTCCTGTGTGCCGTTAAAGGACGAATCGGTAATTTTAATCCTCAATGACCATTATGCCATCCGATGATAAAATGCTCCTGATCCGAAACTATGACCTGTGGTGTAACCTGAGTGATCAGGATTATAAGGACCTGAATATTGAACATCATTTCCTGGAAGTTCCAAAAGGAGAATACATCTATTTTGAGGCCTACAATCACAATAAGATCTATTTCGTCAAAGAAGGGTATATACGGATCGGATTCATCGATGCGGCGGGAAACGAAAAAGTGAAGGAGATCATTCAGAAAGGCGAACTATTTGGTCAGTTTACCCTGGAAAAAAATAACCTCCATGGAGAATTTGCCCAGGCCTATAAACAGGATGTGAGCCTCTGCGCGTTTCGCATAGATGATTTCGAAAAACTACTGCAAAAACGGCCCGACCTGGCCCTGCGCTACAGTAAACAGGTGGGGGCCAAGCTCAGGAACATTGAAAACCGGCTATTGAACCTGCTGAACAAGGATGTTAAAACCCGGCTGATTCATTTTTTCTGGCAGCTGGTTGAGCAGAAACTGGGAGAAAACCAGCCTGAAGGTTTTTGTATTCCCAACTATCTGAAGCATGAGGACATCGCCAACCTGATTGGATCCAGCCGCCAAACCGTCACCACCATGATTAATGCACTGGAAACCGATGGCATACTTTCATTCAACCGGCAGCAGATCTGCTACCTCAATGTTAAAAAATTACAAAAACTCGTGTCTGTCAATTAAATGACAATTGTCGTTGACACGGAAATCTAATTTCGTTAACATGCACTTTTATGATGATCAGATTGCCAACCCAAAACACAATCATGAGAATTTCCGTATGGTTATCAGGTTTCCTGTTGATAATAACGTTTGGTTTTGCTCAATACCACCCTGTGGAATCCGGGTCGAAAGTTCAGTTTACCATTAAGAACTTCGGGTTCAATGTGAGTGGTTCCTTCCGCGGTATACGGGGAGATATCCGTTTCAACCCGGATAGCCTGTCCGGCGCCCGGTTCGAGGTAACGGTGGAAGCCTCCACAATCAATACAGATAATGATTTACGGGACGGACATCTCAGGGAAGAAAACTACCTGGATGTAAAAAATTACCCACACATCAGATTCGTATCTGAAAATGTCCGCGACCATAAAAGAAAAGGAGAATACGAAATGACCGGTAAATTAACCATCAAGGATAAAACCAGGTCCATCAGCTTTCCCTTTACGGCCTTGGGTTCCGGTAAGGGTTATCTCTTTACAGGCAGTTTTAAGATCAACCGGAAGGATTTTGATGTTGGAGGCTCCAGTACCATTTCAGATAACCTGACCGTTAGCCTGAAAGTATTGGCAGATTAAAGGCTCAGGTATTTTTCCAGGCATCGCGTTCCTCCGGATTGAATTTCCAGGGGGCAAAATTATTCTCTATATTACTGAAAACGGCATTCCATTCCTGCGGTGCCTTGCTTTCTTCCATCACCAGGTATCGCCGCATTTCGACAATGATTTCCAGGGGACTGATACTTACCGGACATTCTTCCACACAGGCGTTGCAACTGGTGCAGGCGCGCAATTCTTCCTCGCTGATAAAATCGTTGAGCAGTTTTTTGCCATCGTCCCTGAATTCCCCGTTGGTGCGGATATTCCTGCCAACATCCTCCAGCCGGTCACGCGTATCCATCATGATCTTCCTCGGGGATAATTTTTTCCCGGTAATATTGGCGGGACAGGCTGCCGTGCAACGACCGCATTCCGTGCAGGAATAAGCATCGAGTAAATTCCGCCAGCTCAGATCAAACACATCCCCGGCCCCAAATTTTGCCGGAGCTTCAGAGGAAGCGGGGGCCAGTTCCGGCTGCATCGCATACAATACTTCCTGCTGCACGGATTTCATGTTCCTGATCTTTCCCTGAGGTTGCAGCCGGGCATAATACGCATTGGGGAAGGCCAGCAGGATGTGCAGGTGTTTGGAAAAAGGCAGATAATTCAGGAAGGCAAAAATGCCGGCAATGTGCAGCCACCAGCAGGTTCTTTCCAGGCCCGCCAGCCGGGCATTCGAAAAACCATTCAGCAGGGGATGGAGCCAATGGGAAAAAGCAAAATCCCCCGTCAGGTGCCGGGCATATTCACCATAATTCCTTTGCTGCAATAAGGTGTCCGATGCGTTAAAAGTGAGAAAAAGCGCCATGAGCAGAATCTCGGTAATCAGGATATAGTTGGCATCGGATCGGGGCCATCCATCCAGGTCGTGACTGATAAACCGCTTGAGTTTTAATAGATTCCTCCTGAGCAGAAAAATCACACATCCTACTAATACCGCCAGGGCAAGAAACTCGAAGCCATTGATCAGGATCTTATACAGCGCACCCAAAGGCAGGGAAAACAGGCGATGTGTACCCAATATACCATCCAGGAAAATTTCCATCACTTCCAGGTTAATGATGATGAATCCGGCATAGATGAAAAAGTGCAATACGGCAACCAGCGGATTACGGAACATTTTCTTCTGGCCAAAGGCGAGCAGAAGCAGGTTTTTCCACCTCCGGCCAGGTTGGTCAGTATAATCTTCGTCTTTACCCAGCAGGATGTTCCTGCGGATCCTGCGCACCTGAACGGAAAATAAAATAATGGCGAATCCTGCCAGTAAAATAAAAGCGACCTGCTGAAGAATTAGCATCCTCCTGTATTATTTCCCTAAGATATACAGGATTTGCAGGATTTGTGATTTTCTTTACCTTGAGATATGGATAAGAATTATATACTGTCGCCCGAAACAGCATCCCGGAAGCTCAGAAGAATGGCTTATGAAATACTGGAAAATAATTTTGCCGAAAAGGAAATCATCCTGGCGGGTATCCGGGTAAACGGAAGTGTGATAGCCCGTAATATCCAGGCCCTGCTGAAAGAAATTTCAACATTGTCCACCGAACTCCTTACCGTTAACCTGACCAAACAGAAACCCCAGCAGGTGACCCTTGATAAAGAGCTGTCTTTCGACAATAAAGTGGTTCTTCTGATTGATGACGTTTCCAACAGCGGCAAAACGCTTTTATATGCATTGAAACCCTTTCTGGAGGCGGACCTTAAAAAGATCCAGACCCTGGTGCTGGTGGAAAGGAGACACAATACCTTTCCTGTAAAACCCGATTACGTGGGCCTTTCCGTGGCTACCACCCTGCAGGAGCATATTATAGTGGAAGTGGAAGGTGATCAGGTAATAGGAGCATGGCTGGAATAGTCTGAAAATAGGCCCTTTCTTATTGGCCAATGCCTGCTGTTTCACTACCTTTGTGCACTTGTAAATACAAGGGTTTTACAGGGCTCTTAAAAAAATATGGAAGATCAAATCATACCGGAAGAAACGCAGGACAATAACCGCATTGTACTGATCAATATTGACGAGCAGATGAAAACGGCCTACATAGATTATTCTATGTCGGTTATTGTGAGCAGGGCGCTGCCTGACGTGCGCGACGGATTGAAACCCGTTCACCGCCGCATATTATACGGGATGAGGGAACTGGGCAATTACAGCAACAGACCCTATAAGAAAGCTGCCCGTATCGTGGGGGAAGTGATGGGTAAATACCATCCGCACGGCGATGCGGCCATCTATCATACCATGGTGCGCATGGCCCAGGAATGGAGTATACGATACGTGCTGGTAGACCGGCAGGGGAATTTCGGTAGTCAGGATGGCGACGGGCCTGCAGCGATGCGATATACGGAAGCCAGGCTGCACCGGCTTGCGGAGAGCATGCTGGAGGATATTGAAAAAGAAACCGTGGATTTTCAGCCGAATTTTGATGATTCGCTTACGGAACCCGTGGTTCTTCCTTCGCGCATTCCCCAATTGCTGATCAATGGCGCCAGCGGCATCGCCGTGGGCATGGCCACCAATATCCTGCCCCATAATCTGTCTGAGGTAATTGACGGCTGTGTTGCCTACATTGACAAGCGGGACATCAGCATTGATGAAATCATGCAGCATGTGAAGGCGCCGGATTTTCCAACCGGTGGCGTGATCTATGGAATGGAAGGTGTTAAGCTCGCTATGCACACGGGACGCGGCCGCGCGGTGCTTCGCGGAAAACTGCAGGTGGATACAAAACCCAGTGGCAGGGAACAGATCGTGATAACCGAAGTGCCTTACCAGGTAAACAGAGACGGATTGTGTGACCGGATCGGCCAGCTGGTGAATGAAAAGATCATTGAGGGCATTACCCATGTAAACAATGAGTCAAATGAAAAGGAGGGCACCCGCATTGTTATAGACCTGCGCCGCGATGCCGTGGCGAATGTGGTTATCAATCAGCTCTTTAAACACACTGAATTACAAACTTCCTACGGAATCAACAACGTGGCCCTGGTCAAGGGCCGGCCAAGGACCCTTACGGTACTCGAGATGATCGTGGAGTTCGTAGAATTCCGCCACGAAGTGGTCATTCGCAGAACCCAGTTTGAACTGCGGGAAGCCGAGAAAAGGGCGCATATCCTGCAGGGCTACCTGATAGCTTTGGATCACCTGGATGAAGTGATCAGTCTCATCAGATCCTCGGCCACACCCGACATGGCAAAGGATAACCTGATCAATGCAGGCTGGGGATTGAGTGAGATACAGGCCAAAACCATTCTGGAGCTCCGGCTGCAGCGCCTGACCGGCATGGAACGAGACAAGATCCGCAGTGAATTCGATGAACTGATGAAGCAGATTGCATTTCTTAAAGATTTGTTGCAGGACGAAGGAAAGCGCTTTGGTGTGATCCGGAGAGAACTTCTGGAGATAAAGGAAAAATTCGGTGATCCAAGGAAAACGGAAATCACCTACCTGGACGATGAAATGCAGATCAAGGATCTGATCAAAGAGGAAGACGTAGTGATTACCATATCCCATCACGGGTATATTAAACGAACTTCAGCTACGGAATACCGTCAGCAACGCCGGGGCGGAAGGGGCGCCAGTGGAGGGAAAACCCGGCTGGAAGATTATATTGTTCATCTGTTCGTGGCCTCTACGCATCATACCCTGCTCTTCTTTACGGAAAAAGGAAGATGTTACTGGCTGAATGTTTACCAGATACCGGAAGGAGATAAGGTGAGTAAGGGGAGGGCCGTCCAGAACCTGATCCAGATTCCGGCGGATGATAAGATCAAGGCCATCATAGATGTGAAAGATATCAAGGACAATGAATTTCTAAATAGTCATTTTATCGTGCTTTGCACCAAACAGGGAACCATTAAAAAAACTATGCTGGAAGATTTCAGCCGGCCAAGGCAGAATGGGGTAAATGCCATTACGATCCTGGAGAACGACCACCTGCTCGACGCCCGTTTAACAGATGGTAATTGCGAGATCATGATGGCCGTTAAATCGGGACGTGCCATTCGGTTTCCGGAAGGGAAGGTACGCCCTACTGGACGTGGCGCCATTGGGGTGGCTGGTATAGAAGTGGATGACAATTTAGACGAAGTGATTGGCATGATATGTGTCAATAAAGACGATAAATCGAGGACAGTCCTGGTTGTTAGCGAAAATGGTTTTGGAAAACGTACACCCATTGAAGAGTATCGCGTTACAAACCGGGGCGGTAAGGGGGTAAAGACAATTCATGTAACTGAAAAAACCGGAAAGCTGGTTGGCATCCTGGATGTTACTGAGAAAGAGGACCTGATGATTACCTGCAAATCAGGAATTACCATCCGCATGCCGGTGAACGGAATCAGCGAACTTGGCCGGGCCACCCAGGGGGTAAAACTCATCCGCCTGGATGAAGGGGATGGCATCGCGGCAATTACACAACTGGATGAGGAAAGCACTGTGGAAGAAATTCAGGATATTGCAAATCCATTGCCGGAAATTCCGCCCTCCGAAAATATCACCGAATAATTGTTATCTGAAAACTTCAAATAAAATCTCCATGAAACGGATCTTTTTAAGTCTCGCGCTGGCAGGCCTTTTTTCGGGATTATTTGCCCAATCTGTAGATAAGGCAAAAGAATATCTAAAGGCAAATAAACTGCCCGATGCCAAAGCGGAAATAGATAAGGTATTGGCTGTTGAAAAAAATCAGAAAAATGCAGAAGCCTGGTATACCAAGGTTAAAGTGTACAATGCGATTGCGCTGAATGATCAGCTGAAATCCACGGTGCCGGATGCCTTAATCCAGTCCCTGGACGCCCTTAAGAAATACACCGAACTGGATGATAAAAAACTGATTTTACTCACCCTCGACCAGTACAAACCAATAAATGAAATCTATCAGGGCTTGTTCCAGGCGGGTGCGGCATTTTATAATGAAAAAAAATATCCTGAAGCCTATAACGAGTTTACGAGTGCCATAATGGCGATCAAATTCATGAACCAGAAAGGCTGGATCAAACAAAATATGGATACCACATCCACTTTGTATGCTGGTATTTCTGCAGAGAAAGCCGGCAAAAGGGATAGTGCGGCTGTGTATTACGGACAAATTGCGGATTCGGGAATTACAAAGATCAGCGGCAACGACATGTCGGAGATATACAAATGGCTGGCCGACTATTACAACAGAAAGGGCGACAAGGCCAATACCCGTAAATATATTGCTATTGGTAAATCCAAATATCCGAATGAACTATTCTACGATGAGATGGAACTCGACAACCTGAGGAAGAATGGAACAAAAGATTCGCTGTTTGCCAAATATGAGGAGATCAATAAGGAACATCCTGACAGCGCCATTTATTTCTTTAACTACGGCCTGGAACTTTATCAGTACGCTTCGGATACGACAAAAACACAATTGTCCAATATGGACGAATTGGTGAAGAAATCACAGGAAAGGCTCCAGAAAAGTTTGCAGTTGAATCCGGATTATCCCCAGGCATCCCTGGTGCTTGGACAAATCTCCTACAATGAAGGCATCGCCTTGCAGCAGCAGGCAAAAGCCATTAAGGGAACAAAACCGGAGGACCTGAAAAAGAGGGCCGATATCAAAGCGGAGGCGATGAAGAAATTTGATGAAGCCATTCCTTATTTTGAAAAGATTGACCAGTTGCTGGGTAAGGAAGGGGTATTGAAGAGAGCGGATAAAACATCGCTCAAGGATGCCTACGATCTGCTGGTGACCATTTATGAACAGAAGAGAGATAAGGATAAAGCGGCCGCATGGACTGACAAATACAATAATGTGGAAAAGGTCCATTGATTTCGGGACCATAAAAAAATCCGCGCATCGGGGTTAATATCCCCATGCGCGGATTTTTTATTTTTCAGGGAAGTGCGAAATGAAAATTCGTATTTAACGACCATTGTTTTTTTACCAGGGTGTAGCCTGGTTCCAGACCGATGCCGATAATTTTCGTTATCGGAATAACATAGCGGAACCCCGTGCGTAATTCCAGAGAAGAAAGATTAACCAGTTCAGGCTGGCCGATCAGGTAAACCCGATTGGCTATTTTATACTGCCCTTTTACATAGAAAGAAATGATCATGCCTTTGGAATAGCCTGTTGATTTGGCCGTTTTCTCCTGGGTATCTGACCAGAGAATCTCTGTTCCCAGAAAATAACTGAATTTTCCGGCGTCCTTCCTCCATTTACCAGCTTCAATGCCAACACCCATCACGGGGCCGGTTTGCAGGGTATGGTATACGGTAAGCGCAGCAAATGCGGGTATAGAGCAGGTGTTGCATTTATCCTGCGCATTTATTTTCGCAATGGAAATGAAAAAAACCAGGAACAGCAAACTGACGTGTTTGCCAATGGGGTTCAGGGAGCGGAATGTAAATGTCCACATAGAAACGGATGGGTTTATGTTTAAATGAAAATGACGGTTTGAGTCTGATACGAATCAGGTGGTCATTTAGAGGAGTGGATCTGTAAAATGAATAGGAAACCGGATGGGAGTTACGCGGGATATCAGCAGATGATGGGCGTGGAGATAAAAATAGTCAGCGGATCTGGCTTTTAAAAGTAATTCGGCATTTTTTTTCATGAATCACTATAATGGGAAAGTGTACTAAATTGGGAAATCATCCGTTTTATCCTTAACCCCCGTATGGTAGCATCATTTATTTAAAACAAAAGGAGCATCCTTGCCGCAAAACCAACATGAGGCCCCCCGAACGGGACTAAAATACCAACCCCAGTTATCCGGACTACGGTTTTGTGCTGTATTGTTTGTGGTCGTTTATCATTTTTCTAATGCGCTGACGAACCTGAAATATGTTTACGATCTGGGCGTCTTTATCGTTTTCTTTTTTGTTTTAAGCAGCTACCTCATTACCCGCATCTTGCTCGGCGCCAAAAAAAAGGCCATACGGAATGGTTTTGGCCGGTGGAAAGTTGCCGTGGCCTTTCTTACCCGCAGAACGCTGCGCATCTTTCCCGCTTATTATTTTTACCTGCTGATATTGCTGTTGTTGCCGCTGGAAGGCGGCGAGGTACGCCGTCATCTGGCCATGTATTTTTTTTACCTGTCCAATGTGCTGATCCATATAACAAAAACCTGGGACCCCTTTACTGTTCATTTGTGGACCCTGGCGGTGGAAGAACAATTTTATCTGGTCTGGCCCTGGATCATTCTGTTTATTCCGGATAAATACCTGGTGAAAGTATTTACAGCGATGATGGTTGCCGGCGTGCTTTTCCGGATCATATCTGTCACTTTCATGACGGATCAGAATATTGAAATTTTTCCCATGCTGGTGCTGGCGCCAGCCTGTATGGATTGCTTTGCAGCAGGGGCCATCCTGGCTTATTACCACAACAAAGGGTTCATCAATAATAAATGGCTCAAATGGGTGCTGATCGGCATCATTCCCATTTGGCTCTTCCTGATCTTTTCTCATCACCGCAGAATCTTCCTTGGTATGGACCGGGTGTTCGTTTCTCTGTTTGCGGTTACCATCATCGATATGGCCAACCGCGGATATACCGGAATAACTAAAAAATTCCTCGAGAACAGCGTAGTGCAGTATCTCTCCAAGATCAGCTACAGCATTTACCTGTACCACCTCATCGTAACGGTATTCTTCTGGAAGATGTTTGCCGTAGCCCAGCATTATTTCAGCGGGTACGACCTTTCATTCATTGGTAAACTGGCTGATTCTCCCTATGGTGCTTTCTTTATCTATATGATTCTTGCCATAGCCTGTGCCAGTATTTCCTGGTATTGCCTGGAGCAGCCCATCAACAATCTAAAGAAGCTGGTTTCTTATGTATGGCCGAAGAAAAAATCGGAGGCGGAAAAACAGATGGAACTATCGGAAAAGATTAAGCGGACGATATAACATTTTTGTTTCTTTTTCCATCTTGTATCCAATCAGTATTTTAAACCGGATCTTCACATAATAAAAAAGTGTGGTGAATCCGAAATGAATTTTAAGCGCCCGTTTCGCCTGGACAAGGGCGATGTCCGGACGATAGTATTCGTGGTATATTTTATCGGATGTATAGGAGAAATACTGGGCGAAATGTTTTTTGGCAAGGCGGTTCATCCGTTTTTTTTCAGCCCTGGGAAAATAATCCTGAATGATGTCGATAACCGTCATAGCATCGGTGATGCTTTGACCGGAAAGAAAATAACGGCTGGTGATGTTATTTTCATGAACCCGGTAAAGGGCCAGCCTTTTGGGCGTGTGTGCCACTGGGAAATGCGCGGCGATCCTGACCCACATCTCCCAATCTTCTCCGTAATGAACGGCAAAAAATCCGCCGAGCTTTTCATAAACGGATCGCCTGACCACCATGGCCGGCGGCTGGATATGCTGGGCGTGCCCGATTTTCAACAGCCAGTTTTTCAGTATGCCGGGTTCGGTCAGGAATTCATTATTGTGGTATAACACCGTATTCTGTTCATTGATATAGGTATAACCGCTGAAAACAGCACCCGCTTCCGGAAACATCGAAAAAACGTTCCCGGTCTCCGCATAAAAACCAGGTTTCACCAAATCGTCGCCGTGAAGCAAATGAATGTATTGTCCGGTGGACCGGTTCAGGCAGGTTTCAAAATTCCGGAGACTGCCTACATTTTCCTGTTGACGGTAATAGGACACCCTTCCCTTCCCGATATAGTCAACAAGGGCCTCCACATTGGTGTCCGTGCTGCAATCGTCCACCACTTCAATCTGCATGATTTCCGGTCCGGGGTCCTGCAGCAGTATGGAGCGCAGCGCTTCAATCAGATAGGAACTGCAATTAAAGCAGGGAATCATTACGGACCATAAGGGCCGGTTCACCTGTTCCGGTACAGGCTTAATTTGGGGCGGGGTTTTAGGGATCCGATCAGTCATAGCACAAGCTTATCCGGTGTCAAAGGGTAGGATAAGGGTAAATACTTATCCGGTACTAAGTTAAAAAAATAAATGGGATTGATTGACCATGGCTTCGGTTCTTTCGATCAATGGACCGTATTCTTCGATGAATGATCTGCCGTGAATTCACCGGGCTGAATTGGCGTCCCGGGCCGTTAACAACAGCGGGAAATCGGGTCGGACGATGCCCGCCCATTTTCCATACCAGGAACCATTTTCCCTATAATCTTCCACATCAAACGACAAGCAGGATTCCAGGTAAAACAACCGGATGGTGGCATTCCGGATGAATACGATGGAGATATAATATGATCCGTCATTTAAAAAATGACCTGGTATAAGGCACTCTCCGCTGATCAGGCCTTTTTTATACGTTTTCCGTCCGGAGGAAAGGTCGAAAATAAATTCACCGGTAAAATTAAACAGGTGCACGTCCACCATCAGATCACCCGGTTCCTCCACATCATACCAGAATTCAAATTTTACCTGCAGCGGGGTACGGATGTCAATCAGTTGTTGCTGCTGATCGTATTCCGGTATCAGTTCCACTTTCTGAACGCGGATATATTCATTTCCGGGCATTTCATTTTTTAATGAAAAGTCAGTACCCAGGAACTGCTGTTCACCACTCCTTAGATATAGCGAGATTACATTTTCAGGATCGCCGGAGGAAACAATTTGTCCTTTTTCCAGGAGGAGGGCACGATTACATAAATTCCGCAGAGCGTGCATATTATGACTTACAAACAAGATGGTTTTACCCTCTTCCCCCGATACTGATTTCATTTTTCCCAAACATTTTTTCTGAAACTCGGAATCACCCACGGCCAGCACCTCATCAATGATCAGGATCTCCGGGTCCAGGTTGGCTGCTACAGCAAAAGCCAGTCGGACGTACATGCCACTCGAATATCTTTTCACAGGGGTATCTAAAAATTTTTCCACCCCAGAAAAGTCCACAATCTCATCGAATTTCCGGTCAATTTCTTTTTTCTTCATGCCCATGATGTGGCCATTGAGATAAATATTTTCCCTTCCGGTCAGCTCACTGTGAAATCCGGTTCCCACTTCCAGAAGACTGGCAATACGACCCCTGCCACGAACCCTCCCGCCAGTCGGCAGTGTGATCCGGGATATGATCTTCAGCAGGGTGGATTTTCCGGAACCGTTCTTCCCGATCAAACCCAGCACGTCTCCCTGACTCACCTCAAAGTGAATATTCCGAAGCGCCCAGATGTGGTTCTTATGCTGGACGACTGTTTCGGTTTGTTTCCCCAGTTTCCGTGACCACCAGTTTTTTATGTCTTCCTTTAAAGTGCCTGAACTCAATACACCCAGCCGGTAATATTTTGAAATGTTCTCTGCCTTGATCATCAGGTTATCCATATACTTCAGATTACATCCATGATTTGTTTTTCCTTTCTGCTAAAGAGGATTATTCCCAGCAGGAGCACCAGCAGAGCGCTGATCAGACTCACTCCGAGATAAAAAAAAGGTATTGGCCGATGGCTGAAAAAGGAGGACCGGAAGGATTCTATGACGGGCGTAAGCGGATTGAGCCAGAAGATCAGTTTATATTTTTCCGGAATGAGAGACGCCGGGTAAACCACCGGAGCAGCAAACATAAACAAACGCAGCAGGAATTGCATCATATTTTCCAGATCGCGGTATTTGGCCGTGTACACACTTACGATGAGGCCGAGACCCAGGGCAAAAGCAGCCGTAATAAAAATAAATACCGGAATCAGCAGCATGTAGGCGTTCGGATGTATGTTTTTGCCGCCAATGGCAAACACCACATACACCACAAGGAATAAAAACAGCTGGATGGATATCCTGAATGAATGAAAAAGCACATAACTCAGGGGAACGATCAGCCGGGGAAAATATACCTTATTGAATATATAAGCATTTTGAACGAATGTAAACATGGTGGAAGTGAGCCCGTCAGAAAAAAATGTCCAGATGATGCTCCCAGGCAGATAAAAAAGCATGGGCGGTATGTTGTCTGTCGGTATTTTGGCAACCCGGCTGAAGACAATGAAATAAACAAAAGTTGTGAATAAAGGCTGAAGAAAAACCCACAAGGGCCCCAGGATGGTTTGCTGATAACTGGCGATAAGGTCTCTCCGTACAAATTGAACGATCAGGTCCTTATACTGAAAAATTTCTTTCAGGTTGATCCTGAACCAACCCTGTTTTGAAGTAATTTCCCATTGCCAGCCGGCATTTTTTTCCATGTAGCCGAAAATATAATCCGTTACCGGAAAAGTAAATCATTTTCGCCTAATTATAAAAAGACCGTTTACGTCCTGTAAATGAAAAATCGGTTTGCTTATTTGGACTGCTTCCGCTGTTCAGGAATATCAGGTTGAAAAGTAAACCTTTCTGATGATGAGTTTTCGAGCGTTTTAATTTGACGGAGCAATACTTCCGAATCGAAAGGTTTTGCGAAAAAATAATCGGCCCCCGAACGGTAAGACTTAGTCTCGGCATCGGGCAAACCCGACATGATATAAACCGGTATGGTTTTCAGATAACTGTTTTTTAGTTCCTTGCAAATATCCAGGCCATTCCCATGATCCAGTTTGATATCCAGCAAAATGAGATCGGGCTGCAATAACCCGGCAGTTTTCACAATTTCATCCGCATCTGAAAGAGGACATATTTTGCAGTTATATGCCTGAAGCAGAAACCTTAACCCGTGGAGTAAATCCAGGTCATCCTCAACAATCATTATTTTCAACATTTGGCTGGTATATATGATTTACCTAATGCTTATTTTATGCCAAAAAACCGCGTGTTATAAAATGATCTCTTTCAAACAAATGGGCAACTAATTCCCCATATAGTCAGGTATAATAATCAGTTCTGCGGGTTCTCCCAGATTTGGAAAAGAAAACTAATCATCCAGCCATTCATCCAGTTTCTCATCCGTGATATTGTCCGGATCAGGAGAAGCCGGATCCTCCGTTTCCTTAAATGCATCAGAGGAGCCCAGGTGCCGATCTTTTTCTTTATTGTCTGCCCTGTCCTGTGACGGGATTATGGCCTTATTTTCTTTCTCGTCGGGATCTGTTTTTTTGGCCAAAGACATGTTCGGGATGATTTATTTATTCATTTGGATTACCCCCACATCAGTGGGTTGACCGTCTGCGACGATGATGCCTTGTTTGATGGCATTGCGATAAGGGGGAACCCCCTCCACCATCAGCGTGTAGTTTCCTGGTTTTACATTTTCTATCATGAAATTTCCTTCCAGCACCGGTGCATTCAGCGTATCGGTCCGGGACAACACCCAGGCCCTTATACCAGCATTGGAAGGCGTTACGGAGCCTTTAACCGGACTGTTCCAATACACCCGGAAAGCAAAACACAGGAAGGTCCCGACGAAGATCATGGGCACAAAAACGGCAGCATGGGGCAGACGCATATTCAGTTGTTGAGGAAATGATAATTGCAATTGTTATTCCCCGTTTCCTGGTTGTGGGCCAGGTATGATATTTTCATACATCCCCGAAAGCCTGGTTGTGAATCGAAAGTTCCTGCTTTATATGCTCTGCATTGGTTTCGGGTTTATTTCCTGCAACCCGCCCGCCTCAAAATCAGAAACGGGTGATTCGGTTGTCCGGCAAGCTATACCTCCCCAGGCAGACAATAGCCAGGCAACCAATCCGTCGCTGGCTGATACGGCTTTTTCTAAAAAAGGCAACCTGGATTCCGGAAGAACCGGAAAATAATTTTTAAACTCAGTTTATTATGATTGTTGCGGGTATATTTTTTCTTCTGGTCTTTATAGGAATCTGTATCTATTTATACCGCATACCCACTACTTCGGGGAAACGAGTCAGGTATTGACGGTAGTCTTTTAAGCAGTTGAATACATGCGCGGGCGTTGTGGTAGGGACATTTCCACATGCCCATTTTATCCTGACCCTCCATGATGTTTTGGTGTTGGTCCACGCCCCAATACCATTCCCCTTTTTCGTGATCGATGATATATTTTTTGATGAACTGCCAGTTCCTTAACAAGGCATTCCGGTATCGCAGGTTACCGGAAAGTTCCCAGGCATTACAAAGTCCGATCAGGGCCTCCGCCTGGGGCCACCAGTGTTTTTCCTTTATCTGTTGATTTTTTTTTCTGTCCATTTCATACCATAGTCCGCCGTCTGCATCAAGGCCTTCCATGGCGGCATCCGTAATGCGCAGGGCATTGGCCTTCGTCAGATCCATCCAGATTTCATCGCCCGTGGCCGTTGCGCAGGAATGTAAAAGCCAGCTTGCTTCTATATCGTGACCATAGGAAACGGGCCCTGGTTCTGGCTTCCATTTTTCATCGAAAAAGAGATGCAGGTGGTAGCTGCTTTTATCCAAAATCTTTTCCTGGAAAATAGCCAGCAGTTCCCGGATGTTCACCAGGAGCATCGGGTTGGGCCATATCTCATATAAATTGGAATAGGCTTCAATCACGTGCAAATGCGTGTTCATGGTCTTTGCGGCATTGTCGTCTTTTACGCTGAGCCGTTTATCTTCCAGGTATGACCAGTTCCGCGAAAATGCATCAATGTATCCGCGGTGAACGGGATCGTGACTATACCGTTCTATGAGTCTGTAACCAGCTATAGCCAGGTCGAGGGCCCGAGAGTTCCCGCTGGCCCTGTAATATTCGCTCATGCCGTATATGCCAAACGACTGGGCGTAGATTTGCTTATGCGTTTCCAGGGGGTTTCCTCCCGCTTCGACTGACCAGAACAAGCCGCCATACAACGGATCCAGAAAATGATCGTGGATATATTCAAATGCTCTTGTTGCCATGCCCAGGTCGCCGGGATCTCCGGTTACGGTATAAGCTGCAGCAAAGGTCCAAAGAATGCGGCTATGGAGAACGGAGCCTTTTGGGGCGTCCTCCGCGTATCTGTTCTGCCGGTCCATTTTTCCCGCGAAGCCGCCATATTCTTCATCAGGAGAAAACCGTTTCCAAAAATCAAGGATATGGTGGAATTCTTCCCTGATCTCCCTGTATAAAATGGCTGTATTCAGGGGGATGATCTGGGGGGAATGCAGTTCCTTCATGATAAAGAATGGATTAAACTTTCTCAGCCGGTTTTTCCTTGTGCAGCAGCGTGAGGTTAGTTTCTATCAGTTTGTTGATATGCTGAACTGAATGGGCGGACGTCAATCCATCGGGTTCCGTATTCAGCGTGTAATCCAGCAGTTTTTCCATGGATGTAACGGCAACGTGCATACGCGTATCGGAGGAGGCATAATAGACAAATACCGTCCCGTCCTCATTTTCGATCCAGCCGTTGCAGAATACCACATTGGAAACATCACCGGTTCGCTCTTCCCCTTCCGGTGCCAGGAAATAACCGCCTGGTTTGTAAATCACGCGGGTCAGGTCCTTCAGGTCCGTCATAAAAAGGTAGAGCACATACCTCAATCCTGCGGCGGTATTCCGAACCCCATGGGCGAGGTGCAGCCATCCCAGGGGGGTCTTAATGGGAGAGGGCCCCTGGCCGTTTTTTAATTCGTAAACGGTATGATATACTTTTTTGTCGATGATCAGTTCATCCCGGATCTCGGTGAGCTCGATGGAAGGAGAAAGCCCGAAGCCGATTCCACCCCCTTTTCCTGCTTCAATAAAACCATCCTGGGGCCGGGTATAAAATGCATACTGGCCGTTAACGAATTCCGGATGAAGAACCACGTTCCGTTGTTGCGGAGATAGGGTGACCAGGTTAGGCAGTCTTTCCCATTTCAGCAGGTCATGGGTGCGCATGATGCCGCACTGGGCAATGGCATCTGCCTGATTGCCTTCCGGGGCATGGGCATTGTGTTTTTCCGTACAGAATAGGCCATAGACCCAGCCATCCTCATGCGTGGTTAGCCGCACATCGTAAAAATTCGTTTCTTCCTGATCCAGCACCGGAACCGTAACGGGTCGTTCCCAAAATGTGAACTGATCCGTACCATTCGGACTTTCCGCTATGGCGAAAAAAGACTTTCGGTCCACGCCCTCCACACGCGCCATCAGTACATATTTATTTTTCCATTTGATGGCCCCCGCATTCAGCACGGAATTGATTCCAAAGCGTTCCATCAAAAACGGATTTGTATTTTCATTCAGGTCGTAGCGCCAAAGGAGAGGAACATGATCTTTGGTCAGCACCGGGAACTGATACCTGTCGAACACCCCGCTGATGCTCAGACCGACCTGTTTGTTTTTCCGACGAATGATCTCCAGGTGATATTTTTCTAATTTATTGAATCTTTCAGCAAATGCCGCCTTCATGATCTTTATTTTATACTTGCCTGTTCAGTGACCTGTCCTGCTTTTATAAATCAGAATAATCCGTTCTGTGCATCAGGATGCTGTCGATGTGTGAAACGGAAATGGGGTTCTCGTAAGTCGGATCCGCGGACAGTTTCTTCCATTCCGGATCACTGCGAAAGGCCTTCCAATGGTCATCATGCGCGTGCATATTTTCAAATACGATCATATACATGAGGTTGGGCAGGTGACTTCCGGATAGTACCTCCGCATAAAAAACGGCATGAAATCCCAAACGCTTAAAGATGCCGGTTTCTCCGCCCTCATTGAACATGCTTACCTTTCTTTCGTGAAGATGATCCGTCGGATTCTCATAACTCCTGAGTTCATATACGGTTTCCGCATCCACTTTTAAATCGGGCGGAACGAGTTTTGTCTGTTTCGGAAAGGCCTCCAGCAACGTGGATTCCATGCGGACGAAAGGAATCTTACTGGTATCCGTTTCCGCAAAGGGTTTGGCAGCCTTGCTGTATTGTTTATCGTGCTGAAGGCTGCTTTTTGTTTTTCGCCAGTTTTCCAACGACGGGTAGGTGACCAGAACGTATATTTTTTTGATCATTGCCGTATCGTTGGCGATGGGTTTGAAAACGCCGATATGCTGAATTCCCAGCCGGTGCAGGGTAGGTAAATAGGCATTTTTTAAATATTGATCGGTTGCTTCTACCTGACGGTCAGATTTAAGCAGGTAGGTCCGGATCTCATAGATGTCTTTCTGTGCGGTTGCTGAAAGGCTAAACAGGCTCAAAAACAGACATGCCACGGGCCTGAAAATGTATTTTGTCATGGTGTGCTTTTTCAAAAAATGGTTCTTTGAATTTAAAACTAAAAGGCGGGGTTAATAATTTTTGACAGGTCAAAACAGTTTTCCCGGCGGTTCAAACCAGACAGATCCCCCAGGATCCCTGTTTGCCCAAATCTATTCTCATTCTTATCTTTAATTAAATACTATATTAGCATATCGTTGTATTATTTTATGAAGTAACCTCGGGAAATTAGCAAGAATTTCGTGAATTGTTCTATGTTTACCCTAATTTTTTTTATTTTCCGATAGATGATACTTTTTTGTATCAAATCATAAAATGTTTAAATAATTCCAGCCGGAATACCATCGGCAAAGGTCAAAACGATTGCAGATGAAAAAGAACCTTTTGCGGGAAATTACACCGCTTACGCAAAGTGATTGTTTTACTTTGTTCTCCCGCGTCAAGACGGCCTTTGATTTTCCGCTCCATTTTCATGAGGAATTTGAGTTGAATTTTATACAGCATGCCCTGGATGCGCGCCGTATTGTGGGGGATCATATGGAAGACATCGCGGATATGGAACTGGTGTTGGTCGGGCCAAACCTGCAGCATGCCTGGTTCACCCATCATTGTAAATCCCGGGAAATCAGGGAAATCACCATCCAGTTTCACAAGGATCTTTTTGACGACAAACTGCTCCGGCGTAACCAGCTCAGCTTCATCAAAACCATGTTCGAAAAATCTTCCCGCGGCATCCTTTTCTCCAGGGATACCATGCTGGCGCTGGCTCCCCGGATCGTCGCACTAAACCAGAAGCAGGGTTTTGATTCCGTGCTGGAATTGATGTCCATTCTCCACGACCTGTCTATTTCGAGAAACATGCGGATTCTTTCCGACCTCTCCTTTACCCCGGAACATTTTACCTATAACAGCCGTCGGGTGGAACGTACGTTTGAACACATGAACCGTAATTTCGATAAAAACATCACCCTGGGGGAAGTGTCCAAACTGGCCAATATGTCTAACGTTTCTTTCAGCCGTTTTTTCAGACAGCGAACGGGCAACACATTTATTGACAGTTTAACGGAAATCCGCCTGGGACATGCCACCCGGATGCTGATTGAATCCACCAATTCTGTAGCAGAAGTAGCCTATCATTGCGGGTTTAATAATATTTCGAATTTCAACCGCATCTTTAAAAAGAAAAAAGGTTGTACACCAAGGGAGTTCAGGGATAATTTTTCCGGAACGCGGATCTTCATTTAAAAAATCAGGCCTCTTTCGGCTGAAAGAGGCCCGGAGAACCAGAGTTTAATGATTAACCGGTAATCCGTAATTTACCAATACGGTATCCTTTCCGGAACGGGCCCGGGCAAAAAGGAATGCAGGAGTTAACAGTATTACAAAAAAAGAAGTAATACGGAAAACAAGAAAGTGATTCTTTAAATGTCTATAGAAATGCTAAATAAACCATCTTTGCGTTTCACCCATATCAAGAACACATGAGTTATGCTTTCCGGGAAGACAGGTACGATACCATGGAATATCGCCGGTGCGGCAATAGTGGATTAAAGCTGCCTGCCGTTTCACTGGGGCTCTGGCATAATTTCGGCGATATAGACCAGCAGCAGAATGCAAGGGATATATTGCGACTGGCCTTCGACAAAGGCATCACTCATTTTGATCTCGCCAATAATTACGGACCGCCTCCCGGATCTGCCGAAGAAAATTTTGGTAAGATCTTTAAGCAGGATTTTAATGGTCACCGGGATGAACTCATCATTTCCACGAAGGCGGGATGGGGCATGTGGCCAGGCCCCTATGGCGATCTGGGCTCAAGGAAATATCTGATCGCCAGCCTCGACCAAAGCCTGAAACGCATGGGGCTGGAATACGTGGATATTTTTTACCATCACCGTCCCGATCCCGATACCCCGCTGGAAGAAAGTATGATGGCGCTCCACCAGGTGGTGCGGCAGGGAAAGGCGTTGTACGTGGGCATATCCAGTTATCACCCGGAAGAAACTGCAAGAGCGGTAAAGATACTCCGGGACCTGGGCACACCCTGTCTCATTCATCAGCCCAAATATTCCATGTTCGACCGATGGATTGAAAACGGATTGCTGGATGTTTTAAAAAAAGAAGGGGTGGGTTGTATCTGCTTTTCGCCACTCGCACAGGGCATGCTGACCGATAAATATCTCCATGGAATTCCGGCAGGATCCAGAGCCGGAAGTCACCGGGGGAACGGAGCCATTGAAGAATCAGCCCTTACACCCGAACGGGTGGAAAAGCTACGTCAACTCAATACCATTGCCGAAAAACGCGGACAGAGCCTTGCTCAGATGGCGCTCTCCTGGGTGCTCCGGGATCATGCCATTACTTCCGTCCTTATCGGTGCAAGTAAGCCCGCACAGCTTAACGATTCCCTCCGCTGTCTGGAGCATTATACTTTTAGAAATGATGAGCTAAAAGAGATTGATTTAATATTACGTTGATCATTTGGTTGACGGTATATGGTATCCAGTGGATGGTTCTTCAGATGCGCATTCAAAACTAAAGTCTATCAACCATCCACCATCAACCTTAACACAGAAAGATCCACCGTCAAATTAAAATATTTCCCCCAGATTCACAAAAAATCCCCTCGATCCCTCTCTGCCCCAGCCATAATCGATGGAGATGTTGGTGCGTGAATATTTATTGAGTTTAATCCGGAGACCCAATCCTCCTGCAGGTGCCGCAGATTCGAACCGGCAGGTGTTGATTTCTGAAAAGCTTTCGAGGTTTCCAAACAGCACCATGCCCAGCAGTCCGTTTTTTGTAAGGCGGATGCGGTATTCAGCCTCACCATCCAACATGTTGTTGCTTCTGAAACGTCCCTGGATATAGCCCCGACCCGTGTTGTAGGATTTGTCCCAGCCCGTACTGGGCAGCATGAGATAAGGTGGCCTGCCACCCAGGGTGAACCAGTTATAACTCCAGAGTGCCACTATATTGGAAGAACTGGCAGGGAACCGGAAATAACCCCGCCATTCCAGACGCAGGCTGTTCCAGTTGGCATCGGATCCAAGGAATTTAAACCGCGGATTTATAGAAATATTGGCGAATGTTCCGGAATAGGCATTGATGGGATTGTCCCGCGTATCCCGGAGCAGGTGAAACATCACACCGGAAGAAATGGTATGATCCATATATCCGTATTTTTCAAAATCAGTAACGGGCGTCACATGCGGAAACACTTCCCTTACTTTCCAGAAATAATCGAGCGAATAACCGCCGCCGGCATATATATTGGGCGCCAGTTGGAAAAGGACAGACTCGTGGAATTTTAGATATTTGAAATCGAGCAGGTTTTCATTTGCCAATTTGGAATGTATGCCCAGCCCATAAGTTACTGAAGGATATTTCAAGAACCGCCAGTCCGAAAGCAGCATAGCCCTGTTGTGGCGCAGGTAAATGACCGACTGGAATGGAAATATGATCTGGCTCTTCTGGGTATAAGAAATGCTGGCGATCACGGTGGAGGGTAAAATATTGTCTTTTTTTCTTCTTTTATATACCACCATATTGGCGCTTACCACAACCGCAAAACCAGTTTGTAAAGTATACCCCACTGCGGGCAACACACCGATCCGGATATGATGATGCCGCGACGTGCTGTCGACAGTGCTTGTTTTTTTATGAAAGATTTGTTGGATAGCGTCGCGCAGGTCTTTTGCATTCTCGTCTGCATCCTGGATTTCGGAAGATTGTGCAAGTAAAATAAAAGGAAAAAGTATTTGCAGGGCGACCGTCAGTGTTCTTCGAAGCATAATTTACACAGGGGTTAGTCTTCGGTTCTAAGATAATCATTTCAAATTAATGTCCCTGTCCCTTAACAGTGGATCCGGCATCTGAATATTTTTCGTGATGCTGCTTTTATTGACCGGGATATTTCGAGTATAGGAAATCCAATGCCTCCCGGTCGGGTAATTTTTTAGCCGCCGGCTTTTCGTCAAGGAACATGGCTACGGGATCTTTTGCTGAAAATGCGGGCCAAACGGGCAATCCGGGACCGTTTGGATTACCGGTCTTTACAAATTGGGTCCAATAGCCGCTCATGATTTCTTCCAGGTGTCTGTCTGCCGGTTGCCAGGGCCTCTGAATGCTGTCCAGGTTGTGAAAAGCATATCCGATTTCTGCAGAATGATAGGCTCCGAACCTTTTTTTATCGCCGGTTGCGGGTGGTTTCCGGATGAATTGATAAAGAAAAGTTTTTGCAGGGCTGTTTGCATTTTGTTTGAGTGCCCAGATATACTGGGGTATGCCGATTGTTTTGTCCACACTCAGTGCCATTTGCGAAGCCTGCGATTCCGAATCCGTGGCGGAAGGAAAATATTTTGAAAAAAGTAAAGAATCTGAACCGAATGATGCGCTTTCCCGGGAGAAATCCTCCTTTTTCCTGATGCCCATCAGAAATCCTTCATCCGCGTTCCAGCCGGTTAAAAAAGGCACATGGGTTTGTTCCGACCTTTTATATATATCTGCAATGGAGGCCGGCAACAGGTATCCGTCGGCAATGGGTGCATACAGGCCCGAAGCTTTTTGCAGTATGCTTGCCGGCAGCGCCCGCATCTCCATGATGTTTTTTGTTTTCAGTCTTTTCGCCAGAACAACGCCCTGCTGCTCCGCGGTTTTTAAATCCTTCATGTTGATCAGTGGGTTCTCCAGAACCAGGGACCCGCTTTCGGCAATGGCGCCTTGAAATAAACCGCTTGCCAGCGGTGAGGCCAGAAGACAATTGACGCTGATGGCGCCGGCAGACTGCCCCGCGATGGTTACCCGGTCCGGATCGCCTCCGAATGCGGAAATATTTTTACGCACCCATTTTAATGCGGCGATCTGATCCATCAGCGCATAATTTCCGGAAACATGATGCGGATCCTCTGCAGAGAGTCCCGGATGGGCCAGGAATCCAAAAACGCCCAGGCGATAATTGAAAGTGACAAAAATGATTCCTTTCTGCGCCAGGGCTTCACCGGAATAACCAGCCGTTGCAGCGCCTCCTGTAATGAAACCTCCTCCGTATATCCAGACCATCACGGATCTTTTTTCTTTCGAAGACTTTGCGCCCGTCCATACATTCAGGTACAGGCAATCTTCGCTGAGCGGTTCCTGGGGAACCACAAATTCAGGTCCGATCATTAAAAATGAAATGGGTTTGGGTTGCATAGGACTCGGTCCGAACCGGTCGCAGGTTCTCACTCCACTCCAGGTTGCCCGTGGTTGCGGTGCTTTCCATCGCAATGAACCCACCGGCGGTGCGGCAAACGGAATGCCTTTATAAAAGGTTACGCCGGTATGTTCCTGGTATACTCCGGAAATCAAACCGCTTCCGATCCGGATGGGCGTCGCCGGATTTTGAACAACGCCCGTATTCAGAAAATCATCTCTGTTCATTTGATGGAACGACATCGAGCCCGTAATCAACACAAAAAAAACAAGTGTTTGTTTTTTCATTTCTTGACTGGTTAGGTTTCAGAATCACCGGGAGCGTGTGCGGCCTGGCAGAATATTCCGGTTCCGGAGCACGACAATTTAGGTTAAAAATGGATAAGGACATCCCCGTTTGCGGCCGTCCTGTCTTTTATCGCCATTGCAAGCCCGGCTGCGGCATTCCGCAGGTTCGTAAAAAGATGGGAGAGACTTCCGGAAAATAGACTATCTTTGCCTTTCTGTATGTTATGACTCTTGCTGCGTTTTCTTTTGAGTGTTTAAATATCTCCAGAGTTTTCCCCGTGACAGTTTAACGTAAGGCAGGTAAAGTACTCTGTATCCCAGCGGTAGCCTTACCACATTTTTTACTTAATATTATTCAAATTGTTATTTTCAGAACTAGGCCTTATTGAGCCCTTGCTCAAAGCCGTAGACAAGGAAGGCTATAAAACGCCTACTCCAATCCAGGAACAAGCTATTCCCGTTGTTTTAGCAGGCAGGGACCTGCTCGGTTGTGCCCAAACAGGTACCGGGAAAACCGCGTCTTTCGTATTGCCTTTATTGCAGCGCATGCACCAGCAGAAGGAAGCGGCTGGCTTTAAGGGGCATAGCATTAAAACCCTTGTTTTAACGCCCACCCGCGAGCTGGCCACGCAGATTCATGAATCCATAGCAACCTATGGAAAATTCCTGAGCCTGAGGTCGGTTGTTATTTTTGGCGGTGTTCCACAGGGCAGGCAGGTACAGGAACTGCGCAAAGGATGTGATTTTGTAGTGGCAACTCCCGGCCGTTTGATGGATCTGCTCAATCAGGGCGTTCTTTCGCTGAACGGCATCGAGTATTTTGTTTTGGACGAAGCCGACCGGATGCTGGATATGGGTTTTGTGGTGGAAGTAAAACGCATTATTGCCAAACTGCCAAAAAACAGGCAGACCTTATTTTTCTCCGCCACGATGCCACCGGCCATTCTTTCCCTGGTTCAGATATTACTGACGAATCCGGTAAAGATCTCCGTTACACCCGAAGCCCCAACCACGGAACTGGTGGATCAGTCACTCTACTATGTGCAGAAATCAGAAAAGCGTTCCCTGTTGCATCATTTGCTGAAAAACGGGAATCTTAAAAGTGTGCTGGTATTTACCCGAACCAAACATGGCGCTGACCGGGTTGCCAGGGATTTAAATCGTTCCGGCTTTCAGGCAACGGCGTTGCATGGCGACAAAACCCAACAGGTAAGAGAAAGATCCTTACAGGGGTTTAAAGATGGTAAATTGCAGATCCTCGTTGCAACGGATATTGCTGCCCGTGGTATTGATATTGACGAATTGGGTCTGGTTGTTAATTTCGATCTTCCCAATATTCCGGAAACCTATGTACACCGGATCGGCAGAACAGGCAGGGCAGGTGCATTCGGGAAAGCCATTTCTTTCTGCGATTACGAAGAAAAAATTTATCTCAAGGATATTCAGAAGCTGATTGGTCAAATCGTTCCGGTGGTTACGGATCACCCGTTCCATGTTAAACTTATGGAGCCCTTGTCCACGGCAGTTGCCGCGGTATCCTCCGGCCGCACAGCTGGTGGCGGAAGACGGTATGGACGAAAATTTTCTCAACGATAAGGATAGGACTATGTCCACATTTCCTCTGCGGGTTATTATAACCGGCGCTACCGGTATGGTGGGAGAAGGCGTTTTGCATGAATGTCTGCTCTCGCCGGAGGTAGAATCTGTATTGCTGGTATCCAGGAAATCGTCCGGAATGCAGCATCCTAAAATCAGGGAAATCCTCCTGGCTGATTTCCTGGATCTTTCGTCCATTACATCCGGATTGACCGGATACAATGCCTGTTTCTTTTGTCTCGGCGTTTCATCGGTCGGCATAAAGAAAGCGCTATATGAAAAGCTCACCTACGATCTCACGCTGGGATTCGCTTCCGCCCTGGTGAAACAAAATCCAGGCATGGTATTCTGTTATATTTCCGGTCGCGGAACGGATACTTCGGAAAAAGGAAAAATGCATTGGGCGCGCGTGAAGGGCAAAACAGAAAATGATTTACAGAAATTGCCCTTTAAAGCAGTCTATTCGTTTCGTCCTGGCATCATGACGCCGACCAAAGGATTAAAAAACACGCTGCCGATGTATAAGTGGGCTGGCTGGCTGATTCCGGTTATCAATACAGTTTCCCCACATTCAGTAATCAGCCTCGCGGAACTGGGCCGGTCGATGATCCATGCCGTTACCCGCGGGTACAAAAAAAACGTGCTAGAGATCAGCGACATCCTGCTTCTCGCGGCAGATGACTGAACAGGTATTCGCCGGCTGATCAGATTTCATACGCTTTTCCCGATGCGCAATGGATTTCCCTCTTCAGGATTACCTTACATTTGCCGCCGGTTTACTGAATGCATCCCATTATTCCAAGTTGTTGTTTAACGCGCCAGCCATTAGTTTTGCAACCATGATCGCATTTGCTCCCTTTATTGCTGAGAAATTGAAGATCCGTACACAGCAGGCCGAAACGGTACTCGCTTTGCTTTCCGAAGGAGCCACCATTCCCTTTATTGCCCGTTACCGGAAAGACAGAACAGGTGCTCTGGATGAAGTACAGATTCAGCAGATCCAGGACGAATCAAAAACATTAAAAACATTTACGGAAAGAAGAACGGCGATTGAAAAGTCGATCAATGAACAGCAGAAAATGACACCCGTCCTGCAAGAGAAGCTGGATCATGCGCTTACTCTCGTGGAACTGGAAGACATTTATCTCCCCTATAAACCAAAACGGAAAACAAAAGCGCAGGCTGCCCGCGAAAAAGGACTGGAGCCGCTGGCCATGCTGATCCTGGAACAGAAACCGCTGGACGTGCAGGCTGCCGCAGAATCCTTTGTCCGGGATGAAATAAAAACTCCGGAAGAAGCGCTGCAGGGTGCGCGGGACATCATTGCCGAAATGATCAACGAACACGAAACCGTGCGGGCGCGGATGCGTAAACTGTTTGAGGAGACCGCAAATATCGAAAGCAAACTGCTTTCCGGGAAAGAGGCAGAGGCGATAAAATTCAGGGACTATTTTGACTATGCTGAAAAGATATCCAATGTTCCGTCTCACCGCATATTGGCCGTGCTGCGGGGATTCATGGAAGGCTTTCTCCGGATGACCATCTCTCCCCGGGAAGAAGAAGCCCTGGATCTGATCGGCGACGAATTTATTAAAAGTTCCGGCGCCGCTGCAGAGGAAATAAAAAAAGCCATCAGAGACGGTTACCGGCGTTTGCTGCAGCCGGGACTGGAAAGTGAATTCAGGATGGCCCTAAAAACGAAAGCCGACGAAGACGCCATCCTGGTTTTTGCGGAGAACCTGCGACAGCTTTTACTGAGTTCCCCGCTCGGATCAAAAAGGATACTGGCAATTGATCCCGGTTATCGAACAGGTTGCAAAGTGGTTTGCCTGGATGAACAGGGAAACCTGAAGCAAACCGACCTGATCTTTGTGCATGAATCCGGTCGTGTTCAGGAGGCGGAAAAAAAGATCCGCAACCTGGTGAGCCGCTGTAAGATCGAAGCCTTTGCCATCGGAGACGGAACGGCGGGCAGGGAGACGGAACAATTCATCAAAAAACTGGACCTGAATATTCCCGTTTTTTTAGTTAATGAAGACGGTGCATCTGTATATTCTGCATCGGAAATTGCGCGGGAAGAATTTCCTGATCAGGACATTACGATCCGGGGAGCCGTGAGCATCGGCAGAAGACTGATGGATCCGTTGGCGGAGCTGGTAAAAATTGACCCGAAAAGCATCGGGGTCGGACAGTACCAGCATGATGTAAACCAGTTCCGGTTAAAAGAGAAACTGGATCAGACCGTAATCAGTTGCGTAAATGCAGTTGGTGTAAATCTGAATACGGCCGGAAAACAATTGCTAAGTTATGTGAGCGGGATAGGAGAGAGCCTGGCCGAAAATATTGTCAAACACAGAACGGAGATCGGGAAGTTCAGCAATCGCAAACAATTGCTGAAGGTTACGCGGCTCGGTGAAAAAGCATTTGAACAATGCGCGGGTTTTATGCGGATCCCAAAAGGAGATAATCCGCTGGATGAAAGTTCCGTACATCCCGAAGCTTATCCGGTAGTCGAAAAAATGGCAAAGGATGCCGGTGTGGAAATACGCACCTTGATTGGGAACGAAGAACTCATAAAAAAAATCAATCCGAAGCAGTATATTTCGGAGACGTCCGGCGAACACAGTATTAAAGACATATTAAACGAATTGAGGAAACCGGGACTTGATCCGAGAACCGGCCTCGAGGTTTTTGAATTTGCCGCCATTTTCAAGATAGAAGACGTTCAGCCGGGCATGATCGTTCCGGGTGTAGTAACGAACCTCACGCGCTTCGGCGCATTTGTGGATATCGGTGTTAAGCAGGACGGGCTGGTGCACGTCAGCGAAATTGCCCACCGGTACATCACGGATCCGAATGAGGTATTAAAGCTCAATGATAAAGTTCAGGTGAAAGTGACGGAGGTGGATCTGCCGAGAAAGCGGATCGCGCTCTCTATCAAACAGGCACAGGAACAGCCCGCCAAAAAACGAGTTCCCGCTGTGTATCCGGATCAGAAAAAGACGACTCTTGCTTCGGTCTCCCTCGAAGATGCACTAACCGCGCTGAAAATGAAATTTAAATCATCCGGTAGTTCCGGCAGGTGATGAGATTTTGTTTGACCGGCCCCATCAATTAATTCATCCATTTTTACAATGGCCAAAACGCCTCCGTGAATAACGATCAGCTGGGTAATACCTTCTACTTTATTATGTATGTTAAAGGGTTAAGAAGCGGTTTGTATGTCAAAGAGCT
>JBEPUT010000036.1:0-43311 GCA_041691395.1 Chitinophagaceae bacterium
GCATTTGTCTCAATCCTCATCCGTAACGCAACCTTCCGAAGCGTCTTTCACGCTCCGCGCATATTTAAAAAGCACGCCCCTGGTTGCTTTCAGTTCAGGCTGTTTCCATTTTTTTCTTCTCCCCGCAATCACCTCATCCTTTACTTTTAAAGTAAGGGTGTTTTTGGTCGCATCTATTTCGATGATGTCATCATCTTCCACCAGGGCAATGAGTCCCCCATCAAAGGCTTCGGGTGTGATGTGACCCACCACAAAACCATGTGTTCCCCCGCTGAAGCGTGCATCCGTGATGAGGGCTACGCTTTTTCCGAGACCCGCGCCGATGATGGCTCCCGTGGGTTTTAGCATTTCGGGCATACCGGGGGCTCCTTTCGGTCCGATATTACGGATAACCACTACGTCACCGGCGTGCACCTTTCCGGATTGTATACCCTGGATCAGATGATGTTCCCCATCGAATACCCTGGCCGTTCCTTCAAATCTTTCGCCTTCCTTGCCGCTGATCTTGGCCACGCTCCCGCCTGTAGCCAGGTTTCCATATAAAATCTGTAAATGCCCCGTGGCCTTTAAGGGCTTTTCCAGGGGCATGATTATTTTTTGTTTTTCAAAATCGAGATCGGGTGCCAAAGCGAGGTTTTCGGCAACCGTCTTACCGGTTACGGTTATGCATTGACCATGGAGCAAACCGTTTTTAAGCAGGTATTTCATAACGGCCGGCACGCCGCCGTACTGATGCAGGTCCTCCATCAGGTATTTGCCGCTGGGTTTGAAATCAGCCAGCACCGGGATGCGGTTGCTGATGACCTGAAAATCATCCTGGGTTAATGGAACGTCAACACTTTTTGCCATGGCAATCAGGTGCAGGACAGCATTGGTGGAACCACCCAGTACCATCACTACGGTAATGGCATTTTCAAATGCCTGGCGGGTCATGATGTCCCTGGGTTTGATGTCTTTTTCCAGCAGCAGTTTAATGGCAGCGCCAATGGCTTCACATTCTTTTTGTTTGTCTTCGCTCAGCGCCGGATTCGACGACGAATACGGAAGACTCATACCCATGGCCTCGATGGCGCTGGCCATGGTGTTGGCGGTATACATGCCGCCGCAGGCGCCAGCACCGGGGCAGCTGTTCCGGACGATCCCCTTAAAATCAGCTTCGCTCAGGTTGCCCGCAATTTTTTGTCCCAGGGCCTCAAAGTTGGAAACGATATTCAGGTCCTGGCCCTTGTAATGGCCGGGAGCGATGGTCCCGCCATACAACATGATACCTGGTCTGTTCAGGCGACCCATGGCCATCAGCGACCCGGGCATATTCTTATCACAACCCGGTATGGTGATGACGGCATCATAATATTGAGCGCCGGCATTGGTTTCAATGCTGTCTGCTATAATGTCCCGGCTCACGAGGGAATAACGCATACCGTCCGTGCCCATGCTGATGCCGTCGCTCACCCCGATGGTATGAAAGATCAATCCCAGCAAATCTGTTTTATTGATGCTTTCTTTTACGGATTTTGCCAGATCGTTCAGGTGCATATTGCAGGGATTCCCATCCCATCCCATGCTGGCGATGCCCACCTGAGCCTTATTAAAATCTGCTTCTGTGAATCCAATGGCGTAGTACATAGCCTGGGCTCCGGGCTGGGTCTCATCCTGTGTTAGCGTCTTGGAATATTTATTGAGTTCTGTCATAAAAAATGGTAAAAAAAACCCGCCTTTTGGGGGCGGGTCGTGTATGATTTGTTTAAATTTCTTACGTTATCAACCCACTCCATGAAGTGTAGCAATTATAATAATAATGACCACCACCGCGCGGGCGATAATGACTTTATTATATATTCTGCTGTGCAGCATGTGTGGCTTTGAATAGCGAATATACGAACCGCGAATTAAAAAACAAAGAACTAAATGATCGTCGACTTCCTCAATTCAATATTTTCTTTATTGAGGTCTGTCCCGGATATCTTTCCCACCAGGTAATCGCTGATCAATTCCCCGATGGTGGAGGTGAAATAAAAATTTACCGGATCAATGTCTTTCGTCACAAATCCATTGGTCAGCGTCCAGCCAACGGCTTCTCTTATCAGGGAGGCTTCTTCGGCCAACCCGAAATGATCCAGCATCATAGCCGCGGAAAGAATGGATCCCAGGGGATTGGCAATGTCTTTTCCTGCGGCCTGCGGATAAGAACCGTGGATCGGTTCAAAAAGGGCGCTCCCATTGCCTACGGAAGCTGAAGGCAACAGTCCCAGCGAACCACTGATTACGCTGGCTTCATCACTGAGGATGTCCCCGAACATGTTTTCGGTCAGCATCACGTCAAATTGTTTTGGATTCAGGATGATCTGCATGGCCGCATTGTCAACAAACAAAAAGTCAACCGCAACATCCGCGTATTCTTTGGCAATATCCTGTACCACTTTCCGCCAGAGTCTGGACGTTTCCAGTACGTTGGCCTTGTCTACCAGGGTGAGTTTTTTTCTGCGCGTCTGAGCCTTCCGGAAAGCCAGGTGGGCTATGCGTTCTATTTCTTCCCGGGTATAGGTACAGTCATCAAACGAGCGGGTTTGTTCAGCATTGGTTTCTTTCTTTCCAAAATAAATACCCCCGGTGAGTTCCCGGTAGATGATAAAATCCACGCCCTCCGTATTTTTTGTTTTCAGGGGCGATAAATGATGCAGGGAAGGGTGGGTGGTGATGGGCCGGATATTGGCAAACAGTCCCAGTGATTTCCGGAGTTTAAGCAATCCCTGCTCCGGGCGTACTTTGGCCGTGGGATCATTATCGTATTTCGGATGGCCGATCGCACCAAACAGGATGGCATCACTTTGCAGCGCGGCTTCCACGGTTTCATCCGGCAGCGGGTTGCCGGTTTTGTCTATCGCCACGGCGCCCATCAGGTAATAACGGTAAAGAAATTCATGTTGAAAGCATTCTGAAATGGCATTCAGCACTTTCACGGATTGCCGGGTGACTTCGGGGCCAATCCCATCCCCTTCAATGACAACGATGTTTTTTTTCATATAGTTGCAGCGTGCTTATTGCGTTTGTTTTCAAATGCCGCTATTTCGTCCTTCATGCTCAGCAGATAGTCAATATCGTCGTATCCTTTCAGCAGGCAGGTTTTTTTATACTGGTTGATGTCGAATATTTCAGAGCGGGCAGGTTCTCCGGTTTTATTCAGTTGAATGGTTTGTGATGCCAGGTCAACCGTAACGGTTGTGGAGGGATCCTGTTCAGCCGCTTTGAATATTTCACTCAAAAAGGATTCGCTCACGGTAACCGGCAGCAGAAAATTATTGAGTGCGTTATTTTTAAAGATATCCGCGAAAAAGCTGCTCACCACCACGTCGAAGCCGTAATCCTTGATGGCCCAGGCGGCATGTTCGCGGGACGAGCCGCATCCGAAATTCTTTGCTGCCACCAGGATTCTTCCATGGAACTTCGGATCGTTCAGCACAAAATCTTTCCGTGGCTGGGATTCGTTGTCATTGTCGTATCGCCAGTCGCGAAAAAGGTTTTTACCAAATCCGTCCCGGCTGGTGGCTTTTAAAAACCTGGCCGGAATAATCTGGTCCGTGTCCACGTTCTCCGCATCGAGGGGAACGGTGGTACTGGTGATGGTGGTGATGGCTTTCATTTTTTAATTTTACGATTTAGCTATGTGTAAATGTGAAAATATGTAAATGTGTAAATGAAATACAGTTTATTGATTATTGTTTATTTTGGCGTTTCACTTCGGCTCATTTTCACATCAGCACATTTACACATCAGCACATTACCCCATTTTCACATCAACTCCCTCACATCACTCACCCTGCCCGTAATAGCGGCGGCAGCGGCGGTGAGGGGACTTGCCAAAAACGTGCGGGCATTAGGTCCCTGTCTTCCTTCAAAATTCCGGTTGCTGGTGGATATGCAGTATTTGCCTGCCGGAATTTTATCTTCATTCATGCCAAGGCAGGCTGAGCACCCCGGCTGACGCAAAAGGAATCCGGCTTCGGCAAATATCCTGTCTATGCCTTCTGCTTTGGCCTGCTGCTCCACCTGTTTGCTGCCGGGAACGATCCACACCTGCACATCCGCGGCTTTTTGTTTGCCTTTTACAAAAGAGGCAACCAGCCGCAGATCCTCTATGCGGCTGTTGGTACAGCTGCCGATAAATACGTAGTCCACTTTTTTACCCTTGATGCCGGCGCCTGCTTCCAGGCCCATATAATGAAGTGATTTTGCAAAGGACTGTTTCTCTTTCTCCTCTATTTCCTGCAATCCGGGAATATGACCGGATATGCCGATGCCCATGCCGGGATTGGTTCCATAGGTGATCATGGGTTCTATGTCGGCCGTGTCAATATGAAGTTCCTGATCAAACCGGGCTTCGGGATCCGTGAACAGGGTTTTCCATTCGGTTACCGCTTTATCCCAAGCCGCGTTCTGTGGTGCAAATTTTTTTCCTTTGATGTACTGAAAAGTAATTTCATCCGGCGCGATGATCCCGCAACGGGCACCCATTTCAATGCTCATGTTGCAGATGGTCATCCGGGCCTCCATGGATAACGCACGGATGGCGGAACCGGCATATTCCACGGCAAAACCCGTTGCACCACTGGCGGAGATTTTCGAAATGATGTACAGAATAATATCCTTGGATAAAATGCCTTTATTCAAAGCGCCCTCCACATTGATGCGCATCAGTTTCGGTTTGTTCTGCATCAGGCATTGAGTAGCCAGCACCATTTCCACTTCGCTGGTTCCGATGCCAAAGGCGATGGTGCCGAAAGCGCCGTGAGTTGAGGTGTGACTGTCCCCGCAAACAATCGTCATCCCCGGCCGGGTGATGCCCAGTTCGGGACCGATCACGTGCACAATACCCTGGTAAGGATGGCCGAGGCCATAGAGCTCAATCCCGAATTTGGCGCAGTTATTCTGCAGGGTCTCTACCTGGATGCGGGACAGTTCCTCTTTGATGGGAAGATGTTGGTTCAGCGTAGGCACGTTGTGGTCCGCCGTCGCCACCACCTGTTTTGGCCGGAATACGCCGAGACCGCGTTGCTCCAGCCCATGGAACGCCTGCGGGCTGGTCACTTCGTGAATAAAATGCGTATCGATATAAAAAATGGAAGGGCCGTCTGTAATGGTTTTTATTACGTGGGTGTCCCAGATCTTTTCAAATAATGTTTTTGGCATCGTTTTAATTTAAAGGCATCGGATGGTTTCTGAAGGATGGTCAGTTCAGGCGCTAACGCGCGCCAGCCGGTGTAAATCTTCTTCACCCACTTCTTTTTTCGTATCGGCCATACGCAGGAATTCGATGTACAAAACATCGATCTCATTCCGGGAGAAATCATATCCGATTTTGTGCAGGCGATGGGCGAGGGCACTGCGTCCGCTTCTGGCGGTCAGTACGATTTTGGAACCATCAGCACCCACTTCATCCGGATTGATGATCTCATAGGTCTGGGCATCTTTCAGGAACCCGTCCTGGTGGATGCCGGAAGAATGGGAAAATGCATTGGCGCCCACAATGGCCTTGTTCGGCTGAACGGGCATACGCATGGTTTCCGCCACCAGCCGGCTCATGGGATTCAGCTGCTGTGTTTTGATGCCGGTCGTAAAACCGAGATGGGCATGCTGCCGGATGATCATCACCACCTCCTCCAGGGAAGTATTGCCTGCGCGTTCACCGAGTCCGTTGATGGTGCATTCTATCTGGCGCGCCCCGGCAACCACGCCGGCAATGGAATTGGCCGTGGCCAGGCCGAGGTCATTATGACAATGGCAGGAAATGATTGCCCGGTCAATATTTTTTACATGACTGACGAGGTACGCAATTTTTTCGCCGTACTGTTCCGGCAGGCAATAACCCGTTGTATCCGGAATATTCACCACGGTGGCGCCCGCGCCGATCACGGCTTCGATCACCCGGGCGAGGTATTCATTGTCCGTTCGTCCGGCATCCTCCGCATAAAATTCAACGTCGTCCACAAAGTTTTTGGCTTTTCTTACGGCCCTTGTCGCCCGGTCAATGATGTCTTCACGGTTGGAATTGAATTTTGATTTAATGTGGAAATCGGAGGTTCCGATGCCGGTGTGAATACGGGGGTGGCTTGCATTTTTAATGGCGTCTGCGGCCACTTCAATATCCTTATCAACGGCCCGGCTGAGGGCGCATACCGTGGCCCTTTTGATTATTTTGGAGATTTCTGAAACAGAAAGAAAATCACCCGGACTGGAAATCGGGAAACCGGCTTCGATTACGTCTACCCCAAGATCCTCCAGTTCAAGCGCCAGTTCAAGCTTTTCCTGGGTATTCAGCTTGCACCCTGGAACCTGTTCCCCGTCGCGCAGGGTGGTGTCAAAAATGAAGATTTTATCTGTTTTCATATCATTTTGGGAATGAGTTGATTCGAAGTTATTTTTGTTTCATCCGGCAAAAAAATCAAATTGAGCTTCCAATTACAGGTCTGAAATGGAAGTTCATGGGCTGAAACCCAGTATGGATAAGGTTTTAACCGGTTTAAAATACGATGCCCAACCGCTCTTCAGATACCCTGTTTCAGCTTGTTAAATCTCTGAAAAAGTCAGAGAAACGCAATTTTAAGCTTTATGTGAGGCGAAATACCGCTTCTGAAAACCTGAAAATCATCCAATTGTTCGATGCGCTGGACAAAATGGAGGTTTATGATGAGGTGCAGCTGCTGAAAAAAAACAAGGATCTGAGTAAACAGCAGCTTTCCAACAGCAAGGCCCATTTATACCGGCAGATCCTGTCCAGCCTCCGGCTGATCCGCCACGAAATCAATATGGAAATCCAGTTGCACGAACAACTGGATTATGCCGTGATCCTGTACAACCAGGGCCTGTACCTGCAAAGTCTGAAGGTGCTGGACAGGATCAAGGAATACGCCCGAGGTTATCACCAGATCAGTTATGTGCTTCAGGCGCTTTTCTTTGAGCAGAAAATAGAATCACTGCATATCACCCGGAGTATGCAGGACCGGGCCGATCGGCTGGCGGAAGAAATGAAAACAGCGAATGAGCAGATGGCACTCACCGGCATTTTATCCAGTCTTTCGCTGCAACTCTACGGCTGGTACATTCAGCATGGGGTAGCCAGAAATGAAAAGGATGAAAAGGCGGTCAGGGAATTTTTTGAATCACAGCTTCCGGCTCAGCATCCCGCCGCGCAAACCTTTTATTCCAACCTGTACCTTTACCAGTGTTACAGCTGGAATGCCTTTATCGGACAGGATTTTCTTTCCTACTACCGGTACACCAGACGCTGGGTGGACCTGTTTGATAAAGAACCCCGGATGATTCCTATAGAAACAGCGTTGTATATCAAAGGCATGCACAATTTGCTGGGCGCTCATTTCGATTTACTGAACTATCCCAAATTTGCGGAAACCCTGAGCTTGTTTGAAAAATTCTTTCAGACTGACTTTGTTCAGGATAATGATAACAACCGGATCCAGACTTTTGTATATCTCCACATTGCCAAGATCAATATGCATTTTATTGACGGCACCTTTACCGAAGGTTTATCGCTGGTACCATATATTGAGGGTAAGCTGAAAGAATATGAAATTTATCTGGACAGCCACCGCATCCTGATTTTTTATTACAAGTTTGCCTCTCTATATTTTGGCAGCGGGGATTATGAAAATACCATCAAGTACCTGAATAAAATCATCAACTGGAAAATGGACCTGCGTAACGACCTGCAATGTTATTCCCGTCTGCTGCACCTGATCGCTCATTATGAACTGGGCAATTACGACCTGATGGAATACCTGATCAAAACGGTTTACCGGTTTATGGCCAAGATGGGAAACCTCAGTCTGGTGGAAGAAGAAATCTTCCGTTTCCTCCGGAAATCTTTTAAGCTTTCACCTCTGAAACTGAAACCCGAATTCGGCAATTTACTGGAGCGGCTGAAAACCCATCAGATGAACCGGTTTGAGACCAGGGCCTTTGTGTATCTGGATATTATTTCCTGGCTGGAAAGCAAGATCCGTGATGTGCCCGTACAGAAAATCATACGTGAAAAATTCCTCCTGCGCAATGGCGGTAAACCCGTCGCCGGCTGAGGAGACTTCCTCCGGGCTAAATCTTTGTCTTTTAATGCAAACTCCGTACCTTTGCCCTCCTTATGCTGGCATTTTCACAATCGATTTCGCTGTAAAATATTGAAATTCAACTAGGTAGCAAATTTTTGCGGATGTTGGGCATGGCGTGATTTTGCCTGGTTCGTGCATTGGAGATAACTTATTCTTAAAAACCTGATATTTTAATATGGCTATTAAAAAAGAAAATCGTCCCAAAGCCACTTTCTCCAAAATTACCATCGGGCTTGCTTCTCCCGATTCCATCCTGGAAAGATCTTACGGAGAGGTTTTAAAACCTGAAACCATCAACTACCGGACGTACAAGCCGGAAAGGGATGGCTTGTTCTGCGAACGCATTTTCGGACCCGTTAAGGATTACGAATGTGCCTGCGGCAAATATAAAAGAATCCGGTATAAAGGGATCGTATGCGATCGTTGCGGTGTGGAAGTTACCGAAAAGAAAGTGCGCCGCGAACGTATGGGCCACATCAAGCTGGTTGTTCCGGTAGTTCATATCTGGTATTTCAAAAGTCTTCCGAATAAAACGGGTTACCTGCTGGGCATGAGCTCCAAAAAGCTCGAGAGCATCGTGTATTATGAAAGGTACGTGGTGATCCAGCCGGGTATACGCGCGGATAAAAATCAAAACCTCGGGGATCTGTTAACCGAAGAAGAATATCTGGAAATTCTGGATACCCTTCCAAAAGACAACCAGTTCCTGACCGATGACGATCCGAATAAGTTCATTGCAAAGATGGGCGCAGAAGCTGTTCACGATCTGTTGCAGCGTATTGACCTGGACCAGCTTTCTTTCGACCTGCGCAATGCAGCCGCCCACGAAACTTCCCAGCAACGTAAAGCCGATGCGCTGAAAAGACTGAGTGTGGTGGAGGCTTTTCGCGATGCCAATACGCGCATTACCAACCGTCCGGAATGGATGGTCATGCAATACATTCCGGTGATTCCACCGGAACTCCGCCCGCTCGTTCCCCTGGATGGCGGCCGTTTTGCCTCTTCCGATCTGAATGATCTTTACCGCCGGGTGATCATCCGGAATAACCGGTTGAAGCGCCTCCTGGAGATTAAGGCGCCGGAAGTGATCCTCAGAAATGAAAAAAGGATGCTGCAGGAAGCCATAGACTCCCTTTTCGATAACAGCCGTAAGTCCAATGCCGTAAAAGCAGAAGGCGGACGCGCACTGAAATCCCTCAGTGATGTGTTGAAAGGAAAACAAGGCCGGTTCCGGCAGAACCTGCTCGGGAAAAGGGTGGATTATTCAGGCCGTTCCGTTATCGTGGTAGGGCCTGAACTGAAACTTCATGAATGCGGGCTGCCAAAAGATATGGCTGCTGAACTTTTCAAACCGTTTATCATTCGTAAACTGATTGAAAGGGGTATTGTGAAAACAGTAAAATCAGCCCGTAAACTGGTGGATCGCAAAGAAGCCATTGTATGGGATATTCTCGAAAATATTCTGAAGGGCCATCCGGTGATGTTGAACCGGGCGCCGACCCTTCACCGGTTATCCATCCAGGCATTCCAGCCAAAACTGATTGAAGGCAAGGCGATTCAATTGCATCCGCTGGTGTGTACAGCGTTCAATGCCGATTTTGATGGAGACCAGATGGCGGTGCACGTTCCGCTGAGCAGCGCAGCCGTACTGGAAGCCCAGTTACTGATGTTGTCCAGTCATAATATTCTCAATCCGCAGAATGGTACCCCGATCACCCTGCCTTCGCAGGACATGGTTCTGGGCCTGTATTATATTACCAAAGGCAAACGGACAACGCCTACGGAAAAAGTAAAAGGCGAAGGAAAAGCATTTTACAGTTCCGAGGAAGTGATCATTGCTTACAATGAGGGTCAGCTTGACCTCCATGCTTTCATTAAAGTGAAAGTGAATGTGCGGAACGATCAGAATCAGCTGGAAAGAAAATTATTGGAAACAACAACCGGCCGGGTTCTTTTTAATCAGTTCACGCCGCCGGAAGTAGGATTTGTAAACCAGTTGCTTACTAAAAAATCCCTCCGGGAAATTATTGGAAATATTATTAAGTGGACGACAGTTCCTAAAACAGCCAAGTTCCTGGATGATATTAAAACATTGGGATTCAGAATGGCCTTCCGCGGAGGTTTGTCATTCAGCATCAATGACCTGATCATCCCGGACAGCAAGGAACAACTCCTGGTAAATGCCAAGGTTGAGGTAGACGAAGTGTGGGATAATTATAATACCGGTTTAATCACGAATAACGAACGGTATAACCAGATCGTTGATATCTGGTCCAGGGTGGATACGCGCATTACCGAAACCCTGATCCGGGAACTGAGTGCCGATAAACAGGGGTTCAATTCCGTTTTTATGATGCTGGATTCGGGAGCGCGCGGTTCCAAACAGCAGATTAAACAGCTGGCTGGTATACGCGGACTGATGGCCAAACCCAGGAAGTCGGGATCAACCGGAAGTGAGATCATCGAGAACCCGATCCTTTCCAATTTTAAAGGCGGCCTGAATGTGTTGGACTATTTCATCTCCACCCATGGTGCACGTAAAGGCCTTGCGGATACGGCACTTAAAACGGCTGATGCCGGTTACCTTACCCGCCGTTTGGTGGATGTGGCCCAGGACGTGGTAATCAAAGATGAAGATTGCGGAACCTTACGCGGTATCGCAACCACAGCCCTGAAGGATAATGAAGATATTGTTGAGCCTCTATACGACAGGATTCTCGGACGTGTTTCCCTCCATGATGTTTATGATCCGACATCAGATACCATCATAGCCAAAGGCGGTGTGGAAATCACGGAAGAAGTAGCGCATAAAATTGAGGAAGCCGGAATTGAAACCATCGAGATCCGTTCCGTGCTCACCTGCGAGAGCAAAAGAGGTGTTTGCGTAAAATGTTACGGAAAAAATCTTGCTACCGGATATACCGCTCAGAAGGGAGATGCCGTGGGCATCATTGCAGCTCAGTCCATCGGTGAACCGGGAACCCAGCTTACCCTGCGTACCTTCCATGTGGGTGGTGTTGCGGGTTCGGCTTCGGTGGAATCCTCCCTGATGGCAAAGTTCGACGGTACCATTCAGTTCGATGGCTTAAGGACTGTACTGACGGAAAATAACGAGGGATCCAAAGTGCCCATCGTTATCGGCCGTACCGGCGAGGTCAGAATCATGGATGTGAAAAACGACCGGCTACTGATCACCAACAACGTTCCCTATGGGGCTACGCTGACTGTAAAAGACGGTCAGAAAGTTACCAAAGGAGAAGTGATCTGTACCTGGGATCCGTTCAATAATGTGGTCATCTCTGAAATTGCCGGCAACCTGAAATTTGAAAGTGTCCTGGAAGGGTTCACCTACCGGGAAGAAGCGGATGAACAAACCGGTCACCGCGAAAAAGTGGTTATTGAAACAAAAGATAAAACCAAGATCCCGTCCATCATCGTGGAAGGGACCAAGGAAATAAAATCGTATAACCTTCCGGTGGGGAGTCATATCATCATGGAAGAAGCGGATGAAGTCCGTGCCGGCCAGGTAATTGTGAAGATCCCGAGGGTACTCGGAAAACTCCGGGATATCACGGGAGGTCTGCCCAGGGTAACGGAATTGTTCGAAGCACGTAATCCGGGCAATCCTGCCGTTGTTTCGGAAATAGATGGTGTGGTTGCCTTCGGCAACATCAAACGTGGTAACCGCGAGATCATCGTGGAAGCCAAAGATGGTATCGTTAAGAAATACCTGGTGCCGCTGACCCGTCAGATCCTGGCTCAGGATGGTGACTTCATCAAAGCGGGTGCCCAGTTATCCGATGGCCAGATTGCACCCGCTGATATTCTTTCCATCAAGGGGCCGTTTGCCGTACAGGAATATGTGGTGAATGAGATCCAGGAAGTTTATCGTCTCCAGGGTGTAAAGATCAACGACAAACACATTGAAGTGATCGTTCGTCAGATGATGCGTAAACTCAACATCGTCGATCCGGGAGATACGCGTTTCCTGGAAGACGAGACCGTGGATAAAATTGAATTCCTCGATGAGAACGATTGGATTTTTGATAAAAAAGTAGTTACCGACGCAGGAGAATCCACTAAACTGAAACCCGGACAAATTGTAAGTCTCCGGGAAGTAAGGGAAGAAAATTCCATTCTCCGCAGGAACGATAAAAAACTGGCGGAATTCCGGGATGCCCATTCTGCCACTTCCGCCCCGATGCTGCTGGGCATTACCAAGGCATCGCTTGGAACGCAAAGCTGGATCTCAGCCGCATCGTTCCAGGAAACCACCAAAGTGTTGTCGTCAGCGGCCATCATGGGTAAAACCGATGATATGATGGGTCTGAAAGAAAACGTGATCACCGGCCATCCGATTCCGGCCGGTACCGGGTTGCGTGAGTTTGAAAACATGATTGTGGGCAGCAAGGAAGAATATGAACTGTTGCAGACATCCAGGGAAGCCATGCAGTTTGATGAAGAAGAATAGACTCAAAATTTAAGAAATCATAAGCAGTAGGAAGCAGAAATGCTTCCTACTTTTATGTCCGGTATGCAGATCAAAAAAGGATCTTTCATTTAAATCGTTTGCAACGATGCGAAACATAGCGATGGTTCCAGGCATTCTCGCCTTATTGCTTTCGGGGGTATTACTATATGTTGTTTACCATAAACCAGTGAATACAACAATGGTTGCGGCCGGGTCATCCTCATCATCTTCCCAGCCCTTCAGGATCGCCTATTTCAACCTGGATTCCCTGGAGGCTCATTATCATTATTTCAAAGACGTGCTCAGTCAGGTGAAGGGAAAGGAAAATGAAATGAATGTTGAACTAAGCGGAATGGAAAAAGGGTATCAGAAGAAGATCTCTGAGTGGCAGAAAAAAGGAAACACCATGTCCCAGACCGAAAGCGAACAGGCCCAGCAGGAGTATGCCCAGATGCAGCAGGCATACCAGGTGAGAAAACAAACCCTGCAGGAATCCCTGCTGAAACACAATGAGGACCTGAAAGCGGACATCCGTAAAAAGATCGAAGACTATCTCAAAGATTATAACAAAGGAAAGGGATATAATTATATTATTTCGTACGAATCCAACTCCTTTATCTACGTGAAGGATACTGCTTACAACATTACCGGGGATCTCATCACCGGGCTGAATGCGCTGTACCAGAAGAAGTAGAAAACCTGGCGAGTACCGGTTTTGCGTCTGATTTACTATCTTCCGGTTTAAATCGATGTATGTCCGGAGAAAGCCCTTCTTTTAAACCCAGCCTTGGGTTGATGGATGCCACGATGATCGTTGCAGGCTCCATGATAGGTTCCGGTATTTTTATTGTTAGTGCAGACATTGTGCGCAATGTGGGGAGTGCCGGATGGCTGATCCTGGTATGGCTGATCACGGGCTTTATGACGATCACGGCGGCGGTGAGCTATGGTGAACTGAGCGGCATGTTTCCAAAAGCCGGGGGGCAATACATTTATCTCAAAGAAGCTTATAACCCGTTGATCGGGTTCCTTTACGGATGGAGTCTTTTTTCTGTGATTCAAACCGGCACGATCGCCGCTGTGGGTGTTGCCTTTTCCAAATATGCGGCCTATCTGATTCCCGCACTCAGTGAAGATCATAAATTGATCAGCCTGCCAACCGGCGTGAATGCTTGCGGAGATCCGTCTTATTTCAGCATCAGCGCGGCGCAACTGGCTTCCATCGGCATCATCGGATTGCTAACGTACACCAATACACGGGGAATTAAAGGGGGCAAGCGGATACAGAATGTTTTCACTTCTACCAAACTGGTGGCCCTGTTCGGACTGATCCTGGCCGGACTGCTGGCCTTTCGTCCGGAGGTATGGCAGGCCAACTGGTCCGGGGCCTGGGAATCTACCAAGACCTCACTCAAAGACATCTGCAACCCTTCTTCGGGATTCAGCATAACGCCGATCAGCGGGGCAGCTTTATTCGGGGGCATTGCCGCTGCCATGGTGGGTTCCGTGTTCAGCAGTGATGCCTGGAATAACGTCACCTTCATAGCCGGTGAAATTAAAAATCCTCAAAAAAATATAGGGGCCTCTTTGTTTTTGGGCACTCTGATCGTAACGATCATCTATATCGGTGCGAACCTGATGTATATTGCTGTATTGCCGCTGCATGAAATTGCCCATGCGGATAAAGATCGCATTGCCGTAGCGGCTGCCAGGGTCATTTTCGGAAACGGAGGAACCATAATTATTGCGCTCCTCATCATGGTGGCCACCTTCGGTTGCAATAACGGATTGATCTTATCTGGCGCGCGCGTGTATTATACCATGGCCAAAGACGGACTCTTTTTTAAAAAAGCCGGAACCCTCAACAAGGAAGCCGTTCCCCGATGGTCCCTGTGGGCACAGTTTGCTGTCGCCTCCATTTTATGCCTGAGTGGGAAATACGGGGATTTGCTGGATATGATTTCATTTGTGGTGGTGATCTTTTATGTGCTTACCATTGCAGGCATATTTATACTGAGGAAGAAGCGGCCCGATCTGCCGAGACCTTACAGAGCCTTCGGATACCCGGTGCTACCAGCGCTTTATATAGTGATGGGCATCAGTTTTTGTATACTGCTGATCCTGTATAAACCCGAATTTACCTGGCCGGGATTGATCATTACCCTGCTGGGCATACCCTTGTATTTTATAGCCGTGGATGGTAACCGAAAAACGATGGATTAAAAATAATATGTCATCAACAGATTTTAAACAGCTATTTAAACAGTTCCCCTCGGTAAAGATCGGCGTGATCGGAGATGTTATGCTGGATACGTACTGGTGGGGGCAGGTGGACCGGATCTCACCGGAAGCTCCGGTTCCGATTGTGATGGTGGACCGCAGGGAACAACGTATTGGTGGCGCGGCCAATGTGGCGCTCAACCTGGCTTCCCTTGGGTCACCGGTTACCATATTTTCATATTTAGGGGATGATGAAGACGGTCAGATTTTGTCCGGGCTCCTCAAAGAGCAGGGGATCAACACCTCGCATTTACTAAAAACCGGATCCCGGATCACGACCAATAAAATGCGGGTGATCTGCAGGAACCAGCAGATGATGCGGCTTGATTCCGAAACGGCGTTACCATTACGGAAGGAAGAGGAAGATCGGTTGATTGGTCAGGTTGAAAAATTTATCAGAAACGAATCGCCGCAGGCCATCATTTTTGAAGATTACAACAAGGGAGTGCTGACGGAAAAAGTGATCAGCGCCGTGATCCGGCTCTGCAGGGAATTTTCCGTGATCACCGCGGTGGATCCCAAAAGAAAACATTTTTTTCAATATAAAGAGGTGGATATATTCAAGCCAAACCTGAAGGAAGCCCGGGAGGCCCTGAACCTGCTTCCTGATGAAGCAGATGAGGAATTCCTGTTGTCCATTCATGATAAACTGCAGCAGCAGATCAATCACCGGATCTCGTTTATTACGTTGTCCGAAAAGGGCGTATTTTATAAAAATGAACAAGCGTCAGATATCGTACCTTCTTATATCCGGAATGTAGCCGATGTGTCGGGCGCCGGCGATACCGTGATTGCTGTGGCCACGCTGATTTATGCCATTACGAAAGATGTTAAGCTGATGGCGGAAGTGGCCAATCTGGCCGGCGGATTGGTTTGCGAATCTGTAGGTACTGTCGCGATCAGCAAACAAAAACTGCTGAGGGAATGCCAGCGGGTATTAAATTGAAAACAATAGCCGGACGATGAAAAAATATGCTGTGATAGTAGCAGGGGGTTCCGGTTCGCGGATGGGAAGCCTTCTGCCAAAACAATTTCTATTAATTCACAACAAACCGGTTCTCTGGTATACGCTGAATGCTTTCCTGGAATCTTACAGAGATATCCGCATCCTGCTCGTGCTGCCACCGGATCATTTGGAGATGGGCAGATCCGTTGCAGGATTGGCAGATTCCCGGCGCATAGAGATTATTTCCGGTGGCCGCACCCGGTTTCATTCCGTTCAAAACGGATTGGCCCGCATACAGGAAAAATCTATCGTATTTGTTCACGACGGAGTCCGCTGTCTGATCGGTCCCGCATTGATCCGCCGTTGTTATGAGGAAGCCCTGCAATACGGTTCTGCGGTTCCCAGCATTGATGCTAAAGACAGCGTCAGGATATTGAAAGATGGTAATTATCAACCGGTAAAAAGAACCAGCGTCAAATTCATGCAGACCCCGCAAACTTTCGCGAGCGATCTGCTATTGCCGGCATACCAGGTTGAATACAGGGAAGAATTCACGGACGATGCTTCGGTGGTGGAAGCGTTCCATCAACCAATCCACCTGGTGGAAGGGGAGGTGAATAACATCAAGATAACCACCCCGCTTGATCTCTGCCTGGCAGAGAAGCTATTGGATCCTCCACAAAATACGATTTGACCCGTCGGTCAGTACCGGCCGGTAATTACCCCGAAGAAATCCTTTCCACAAGGCATAAGCCGGTTTATTTTTAAGGTTCCCTTTTGCGTCTGAGCAGTCGATGATAAAGGTTGTTTTGTGCAACTGCAAATCATTCAATATGGAGCGCATTCGCCCGTTGTCATTATCCCAGTCCCGAAACCATTCCCAGAAATAATGATATATCCAGGGCGAAGGAGAAAGGATGCGGAGAGTATTGTAGAAATAAATGAGGTTGGGATCATAAAAAATATAGAGTTGGTAGTCAGACAGTGACTGGCTTTTCAGGTATTCCATTTCCACCGAACCATTGTCCCTGCCGGGATTATTTCCAGACGGTTGGATGGCTGATGCAAACCGTATGGTCCCCAGAAATAAAGTGAGACAAAGCATACAGTTGATTAAAAGCTGGGCGTATCTATCTTTCAGAAACAAGGCTTCGGAGTAAGCGAAAACTACAAAAACAAGTATGGGCAGGCTGGAAGCAAGCGGCAATAGATAATAGCTGAATCCCCTGCCTGGCGACATGCGGCCCGTTAAAAATTCTGCAATAAAGGAGAGCGCCAGCCCCAAAAGGGCCGTATACAACAAATTCCTTTTTTTATGTGTGAGGAACAGGGATCCCACACCCAGGATCAGGCTGGTAAAGAAACCCATTTCATATTCCGTTTCGTGGAGGGCATGTTTGATGGTTTTTATTTTTTCAACAAAAGACATTTGCCGGTATGGCAAATGTAAATTGAAATAAAAGGCATCCTTCCATAACCACGAAAGGGCCTGATGCATTTGGAAATAAATGATCACTGGAAGGGATATGCTGATGAATCCACAGCAGAGGGCCGCTGTTTTTTTTATCAGTCGCCGATCCTTCATTTCTCCGGAAGCACTGAACAGGCTGTAGATCAGAAAAGGAACAAGGGTTATGATCGCATCCTGTTGCATCCAGAAGGTCAATCCGCTGAGTAAACCCAGCACGAAATGTTTGTATTTTAGACTGCCAAGCATTATGCAAAAAAATAGCAGCATAAAAATGGCCGTATATTCCCGGGTCATCCCGCCGCCCAAGGACACCAGACTGTTCCGGATAAGCAGATTGAAGAACAGCGGCAGAAACCAGGGCCATGCCAGTCTGGCTTTTTTACAGAGATCATAGAAAAGCAGGCTGGCCAGTAAAACGAGCAAACTGTTGATGAGCCAGGGAACCCAGGCATTGCCGGCCCAGTTCAGCGCGCTGAGAAAATAAATCAACGGTGGTTTATGGTCGAACACATCCCGGTAAGGAACGCCACCCTTATAAATGACTTGTCCGATATATTCGAAAATGGCCTTGTCATCAAAAAACAATTCGAATAAGGGACAATTTAAAAAACTGAGACAAAGGCTTCCCAGGATGATCAGCAAAACCGTATAGTATTCTTTCTTTGGCATCAGCAACTATTTCAATAAGCGGAAGGGAAATGGCAGGTGATTGAACTGGAAGAAAGGATAGGGCTCGGATACAGCACCGAATTTACGGTAGAATTCGGCTATCCCCGGTATCTGTGATCCTTCAAAATCCAGTATCGTTTTTTCTCCCGAAAACTCCCGGATCAACTGATCCAGCAAATACGGATTGGCCAGTTTTTCGCGGCCATCCAGCAGCGTTGCAGACATGATGTTGTAAAGCCTTTTTCCATCCTTAAAAAAAATGGCAGAAGCCAGCAGTCTACCGGAATTTTTTTCTGTTACCTGGCGAACGATGATCATTTTCCGCCGGGAAAGATCTTCGCACAGATCCGAAAAATGTCGATAGTCCCATGTCCTCACCTGGGGGAAACGGTTTCCGTATAAATTAATATACAGGTCGATCACGGGTTGATGGTCAGTTGCACCTGCATACAGCAGGTTATCCGGCCCCGCTGATTTTAAATTCTGTATCAGGTCCTTCCTGTACCCGGTACGGATTTGCCCGTAATCTTTTTGCAGGTCCAGAATATAATTTGCCCGTAAGGGAAGCCCTGACAAACAGTTGGCCCCGTTCAGCGGTAATTCGCAAAAACGGAAATTTTTCTCGCAGTGGGATAAAAACGTTTGGATGAGCGAGTCGCTGAATGGCAAAGCGGAAAACAGGCCGAGTTGGGCCGTGAATGGCGGCTGGTACAAATAGCGGATGCCATATTTCCGGTTCCAGGGCAGCGGCATCACGGCTTCATAGTCGTTTAATACCAGCGCAGCCCAGTTTTTCGCCATGAGATCCAGATAAAACGATCGTCCATAAATCAAGCCGTTTACTGAACCGGAAATACACTGATCCCATTTTTCCAGATCAATTGCTGCCCGTTGTAAGAAATTGATATTGATGCTAGTTTCTGAATGCATGATGCAGCATTTCCGCCTTGATTTTGGACTCCGGATTCTGAATGTCAATGCTGAAGGTAATGCGTTTTCCAAATCCTTCTGATTTCAGGAGATCACGGAAATCGCTGCTGTAGATTAGCGGCGCATAAATATTCAGCACATTTTTAAACAGGGAAAGTTGAATGCCGCCGGTATACAGAAAACGGCTGGTTTCTGCGTTTGTTTTCCAGGCTTCTGCGTATGTGCCGATATCAAAGAAGATCCGGACGGGTACGGGAAAGGGAAATAATTTTTCAGGAAGGGTGGTTGAGAAATTCATTGACGTCACCCAGTCTGCCGACCGGCCCTGGACATAAGGATACGCATCCATGCGGAGTTTTAATCCGCCGTCCCGGATCATGATCTGCTGGGCCGGCAATTCCCCATTGGAAAGAGAGGTATTCTCCAGCGCATAGGAAGAAGACCGGCCCACAAAATATTGGTCGTAAGTATAATCTTCGCCGCCGGTTACGCCCAGCAGTTTGGGTTCATAACGGGTCAGGTCCTGCCGGTTATTCAGATTCCACACGCCGAATTTGCCGGCGAAGAACCTCACCGTCATACCACCACCTGCCGGATAATTGAAAAAATAATGGGCAGTCAGGTTAATGCGGTAGAATAAATCGCTTTGCTGCAGTTCCAGCCTTGCATCATAAGGATATAATGTTCGTTGATCCATCAAATTCATGCTCCATTGATTCAGATACCGGAAACTGCCAGAAATGGCATTGGGATGAAGCAGAGAATCTTTTGAAGAAACCGAATATTCTGCAAAATTCTTTTCCCGGATGAGGTAAGTTTTAAAATCCATCCATTTTTCCAGTGTGCTGCGGGGTAATCGTTTTTTAAAGTCGAATCGCAAGTAAGGAACGAGCTTGGAAAAATTTTCAAACAAAATAGTTCCTGAACTGTCCCGGGCGAAATTGCTGGAAAAATGGGATCCGTTCAATCCGAACGTAATCTTCCTGAAAACTTTTTTGGGATACCAGCTGTAGCTGATCCTGCCCAGGCCCTGCAGGGTTTTACTTTCGGTGGCATACATCGGTATAAAAACAAACTGAAAATTATTTTCCGGCAGGTTTATATTGTGGATCATCACGCCCGGCATCCATTGATCATACCGGTTATACCCGATTACGGGCGCCAGGGACAAATATTGATATTGTTTATGCTGAGCGGCAGAAAAAACAAAAGCCGGCCTGATTTTTTTTCGTGATGAAGGAGGAACAATGGGCTGATCCGTATTTATTTTTTCAAAAAAAGCATCTTCACTATTCCGGGAGATTTTTTCGACGGCCCGTTTAAAATCATCGGGGTATGGATGACCGAATTTCCATTGTTCAAAATAAAGCCGGATACAGCGGTCGAAGTTCTTTTCACCCAGCGAATCTTCGAGGGCCTGGAGGAACAGTCCGGCCTTCGTTCCGGGAATCAGATTATAATTTTCACGGGTCAGTTCCGTCGAAGGGGTGCTGATGGGCTGGGCTGTTCTTTCTTTTTCTGCAACACTTAGCCAGAGCCGGTTGTCCTTCAGGGCGCTCCGGGTATTTTGCTTTGCTAAAGAACGCGGGTTGAGCCGGCGGTTATAGTATTCGATAAAACCCTTCGACAGCCAGGGATACATCCGTTCGTCCGACGGACAGATGGCCTGAAACCATTGCGCCAGCAGGGCCGCGCCCGGTCCGGCAACAGGATCCGATTTTAAGGTATTGACATCCAGTTGGATCATGCCCGAAAAGCTTTGGTCCTGGGGTTTAACGGTTTCAATGATACTCATACTGGAATAAGGGTAGGCCGAAATAAGCCCTGAAATTCTTTGGATGAGTGGTTTGGCCAGTTCAAGTTGCTTTTGCATGGGGATTCTGTCCTGTGGAAAATAAAACAGATGAAGTTCCAGCTGTCTGCCGTCATCCATTTGAACGGAATCTTTTTTCTCCTGTAACCTTTTGTCGGCAATCCAGGAAAAGGCATTGGCATTTTGAATGGAAAAGTAATAATCATTCAATCCGGGAGTGGATTTGATCAGGCTATCTGGTAAACAACCCGCGGCCAGTATATAAGCTTTCGGGATTTGTACGCGGACCCGATAGTCTGCCGTTTCATGAAAGGCCCCGCCCTGCGCCAGGAAAGGCATGGGATGCCAGCCGCGGCGGTCGTAAACAGCAGGCTCGGGATACCAATTGCTGATCTGGTCATTATGGCCCTGGTATCCGCTGCCGGAGAAATTGTAAGGCAGTTTTACGTGGAAGTTTGCAGAAATCGTGAGGCTGTCGCCGGGCGCAAGCTCATGTGGCAAAACCAGTTTGATCACATCCGGATATTGCGGGTTATCTTCCCAACGGGCTATCGCGCCATCGATCCGGAACTCCAGCCGGTTGAGGTATCCCCGGGTTTCTTTGCCCGAAAAATAAAAACCGGTATTTCCATTTTCCAGTAGTTGCTCGCTGTAGCTGGTTTTATCGTTACGGTAAGCGTTGGGCCAAACATGAAACCAGATGTAATGCAGGGTATCCGGGGAGTGGTTCCCGTATCGGAGTTCCATTTTGCCATCGAGTGACTGTTGCTTGTCATCCAGTTTAACGCTGAGGTTGTAGTGAAGCTCCTGTCTCCAGCCAGGCTGGCCTTGGGCAAACAGGAAGAAAAGCACCGCAGGGAAAATGACTAATTTTTTCAAATCTGGAGGCGGTTTGAACGGGTTATCGACCTTTGCCTTTAAAAATGGTCAGTAAGGTATGCATCATGATCTTAAAGTCGAGCGCCAGGGAAATATTCTCTATATAGATCAGGTCGTATTTCATTCTTTCGATCATCTCTTCAACGTTCTCTGCATATCCGAATTGCACCATACCCCAGGAAGTGACGCCTGGTTTAACCTTCATCAGGTATTTGAAATGGGGTGTTTTTTGTAAAATCTGGTCGATATAATGCTGGCGCTCCGGTCTGGGTCCGACCAGGCTCATTTCACCACGGAGTACATTCAGCATCTGCGGCAATTCATCAATGCGCCATTTTCTCATGGTTTTTCCCCAGCGGGTGATGCGAAGGTCGTTTTCGGAAGAAAGAGCGGGGCCCGTTTTTTCAGAATCATTCACCATGGAGCGGAACTTATGGATGCGGAATTTCTTTCCTTTAAAACCGGTCCTTTCCTGGGAATAAAATACGGGGCCCTCCGACCCGATTTTTACCCGAATGGCCGCATACAGCAGGAGCGGAGAAAAAATAATGAGGGCCAGTACCGAAACCAGGATATCAAGGAGTCTTTTGATGTGCATTTGCCATTCAGGCATCAGCCCCGTATTGATATCGCTCAATACCGCGCTGAACAGATTGCTGGTTTTTACAGAACCCGAAAGGATGTCGAGTATGCCGGGAATCGTTTTGATATCGACGTCTTTTTCGCTTAGCCGCTGAATGATCTTTTCGGCCGTATCATTTTCATTCTTTTCGAGCGCCACCACCACCAGTTGAATATGGTTGCGGTCGATGATGTTTTCCAGATCGCTCAGCGGCCCCAGGGAAGGAAGTGGTATATCCACCGTCCGGGCAATGCCTGCATTCATGAAACCGGTATACTGATACCCCACTCCTTCGAGGCCCGCTCGGCTTTCCTCAAAAGTTCTCAGGGCTATGGAACCGGCTCCGAGCAGCAGGCTGTTAAAAGTAACTTTGCCGGACCGGAGCTGATTTTTCGTTATGGTCAGTAGCACCCAGCGGCCGATCCAGGTGATCAGGAAATGCATCATCAGAAAAGTGAAATAAGCTTTGTAATAGTACCGGTAATCGGTTTGCGGATCGTTGATCACGATGGCAAAAAACAGGATCGTGCAACCGATCAGGCTGCATACGGCTGTACTGCTGAATTCATTCAACCTGGATTTTTTGTAGAGCGAATGATACGCACCGGTCAGGCCGTAAAATATCAGCCAGCCGGCGGGAATAAAACAGAGTCCGAGCCAGAAACGGTTATTGAGATATATGCTGCCGTCGTCGAAGAGTTTTTCGGAAAGCAGGATGCGGCGCGTAAAATACAGGATCATCCACGAAAGTATGGCCGATAAAAAATCGCTCAGCACGTACCATCTTATATGGATCTTTTGGTTATGGCGCATGCATTTTTCAACTGTTGATGGAATTGTATTTTATCTTCCGGATAATCTGGTGGGCAACATCCATGGCGCGGTAACCGTCCATTTCCGATATCAGGGTTGGTTTATTTTTCAGCACGGATTCCGTAAATTTTTCCAGTTCCATTTTAATGGCATTCACCTCCGGTATTTCCGGGTTGATAACGGAAATAGATTTTTTACCGCTCCGGGTTTCAATATCGAAAGTAAAGCCATTGTTGTTTTCCCGGTTATCCAGGCTGATGATCTCCGTTGTTTTGGCCAGGAAATCAACACCGATATAGGCGTCTTTCTGAAAAATGCGCATCTTCCGCATTTTTTTCATGGAGATCCTGCTGGAGGTCAGATTGGCCACGCAGCCGTTGTTGAATTCGATGCGGACATTGGCAATATCGGGGGTGTCGGTCATAACGGCAACACCGCTGGCATAAATGTTTTTCACATCGCTTTTAACGATGTGCAGGATGATATCGATGTCGTGTATCATGAGATCGAGAATCACGCTGACTTCTGTTCCGCGGGGATTGAATTCCGCCAGCCGGTGCACTTCAATAAACATTGGCTTGAGGGGCATGTTCTGCAGGGCCAGGAAAGCGGGATTAAACCTTTCCACGTGACCCACCTGGAGCTTTATGTTTGATTCCTTCACCAGGTTGATCAGTTCACGCGCTTCTTCCATGTTGTTGGCCAGCGGCTTTTCAACAAAAACATGTTTGCCCTTGCGGATGGCCTGCTGGCAAAGCTCAAAATGAACATTGGTTGGCGCTATGATATCCACCGCATCGCACTGGTCCATCAATTCCGTTACGCTGTTAAAACTTTTGATCTGATATTTTTCCGATACTTCGGTGCTGGTCTGTGCATCCGGATCATAGAAACCCACTATTTCGGCATCCGGGATCGCCTTCCAGTTATTCAAATGAAATTTTCCGAGATGTCCGGTTCCAAACACACCAACTTTGAGCATCCAGCTGATTTAAGAAGCCAAATATAAATAATGTGCCAGATGTGTAGGGGAATGAAATGGGGGAGACCGTCACAAATGTGTATATGTGGGAAATCTCTGGTCAGGCCTGCCCATGTCCGGGCGCCCTTTCACGCAATAACCGCAGGCGGAGATATTTTAAAATATTGGAAAAAGTGAACGGAATATTTTTCTGAGGAAATATTTTTGCCTCTATGAGTGCCCTCATCGTGAGGGTAAAAACCGCAAGGTAAATAATCAGCGCAACAGTAAAACAAATATCATAAATCCTCAGGAAATAGGTGCGCATGGAGAGGGTATCTGCTTTTGCTTTGCCCATGGTGAGATCCAGGATTTTTTTGATCGCCGGAAGCACAACGGGAATCTTTGTCCAGTTGGAATACCGCACATCTTCATAGCGGTAATTGGTGTCGTAACCCGCGGGAAGCTGGCTCCTGTAATAGCCCCAGTTATTTTTCACATCCGCGAAACTGGCGAGCTTATGGTCGGGTTTTGAAAAATACACATCAAACAGAGGGTCCAGCACCACCCATCCATGCGGGGTTTCCACTTCTACAATATTGTGTGCCGCAAAAACGCCCATGGCCTTCATCTGGGCAATCCTGACCGGGAACTGATATCCCTGAAATATACGCGCGAGCACTACGGCAAAGCTGCCACAGGCCCCGTTGGCTGTCATCAGGTCGAAACTTGTCGGACGGAGCATGCCCGCTTTAATCCCGGTGAAGGCCTTATCCGCAAAAATGGGTTGCCGGTTGTCGAGCAGGTCATGGCAGGCATGCATCACCTTCACCACCACTGAATCCTGCGGATCGTTCAGGGTGATATTGCTGTTGACATTTTCCCGGATGGCCTGAAATACCTCTTTTTCGTAATTCGCTTCCATTTTGAAATAGAACAGCGAGGCCAGTAAAAAGCCATTCAGGAAAGTCAGAAAATACAGATTCCAGAAAATACGTTTGATCATTACGCCTGTCGGGATTTCTTTGTGAATCGGCTGTGTTCAAAGGATGGATTTCTGACAGGATCGGGCAGGGTAAGAGAAAGCGCAAAAATACCGAAAACCAATCAACCTTCATGATTTATTCGGTAAAATGACAATCTCCATACCAGTACGCTCATTTATCCGGATCAGGCCGAATTTCTGGCGGCATTGATCACGCCGAAAGAACACCGGATGATCAGTTTCTCAAATATTTCCTTCATCGGAGAATCGGTATGTTCCAACTCCCGGAATCTGATCAGGGCATATTGCTGTATGGTACTTAGGGGCAATACGATCCTTTCGCGCATCTGGATAGACAATTGCTCTATCGGGTAATCGAACATCAGTTCCTGTTTGCCGGAAAGCTTAAAAATATATTTCTTTGTCAGTTCAAACTCATTGAAAATGATGGCCCATATTTTGCCGAACCGGGGATGCTTGGAAAACCCTTCCGTCAGCGGGAAAAAACATTTTTTCATGGCCATTTCACTGTTGTCCAACAGGGTTTTAAAATAAGGTGAATTCGCATACAGCTGTTTTACCTGTTGCCATTTACCTTTTTTATCCATTTCACAGAGTGCAGTGCCCACCCCATGATACCCGGTTACATTTTGCTTCAGCTGGCTCCAGGAGCCTACAAAGGGGATTGCCCGGAGATCCTTAAAATCCAGTTTCCCTGTATTTTTCCTTTTACTCGGGCGGCTGCCAATATTGGTTTCGCTGTAGAACTGCAGGGGGCTCACTACATTCAGGTATTCCATAAAATCCGGGTGATCCCTCAGTCCCGTATAGGACGAATAACTGATGGCCGCCATTTCTTCCAGCAGGGACTCCTCCTCTTTGTTGAGGGTAACTGTGCGGGCAGAGAAAAGATCATTGGCAATGCCGGCGTGTACCAATTGCTCGATATTGAACTGGGCAGAATCCACGGTGCCGAAATTGGAGCTTACTGTTTGACCCTGAACGGTTAATTGAATTTCCTTGTTGGCAATGTTTTTCCCGAGGGAAGCATAGAAGCGATGTGTTTTTCCACCGCCGCGGGCGGGAGGACCACCCCTTCCGTCGAAGAATACCACCCGCACGCCATGGGCCTCGGAGATTTTGGTCAGTTCCTCTTTTGCCTTGTAAATGCCCCAGTTGGCCATCAGGTAACCACCATCTTTGGTGCCATCCGAAAATCCCACCATGATGGTTTGCGTATTATTTCTTTTTTTCAGGTGTGCCCGGTAATCCTCCTGGGTATACAGGATAGCCATTATGGTGGAGGCATGATCCAGGTCTTCCACAGTTTCAAACAGCGGCACGATGTCAATGGTCAGGTGCTCTTTTTTCCATCCACCCAAAAGGAAGAGACCGAAGACTTCCATCATGTTCAGAGCGCTGTTGCAATGACTGATGATGTACCGGTTACAGCCCAGCGGTCCATTTTGTTCCTGTATTTTTTTCACGGCCCGGATGCTTTCCAGGGTATCATTGATCAGATCGTCCTGAAAAGGCGTGTCCGGAAGAGGTTTGAGATGAGTGAGTGCCTTAATTTTTTCGGCTTCCGGAAGTGATTCATAGTTGGCCGGCAATAATTTTTCCCTTTCCCCCACGGCTTTCATCACTTTTACGTGCACGGAACTATCCTGGCGCAAATCAAGCGTGGCGAAATGAAGTCCGAATATCCGGAGTTTACTGATGAAGTTTTCCACCAGGTGCAGAAAAAGTCCGTTGTTCTGATAGATCAGAATTTCCCGTATCCTGCCCATGGCGGCCAGCATGCCCTTGATTTTTAAAGGAGCTTCCCGGTTTGGATTGAAAAGTTCCTGATACAACTGTTCCTCCAGGTCGGCAATGATCAGGTCAGCCTCTTTAAAAGTGAGCCGGCGTTTCAGGCGGCGGACGTCAAAATAATAACAGCGCAAAATGGCTTCCCGCAACGAGGCCACTACTTTGAGGGTGGTGGCTGTTTTGACAAAAGGGTTTCCATCGCGGTCGCCGCCGGGCCAGAAACCCATCTGTATAACCGGATTCTGATCCGAAACGGCTTCGGGGAACTGGTCTTTTAAAGAAGACAGGATCTTGCCCGCCGCATGATAGAATACATTTTCCAGATACCAGATCAGGCTCACAGCCTCATCGTAGGGTGTTGGCTTTTGTTTTTTGAGAAAAGGCGTTTTCCCCAACTGCTGCATGAACATATTGATATCTGCTGCATTGTTTTCGATAACCGCCCTGGAAAGATCGTTGATGATGCCCAGCACCGGGCCGGGATAGAACTGGGTAGGATGAGCCGTTAACACCAGCCTCACCGCAAAATCCTTTAATTTCTCCCGGAGTTCCTTTTCCTTGTTGTATTGGACCACCTCAGAAGACAGGTGTTTGAGCGTTCCGGCTCCGCCCATATCGTTCACGCCGGTAAAAGCGGCATCTTCCAGGGCATCAAAAAGAACCACCTGCCTTTCCACGTACTGAACAAAACGGAACAGGATATCGGATTTCTCGCGGTCCGTTCCGTCGGGAGCATGTTTACTGAAAAAATCGTCGATGATCTGCAGGGGACTCCACTTTTTATGGTAGCCTTCTTCACAATAGGTAAGCAGCAGCGAAAGGAATATACCCGTTTTTTCAATGCGGTGAAAAGGGAGGGAAGTAAACAGGCTGTTGTACAACTGAAACTTGATGCCGACCAGGTTTTTGAACTCCTGCAATCCGGAAGATTGGTTACTCATAGCGCGAAATTAAAATTCGTTCAACAAATCGAGCAGGATATAATAAAAAATCAAAACAATTAATAAAAATCGTTGATTTCTTAAGAAATTAAATTCAATTGTTTTATTTTCTTTGATATTATTCATTAACTTTGTTTCCCTGTAATTCCGGTGAATTCATTGAGCAACCATATTATCGCTATCTCTGCAATCCCCCGCACAATCGGTGGTACTATTATTATTTCCACCACAACCCTGTAAAGGGTTGTATATCCACATATTTCCCTTGGGCCTTTGCTGCATACCAGAAGCAGTTTTTCGTATGTGCTTTTTCCATCTCAAAAAAAATATTCATGCAGGTTCTTAAGTTCGGCGGCTCCTCCGTGGCCAATGCCGTAAATATCAATAAAACAGTACAGGTGATCAGTCAGGCGGTCAGGAAAGACAGGACCATTGTAGTGGTTTCTGCCTTTGGCGGCATGACGGATATTCTACTGCAATGCGGCAGTGCCGCCGCCAGGGGAGATGAATCCTATAAAGATTCGCTGATCCTGATAGAACAACGCCACCTCGAAGCGGTGCGCCAGTTGATTCCCGTGGCCATCCAAAGCGGCATCCTGAGTATGGTTAAGAAAATCTGCAATGAGCTGGAAGATATTTTCAGGGGCATTTTCCTTTTGAGGGAACTGTCGGACCGCACCCGGGATTGCGTCGTCAGTTTCGGAGAACTGTTATCCTCCCGGATCATCTCCGCCAGTCTGAACAGCCGGGGCATAGATAATGTATGGAAGGATTCCCGCGATCTCATCGTTACGGATTCCCGGTATGGCCGTGCCCAGGTTGACTTCCGCGCCACCAGAAAAAAGATGGTTGATTATTTTCAATCCGATACCCCATTGCTGGTGGTACCGGGCTTTATTGCCTCCGATGGCCAGGGCATTACCACTACGCTGGGGCGGGGTGGTTCGGATTATACCGCCGCCATATATGGCAGTGTCCTCTCCTGCAGCAGCATTGAGATATGGACGGATGTGTCCGGCATGATGACCGCCGATCCCCGCCTGGTGAGCAATGCGCGGGTAATACCCAATATTTCCTACCAGGAGGCGATGGAACTTTCGCATTTCGGAGCGAAAGTGATTTATCCCCCCGCGCTGCAGCCCGTCATGAGCAAGGGCATACCCGTTTGGGTCAAGAATACTTTTGCACCTATGGACCCGGGTACCCTGATTGAAAAGGTTTCCCGCCGCACCGGCAGCAGCATCCGCGGAATTTCCAGTATCAATAAAATTGCCCTGCTGAGCCTGGAGGGAAGCGGAATGATCGGCATTCCGGGGTTTTCCAAAAGACTGTTCGAAGCTTTGTCGGGTCATCAGATCAATGTGATCCTGATCACTCAGGCCTCTTCGGAGCATTCCATTTGTGTGGGTGTGGATGTGGTTCAGGCTTCTCTGGCCAAATCGGCTATTGACGCCGTTTTCTCCTCCGAGATCGCTATCGGTGACGTGCAACCGCTGTCCGTGGAACTGGAGCTGGCCATCATCGCGCTGGTCGGCGACAACATGAAGAGCCATCCCGGCATCAGCGGAAAATTATTTGGTGTGCTCGGCAGGAACGGCATCAACGTTCGTGCCATCGCCCAAGGTTCCTCCGAAAGGAACATTTCCGCCGTGATCTCCACAAAAGATGTGCAGAAGGCTGTAAATGTGCTGCACGAAGAGTTTTTCGAGGCCACCTATAAACAGTTGAACCTGTTCATAACGGGTACGGGCAATGTGGGTAAAAGACTGATCCAGCAACTGCGTCAGCAGCATGCGTACCTGTTTGACCAGCTTCGGTTACAGGTGCGCGTTGCAGGGCTGGCCAACAGCCGCCGGATGCTGATCAATGACGAAGGGATCGACCTGAATCACTGGCAGGAACTGCTTGAGCAGGGATCGCCCATGAACCTGCGTAACTTTGAAGAGATCATCCGTTCCAAGAACCTGCGCAATTCCGTATTTGTAGACGTGACCGCCAACAAGGAAGTGGGAACCAGTTATGAGCGGCTACTGCAGAAAAGCGTGGCCGTGGTGGCCTGCAATAAAATCGCCTGCTCATCGCCTTATGCGTATTACCGGAAACTAAAGGATCTTTCCAAGGAATTCAATGCGGCATTTTATTTTGAAACGAATGTTGGCGCCGGCCTCCCGGTAATTGGCACGTTAAACGATTTGCTTCGGAGCGGGGACAAGATCCGCAAAATAGAGGCGGTGCTCAGCGGAACCCTGAATTTTGTATTCAACAATTATGATGGTAGAACATCCTTTGCGAAAATAGTGAAGCAGGCCCAGGATGAAGGGTATACCGAACCCGATCCAAGGCTTGACCTGAGCGGCACCGATGTCATGCGTAAAATCATGATTCTTGCCCGGGAAGCAGGGAACGTGATTGAAATGGAAGACATCAGTAATTCCGTATTTCTTCCGGCTTCCTGCAACGAAGGCACCGTAGCGGATTTCTATAAAGCCATGGAAAGGGAAGAAGCGCATTTTAGAAAATTGTATCAGGCAGCCGCAGCGGAAGGTAAAAAACTGAAATTCGTAGCCAGCTATGAAAACGGAAAAGCGTCCGTTGGACTGCAGCACATCGATCCGGCGCACGATTTTTATCATTTATACGGAAAAGATAATATTGTGGTCTTTTATACCGACCGGTATCCGGAACAACCGCTGGTGATCAAAGGGGCAGGAGCTGGAGCGGAAGTAACCGCTTCCGGCGTTTTTGCCGACATCATCCGGGCAGCCAGTGCCTGATTATCCCAAAGACAAAATGAAAGAAATAACCATACATTCACCCGGAACCGTTGCCAACCTGGTTTGCGGATTTGATGTGCTGGGCCTCTGCCTGACGGAACCTTACGACATCATGACAGTGCGACTGCTTGATAAAAAAGAAGTGATTATCCGGACCACGGACAACTATCCACTGCCCACGGATCCGGCGATGAATACGGCAGGGGCGCCCCTGCTGGAGATGATCGCCGGAATGAAGGAGGAGATAGGGTTTGAAGTGGTCATCACCAAACAGATCAAACCGGGCAGCGGCATTGGCTCCAGCGCTGCCAGTGCCGCCGGCGCGGTAGTGGCCGCCAACGAATTGCTGGGGAATATTTTTTCAAAAGAAGAACTGGTGCGCTTGGCTATGTTTGGTGAAAAAGTGGCGTCCGGGGTAAAACATGCTGACAATATTGCGCCCTGTATTTATGGCGGCGTTACCCTGATCCGTTCTATTTTTCCGCTGGATATCGTACCGATTCCGACGCCGGTCCTTTTTGTTACCGTGGTACACCCCCAGATTGAAGTGCGTACTTCCGATGCCCGGCAGATCCTGCGAAAAGAGGTTTTACTGAAGGATGCCATCCGGCAATGGGGGAATATTGCGGGCCTGGTGGCCGGGCTCATGAAGAACGATTATGATCTTATCGGGAGGTCGCTCGAAGACGTGATCATCGAACCCGTGCGGTCCATCCTGATCCCGGGATTTCATGAAATAAAAAAAATGTGCCGGGCTGTGGGTGCCATCGGCGGCGGCATTTCAGGATCGGGTCCTTCGGTATTCATGCTCAGCAGTAAGCGGGAAACGGCCTGTGCCGTGGAAGAAGTGATGAAATCGGTGTATGACCGGATCGGACTGAATTATTTTACTTACGTCACCACCATCAACCAGCAGGGAGTAACCTGTCTTGTTTAAATAACCTGTAAATCCCGGGCGATATGCTTTTTTATAATCTTCGTCAGCCTTCAGAAAAAATGGATTTCCGTAGTGCAACGATTCGGGGACTCGGTGCAGAAAAAGGATTATTTTTCCCGGAAAGTATTCCCCATTTTTCCTCTGAATGGATCCAGAACATCCAACAGTATTCCGATGCGGAAATTGCTTTCTCCGTCATCAGTCCGTACGTTGGAAACACGATCCCGGAAGATATCCTGAAAAAGATTGTTGCCGAAACCATTTCTTTTGATATTCCCCTGATCCCGTTATCGGACCATATTGATGTGCTGGAACTTTTTCATGGCCCCACACTTGCATTTAAAGACGTTGGTGCACGCTTCATGAGCCGTTGTCTGGGATATTTCATGAAAGGGAATATCCGGCCCATAACCGTGCTGGTGGCTACTTCAGGCGATACAGGAGGGGCAGTTGCTCATGGTTTTTATGAAGTAGAGGGTGTTCGCGTAGTTATCCTTTATCCCTCGGGCATGGTAAGCAGGGTGCAGGAACTTCAACTGACAACCCTTGGGAAAAACATTACCGCCCTGGAAGTGGATGGAAGCTTCGATGATTGCCAGGCCCTGGTTAAACAGGCTTTTTCTGATACAGTATTGGGTGAAAAGATCTTTTTAACCTCCGCCAATTCCATCAATGTGGCAAGGTGGCTGCCCCAGCAGATCTATTATTTCCTGGCCTGGAAACAATGGAAAAATAAACAGATGCCACCGGTTATTTCGGTTCCCAGTGGAAATTTTGGAAATATCTGTGCCGGGCTGCTGGCATATCATTCAGGTCTTCCGGTAAAGCATTTTATTGCTGCTTGTAATGTGAATGGGGTTATTCCTGAATATCTGAAAACAGGGGTATATAAGGCTGTAAAAGCGAAAGCAAGTCTGTCCAATGCGATGGATGTTGGCGATCCCAGTAATTTTGTAAGAGTTCTGGCATTATTTAACTCAGCATTGGAGCCGCTGAGAAATTTGATGAGCAGTGAAAGCATTTCGGATGAAGAAACCGGGGCAGCTATCAGCAGCATCTATCATAAGTACAATTATATTGCAGATCCCCATGGAGCCATTGGATGGCTTGCCCTTGACCGGTGGCTGGAAAAACACCCCGGCGATCGGGGAATTTTTGTCGAAACGGCTCATCCGGTTAAATTTCCGGAAGTGGTGGAACGGTTTACCGGTTTCCCGGTTGAAATACCTAAAGAAATTGAATCCCTGCTTGGCAAAAAGAAAACTTCTGTCAGGATGAAAGCGGATTATCAGGCATTTAAAGAGCTGCTTCTTCATAAAGGGTAATTGGACCTGAGCCGGGATCTCCTTTCTTCCCATAACGATTCCGCGAACCATCCTTCGCTAACGGCAAACGATTTCTCGCCAGGTATAAAAGTTTGACACTAAAAGGATATTTATTTAACTCCATTTCTTTATATTTAGAATCTAAACCGTAAATATTATGAAACATGTAAAACACTTTGTCCTGATTGCTTTTGTGCTGATTGCGGCTACACGTGGATTTGGCCAGAAAGTCAAGTTGGAAGAAGGCGATCTCTCTGCGTTAAAATCAGAAAAGTCACTGGCTTTCTCCTTTAATTACGACAGCATGTCGATGGGAGGCAAGGGACATGTGACGGAAGCGGAATATGTAAGTAAAAAAACGGCAGAGTATAATAAAAAGACGCCGGGTAAAGGAGACGAATGGGCAAAGGCGTGGAAGGATGACCGGGAAGCCCTGTACGAACCTGAATTCACAAAAGAATTTGAAAAATATAGTTCCCTCCAACCAGATCCGAAAGCCAAATATTTACTGATCTTCAAAACGACCTATACCGAAGCCGGTTTCAATATTGGAATCATGCGCCACAATGCAGAAATCAGTGGCGTTGCCTGGATCGTTGAAGCGGCTAATAAATCCCATGTGATTGCAAAGATTTCAGTTACGAAGTCTCCTGGTGGAAGTTTTTTTGAAAATGATTTTGCTACCGATGAGCGTATTGCAACTGCATACGGAGCAGCCGGAAGGGGCTTGGGATATTACTTTAAAGGTAAAATGTAGTAAATCCTGAAGCTTCACCCAAAACATAAAACCCGTTCCTCGAAGGAACGGGTTTTTATATATAATCTTTAAAAGATAAAGCTTTAGGCTTTCGTTTCGATTTTAGTCAAAACGAAGATCCAGTCCCAGTCCGCGCAACTCATGAACCAATACATTGAATGATTCAGGAATGCCGGCTCTCGGAATGCTGTCTCCCTTCACAATCGCTTCGTATGTTTTGGCACGGCCGATGATATCATCGGATTTGAGGGTGAGCAGTTCCTGCAGGATATTGGAAGCGCCGTAAGCCTCGAGCGCCCACACTTCCATTTCTCCGAAACGCTGACCACCGAACTGTGCCTTACCACCCAGCGGTTGCTGTGTAATGAGACTGTAGGGCCCGATGCTCCGGGCATGCATCTTGTCATCCACCATATGGTGCAATTTGATGATGTAGATGATCCCGACCGTTGCTTTCTGATCGAAACGGTCCCCGGTTTCCCCATCGTACAGGTAGGTATGACCGAAGGTCGGTAATCCCGCCCTGTCAACATGCTCCGCAATTTCTTCCACGCTGGCACCGTCAAAAATCGGCGTGGCAAATTTCAATCCGAGTTTCTCGCCGGCCCATCCCAGAACCGTTTCATAGATCTGTCCCAGGTTCATGCGGGATGGCACCCCGAGCGGATTCAGCACAATATCCACCGGTGTTCCGTCTTCCAGGAAAGGCATGTCTTCCGCACGGACGATCTTGGCGACAATTCCTTTGTTACCATGACGTCCCGCCATTTTATCGCCCACTTTCAGTTTACGTTTCACAGCGAGATAAACCTTGGCCAGTTTCAAAACGCCGGCGGGCAGTTCATCCCCGATGGAAACATTGAACTTCTCTCTTTTATATCTTCCGAGTTCCTCGTTGTACTTGATGTTGTAGTTATGCAGCAGTACGTTGATCAGTTCATCGGTTTTAGGATCACCGGTCCAGCCCAGTGGGTTGATGTTGAGGTAATCAATACCGCCCAGATTTTTCTGTGTGAACCGGGCACCCTTGCCGATCTGCACTTCACCGAAATTATTATTGACGCCGGTGGAAGTATGCTCTTTCAGCAATACCTGCAGTTTCGAAACCAGCACTTCCATAAGGTCTATCTCATTTTTCTCGTGCACTTTCTCAATCTTATCCAGCACGGCCTTTTCGCGCACCTTGGCATTTTTATCTTTCTTGGCGCGCTGGAATAATTTCTTGCTGATCACCACGCCTTCCGTTCCGCTGGGAGCTTTTAATGATGCATCCTTTGCGTCTCCGGCTTTGTCGCCGAAGATGGCCCGGAGCAGTTTTTCTTCCGGGGTCGGATCACTTTCCCCTTTCGGAGTAATTTTTCCGATCAGGATATCGCCTTCTTTGATCTGGGCGCCCACGCGGATGATTCCGTTTTCATCGAGGTCTTTAGTGGCTTCTTCAGATACATTCGGAATGTCCGGTGTCAGTTCCTCTTCGCCAAGTTTGGTGTCGCGCACTTCCAGTTCATATTCTGAAATGTGAACCGAAGTAAAAAGATCTTCACGAACCACTTTTTCACTGATCACGATGGCATCTTCGAAGTTGTATCCCTTCCAGGGCATGAAAGCCACTTTCAGGTTACGTCCCAGGGCCATTTCACCAGCCTGAACAGCGTACCCCTCAGTGAGGAAGTCGCCTTCTTTCACGCGCTGGCCTTTTTTTACTGCCGGCTTCAGGTTGATGCAGGTTTCCTGGTTGGTTTTGATGAACTTGGTGAGTTTGTATATTTTCAGGTCGTCCTCAAAACTGACGAGCTTCTGGGTTTCATTTCTTTCGTATCGGACGTGGATCTCATTGGCATCCACAAATTCCACCTGGCCCTCTCCTTCGGAATGAATCTGGATACGGGCATCACGGGCGGCCTTGGCTTCGAGCCCGGTACCGACGATTGGCATTTCCGGACGGATCAGCGGTACAGCCTGGCGTTGCATGTTGGATCCCATCAGGGCACGGTTGGCATCATCGTGCTCCAGGAACGGAATGAGCGAAGCGCTCAAACCAACGATCTGATTAGGGGCAACGTCCATATACTCCACTTCATTTCTGTCGAGGATCGGAAAGTCGCCGGTCTGACGGGAAACGATCTTGTCCTCTATGAAATGACCCTTGTCATCCATGGGAATATTCGCCTGGGCAATCTTGGCTACGTCTTCTTCTTCTGCGCTGAGATAGGTGAGTTTTTTCATATCCACCTTTCCCTCATTTACTTTGCGGTAGGGTGTTTCAATGAAACCCATTTCATTGATTTTCGCATGTACGCAAAGGGTGGAAATCAAACCGATGTTGGGGCCTTCCGGTGTTTCAATGGTACACAGGCGGCCGTAATGGGAATAGTGTACGTCACGCACTTCAAATCCGGCTCTTTCCCTGCTCAGACCGCCGGGTCCGAGGGCTGAAATACGGCGTTTATGGGTGATCTCGCTTAATGGATTGGTCTGATCGAGGAACTGCGATAACTGGGATGTTCCGAAAAAGGAATTGATCACGGAAGAAAGCGTTCTGGCATTGATCAGATCCACGGGCGTGAACACTTCATTGTCACGCACATTCATACGCTCCCGGATCGTTCTTGCCATACGGGCAAGACCTACGCCAAACTGGGCATATAATTGTTCGCCTACGGTGCGCACCCTTCTGTTGCTCAGGTGATCAATATCATCTATTTCCGCTTTGCCGTTGGTTAAACGGACAAGATATTTAATGATCTCGATCATATCGCCCCGGGTAAGGGTCTTCTGTTCGAGGGGCAGGTTCAGGTTGAGTTTGCGGTTGATCTTATACCGGCCCACTTCTCCGAGGTCATATCGTTTGTCGCTGAAGAAAAGTTTGTCGATGATCCCGCGTGCGGTTTCATCATCGGGCGCATCGGCTCCGCGCAACTGGCGGTAGATATGCTGAACCGCTTCCAGTTCGCTGTTGGAAGTGTCCTTATTCAGGGTATTGTAGATGATGGCATAGTCGCCACCCACATCTTCTTTCTGAATGAAAACGCTTTTCACTTCCATTTCGATTACCATGTCAATAGCCTCTTCGTCCAGCACGGTATCTCGTTCCAGCACAATTTCGTTCCGTTCAATGGAAACCACTTCTCCGGTATCTTCATCAACAAAATCTTCCACCCAGGTTCTCAATACGCGGGCGGCCAGTTTTTTTCCGAGGTATTTATGCAGGGTTTTCTTGTCCACTTTCACTTCGTCGGCCATACCAAAAAGGGCGAGGATATCCTTATCCGTTTCGTATCCGATGGAGCGGAGCAGAGTAGTAACGGGGAATTTCTTTTTCCGGTCGATATAAGCAAACATCACATTGTTGATGTCCGTTGCAAATTCCATCCAGGCACCTTTGAACGGAATAACACGGGCGGAATAGATCTTGGTGCCATTCGGGTGAATGGACTGACCGAAGAATACACCCGGTGAGCGGTGCAGCTGGGAAACGACCACACGTTCGGCTCCGTTGATCACAAAAGTGCCGCGGGGGGTCATGTAGGGGATGTTCCCGAGAAACACATCCTGCACAATGGTCTGGAAATCCACATGTTCTTCATCATTGCAGCTTAAACGCAGTTTGGCCTTCAGGGGCACGGCGTAGGTGAGTCCGCGCTCCATACATTCTTCAATGGTATAGCGGGGCGGATCAATAAAATAATCCAGGAACTCGAGCATAAAAATGTTCCGGGTATCCGTAATCGGGAAATTTTCCTTGAACACCTTGAACAAGCCTTCGATATTTCGCTTGTCCGGGGTAGTCTCGAGCTGGAAAAATTCTTTAAAAGATTGGATCTGTACTTCGAGCAGGTCGGGCGTTTCAGCAAGGTGTTTGATCTTACCGAAATTGACCCTTGTTTGGAGCTTGGTTGAAGACATATTGTAAGAATCCTTTTTAATTGTTCAAACTACTGTTCACCTAACAACAAAAAAATCCCCTGAAAATTCTTAGAATTCCCAAAGCATTGATTTCTACCATGTTATATTGTGCTGAATACTTTATAGCTTAATTCGTTATCGCAAACGGACGGCAAAGTTATGAATTTTTGCTGAAATTCAGATCTTTCGGTAGAAAATAGTTGACGGTTGACCGATGACGGTTGACGGCCTTTGGATGCGAATCCTCACCTGATATCCGTCAACCGTCATCGGTCAACCGTCAACATAATAAAACGGGCTTACTGGACCTCTACCTCTGCGCCTGCATCCTTCAGCTTGGTCATCAGGGCATCTGCATCGGCCTTGCTAACACCTTCCTTAACGGGTTTCGGAGCACCGTCTACCAGGTCCTTGGCTTCTTTCAGTCCGAGGCCGGTCAGGTCCTTCACGATCTTAACCACGTTCAGCTTGTTAGCGCCGGCGGCTTTCAGAATTACAGTGAAAGCTGTTTTCTCTTCAGCAGCGGGAGCGGCACCACCTGCAGCAGGGCCGGCAACGGCAACAGCTGCAGCAGCGGGTTCAATACCATACTCTTCCTTGAGGATCTTTGCGAGTTCATTTACTTCTTTAACAGTCAGGGATACCAACTGCTCTGCGAATGCTTTTAAATCTGCCATTTTGTTTGATTTTTTCCTCCTTCATGGTTTGGTTTTGGCCAAACTCCGGAGGATGGTTTAAAAAAATGCCTTTTTTGAATCCCATCCGGCCAGGTATCTTAATCACTTAAATACTATCTTTTCTGCCTTTGCTGGAATAACCACACTAGGCCTGCGCTGTTGCCGCCCTTGCCTCCAGTGCCTGTACCAGGCCGGCCAGTTTACCACCGGCATTCAGCCCGCTGATTACATTCTTAGCCGGTGACTGAAGCAATCCGATGATTTCCCCGATCAGGTCATGCCTGCTCTTCAGGGTGGTGAGTGTTTTCAGCTGGTTATCGCCTGCGAACACATCTCCGTCAATGAAAGCGGCTTTCAATATCGGTCTTTCAATATTGCCTTCCTTCCGGAAACTGCTGATGATCAGGGCAGGTTCCTTGGCGCTTTCGGAAAACATCAGGGCGGTCACTCCGTTGAGGGAATCAAACACACCGGAAAAACGGCTTGCATCCAGATTCTCCAGGGCCTTTTTGATCAGCGTATTCTTGGCCACTTTCATTTCCACTTTTTTATCAAAGCAGATCCTGCGGAGTTTGACAATCTGTGCCACGTTCAGCGATTCCGTATTCGTTACGTAGAAATTCTGATATTGGGAGAACTTGTCTTTCAACAGTTCAATCACTTCGTTTTTTTGATCTTTAGTCATAACCTTTTTTAATTATTGTGCAAATCCCCTGGTATCGATGGAAATGGCCGGACTCATGGTACTGGCCATAAATACGCTTTTAACATAGGTTCCCTTGGCGGTAGCCGGTTTGGCCCGTATCACGGCGTTGATCAGCTCCTGGCTGTTCTGGATGATCTTTTCGGTGCTGAAACTAACCCTGCCGATGGAAGCATGGATGATGCCGGCTTTATCCACCTTAAAAGCTATTTTGCCGCCTTTTACTTCATTTACGGCGGCAGCCACATCATTGGTTACCGTTCCGGTTTTCGGGTTCGGCATCAGGTTGCGGGGGCCGAGCACCTTACCCAGTTTCCCGATCTTGGGCATAACGGAGGGAGTGGCAATAACCACATCCACGTCCACCCATCCGCCTTCTATTTTCTGGATGAATTCATCCAGGCCAACAAAGTCTGCTCCGGCGGCCCTTGCTGCCTCTTCCTTGTCCGGCGGGCATAAAACGAGTACTCTTTTGGTTTTGCCCGTGCCGTGCGGTAGGCTGACCGTTCCGCGAACGGACTGGTCTGCTTTTTTTGGATCCACGCCCAAACGGATGTGGAGATCCACGGAGGAATCGAATTTGGTGGTATTTACTTCTTTTACCAGTGAAGAAGCGTCTTTCAACGTGTAGGTCTTATTTTTATCTACCTTGGCGGCAGCGATCTTTCTTTTTTTGGTGATTGCCATGTCGTAATTTTTTTAGCGTTAAAAGTCAATTGTCCCAGGGTGCTTTACCATCCACATTAATACCCATACTCCGGGCCGTTCCGGCTACCATACGCATGGCGCTTTCCACGGTGAAGCAATTCAGGTCGGGCATTTTGTCTTTCGCAATGGCTTCCACCTGGGTCCAGCTGACTTTTCCGACTTTATTACGATTAGGCTCCTTGGAACCGCTTTGTAGTTTGGCGGCTTCAAGAATCTGAACCGCTGCTGGCGGTGTTTTAATAATAAATACGAAGGATTTGTCAGTATAAACCGTGATCAGAACAGGGAGAACCTTTCCTATCCTGTCCTGGGTCCTGGCATTAAACTGCTTACAGAACTCCATGATATTGATTCCTTTGGAACCAAGGGCAGGCCCGATCGGGGGGGCGGGGTTGGCCTGACCGCCTTTTACCTGCAATTTCACATAACCGGTAATTTCCTTTGCCATGTTTACATTTTTTGGTGATAACGTGCCGTTTGACGGGCACTCCCAAATTGGGGACGCGAAATTAGTGAAAAAAATGGAAACAAGTGTGGAAATGTGGAAATTTGAAAATGAGAAGCCTGCGATTTGCAGCTGATCCGTATTTTAGATGTTGCGGGTCTCCGTTGGGAGAATTACCCCGTTAACCAGCCGAAAAGGGATAAATAGCCGAAAAAGGAATGATGCAGGGAGACTGACTGCCGAAGGCATTTTCACATTTACAAATTTCCACATTTCCACATTTGTTTCCGTTTGTGCGCACTCATTTTTTTCTATATGAAGATTTCTGTTTAACTTTTTGCCACAATCTACAATTGCACTCAAAATCATTAAAATTATCTTCAAATCATGGCAAAGTCAAAGAAAAAAGCCGCCAAAAAGAGGGTTGCACCCAAAAAAAAGTCTGCGCCGAGAAAAGCAGTAAAGAAAGCGGCTAAAAAACGCCCGGCAAAAAAGAAAGCAGCAAAGAAAAAAGCGGCACCCAAAAAGAAAGCAGCTTCCAGGAAAAGAGCAGCTCCAAAAAAAGCGGGTAAGAAAAAAGCGGCTCCGAAAAAGAAAGCAGCGCCAAAAAAGAAAGCAGTAAAAAAAGCCGCTAAAAGGCCGGCTAAAAAAGCGGCTCCCAAAAAATCAGCTAAAAAGCGTCCTGCAAGAAAAGCGGTCTCCAAACCGGCTCCTGTTTCCCAGGAAATGCCGGTATCACAGGATGCGGCAGTTAGCTACGGTCCGGATGCTTCAAATGAAAATAATCGCGAAGGAGGCAGTTCTTCTTTCTGAGGTTTTGTGATTTGAGGATAGCGATAATTTGACCAGATGTAAATAAAAAAGACGCGGCCCTTCAGCAGCGTCTTTTTCTATTTACAGGAAATGTTTGTCAAATCCGGCCTTCAGCAGAAATCAGGCTATCTTTTCCACCTGCATGTAATTTAATTCCACGGGGGTGGAGCGGCCAAAGATCTTCACCGTAACTTTTAGTTTTTTCTTTTCATCATTCACTTCTTCAATAATCCCATTGAAGTCGTTGAATGGGCCCTCAATAATTTTAATGGTCTCTCCGATGATGAAGGGCTCACTCATGCTCATTCCGCCGGCTTCCGCCATTTCATCCATTTTACCCAGCATCTTGTTCACTTCCGATTTCCGGAGGGCAATGGGATTTTCTTTTCCCAGGAAATGAATTACACTGGGGGTGTTTTTAACGGCATCCCTGAGGTCATCACCGAGTTTGCCTTCCACCACCTCCACCATCACATAACCGGGATAATAGTTTCTTTCGCGCATCACTTTTTTCCCGTTCTGTACTTTGTATACCTTTTCGATCGGCAGGAATATCTGCTTGACCACCTCGCTCCATCCGCCGCGGGAAATTTCCTTATCGAGGTATTCTTTTACTTTTCTTTCCTTGCCGCTCACTACGCGCAGCACATACCATTTGGTTTCTTTTTGGGGAACTACGGAAGCCTGTTCCTCGGGCGCAATGGCAGCGGGTTGATTTGTTGTTTCCATCAGGAGAATAATGAATAAATAAATTTGAGAACGCCGTTGGATACGATATCCATTACATACACCAGAAAAGTGATCAGCATAATGGCAACCAGCATAATTACCGTGGACTGCTGCAGTTCCGACCAGGTTGGCCAGGTCACTTTTTCCAGCAGTTCTTTGTATGATTCTTTAAAGTAAGTAGTGACTTTGTTCACAAGAATAATTTGAAAATTTGAAAATAAACCCGCACGGGAACTAGGATTCGAACCCAGATCAAAGGTTTTGGAGACCTCTATTCTAACCGTTGAACTATTCCCGTAGAAAGCTAAAAGCTATCCCGAATGATTCGAGACAGCTTTTAGATGCTACAAATATAAGCAATTTCTGATTTATCCAACCCGGGGCCGGGGCGCCGGGATGGGTTATTTCAGTATTTCTGTCACCTGTCCTGCGCCCACAGTACGGCCGCCTTCGCGGATCGCAAACTTCAATCCTTTTTCCATCGCGATCGGCTGGATAAGTTTAACGGTCAGGGCGCTGTTATCACCGGGCATCACCATTTCGGTGCCTGCCGGCAATTCCACCTCACCGGTTACATCCGTAGTACGGAAATAAAACTGGGGGCGGTATTTATTGAAGAAAGGTGTATGACGTCCGCCTTCTTCCTTGCTCAGTACATATACTTCGCACTTAAATTCCGTGTGCGGTGTAATGGATCCTGGTTTGCAAAGAACCATTCCACGGCGGATCTGGGTCTTTTCAATACCACGCAGCAGTAAACCGGCATTGTCTCCGGCTTCACCCTGGTCCAGCAGTTTACGGAACATTTCCACACCGGTTACCGTAGAGGTTAACGGCGCTTCCATGAGTCCAACGATTTCAATGCCTTCACCAACCTTGATACGGCCTCTTTCAATACGTCCTGTGGCCACAGTACCGCGGCCCGTAATGGAGAAAACGTCTTCCACTGACATCAGGAAAGGCTGATCAACAGGGCGCGGAGGCAGCGGAATATAGCTGTCCACTGCGGCCATCAGTTCATCAATGGCTTTAATCCATTTTTCCTCACCGGCCAGTGCACCGGTTGCAGAGCCTTGTATGATGGGGGTGTTATCACCATCAAATCCGTAGAAAGTCAGCAACTCGCGGATCTCCATTTCAACCAGTTCCAGTAATTCCGGATCATCCACCAGGTCCACTTTATTCATAAACACCACCATGCGGGGAACGCCTACCTGGCGGGCGAGAAGAATGTGTTCCTTGGTCTGGGGCATCGGGCCGTCTGTAGCGGCCACAACCAGGATGGCGCCGTCCATCTGGGCAGCTCCGGTAATCATATTTTTAACATAGTCGGCATGACCAGGGCAATCCACGTGCGCGTAGTGACGGTTGACCGTCTGATATTCTACGTGTGCGGTGTTGATGGTAATCCCACGCTCTTTTTCTTCCGGAGCCGCATCGATTTCATCATACTTTCTGGCTTCTGCCAAACCCCTTGTAGACAAGATGGTTGTAATGGCTGCGGTTAAAGTGGTTTTACCGTGGTCAATATGACCAATGGTTCCAACGTTAACGTGGGGTTTATCCCTTTTGAAGGTCTCTTTTGACATTGGTATCTAGTTTTTAATTGTGTTTTTAAAATGAATCAATACTATTTTCCTTAGTTCTTCTAAATCCCGCTGACATTCCGACCAACCACCCTTTCTTAACATGAGCCGTTGAAGAGAATTGAACTCTTGACCTCTTCCTTACCAAGGAAGTGCTCTACCACTGAGCTACAACGGCAAGCCTTCGCTGAAAGCTTCGGCTTGCAAGCAAGATCAGCCCAAGAGCAGTTTCAGGCAC
>JBEPUT010000037.1:0-42533 GCA_041691395.1 Chitinophagaceae bacterium
TGGTAAACGCCGTATTGGAAGGGAAAATGGGCTGTTGTAACTGGAAGGTTCACCCCCTATTCCACTTTGCTATGCCTGAAACCTGTTACGGTGTTCCGGAAAAGATGCTGAATCCCATAAATACCTGGAAAGATCCGAAGGAATATGATTTAAAGGCACGGGATTTGGCTGCGCAGTTCATAGATAATTTTAAAAAATATGAAAAAGATACACCCGTGGAAGTAAGGAGGGGAGCGCCGGGATTTTAAATAATCTTGAAAATATCCCTTTTGATAAAAATAATTCACCATCTTGGAAGTCGATTGCACTTCATCTAACGACCTCTGACATTGTTTGCTAAAAAAAAGTTGACGGATACCATCAACGGTCAACCGTCAACTTTTAAAACAGCCCGTATAACTGGGCATCGATCCGGGTGATGATCTCTCCCAGGTGTTCCTCATTTTCCGGAAACTTGTTTTTATCCACATTGATCACCAGTAACCCGCCTTCTTTATACCCGTCAATCCATTTATTGTATAAATCGTTTAACCGTTTGAGATAATCCAGGCGGATATTCTCTTCGTACTCCCGGCCTCTTTTCTGGATCTGACCTACCAGGGTCGGAACCGAGGCCTGCAAATAGATCAGCAGATCCGGTGGCTGAACCATCCTTTTGAGGGTTTGAAAGAACTGGAAATAATTATTGTAGTCGCGTTTGCTCATCAGCCCCATATCGTGCAGGTTCGGAGCAAAAATATGGGCGTCTTCATAGATCGTGCGATCCTGGATCACGGTCTCCGTGCCACTGTAAATTTCCAGCAACTGGTTCAGGCGTCCGTTCAAAAAATGAATTTGAAGATTAAAGCTCCACCGGGGCATATCGTCATAGAAATCATTCAGGTAAGGATTGTGATCGGCATCTTCAAACTGGGGTATCCACTTGTAATGTTTGCTCAGCAATTCGGTGAGGGTGGTCTTTCCTGCACCGATATTACCAGCCACGGCGATATGCTTTGGTTTCTTGGTTTTTGCCATTCCTAAAAGTAAAGTCTTATGATGGAAATATAAAAAAGAATCGTTTTACTATGGCAGGTATTAAAACCCCATGGCTTCCCGCACTTTTAGCAGCGTGGCTGCCGCACTTTTTCTTGCTTTTATTGCTCCTTCCAGCAAAATTTCATCAATCAGCGCCGGGCTCTGCTGGAGGCTTTGCGCTTTTTCCCTCAGCGGCCGCACGAAACGGACCATGTCCTCAGCCAGTTGTTTTTTCATGTCGCCATACCGGATATGGCACGCATTAAAATCGTTTTCAAATTTTTCCACCGTACCCGGCTCACCCACCAGGCTGAGCAGCGTGAACAGCCCCTGGATATAATCCGGTTTTTGCATATTTCCTTCCGCGGGTCCCTGGTCTGTTTTCGCTTTCATGATCTTTTTCGTGATCATCGCATCGTCATCATTCAGATAGATGGTATTCATCGGGTTCTCACTCTTGCTCATTTTTCCCGTTCCGTTCAGGTTGAGAATCTTCAATAGCTCCCCGCCATAATTAAACGCGGCAGGAAGGGGAAATACATTGCCATACCGGAAGTTAAACCGTTCCGCAAAATTGCGCGTCATTTCGATGTGTTGTTCCTGATCCTTTCCCACAGGCACTTTCACGGCACGGTGAATCAGGATATCGGCAGCCTGCAAAACAGGGTAAGTGAGCAGGCCGGCGTTTATATTTTCCGGCTGTTGACGGACCTTATCCTTGAAAGTGGCCGTTTTTTCCAGTTCACCACGGTAGGCCAGCATATTCAGATACAGATAGAGTTCCGCAATTTCCGGAATATCGCTCTGGGCATAGATCACGCAGCACCCCGGATCCAGTCCCCCCGCAACCAGTTCGGAAACCAGTCTCCGGATATTGGATTTCAGTTCCCTGGTATCGGCATGTGTAGTCAAGCTGTGCCAGTCCGCAATAAAAAAATAACAATCATATTCGTATTGCATGCGTGCCCAGTTTCGCAGGGCACCGTAATAATTACCCAGGTGCAGAAAACCCGTCGGCCGGATTCCGCTCAGTACAATTTCTTTCTTTTTTTCCATGAGGAAGACGAAGATAATAAATGTGGGCATTTTGGAGTATCCGGCCTTTAAGGCGGATGGTATATGGTGAATGGAGGATGGACCATATACCATACACAGCGTTAAACCATTCTCAGAATTCACCAAATTGTCCCCGAATCCGTTATTTTTGTCCGCAATCGCTTTTCATGGAGGTAAACGACGCCCTTATTGAGCATTTATGCAAACTGGCCAACCTGGAATTTGATGAAACCGGAAAGCAGGAAATTAAAAAGGATCTGGAAAAGATGATCGGTTTCGTGGAGCAATTGAATGCGATGGATGTTTCCGGGGTGGAACCTTTATTGTATATGGGAGAAGAAACGAATGTTCTCCGGGAAGACATTTTAGAAATCCCCCTGAACCGTTCAGAAGCATTGAAAAATGCACCGCTGGCGGATGATCAATATTTCAAGGTGCCCAGGGTAGTGAAAAAATTTTCGGCCTGACCGGAGTTAAACAGTATAACCATTCTATGAGCGCAAACATGATCATTCTGCTGGACGGGATTCAAAAGAGTTATTTCATGGGTAAACAGGCCGTTCCGGTTTTGAAAGGAATCAGCCTGGAAATAATGAAAAACGAATACGTTGCCCTGATGGGTCCCTCCGGCTCCGGCAAGAGTACGCTCATGAATATCCTGGGATGTCTGGACTCGCCTACAGAAGGGAAATACATACTGAGCGGACATGATGTTAGCCAGATGGCCGATGATGATCTGGCCGACGTGCGCAACAAAGAAATTGGATTTGTATTTCAGCAGTTTAATTTATTACCCAGGCTCACGGCCGCAGAGAATGTTGCCCTTCCGCTCGTATACGCGGGTGTCGCAAAAAAAACACGGATGGAAATGGCGATGGAAGTGCTGGAAAAAGTGAGTCTGACGGATAGAAGCCATCATAAACCCAATGAATTGTCCGGTGGTCAGTGCCAGCGCGTGGCCATAGCGAGGGCGCTGGTGAATAATCCCTCCCTAATCCTGGCGGATGAACCCACAGGTAACCTGGATTCCAAAACTTCCGTTGAGATCATGGAAATATTCAACAAGATCCAGGCAGCAGGAAATACTGTAGTGCTCGTGACGCATGAAGAAGATATTTCGAAATATGCGCATCGGGTAGTGCGGCTGAAAGACGGCGTTATTGAAACGGATAAGAAAAGGGAAGGAATATATGAACCTGCCCTGTAATTTTCTTTTGCATCATGTCGCGCAAAATTTATACAAAAACTGGAGATGCGGGCAAAACCAGTCTGCTCGGTGGAACCAAGGTTTCTAAAAGTCATATTCGCATTCAGGCCTATGGCGATGTGGATGAGCTGAATTCCTTTATCGGCCTCCTAAGTGATCAGTATCCCGAAGAAGCCGGTCGACTGATGTTAAAGGAAATCCAGGATCGTCTCTTCACCATTGGTTCTGCGCTGGCCTGCGATCCGAAAAAAGAAATTGCGTTAAAAATCCCCGACCTGCTGGAGGAAGACGTGCTGCTGCTGGAAAAAGAAATTGATCAGATGAGTTCCCATTTGCCTCCCATGAAATCTTTTATCCTTCCCGGAGGTCACGTAGTGGTTTCAACGGCGCATATCTGCCGTTGCGTGTGCCGGCGCGCGGAACGGGTTACCGTGCAACTCGATGCGGAAGAGCCCATCGGCCAGCCCCTCGTAATCAAATACCTGAACCGGCTGAGTGACTATTTATTTATGCTGGCCAGGTATGCGGGTCATTTGCTGGGTGCGGAAGAGGTGGCGTGGAAACCGAGGAAGAATGTGGAAATGTGATAATGTGGAAATGTGGAAATGTGTAGATGTGAAAATGAAATGCACTTTATTTCCACATCTACACATTTCCACATTATCACATTATCAAACTATCATTCCATCGCGCATCCGTAACACCCTGTCGCTCTGCTCCGCCAGCGTTTCGTTATGGGTTACGATCAGGAAGGTCTGGTTAAATTGTTTGCGCAGATCGAAAAACAACTGGTGCAGTTCCCGGGCATTCGCGGTATCCAGGTTTCCGGTGGGTTCATCCGCAAAAACGATGTCCGGATTATTGATCAGGGCCCGGCATACCGCCACCCTTTGCTGTTCGCCGCCCGATAGGGCGGATGGCTTGTTTTCCAGGCGGTGACTCACGCCAAGCAGGTCTAAAAGCTGCATCCCCCGGGTTTTTACCTCCGACTTCTTCCTGCCGGCGATCCATCCGGGGATACAGACGTTCTCCAGGGCAGTAAATTCCGGAAGAAGATGGTGAAACTGAAATACGAAACCAATGTGCCGGTTCCGGAAGGCAGCCAGGGATTTGCCTTTGAGGGTCTGCAGACGCCGGTTCTCCAGAAGGATCTCCCCGGACGCCGGTTCGTCCAAAGTGCCCAGAATATGTAAAAGCGTGCTTTTCCCGGACCCTGAAGGACCGACCATGCTAACGATCTCTCCCCTGTTAACATCAAGGTTTACACCCTTTAAAACATGCAGTTCTCCGTAATATTTCTCAATATTTCTGGCCGAAAGGATGGGCCCGGAAGCTTCAGATGGGATCATCAGCAAATATAACAACCTTGTTTTAAGCAGGATATCCCGCATTTACTTAGTATAAATGGTATTTGGTTGTTTCATTATAAAAATTACTTTTGCGAAAAATTAAAGGCAGCCTTTCCGCCATTCTCCGGTAGGCCGCGTTGATCTGACCTTATTAATAACATTCAGAAATTAAATACCGGAATACAGATGTTTTGGACACTCGAATTAGCCAGTTACCTTGAAGACGCCCCCTGGCCCGCCACCAAAGACGAATTGATTGATTATGCCATCCGCTCGGGCGCTCCGATCGAAGTGGTTGAAAACCTCCAGGAACTGGAAGATGAAGGAGAGATTTATGAGGGGATAGATGATATCTGGCCGGATTACCCCAGCCAGGAAGATTTCTTTTTTAATGAAGATGAATATTGAGCAACCACCCCTGTGGATAATAAAATTCCCTCTTTGGAGGGAATTTTATTTTTCAGGAAGGCCGGCTTCCCCTACCTGTTCAGGCAGATTTTTATTTTACAACCCCCGAATTATTTTTCTCTATTTCCAGAATAACCGCTTCCGTTACGCCGGTAAAGGAAAATCCGCCATCGTGAAACAGGTTCTGCATGGTCACCATCCTGGTCAGGTCACTGAATAAACTGGCACAATATCCTGCACAGGCATCCGCACTGGCATTGCCCAGCGGACTCATTTTATCTGCGTAAGCCTGAAATCCATCAAAACTTTTTACACCGCTTCCGGCGGTTGTTTTGGTCGGCGATTGGGATACCGTATTGATCCGGACCTTATTCTTAATGCCGAAATAATATCCGAAATTCCGCGCCACACTTTCCAGCAGGGCCTTGGCATCAGCCATTTCATTGTAGTCCGGGAACACGCGCTGTGCGGCAATATAACTCAGCGCCACCACACTTCCCCAATCATTGAGGGCATCCATTTCGTATGCGGTTTGTAAAACGCGGTGCAGCGACATCGCAGATATATCCAGCGTTTTCTGGTTAAACCCATAATCCAGTCCCGTATACGGTTTATTTTTTCTGATGTTGAGGCTCATGCCCACGGAATGCAGGATAAAATCAATCTTCCCGCCGAAATGATTCATGGCGCCTTCAAAAAGTTTTTTCAGGTCCTCCATGCTGGTGACATCGGCAGAGATAACCGGGGCCTTCACATCGGCTGCCAGTTTGTTGATCTCTCCAAGACGCAGGGCAACAGGGGCATTCGTCAGCACCAGTGCGGCGCCTTCTTCATAACAACGCAAGGCTGTTCTCCAGGCAAGCGACTTTTCGTCGAGTGCACCGAAAATAATTCCCTTTTTCCCATTGAGCAGTTGATAAGCCATAAGCCCCGATAGATTTTATGTTGGTAAAAATAAGAAGATATTTCCATCGGCAACGCCTTTCCCGCGATATGCTTTTTTGTATATTAACGCCAGCAAACCGATTAACCCCCACAACTATGCGCTTAAAGCTTCCGGGCTGGACAACCTGCGGGCTACTTATTCTTTTATTCGCCTGTAACAGGAACCTGGTGGGCCTGGATTATACCAATGCGAAAGACGAAGTGCCGGCGCTGACCAATCTGATTTTCCGGTTTGATAAACCGCTGGTGGATGATTCGCTCACCAACCGCTGGGATTCCACCCGCTATATTTCATTTGAACCGGCTATTCCCGGAAAGTTCCGATGGGAACATCCGGATGAACTGATTTTTTCACCTTCCATCTCTTTATCGGCGGCAACGAGTTACAGAGCCACCCTGAAAAGCGATATCCTTCAATACAGCAAATACGATCATTTCAAAAACGGGAAAAATATCTTTTTCCATACCGCGTCACTAAAACTTGAAAACACGAACGCCGCCTGGGTACTGGCGGATGAGAACAGCCACCTCGCCCTTCCGCAGGTGGATCTGTATTTTAATTACCCGCTCGATCCGCTTGTGCTGAAGGATAAAATGAAACTTTCCGTAGACGGGAAGCCGGCCGCTTTTATCCTGCAAACACTTTCTCCTTCTACGAAAATATCCGTGCGACTGACCGGGGTTAAAATGGAAGACAAGGATTATGATACAAAGATCAGTCTGGATAAGGGCGTTGTTCCCGTAGGCGGAAATAACGGCACCATGCAGTCAACCGAAATCAGTTCCGTTATTCCTTCTCCTTTTGTGCTGCGCATCAACAACGTTACGGCCAGCCAGGTAGGAATCGGGGGTACCATCCAGGTGTTCACCAGCCAGCAGGTGAATGCCACCGATCTGGCGGCCTATGTAAAAATAAGTCCCGCGGTAAAATTCAACACGGAAATAACAGAAAACGGATTTCAGATCCACAGTGATCAGTTTAGTACCGACAAAAGTTACCAGCTGACCCTGAACAAAGGAATACATGGAAAAATCGGCGGCACGATGCAGGAGGATTACCTGAACAACCTCAGCTTCGGGGAACTGGAGCCTTCCGTAAGTTTTGCCAACAGCAAAGGCATTTACCTGGCTGCCAAAGGAGAAAGGAATATCGAAATCCGCATCACCAATGTACCAAAACTGAAATTAGTCATTTCAAAAATTTACGAAAACAACCTGCTGAGCGCACAGCGCAACGGTTACAACCCGCAGGAAACTACCGGCGAAAACGGAGGGTATGAAGAAGAGACCAGTGCAACACCGGGAGATGTAATCTATGAACAGGAAGTGGATACGCGTTTGCTGCCCAAATACGGCAATGGCAGGATCTTTCATTTTGACATTCAGGACAAGCTGTCCGATTTCAAGGGCATCTATCACATCATGATCCGTTCGGCAACAGATTACTGGGTGCGGGACAGCCGTTTTCTTTCCCTGTCCGACATCGGACTCATCGCCAAAGATGCGAGTGACAACATGCTGGTGTTTGCCAATTCCATTCAAACCGCATTGCCCATGAAGGGTATAAATATTATTGCTTACGGTGCGAATAACCAGGTATTGGGTATGGCGGCAACAAACGACAGCGGCGTTGCGGAAATCAAATACAAACGACGGGAATTTGCAGGCTTCCGGCCCGCCCTGGTGATTGCCAATTCGGCTGACGATTTTAATTATCTTCCTTTCAATAATACAAAAGTAAATACCTCCCGGTTCGAGGTGGAAGGAAAGAATCCCAATGCCAGCGGACTGGATGCTTTCATTTATCCGGAAAGGGACATCTACCGGCCAGGGGAAAAAATCAATTATTCCGTTATTGTCCGGGATTATGCCTGGCATTCGCCAGGAGAAATTCCCATGAAACTGAAATTTCTTTTACCCAATGGAAAGGACCTGAAAACTTTCCGGAAAAATCTCAACGAACAGGGCTCCCTGGAAGGAAATATCGATTTGCCGGCAACGGCCATCACCGGATCCTATTCACTGGAAGTATACACCTCCAACGATGTGCTGCTGAATTCCCAGCCTTTCCGGGTGGAAGAATTCGTACCCGACCGGATTAAGGTAACGGCAAAGCTGAACAAAGATTTTCTGCAACCAGGAGACACGGGAATGCTCAGTATCCATGCGGATAATTTTTTCGGACCACCCGCCGCTAACCGGAACTATGAATGTGAGATCCGGTTGAAACAGAAATCTTTCACTCCTAAAAAATACAACAATTACGATTTCAGTCTGGCCAATCAGAAGACTTTTTATGACAAAGTGGTGCGGGAAGGTAAAACGAACATGGAAGGCAATGCTACGGAAAAATACGAAGTGCAGGACATGTACCGCAACATCGGGTTGCTGCAGGCAGATTTTTATACCACGGTATTCGATGAAACGGGCCGGCCGGTCAGCCGGCAGACCTCAATCCCCATCTATACGCAACCACATTATTTTGGCATTGGCAATGACGGAAACTGGTATTACCGCCTGAATCAGCCAGTACGATTTTCGCTGATTGCGCTGGACAAAGAAGAGAAGTTGCTGAACGCCATCCCCGCATCCGTTTCCGTAATCAAACACGAATACCGCACGGTGCTCACCAAAAGTGGCAGTTTTTTCCGTTATGAGTCCCAGAAAGAAGATAAACTGATTACTTCGGCCATCACCTCGGTAAGCGGGGAACAAACAGCCTTTAGCTTTACCCCGCGTTCGCCCGGTGAGTATGAGATCCGGGTAGCCGTTGCCGGGGCAAACAGCTATGTGAGCAAAGCCTTTTACAGTTACGGATATTGGGGAAGTGACCAGACATCCTTTGAAGTCAATAATGAGGGACATGTGGATATTCAACTGGATAAAACATCCTATTATAACGGCGAAAGCGTGAAGGCCCTTTTCAAAGCACCATTTGACGGCCGCTTACTGGTAACCCTGGAGACCGCCAAACTCATCAGCTATCAATATGTACAGGTAGTGAACCGCACGGCGACCATCGACCTGAAACTTACCGCAGAGGCCATTCCCAATGCCTACGTCACGGCGACGCTCATCAAGCCGCATGGCATATCCGATATTCCGTTAACCGTGGCCCACGGATTTGAAAATGTGAAGGTGGAAGAAAAAAGCAGGAAGATTCCGGTGGAAATTGTGGCGGCAGCCTTCGTTCGTTCCAAAACCCGTCAGGAGATAACGGTGAAAGCCGCTCCGAACAGCCTGGTTACGCTGGCCGCCGTGGACAACGGGGTGTTACAGGTTTCCGGTTTTGAAACACCGGATCCCTATGCTTATTTCTCTGCCCCGCGTGCGCTAGCCGTGGATGCTTACGACCTGTATCCGCTACTGCTGCCCGAATTGAAGGGCAGGCTGAGCAGTACAGGCGGAGATACGGAAACGGACATGACCAAACGAACAAACCCCATGCCAGCCAAAAGGATCCACATCCTTTCCTACTGGAGCGGCATCAAACAGGCAAATAAACAGGGAGAGGTCCGTTTCCAGCTGGATATACCCCGGTTTTCCGGTGAAGTGCGGTTGATGGCCGTTTCCTACCGCAATGAACAGTTCGGCTCCGGAGAGTCCAAAATGACCGTTGCGGACCCATTGGTCCTGAGCACGGCGCTGCCCCGTTTTCTGGCACCATCTGATTCGGCGCTGGTACCGGTGACCATTTCTAATACCACTTCAAAAAGCGCCACGGGAACTGCCGAATTAAAAACATCCGGGAGCATACTGGCCAGCCGGGGGCGGCAGGATTTCAGTGTGCTGCCCCACAGCGATAAGCGTTTATACTTCAACGTTATAGCCAAACCGGAGATGGGTTTGGGGAAAGTGAGTGTGCTGGTGAACGGACTGGGTGAACAATTCTCCGACGAAACAGAGGTCGGAGTAAGGCCGGCCGCTTCCCTGCAAAAAAATACAGGCAGCGGCGTGCTGAAAGGAGGAGCGAGCCAGATGCTGGATTTTGATAAATCCGATTTCATTCCTTCGATTATCAGCGGTCAGTTGCTGCTGAGTAGTTTTCCGGGAGCGGCACTGGCCAAATACCTCGGTGCGCTGCTGCAATACCCATACGGATGCACGGAACAAACAGTTTCGGCCGCTTTTCCCCAGTTGTATTTTAGTGATCTGGCGGATGCGCTGCATCAGCAAAAGGGTGCGGTAAACAACGCCAATTACAACATACAGGAGGCCATACGGAAAATTAAAATGCGACAGTTGTACAACGGGGCCGTCACATTGTGGGATGATGAAGGAACGGCCAGCTGGTGGACAACCATCTATGCGGCCCATTTCCTGGTGGAAGCGGGTAAGGCCGGTTTTGATGTTGACAAAACCCTGCTGGAAACCATGCTGGGTTATATCGACGGGCAGTTCCGTGACCGTAAAACCATCAAATATTATTATAACCGCGATCAGCAAAAAAAGATTGTTCCCAAAGAAACGATCTATGGATTGTATGTTTTGGCGCTTGCCGGAGAACCAAATGTATCGGTGATGAATTATTATAAGGTCAACCCAGCCCTGCTGAGCCTGGATTGCAAATACCTGCTGGCGGCGGCTTATGCCATTACCGGCGACCGGAACGCTTACCGTCAGTTCCTGCCCACCCGGTTTGTGGGCGAGGAATCGGTGGTCCAGACGAGCGGCAGTTTTTATTCGGATATCCGGGATGAGGCCATTGCCCTGAACGTGCTGGTGGATGTGGATCCTGAAAATGCACAGATACCGGAGATGGCGAAACACGTGTCCGATAAACTCAAACGACGCAACTGGTACAGTACGCAGGAACTGGCTTTTGGATTCCTCGCCCTGGGCAAGATCGCAAAACAACAAGGGGCATCGGACGCGACCGCAGAGATCCGGGTCAATGGCAAAACCATTGCGCATTTTACCGGTTCGGATCTTCGCATCAATCCGGACCAGCTGAGAACCGGCAACCCGGAAATCATCAGTTCCGGAAAAGGAAATATTTATTATTACTGGGAACAGGAAGGTATTTCAGCCGGCGGAACCATGAAAGCGTCGGATAATTTTCTCCGGGTCCGGAAACGGTTTTTCAATCGTTACGGAATACCCGTTTCGGGAACCAGTTTCAAGCAGAATGAACTGCTGATCGTGCAGGTCAGCATCGAGAAATCATACAGCGGAGATGTGGATAACGTGGTGATCACCGATCTCCTTCCTGCCGGATTTGAAATTGAAAATCCGAGAACGAAAGAGATTCCCGGCATGAACTGGATCAAAGATGACGACAAGCCCACCTCACTGGACGTACGGGACGACCGCATTAATCTCTTTGTGAACCTGCATGGTGCCCGGCAGACATACTATTATGCCGTGCGCGCCGTTTCCCCCGGCGTGTTCAGGATGGGCCCCATCAGTGCAGATGCCATGTACAACGGGGAATACCATTCGTATAATGGCGGGGGAACGATCCGGATCACTGAGTAGGGATTAAAAAATAAAAAAGGCGGTTCCCTGTTTTACTTTTTAATCTCAATGTATAATTCCTTCAGTTGTTTATCGTCTATGGTTGATGGCGCATCCAGCATCACATCGCGGCCGCTGTTGTTTTTGGGAAAAGCGATAAAATCCCGGATGCTTTCGCTTCCGCCCAGGATGGCACAGAGTCTGTCGAATCCAAAAGCGATTCCGCCATGGGGAGGGGCTCCATATTCAAAAGCGCCCAGCAGGAATCCGAATTTGTGGTTGGCCTCGTCGCGGGTCATGCCCAGCGCGTCGAACATTTTTTCCTGGAGTTCCCGTTGATAGATCCGGATAGAACCACCGCCGATCTCATTTCCGTTCAGCACCATATCGTAAGCGTTTGCTTTAATGCCGGCGTAAGGATGCTCCAGGTATTGATCCGCCTGGCGAATGGCCGGATCATTATCGATCATCACCGCAATCTGATCAGGTTTTGGCGCGGTAAAGGGATGATGACGGGCTACCCAGCGATTGTCTTCCTCACTGTATTCAAATAAAGGAAAATCGAGCACCCACAACAATTTAAATTCTTCTTTATTTCTCAGATTCAGTTGCTGGCCCATTTCCAAACGCAATTCGCTGATGGCCTTCCGGGTTTTTTCTTCCCTGCCGGCAAGGATCAGGATGGCTTCGCCTTTTTTTGCTCCGCAGAAAACAGCGATGGCAGTTAGTCTTTCCTCATCATAAAATTTGTCCACGCTGCTCTTCAGCGTTCCGTCTTCATTATAACGGATATATACCAAACCCTGCATGCCGATCTGGGGACGTTTCACCCAATCCGTGAGGATATCAAATTGTTTGCGCGTGTAGGCAGCCGCTCCCGGAACGGAGATGGCAAGCACCGTTTCAGACTGATCAAATACGTTAAAGCCGGCGTGGGATACAATCTCTCCCCCTGCTTCCCGGGCGCCATTTCTTTTTAAAGGGGATTTGAGGTTGGTTACTTTCATCCCGAAGCGGATATCGGGTTTATCGTTCCCGTAATTCCACACAGCATCCTCCCAGCTCATTCTTTCCACCGGATGGGTATAGTCTATCCCCTTTACCTGTTTAAAAATAAATTTGATCAGTCCTTCGAACATCCGGAGAATATCATCCTGTTCAATAAAACTCATTTCGCAGTCTATCTGTGTAAATTCCGGCTGGCGGTCGGCCCTCAAATCCTCATCGCGAAAACATTTTACCACCTGATAATAGCGGTCGTAACCGCTCACCATCAGCAGTTGCTTAAAAGTCTGCGGACTCTGCGGAAGGGCATAAAACTGACCGGGGTTCATGCGTGAGGGCACCACAAAATCGCGAGCCCCTTCAGGCGTGGATTTGATCAGAAAAGGTGTTTCGATATCCAGGAACCGATGCTGATGCAGATAATCCCTTGCGGCCCGGTTCACGGCATAACGCAGTTCCAGGTTTTTCTTCAGCTCGTTCCTGCGCAGGTCGAGATACCGGTATTTCATCCGGATATCATCTCCCCCGTCGGTATCATCCTGAATGGTAAAGGGCGGGGTCGCCGATTTGTTCAAAATGGCAAACCGGCTCACTTTGATCTCAATTTCCCCCGTTGGGATTTGAAGGTTCTTATTTGACCTTTCAGACACGGTTCCGGTGGCCTGAATTACAAATTCCCGGCCCAGGGGCGTTTCCGCCAGGTAGTTATTCAGCGCCTCTCCGATTAGTAACTGGGTGATCCCATAACGGTCACGCAGGTCAATAAAACTGATGCTGCCGAACTTCCGGATGCCTTGCACCCACCCGGCCAGGGTAACTTCTTTTGAAACATCCCCGAGCCGTAACTCGCCACAGTCGTGTGTTCTGTACATAAATGGTCTCTTGATTCAGCGTGCAAAGGTAGGGCAATGCGACGTAGCGCTAAAACGTTTAAAAAAAATTAAAAAACAGGTGCCAGCCACTTTCATTTCTAAAAAATAGTTTTTACCTTGTAGCATCCGCACAATTCACTCTCCTCTGATTAAACTTTAACAGGTAAACATAATCCTACCTGAAGCCTTTCCCATCCAACACCCATGTAAGGCCATTTGTCCCTGATCGACCGACCTGAGCACACAAAAAGAAAAAAGGACATTATGGAGATCATTATCATTGTATCCCTCGTGATGGGCGTATTGACACTGCACGGAACCCTCTCAGCACTTTTTAACAGGTTTTACATCCGCAGGCAGCAGCGTAATTTCATTGCGAACGAGACCTTTTACCACAGCATTGTATCGAAATACATCCGTTTTTACAACAAACTGAGCCTGGAAGACCAGCGCAAGTTCCTGTTTCGCACCTTCCTTTTTAAGAAGGCCCGCAAATTTCATTACATCGAAGTAGAGGAAAGCGCCGAAATGCCGATCCTGATCAGCGCCGTGGCCATACAGCTCACTTTCGGCCTGGAAAAATTCATGCTCAATTATTTCAACGACATTTTCGTTCTTAAAGATGATTATCACTATGGATTCTATTCCAGGCCCTTTATGGGGCACGTGGACCAGAGCGGTATTTATCTTTCCTGGGATAATTTCATCAGGGGCATCAGCGGATTAACCCCCCATTGCAACATGGGATTGCATGAAATGGGCCACGCGCTGGCTTACGTAACTTTTATAACAGAAACGGAAGAAGACAAGCATTTCAAGAAGGAATTTAAGAATTTCTCCAAGGTGGCCCGCCCGATCTTTAACAGTATGCAGGGCGGTAACCGGAATCTGCTGGGTGAATATGCGGCCGTGAACTACCATGAGTTCTGGGCGGTAACCGTGGAAACCTTTTTCGAAAACCCCGTATGCCTGAAGCAGGATCTCCCGGAACTCTACGAAGCGATGGCCACGCTTTTAAAACAGGATCCTTTACAAACACGGGATGGAAAAGCCGTCTTCCTGTTGAAAGCCGTTAAAGGGGAAGCAGTGAGTTTGAACTAGCCATTAACACCCTGCTCAGTAAAACAAAATGGGGCATATCTTAATCCCTGCCGGTCTTCTTTGGAGGACGCAAATTGTGTCCTCCAATTTTCAAACTCCTTTACATTCATTTCAAACATAAAATCCGGAGGGAACCGATTGATATTCCGCCTGATAGCTTCTTTCAGGCGTTTTGCTTCCACGCCGTACAATTCGGCCAGATCATGGTCTATCATTACCTTTTGCTCCCGCACTAAATAGATTTTACTAACGATATTTTCTTCAGCAACTTCTGTCTTTTTCGATGATAATGCCATAAAAACTGGGTTCTGGAAAATCAATCTCCAAAGCTAATCAGCGTTGCGAATTCGCAAATACCACTTTGCGGGGGGTTCTGCCCAAAAAACAGGCTCATCCTATTTCATTAATATATTCCGAAACCGTTTTATATCTGCCAATGGATCTATAATTCGATGACCAGCAATCTTTTCTGCCAGCTGGGCAGCAAAATAGGGCGCCAGGGAACATCCTTTAGTACCCAATCCGTTGAGAATGCCTACACCTGAATACCGGGGATGAAAACCGGCAAATGGACGTCTTTCCAGGGTGGCCGGACGAACCGCTGCAAAATGATCAATGATTTTAAACGGAACTTTGAGAAAGTGCTTTAACCATTTTTCCGTAGTCCAATGAAAGTTTTCCGAAGGCAGGTGATCAGAAAATTCCCATTCATAGGAAGATCCCACCCAGAATATATCATCCTTCCAGGGCACGATGCTCAGACCCTTTTTAAATACGCTGGTCTTCGGTATTTCGCTTATTTCCACCAGGAACCCTTCCCCTTTGTTCAGCGCAAATGGCAATTTCTCAAAAAATCTGTTTTTTACAGCACCCTCTCCTTCGCAAAAAATAATATAGCGGGCCTGCAGGTCATCATATTGATAACCCTGATCCTTTTCAACCAGCTTATCCATGGCGAAGGTTTCCTCTCTTAACCTGTTTTTACGCAGCAGATGGCTTCGCCAGGCAGATAATAATTTTTCCATCTGAACAAGATAGCAGGGACTGATGGATCCCCATCCCAGATCATAGCGAAACCAGGCATTGTATTGGTTTGCATTTATTCCGGGGGACAAAAAAGACGGTTCTTCTGAATATCTCTTTTGAAATGACTGCAACATCTGCACAGAAGGAAAAAAATCAATGACGGATGTTTCCGAGATCAGATCTGTTAGAAGAAACTGACCCATTGCACGATACGCTTTCCAGGCGAATGGCATTAACTCATCGATCATCCAGGTTTTTACCATCCTTCTGCCGGTCATGGGGTTGATGAGGCCGGCTGCATGCCTGGACGCCGATAAGGGATCGGCATCGTCGATCACCCGGTAGGATAGCCCTGCCCGTTCCAGCCACCAGCTTAACCAGCTGCCCGCCAGTCCCTGACCAATGATTAATACGTCCGCTTCTTCCATAAGCATTATTTTCCTTCCACCCGGATGTGCATGCCTTCCGTATGAGCCGCAAATTCAGGGGCATACATACATTCCAGGCTGCTGATGCCATTGCTGTAGGTTCCGGCCGTGGTCACAAATAATGGGTATTCGAATACATGCGTTCCTTTGGGTAAATAATCAAAGAAGAAACTGGTGCTTTCATCCTTTGTGGTTTCATAATATCCTACATCTCCCTGCCAGTGATAGCCACTCAGTACATTTTTGGGTTCAAGACAGGCGGCGCGCATGTCTTTCAGATGAACATATTCCATGTCCCGGTCAGCTTTTATGATGATCCGCATGATCAGCTGATCTCCCGGTTTTAAAACATTTCCTGCATTTACCGGAACCAGTAACGGCCCTCTGCCGGTGTTCTTTGAAATATACAACGCTTTAGCAATGGATAAGGGAGATTCCGCGGCCGTTATCCGGTCCAGGTTTTCAAAATACTGCCAGTAAACAGCACCCCAGGATGGCGCAGGTTTCGTGTTATCCTCCCGATGAACAGTGACTTCCAATTTCCCCATAGCCGGCTGAACCTTTTCTGCGGGAATGATCTCCTTCAGATAGCCTGTTCCCGCTTCTGTGCTTTGATCTGACGTAGGAACGGTATAATCGCCCAATTTAATCTCCGCACGCTGCACTGTGTCCAGCCAGTTGCCGCCTTTCAGCAAAAGCGCGTAACAGGCCTCTCCCGTTGATTTGGTATTGCTCCACCCACCGGTATGCTTCTGCTGTAATAACCAATACTTCATCTGATCGGTTAATGCAGGATCCGAACCCATTTCACTAAAAGCTTCGATGAGCAATGCCTGCGTTTCTACCAGAGATTCCTGCCAGTAGTAACCGGGTTTTACTAACTTCCAGTACATACCCAGGTCTTCGGACCGTGTTGCATTTTCATTCAGGGAACGCAGGATATCCTTTGCCGTTTTGAGATCACCCGTACGGTATAGGAACAATGCAATCATTCCCTGAAGATATTTATTTTGCTTTACCCAGTATTGAATGGCCTGCCTCCGGTAATAATTCATGGCCGGAAATACCGGTCCGGGCAACCCCCTCTCCGGAAAGAAACTGCGCATGTATAAATACTGAACCTGGATGGCTGAAATATTCTCAGGTTCTTTTTTCGGACGACGGTCATAATCCGATTTCAACTCCTTATCGAGGAATGCCATCGCCGATTTTGCTACCTGATCCAGACCGGCCCGTTCAGATTCCGGAACGGCCTTCAATTTCTTCAGATGTCCGATACCCGAAAGAATATACTGCGTAATGTAACGGTCATCACGGCCTCCCTTAAACCAGGGAAACCCGCCGCCTTCGGATTGCATCTGCTTTAATTTATCCAGGTTGGAGCTTAGTGCATTGTTCATTTTTACCAGGTCAAATAACAGAGCCAGGTTTTTCTTCTGCTGCGTTTCATGCTGCGCATCCAGCACCCAGGGCGTTTCCCGGAGCAACACAGTTTTTAATTCTTCGTTTTTTTGCAGATTGCTCAGCAGCGCGGAACTATCTCCATTTTTCCATTGCTCAAGAACAGCCCGGATTCCCGGGGCACTATTTACGATTTGCGTGGCCAGCGCATTGGCGTAAAAACGGTTAAAAGTCTGTTCCGCGCACTCATAGGGAAATTCCATCAGGTAAGGCAGCGCCTGGACCGCATACCAGGCGGGATTGGTTGAATATTCCAGCGTGAGCGACTGGTTCTTCAAAGTTGTACCTGCGCCGCTGTTCAATAGTTTTTCCCAGGAGAATGATCTGGTTTCCCGGCCTTCCATATTCAATGGAAATGTTTCTGTTACGAGCATACGGTTACTCATTACCGGTATAACACCTTCTTCGCCGTCACCAGCCTTTCCGTCATTTGTTTTTGCCTGCAGCCGGTATACCAAAGGCAGCTGGAAATTATCCGGAATCACTGTTGAAAAATACAACACCGTGCTTTGTCCAGCTTCCAACCGGAAACGCTGGCTAGAGTAATTGTTCTGAAGCGCTGTATTCTGATCCACGTTGCTTTCGGCATCCAGCCAGTCCAGGTTAACCGTGCCGGTCATGGCCGCCGCGGAAACATTCGAAATTTTAACCGGAAGTTGCATGGAATCCCCTTCCCGGAAAAACCGCGGCATATTGGGCTGCAGCATCAGTTCCTTTTGCGTGATCACTGTTCTTTCAGCATAACCGAATTCCAGGTCTTTGGTATGTGCGAAGATCATCCACTTCCATTTGGTCAATGCCTCGGGTATGGTAAAGGAAATCTCAACACTGCCGGACTCATCCGTTTTCAGGTCGGGGAAGAAGAAGGCGGTTTCGTTGAAATTTTTGCGGATCCTGGCGGTGGAAGGATCGGGTGGTGCAGAAACTGCTAAACCGGTCCGTTCATCTTTGGCTATTACAGACGTTGTGAAATTAGCCATTTCCACTTTCAGTCCGGAAATTTTTTTATTGGACTCCCGCGGCTGCGCCGCATCGAACACCATCATGTGCGCCACAGTCCGGGTATTGCGCTGGCCGGGAAAAGTCAACCGGTCATATTGCTTATAGAAATTTCCACCCGTGTTATCCGGTGTTGGTTCTTCCGTAGAAACCTGATCTGTAAAATCACCTGACCCGTTCCAGAAATTTTCTTCGGAAAACACCGGATAAAGATCCGGTATTTGCCAGTCCTGCTTCTTAAACTGGTCCAGCGAAGCATCATACATGGCCGTCAGCACTTCGGCCGCTACTTTATTTTTCTTATCCCCGCTGATCTTTATTTTCCATTTCTCGGCACTGCCAGGCAATACCTTATCCCTCCAGGTTTCATAACTCACCTGCAATTCTTTGTTCGTCCAGGGCACGTGGATAATGTGGGCACTGCTGTACCAACGATTGTTCTTGATAAACGCATCGTTCACAGCAAATCCCCCACGATCATTTTCTGTGATTTTCAGGGACTTGGTTTTGATTTCATTATTCAGTCCGTAAAAGGAATATTGCGCCAGCGTATCTCCGGCATTTTTCCTGGCGCGGATTACCCATGTGTCCGGACCAGAAGTTCCGGTTTCTATGTCCAGTACTCTCCCCGGCTCGCCCGTCTGATCTTCTGAAACAATGGCATTGTACGTTGGATAAGCCGGCTTATTTTCTCCTCTTTTAAACAGCTCAATAAATCTCTTATCCATTATCCAATCTCCGTTCTTATCTTTTGCTTTGAATTCAATCAGATACCATCCCGATGCCGGAGCTTTCCCGTCGGCCCAGCCGGGAAACAATCCCGATGCACGGGTACTGTCCGTTTTTGCCAGCTTCATTTCCTTTTCCCAGGATTCCTTATTGGTTTCATCTTTATATTCATCATTAGGGAAATTCTTTACGTATTCATCTTTCGGCATGACAAACTGATCCGGCTGATCCCAATATCTTTTTCTGATCAGGCGGTCCGGCGTCTTCAGCCGATACAGACTTACGGTTAACCGTTGCGGGTGGAATTCTCCGGAAGCGTTTTGCGTGGTCACAGGTATCTGTTGCAGACTGTCCCAAACCATCCGGCTTTCCTGCGGAAGTGCCGAAACGATCTGGAACGACTGGTAACTGGCAGCGACGAATGTTGCAGCGGACCGCGTTTCACCGTTCAGAGCAGTAATGTCCGTTTCAATCCTATAGGTAAAGACCGGTTTGGATTCCTTTTTTATAGTCTGATCGGCTATTGCCAGAAAATTAATTTTAAACCGGCCATCGGCATCCGTAATGGTTTCTCCATGTCGTATTTCCTGTTCAGCAGCCGCCGGGATCCTGCGAAAAAACCAGGGGTATGGAAACCTGCACTCGAGGAACACGCGGTAAATCACTTTGGATCCATCGATACTATTGCCTGCATAGGCTTTTGCAGATCCGCTGATGTGTATGCTGTCACCCACACTATAATTTCCCTGTACGGTATCATAGACAATATAGAATTTGGGTCGTTTGTATTCTTCAACAGAAAAGTCACGGCTGTCATCCGTTTCCTTATCCCGGATACTGAATTCCCCGTTCAGCAAATTCCCCGGCAACACAAATTGGCCGTGAAAGGATCCGAATTCATCGGACTGAACCATGGCAGAATCCACCCGTTGATTGCCTGCGTTAACAAGATATAATTTCGAAGGGCTGTGGTCTGCCACTTTATATCGTTTCGTGGTAAAATCCCTGGTTACCAGCAACCCTTTATAAAAGACCGTTTGACCCGGACGGTATATGGCCCGGTCGGTAAACAGGATATCCTGCCGCATTATTTTCTCATAGGTGGCCGCATCGCTATCCGTATGTTCATCAACGTTATTGTAAGAATAGATGTTATTCCCGGTGAAGGACAAATAATCTTTCCCATGATAAAATTCAAGTCTGCTCTGATACCGGTAGTTTTTATCGTTCCCCAGCCGGAAGTAACCATGCTGGTCCGTTTTGTATAATGCACTTTTCCGGAAAACATCTTTATGTTGTTTGGAGTCATAGACCGGATACAGGGATTGAACCATGACGTCCGGAATCGGCTCACCCGTATTCCGGTCCGCAACAAAATAATCCTGGCCATAATTCACGAAAGCGACGGAGGAACAGAAAAAGTACTGAACCGCCAGAACGGCCCCGGTCCCAAAAGAGGGATCCGAACTGGTGAATAATGCGTATTGTCCAAAAGGCAGCGCATCCACTTTAATTTCCACCCGGTGTTCCTGGTGATCCTTTGTTTCCGGAAGAGCCTGATCAAAGCTTTTCAATACCGGGAAATGCTGCAGTCTTTTCCAGAGTTCAGGATCCCATCCGTTATTTCCCAGGTCATCCCGCGTGGCATCGTCAATGCGGATGATGCGCGCATACAGATGGCCGATGTTCTTATAGGAAACCAGCGCCCGGAATGGCAGATCCGGCAGATTTACTTTTTCAGTCTGCACACGAAAAATTTTCCGGGTAATGTTTTTCAGCAGGGTAAGGCAATTCGATTTCCCCTCGGATGAATCGTGCTGTTTTACAACCTCTTCACAAATCGCCCAGGCTTTCTCATAGTCGTATTGGTGAGCGATATCCGCTACCGGATCAAAAGCTGCGGCCTTCTCCGAAAAATATGCGGCCTGTAAATACCAGGCCTGTGCCGCTGAAAGTAACAGGGGATATTGGTCTGTGATGTGCTGAAGCGCAGAAAAATAAAGTGAATCCTTTCCAGGCAGTACAGCATACCTTTTTGCAAAAACCAGCCTGTTGATATCGGCATCGATCTCGGCATCCGGTTTTGCATCTTCCGAATGAAAGCGCAACAGGTTTTGAAATAATCTCAGCGCCGTGAGGTGACTGGATGAACTGTCTGGTCCGGTAAATCCGTATTCCATGAACAGCCTTGCGGGTAAAAAAACCGCCGGATTATCCATCATGAAGGTTTCTTCAGCCACTGGTTGTTCCGGATCGTCATTTTGAAAATAATCCAGTGCGCGATAAACCAGCAGATCATATAAAGTGGGGCGCAGATGCCGAACATTTCCTTTCCGGATCACCACTTCAAATGCGCTGAGGCTGGTTTGCTGTAAAAGATTTTCATCTTTTAGGGAACCGAGATACAATTCCCTGATTTTTCTATTCAGCTTTCCGGCTGTCCACGTGCTGATGTCTTCTGACGAATCGTTTTCCATTTCCGTCCTTTGGGATAAACGATATCGTTCCTGCTGTAGATAAGTATAAAACATTTCCGCTTCCAGGCTTTTCAGGAGGGCGGCAACTCGTGGAGGAGAAGTGCTGATATCCTGTTCCAGTTGTTCACGGGATTTAAGTGTTTCTTCATCGCTTCCCTGTAGCTGCTGCAGGTAGATCACCGCTTTTACCCATTGCCCTTCCTGTTTTTCTTTTTTCGCCGCCGCATAGAGTTTGTTCACTTCTTCCAGCGCGGACTTCGGAAGACCTTTTTTCTGAATCAGTGAATCAATCCTTTTCCATGTTTTTTCGTAAGGAAAAGGCGTTTGTGCAAAAAATACGTCATAACTGAACAGGGCAATCGTAAATAACAGGATTGATTTTAAGGTCATATCGTCGTTTTTTATCCAAAAGGAAGGCATATGGATGGGTTCCCGCTAAGGATGCCCGTTTTTCCCGATTCCATACCGTTTAACTAAACTATAACGATGCCAGATTAAACTGTAGAATGCGCTGTCCTTCTTAGAAAGGCATTCCTTTTACTTACCTAAAAATAATGATTATGAAAGCGAAGTTCGTCTTACTGATTGCGGCCGGATTATTTCTTGTCACGGCATCACAGGCACAATTTCCGAGAAGATATAAGGACAGCCGGAGCGGGAACCGCGACCGGCAGGAAATGACTTACGATCGAAACGAGGTTTCCAGGGACTACCGGGAATTGAGAAATGACAAGCGCGAATTCCGAAATGACCGTCGTGAAATGAGAAGGCACAGAAGGCATCATCACGGTCACAGACATGCCCATCACACGCATTAAACCGGGCCAATAGACTTTCGTAGAAAACAATCCGGCTTCCTGACGATTCAATAAACAACCCGGCAAAAAGCCGGGTTGTTTTATTTTTTAATCACTTTAGCCATGGTTGCACCGATGTCCGCAGGACTCTGAACCACGTGTATCCCGCATTCGCCCAGGATCTTCATTTTCGCGGCAGCAGTATCTTCCGCCCCGCCAATGATGGCGCCTGCATGTCCCATCCGACGACCGGCAGGAGCGGTTTGTCCCGCAATGAATCCTACCACCGGTTTGCGATTATTTGCTTTCACCCAACGCGCCGCTTCGGCTTCCATATTTCCACCGATCTCTCCAATCATGACGATGCCATCCGTTTCGGGGTCATTCATCAGCAACTCCACGGCTTCCCGGGTGGTGGTTCCTATGATGGGATCGCCACCGATGCCAATGGCAGTGGAAATGCCGAGTCCGGCCTTCGCCACCTGGTCCGCCGCTTCATAAGTGAGTGTTCCGGATTTGGACACTATGCCGATCTTGCCTTTTTTAAATACAAATCCCGGCATGATACCCACTTTACATGCATCCGCGCTGATTACCCCCGGACAGTTGGGGCCGATCAGCCGGGTACTTTTTCCTGCCAGGTAATTCTTAACCCTCACCATATCCTGTACGGGAATGCCTTCCGTGATGCAAACCACCAGCGCAATGCCCGCTTCGGCTGCTTCCATAATAGCGTCTGCAGCAAAGGCAGGAGGAACGAAAATAATGGACACATCGGCGCCGGTTTCTTTCACCGCATCCGATACGGTATTGAATACCGGGCGGTCGAGGTGTTTGTTTCCACCCTTTCCCGGCGTAACGCCGCCAACCACCTGTGTTCCATATTCCATCATCTGTGCAGCATGAAAACTGCCTTCCGTACCCGTGAATCCCTGCACAATGATCTTTGATCCCTTATTGACTAAAACTGCCATTTAATTGAGTTTAGAATATTTCCGTCTGAGCCGCAAAATTAGTTATTTCAGCAATTCATCCATATTCCTGTTATTATCAATTTTTCCCTTCATTTCCAGCATGCGCATATCCTTGGCATCCTGAAGGAATTCGGAAGCGAAAATAAACTCATTGAGTTTTTGATTTTTACTGAAAATGATTTCTTTGTTGGTCCCTTCCCATTCTTTAATGCCCTGGTGCATATAAATGATGTGATCGCCTGTTTCCATCACACTGTTCATATCGTGCGTATTCACTACCGTGGTAATCTTATATTCCAGGGTGATCTCCTTAATGAGTTTGTCGATCAGCAGGGAGGTTTGCGGATCCAGACCGGAATTCGGTTCGTCGCAAAAAAGATATTTCGGGTTAAGCACAATGGCCCGTGCAATGCCCACCCGTTTTTTCATTCCACCGGAAATTTCGGCAGGAAATTTATCATTTACATTTTCCAGGTTCACCCGGGCCAGCACTTCGTTTACGCGTTTCAGTTTTTCTGAAAAAGAATCTTTGGTGAACATGTCCAGCGGAAACATGATGTTCTGTTCCACCGTCATGCTGTCGAATAAGGCGGATCCCTGGAACAGCATGCCGATTTGCTGACGCAAAACCTTCCGGTCTTCCTCATTCATGGTCGTGAAGTTCTGTCCGCTGTAAAGGATCTCCCCCGAATCCGGTTCAAAAAGTCCCACCAGGCATTTCATAAAAACCGTTTTCCCGCTTCCGCTGGACCCGATAATCAGGTTGCACTTGCCGGTTTGCATCACCGCACTGACGCCATCGATAACCGTTATATCACCAAAGGACTTTTTTAAATCTTTTATTTCGATCATGAATGAAATGCTTATAATAAGACAGCTGAAAGAACATAATCTGCCAACAGGATGAGCACGCAGCTAACGATAACGGACTGGGTGCTGGCCCTTCCTATTTCCAGCGATCCGCCCTTTACATAATAACCATAAAAAGAAGAGATGCTGGAAATAATAAAGGAGAAAGTATATGCTTTGGCAAGGGCAAAGAACACATTATACGGAAGGAAATTCTGCAACAGCCCCTTATCGAACTGGGAGGCCGCCACAATTCCGGTAGCTAAGCTGGCGAGTCTTCCGCCCCAGATGCCCAATACCATGGAAACAACTACCAGCAGGGGTATGGTGATCATCGCGGCCAGTATTTTTGGAAGAACCAGGTAGGTACGGGTATTGATCCCCATGATTTCCAGGGCATCGATCTGTTCACTCACGCGCATATTGCCCAGTTCCCCGGCAATCTTACTGCCAACCACGCCAGCCAGTACAATACACACCAGTGTAGGTGCAAATTCAAGAATAACCGTATCCCGCACGATCAGGGCAATCGTAGACCTCGGAAGAAGGGGGCTCACCAGCTGATAAGCCGTTTGTAAAGCGGATACCGCACCCATGAAAAAAGAGATGATCACCACGATGCCCAGGGAACGGATACCAATTTCAACGCACTGGTGCATTAATTCCTTCCAGTACATCCTCATATTTTCCGGTTTGGAAAACATATCCTTCAGCATCAATAAATAACGCCCGAATTCTGTGAATATATTCATGGGTGATTACTGGGATGAAAGTACAATTTATTTTTTGGTTCGTTTCCATCCGGCCGTCTGTTTCAGCGTTTCATCCGATGTGGCTGCGCATTTGATTTGGGCATCTATTACAGCAACCAGGGCCATATTATAAATATTCCTTACCGAGCTTCCCAGTTGAAGAACATGCACGGGCTTTTTCATACCCAGTAAAATGGGGCCGATTGCGTCGGCGCCACCCGCTTCCTTCAACAGGTTATAGGCCACATTACCCGCCGCCAGGTTGGGGAAAATAAGGGTATTCACTTCCTGATCCACGAGGGTACTGAAAGGATAGTTCTCGCGGAGGATCTCATTATTCAATGCAATGCTGGCCTGCATTTCCCCGTCCACAATCAGTTCCGGATCTTTTTGTTTCACGATTTCCGTGGCACGGGCCACCAGACGTGCCTCCGGCGAATTGCTGGTTCCGAAATTGGAATAACTGAGCATCGCAATACGGGGCACCAGGTTGAAATGCCTGACTTCTTTCGCCACCAGCAGGGTAATATCGGCCAGCTCTTCCGCCGTGGGATTGAAATTCACCGTGGTATCTGCCAAAAAAAGCGGCCCCTTCTTGGTGAGTAAAAGATACATGCCGGCAATCTTTTTTACGCCTTCCTCGGTACCGATGATTTCGATGGCGGGGCGGATGGTATCCGGGTAATTTTTGGTGAGCCCGGAGATCATGGCATCAGCCTCTCCCGTTTCCACCATCATGCAGCCAAAATGGTTTCTGTCCCGCATGATTTTCTGCGATTCGTATTTATTGAACCCGCGCCGCTGGCGTTTCCGGAAGAAAATTTCTGCAAATCCTTTTCTGCGTTCTTTCTGATCATCGGCCCTCGAATCCACGATCGGCATGCCCTCAATATCTATTTTGTTTATTGCAGCAATGCTTCGGATTTTTTCTTTATTGCCCAGCAGGATCGGATAAGCCACCCCTTCGTCAAATAATATCTGCGCTACTTTCAGGATTTTAAGATTATCGGCTTCGGCAAATACCAGTCGCCTCGGATCGCGCCGGGCCCTGCTGCCCAGCACGCGGATCAGCTGGTTATCCAGCCCCAGCCGCTTATTCAGGTCAATGGCATAAACATCCCAGTTCTCGATCCGGGTCTGCGCCACTCCGCTTTCCATGGCTGCCCTGGCCACCGCGGGCGCCACTGTGGAGAGCAGGCGCGGATCAAAGGGTTTGGGAATAATATACCGGGGACCGAAACTGATGCTTTTTTCATTGTATGCCATATTCACAATATCCGGAACGGGGGATCTGGAGAGATCCGCCAGCGCTTTCACAGCGGCCAGTTTCATGGCCTCGTTGATCTGCGTGGCCCTTACGTCCAGTGCACCACGGAAAATGAACGGGAACCCCAGTACATTATTCACCTGGTTGGGATAATCACTTCTTCCGGTGGCCATAATGAGGTCGTCCCGCACAGCAATGGCCGCCTCATAATCGATCTCCGGATCCGGGTTGGCCATCGCAAACACAATGGGCTTTCTGGCCATGCTCTTCACCATTGCCGGCGTAACCACATTGCCGACACTCAGCCCTACAAATACGTCGGCGTCTTTCAGCGCTTTCTCCAGGGTCCAGTCCGGCCGGTCAACAGAAAACATCCTCCTGTCGTCATCCAGATCCGCCCTGTCCTTATGTATGACGCCGTCCTTGTCAAACACGATGAAATTGGCCGGTTTGGCGCCCAGGGCCACATACAATTTCATACAGGCCGTGGCAGCGGCTCCGGCGCCACTGATAACAAATTTTACTTTATCAATTTTTTTCCGCTGGATTTCCAGTGCATTGATGAGCGCCGCGCTGCTGATGATGGCCGTTCCATGCTGGTCGTCGTGCATCACCGGAATCTTCAGCGAGGCCCGGAGCTGTTTTTCAATATAAAAACATTCCGGCGCCTTGATGTCCTCCAGGTTGATGCCTCCGAAAGTGGGTTCCAGCGCCTTTACGATCTGCACAAATTTTTCGGGATCACGTTCATTGATCTCGATATCAAATACATCTATATCGGCAAAAATTTTGAACAGTACACCCTTGCCTTCCATCACCGGCTTGGCTGCCTCCGGTCCGATATCCCCCAAACCCAAAACCGCGGTACCATTGGTGATCACGGCCACCAGGTTGCCTTTGGCCGTATACTTGTATACATCCTCGGGATTATGGACGATCTCCTTGCAGGGCTCCGCCACACCGGGTGAATAAGCAAGCGAAAGGTCTCGCTGGGTTTTTGCTTCCTTGGTGGGAACCACTTCGATTTTGCCGGGTCTGCCCCTGGCATGGTAATCAAGTGCTTCTTCTTTCCGGAGTTGCTTTTTTTGCATGGAATAAATTAACTGGAATAAACACTGGCACCGAGCCAGGCCATCATGCCCATGCCGGTTTCAATGGCCGATTCATCGATGTTGAAAGTTGGCGTATGCACGCTGGACGTGATGCCTTTTGCCTCATTCATCACGCCGAGACGGTAAAAACATCCGGGAATTTCCTGCGTATAGTAGCCGAAATCCTCTGCCCCCATCCGCACTTCCGTTTCCGATACATTTTCCTTGCCTGCATATTCTTCGGCGCGGGCCCTGGCCAAGGGATAAAGATTTTCATCGTTGTTCACTACCGGATATCCAACGTCCACCAGTACATCAATTTCCGCACCCGTAGACATGGCAACGCCCTTGGCCATTTTCCGGATCAGGTTATGGGCCTGAAACCGCCAGGTTTCATCCATGGCCCGGAAAGTGCCCATCAGTTTTACTTCTGAAGGAATCACATTGGTGGTATATCCTCCCTGAAAGGAACAGATGGAAAGTACAGATGGCGTGAACGGGTTTTTATTGCGGCTGATGATCTGCTGTAAAGATACCACCAGCTGGGAGGCAACCAGAATGGTATCCACCGTAAGCTGCGGGGTGGAGGCATGGCCGCCTTTGCTGCGCACGGTAATGTAAATTTCATCCGCGCTGGCCATGGAGGGTCCGCCCCGGAAACTCAGTTTTCCGATCTCCAGGCCCGGATGTACATGCAATCCAAAAATGGCCTGTGGTTGCGGATTGTGGAGCACGCCTTCTTTGATGAGCAGACTGGCGCCGCCCGGATTCTTTTCCTCGCCGGGCTGGAAGATCAGCTTCACTGTTCCTTCCCATTCATCTTTCAGCTCATTCAATATTTTTGAAGCGCCCAACAGGATACTGGTATGCGCATCGTGGCCGCAGGCATGCATCACGCCCTCATTCTGGGATTTATACGACACCTCATTTTCTTCCAGGATGGGCAGGGCATCCATATCGGCTCTTAAGGCAATCACGCGCGTGTCCGGATTTTTTCCCCTGATCATTCCCACCACACCCGTTGTGGCCTTTACTTGGAACGGGATACCCATGTGCTGCAATTTTTCCTGAACATAGGCCGATGTTTTAAATTCTTTATAACTCAGTTCAGGATGGGCATGCAGATGACGGCGGATATCAATGGTTTCCGGTGCGTACTGCTTTGCCAGTTGATGGATTTTTTCTTTCAGCATAATTAAGAATTACTCGGGTTTCACTTCAATAATATCCGGGACAATATAAACGCCTGCCGGAAAAAACCGTGTCAGGTTTTCCAAATAGGGTTGCGCTTCCTCTTTAGTTTTAAAATTACCCACCTTCAGTTTGTAATTTGGAGGCTGATAAATCAGATATGGTTTAAGTTCCGGGTATTGCTGGTAAATTTTTGTTTTTATGGCAAACACTTTGTTCCTGTCGTTCGAATTGGCCACCTGGATCCTGTATCCAGGCTGGTTCCTCCTGCTATCCCGCGTACTGACCTCGTTGATGCGTATCTGCACTTTCATCAGGGAGTCTATGCGCGGATCTTTGTGGATCGGCGCTGCGGAAACTCCCGTATCCTGGGCATATACCGATCCGCAAAACAACAGGCTCAAAAGATAAATAGACTTCATCATTTTTTTTCGGTTGTTAACCATTCCTTTTCCTGGGCAACAAGGGCAACGCTTCCGCTGCACCCGATGCGTGTGGCGCCCGCTTCCACCAGGTCCCTGGCAAATGCATAGGTCCTGATCCCTCCGGAAGCTTTGATACCCACTTGCGCGGGAAGTTCCTGACGCATCAGCCGGACATCTTCCACCGACGCGCCTTTTTCCGCATAACCGGTGGAGGTTTTCATAAAATCTATGCCCATTTTTCCATATATATTACAACAACGCACGATCTCTTCTCGGTTGAGCATGCCACTTTCCACGATCACTTTAATGATCCGGCCTTTTGCATGGATCGCAGCAACAAGCGGAACCATTTCAGCTGTCAGATGGTTCCACAGCCCGTTCTTCAGGGCCATCAGGTTGATCACCACATCCAGTTCATCGGCTCCATTTTCCATGGCCCTCCGGCTTTCGTCCCATTTAACGGCAGCCTCAGCATATCCCAGGGGGAAACCGATAACCGTGGCTATTTTTACGCGGCTTCCTTTTGTTTCCCTCACGGTCCGGTCAACCACAAAAGGCGGAACACAAACCGCAGCAAATCCGTACTGAACCGCCTCCCTGCACAACTGGTCGATGTCTGCAAACCGGCTCGCCGGTTTTAAGTTCGTATGATCAATGTAGGAAGAAATTCCCGGGCCAGTTATAAACATTCAACAAATTTCAGGTTCGAAATTAGTTCATTTCAGTAAATTCGGATCCCCGGTGCTGCGCCGCATACGGGAATCCTTCATCCGGGAGGTTCGCTGTGGCAGGCTGAATTCTTTTTTAACTTTCTAAAATTGATCATTATGAAACGCATATTCCAGGCACTCCTGATGCTTTGTTTGATGGTATTACCCTTTTGCGGGCTGATGGCGCAGGATAAGCTCGACAGCATTATCCCGGTAAGGGGCTTGTGCATAGATGCACCCCTGCCCAAGGCAGTGGATTCTTTCATAACCTTTATTGACCAGGGTGTGGCCGCCAGAAAGATAAACCTGCTGATTCTGCAGGTGGATTACCGTTACCAGTTCAAATCGCATCCGGAATTAACCGATTCGTTTGCCCTTTCTGAGACGGATGTAAAAAAGATCGTTGCCGCATGCCGTAGACACAATATCCGGCTCATTCCGCAGATCAACATGCTGGGCCACCAGTCCTGGGCGAACAAACCCAATATGCTGCTGACTAAATATCCCCAATTCGATGAAACCCCCTGGATAAAAATGCCTGCGGTGTACAAATGGCCCAATGCAGACAGCCTCTATTGCAAAAGTTACTGCCCCCTGCTCCCCGAAGTGCACAAAGTTGTTTTTGATGTAATGGATGAACTGGTGGATGTTTTTGAATCAACCGCCTTTCATGCCGGAATGGATGAAGTGTTTATTCTCGGAGCTGATAAATGCCCCCGTTGTGCCCACCACGACAAATCCAAATTATTTGCCGATGAGGTTACCGCCTTCCACGACCACCTGGCCAAAAAAAATAAAGAGTTGTGGATCTGGGGGGACCGGCTCATTGACGGACGCACTACAGGCATTGGCGAATGGGAAGCCAGTTATAACGACACCTGGCGGGCCGTGGATATGATTCCGAAAGATGTGGTGATTACCGACTGGCACTACGACCGGGCAGACAAGACCGCGGTATATTTTGCCATGAAGGGATTAAGGGTGCTGACCTGCCCCTGGAAAAATCCGGGATATGCGGTTCAGCAGATTAAGGACATGCAAAACTTCAGGGCTAATTCCACTCCGGAAATGAAGGATCGTTTTCTGGGTATCATGGAAACAACCTGGAGCAACCCGGCCCAGTTTATCAGGGGATATTACGGAGAAATTCCCGTTAACGAAATCTCCCCCGCGAATACCTATAAGACGATTTGCGATGAGTTTGCGAAACTGAATTAAAAAAAGTTCACACCAGCTTCCTCTTTTTCAGGAACCTGAATAGAATCAGGCAGATGATGATCAGCAGGCCCAGTATCAAAAGATCGTAACGGACCATGGAAGCCTTACGTTCATCATTCAGATGAAGACGCTTTTGCGCGTCAAGTATGTAACTGGTTAATCCGGGGAATTTGTGATTGATCTCCCTAACCCGCTTGAATTTTCGCAGGGCATCCTTGTAATATTCCTGGTCATAGAAAATGACGCCGTCTGCAAATATGTTAGAAACTTCGCTGGGATGGGCAACCACCTCTGCACTGTCCAGGTATTCTTCCAGGATGGAAACCGGGATCGCAAAATTTAATCCTGCCGCCAGGCCGCCGCTGTTTTCAATGCTTCCGAAAGTGGTCAGTCCGACTACTTCCCCCTTCTCATTACAAACAGGCCCCCCGCTGCTTCCGCGGTTGATATTGGCATCCATCTGGATCAGGGGCCATCCTTCCACAGATTTTTTAAGCGCACTCACAATACCCGTAGTGAGCGTGGGTTCAATGGCGGATTCCGAGGCCACATAGTTATTATTGGTTACGGGGCCCGGGAATCCATAAACAAACAATTGTTCCCCCACCTTGGGCAGCTCATCCCTGGCAATTTTTAAGGTTGGCAGGGAACTGTCGCCATCTATTTTTAGGATGGCAATATCTTTCCCCGGCATAGGCTGTCCCTTTACAACAACATGGGCTATTTTCTTTACCGTAGCTGCCGAGCCATTGGTTGAATCCGCACTGTATTCTATGAATATATCTTTCTTCAGATCATACAGGGCCATGGAGAACAGCCGGGCATATATGGAAGCATAGGTGTTGTACAGGACTGTTTTTTGCTGCTCGGAGAACTTGGTTGCCCAGGCGCTTTCAAAAGCGGAGATATTTGCTTCGGTGATTTGTTGAAACGCCGACAGAATAAACTGGCGGCGGATAAATGTTTTATCGCGGTCTATCAGGTGGCAGTTGGTTGCCACATAGCCATCTCCGGTAATCAGAAAACCCGTTCCGCTGGATGTGATTTCTTCGGGTTGCTTGATATAATCAAGGGATGACTTAAAAAAGCGGTTGGGATTGCGACTGATTTCAGTCAGCACAATATCCAGCTTCTGTTCCGGCGTAAATATGGTCCCGCTGCTGTCTATCCTTTGCAGGGAATCGAGCAAATGGTTGAGATTGCGGGAATCCATGCGCATGTTATTGACATAAACATCCGCCGAAAAAACGGTCCTGATCATCACCACACCCGGCCGGTTGATGCCATAATTTTGAACGGCCGTAAGCTTCTGCGCCCTTGGTGAAAAAAAGGAAAAGATGAACAGCACCCCGGCCAATAAAGGCTTTAAAAAAAGAAGTTGGATTCTCATGTTTTCATCTCCTGTATATAAAACCTTAAAAGGGCTAACTTGTTGTGGTTTAAAGGTAAACTTTTTTCTATGGCTAGCGTTCAGCCCCCACTTGCAGAAAGGCTCCGGCCCGATTCCCTCGACCAGCTGGTTGGCCAGCAGCACCTAACCGGCAAGGGCAGCATACTCCGGAATGCCATAGAACAGGGCAAGGTCCCTTCCATGATCCTGTGGGGCCCTCCCGGCACGGGGAAAACCACCATCGCCCACATCATTGCCCAAACCCTGCAGGTTCCCTTTTATACCCTGAGTGCCATTTCTTCCGGTGTCAAGGAGGTCAGGGAGGTGATTGAGGAAGCGAAACAAAAAGAAAAAGTGATTCTCTTCATAGATGAAATCCACCGGTTCAATAAAGGACAACAGGACGCGCTGCTCGGCGCCGTGGAAAAAGGGATCGTCACCCTGATCGGTGCCACTACGGAGAATCCTTCTTTTGAAGTAAACAGCGCCCTGCTGAGCCGGTGCCAGGTTTATGTATTGAGACCGCTGGATGAAGAAGACCTCATCCGCCTGATGAAAACGGCCATCAGCACCGATCCCGCTTTCCAGGCAAAACAAATCGAACTCAGGGAAACTGAGGCCCTGATCAATATTTCCGGAGGGGATGCCCGCAAACTGCTTAATCTGCTGGAATTGGTTGTTGATTCCGGCCGCAGTAAAAAGATCGTCATTACGGACCAGCTGGTTATGGACACGGCACAGCAGCGGATCGCCTTATACGACAAAAAAGGAGAACAGCATTACGATATCATTTCAGCCTTTATCAAATCCATGCGCGGGAGCGATCCCAATGCGGCCGTTTACTGGCTGGCCAGGATGATAGAAGGCGGGGAAGATGTGAAGTTCATTGCCCGCCGGATGCTGATTCTGGCCAGCGAAGATATCGGCAATGCCAACCCCAATGCCCTGCTGCTGGCCAACGCCACCTTCGATGCCGTAAATAAAATCGGATATCCCGAATCCCGCATCCTACTTTCCCAATGCGCCATATACCTCGCCTCTTCGGCCAAAAGCAATGCTGCCTATACCGCTATTGACGGGGCTCTTTCCATGGTTAAACAGACAGGTGATCTTCCCGTGCCCCTGCACATCCGCAACGCGCCCACAAAAATGATGAAGAATATGGATTATGGCAAAGGCTATCAGTACAGCCATAGTTATGATCAGAACTTTTCACCCCAGGAATATCTTCCGGAGGAGATTAGCGGAAATGCTTTCTTTGAACCGGGTCATAATGCAAGAGAAGAAGAATTGCGGAAACATTTGAAGGGGTTGTGGGGGAAGAAGTATAAGTATTAATTTGAAAATGTGCTGATTTGAAATTTTGAAAATAAAGAAACGCAAAATCTTAACTCTTTGCCTGATTTCAATTTTCAAATTATCGAATTTTCAAATTTTCAACTTCAGCATCTTCCGGATATCCCCAACCTTCACCTGCTGAACAGGCAGGTGTTGATTTACTGCCAGCACCGCCGCTACGGCGGCTGACTGGCCGAGCACCATGAATACCGGTTCCATGCGGATGGAGCCATAGGCAATATGGCTCGCCGATAAACAAACCGGAACCAGCAGGTTATTGCATTCCCCTGATTTCGGGATGATGGCACGATAGGATATAGGGTAAGGTGGAAAACCACCGATCTGAACATCGCCTTCATTTTTTACCATGCCGTGCACAACAATCCGTTCGCAGTTGTGCGAATCCATAGTATAGGCCGCCATGCCGATTCCATCAGCCACTTTCTCCGCGCCGGTGCAATTCGCCTGGGTCATCACATATTCACCAATCATCCGCCGGGCTTCGCGAATATATAGTTGGGGCGACCAGTGGTCATTGTCCGTATATTCATCCTTCGGATAACCCCAGCGGAGCATCTCATTCCGTAACTGCGCGGGCACCCTTTCATCATGGCCCAGAAAATACAACAGCCCCCTGACATATAATTCATGTTGCCGGATGATTTCCTTCCTTGTTTCCATGCTGCCTTCGGGATACCCATAGTTCATACCGATCATATCAGTGGAAAATGGACCGTTGTTGTTGATGTCTGTTTTCCTGCCGGGCATCAGATTAATATTCAGCACGCCATCTTCCAGCCTGGCCGGACTTTTCTTCAGCAGATAACGAAGCAGCAGACTATACCAGTCGGAATTGTATCCTTCGGGCCGGGTGATACTGATCCGGTTCTCCGGACTGTCCGTTAAACAAATCCGGAAATTATACGCCTGGATTTTTTTATCTCCGGTTCCGTCTGGCGAAAGGAATCTGGGGCTGATACCCCATAATAAACCACTGCCCGAATCTCCCGGAATGATGTACGGATCAACACCATCGGGAAACTGATGTTTGTCCATCAGCTGAACGCCGTTATAGGTTTCGTGATACAAACTGTTTGGCTCACGGCCAACGGTATACGAAATGCCGGCTTTCGCCAGGAGATCCCCTTCATAGCTACAGTCAATGAATACAGCGGCTTTGACGACACGCTGACCGGCGCCGGTCTTTTCTGTACTGCCGGTGGTGATTGACTGGATTTTCTGTTTATCGCGGACCACGGTCAGCAAACCCTGACCATACCAGACTTCTACTTTGCCGAGCCGGAGATAATTTTGAAACAGCCCTTCCGCCACATGGGGCTCAAAAATCCATTGTTCCGGCTTTCCATAATGCGCCCCAATGCGGCGGTAGAAATCACGGGCTACGCCGGTAATGGCCGATTTATTACCAATGTCCGTCATGCCCAGTCCCCCGGATGTTATTCCTCCCGGATGTTTGTCCGGCGTTACCAGCAATACCTTTTTGCCCATTTTCGCAGCTGTATACGCTGCCATCACGCCACCCGAGGTGGACCCGTAAATACATATATCCACCGTTTGTATTTCCTGCGCACCGAGCCGGGAAATCGAAAGAACGGATAAGAAGATGAAAAGGAGACGCATGGTAATGTGCTGATATGAAAATATGATAATGTGCTGATGATTTGCCCACCGTAGCTTTAGCAAATTAGCCTATTTTTATATCAGTACATTATCACATTACCTCCATGATCTGGACCTGCAAAAAATTCGATGACCTCAACGTGCATGAACTGTATGCCATTCTGCAATTGCGCAATGAAGTATTTATTGTGGAGCAAAACTGTCCTTACCCGGACTGCGATAACAAGGATCTGCAGTCCCGGCACCTCATGGGAATGGAAAACGGAAAACTGCTGGCATACTCCCGGCTGATCCCTGCCGGCATCTCCTATAGGGAAACTTCGATCGGCCGCGTAGTAAGTTCCCCAGGAGTCAGGGGAAAAGGCCTGGGAAAAGAACTTATGTGGGAAAGCATGGAACAAATTCGGCAACTCTTTCAAACCAGCACTATTCGTATTGGCGCTCAGTTATATCTCCAGCATTTTTACAACATTTTCGGATTCGTGAAAGACAGTGAAATCTACCTCGAGGACAACATTCCACACATCCAGATGGTGATAAATCCAAAATGAAACAACATTCCCTTATTTGGAATTTGTCCAAATAATATAGTTTATCCAGACTACACCATATCAAGAATAATTCCCGTTCTTGTAGGGTTACCGGTTTTTTGCTTTTAATATATAACCGAATCCAAACCGCCGAAAACTAAATCGATATTCCATGAAAACAGGTCTACACTCCTATTTACGGAAGTGTTTGTGCTCACTGGCCATTATACTGGCCTTCTATTCACCTTCTTTCAGTCAACTGTCTGCCGGCAATTATTTTGAAGCCGGGTTTACTGTTGGCCCGATGGTATTTCTCGGGGACCTCGGCGGCCACATGGGGAAAGGCACACCTTTTTTGAAAGATTATAATATTAACGCAACCAAACTTTCTTACGGCATTTACCTGGCCGCACATCCCAACGAAGCTTTAGGATTCCGCCTTTCCGTCAATTTTGGAAAAGTGGACGGGGACGATAACTATGTTCAGGCAAAAGGCGGACTGGAAGAAGCGCGTCTGGACAGGAACCTCAATTTCAAATCAAACATCAGCGAAGCCACTTTTATGGCGGAAATATATCCGACCGTATTCCTTGAAGATCAGCCTACGGAGGTAACCGGCCGCCTGAGACCTTACGCGTTGGTTGGTGTCGGTGTATTTCATTTTAATCCCATGGGCACTTATATAGATCCCAATACTTCGCAGGGCACCTGGGTTTATCTTCAGCCGCTTCATACGGAAGGCCAGGGATTTCCTGAGTATCCGAACCGGAAAAATTATGCCCTCACCCAATTGAACATCCCTATGGGCGCCGGCATCAAATATTTTATCAGCGAGAAAGTGAATATATCTTTTGAAGTGATCCACCGGAAAACATTCACGGATTACATTGATGACGTCAGCACGACCTTTGTTGACCCCAGTTTATTCGCTGCCCATCTTCCATCAGGAACGGCACAGATTGCAACGGCCATGGCCAATAAAAGCCCCCTGCAGAACACGGCAGGCAGCAATTATCATCCCGGGGATAAACGAGGAGATGCTACCCAGAAGGACGCCTATTTTACTTTTGGTCTTAAACTGGGAATACGCCTTGGAAGCGACCACTCTTACGATAATTCAACAAGATGCCCATTGTTGAGATTCTAAATAGTTTTTGTTGATCCGTACCCTTAATTTTTTTTAACCCTTATGAAGCAACCCTTATCCCCTAAGTTTTCAGGCAGATGGCTACCCGTCATACTGTCTGTGGCTTTTGTTTTTTCAATTGCCCTGTCTTTTGCGGGCGCATTGCCTGCTTATCCGGCGGCAGTTGTTGTAACGAAAAACCTGAACAGCAAAAAGCATAAAGTCAGGCTTTTTACTGCATCAGATGCTAAAACACTTTTATTCACTGTAGATGGTATCACCGGAAACCGCTACACACTCTATGTATTCGATCTGGATGGAAAACTGGTGACCCAGTCCGTCATCCAGAACCACGAAACCAGTATTCTGCCGAACATCCATTCGGGCGGTTATCTGTATGAAGTATTTGTGGAGGATCAGAAAGTGGAAAACGGAATGCTTACTGTTAGATAAAATTAAACTCAAAACCAATAAGCGGCGGGAGAATTGGTAAAATCCGTATATCCGAAGGTTAAGTAAGACCTGATCCGTTCCCTATTTTTGTACCCAAAGATTTTATTAATTAAATCCCGCTTCCCTTATTGGCCTTATACCTTTTTTGGTTTCTCCAATATCCTTAACGGCCGGCGATGAGTAATTGCCGTCCGTTTGTTTTTTCATTTTCATCGGTATCTTTCAAACCGGATCCGGCCTGGCTTTCATTTCGGCCTTCAGGTATTTTCCGGTAAAACTTTCTTTTATACCCGTGAGTTTTTCAGGCGTTCCTTCAAAAAGAATCCTGCCTCCTCCATCTCCGCCCTCCGGTCCCAGATCAATTACATGATCCGCCACTTTGATCACGTCCATATTATGCTCTATCACCAGCACGGTGTTACCCCGGTCAACCAGCTTATTCAACACCAGCAACAGATGACCGATGTCCTCAAAATGCAATCCCGTAGTCGGCTCGTCGAGTATGTAAAATGTTTTACCTGTATCGCGTTTCGAAAGTTCCGTTCCCAGTTTCACCCGCTGGGCTTCTCCGCCGCTGAGCGTTACCGCTGATTGTCCAAGGGTTATATATCCCAGTCCCACCTCCTGGAGTACCTTGATTTTCCGGTACAGGTAATGCACATTCTGGAAAAATTCCACGGCCTCATCAACGGTCATATCCAGTACATCGCTGATGGATTTACCCTTATAGCGGATCTCCAGGGTTTCCCGGTTGTATCTTTTTCCGTTGCATTTTTCACAATGCACATACACATCAGGCAAGAAATTCATTTCAATCACGCGCATGCCGCCGCCTTCACAAACATCACAGCGGCCGCTTTTTACATTGAAGGAAAACCGGCCCGCATTGTATCCGCGGATCTTGGCTTCCGGAACAGAAGCAAACAGGGTACGGATATCGGTAAAGAACCCGCAATAGGTAGCCGGATTGCTCCGCGGGGTACGACCTATCGGCGACTGGTCAATCTCAATCACCTTGTCAATATTTTCCAGCCCCTTTATGCTTTTATATTCCAGCGGTTGGGCCCGTGAGCCATAGGCATGATGGCTCAATACCGGATAAAGGGTTTCATTGATCAGGGTGGATTTCCCACTTCCGCTCACACCGGTTACCACAATGAATTTTCCCAGTGGCAGGCTGACGTCCACGTTTTTTAAATTATTTCCCCTGGCCCCTTTCAGCTCCAGCACTTTGCCGTTTCCTTTCCGGCGTTCTGCCGGAACCGGTATTTGTAAATGGCCATTTAAATAATCCGCAGTAAGCGTATTGAGTTTCAGCATGGCCTTTGGTTTTCCCTGGGCAACCACACGACCGCCATGCTGGCCTGCCTTCGGGCCGATATCCACCAGGTAGTCGGCGGCCATCATGATTTCCTTGTCGTGCTCCACCACCAGGATGCTGTTTCCAATATCCCGGAGATTCTGAAGGGCCAGGATCAGCCGCTGGTTGTCGCGCTGATGCAAACCGATGCTCGGTTCATCCAGTATATAGGTTATTCCCTGTAATTGCGATCCGATCTGGGTCGCCAGCCGGATCCGCTGGGATTCACCACCGCTCAGCGTTCTGGTGCCGCGGTTCAGGGTCAGGTACGTGAGGCCGACATTCAGCAGGAACATCAGCCGCTCCCGGATCTCTTTTAAAACATCCTTGGCAATGGCATTCTGTTTGGGGTTTAATCTTTTCTCGATGCCATCAAACCATTTGTATAACGTATCCAGGTTTAACTCATTCAGCTCCGCGATGTTTTTACCATCCACCCGGAACCACAGACTTTCTTTTCTCAACCGCGCCCCGGCGCAGGATTCGCAGATTTTCAGTTCCATGAATTTTTCCACCCACTCCCGGAGGGAATCCGTTCCGGAAGCCCCGAACCATCTCTTCAGCATGGGGACCAGTCCTTCATATTCGGGATTTCCCGCCACTGCATCATTTTCATCAAAATCCAGGCTGTTCTCCGGAACGGATTCCGTGGTACCGTAGAGGATCAGGTTCAATGCCTTTTTGGGCATGTCCTTAACGGGAACGTCCAGACTGAATTTATTTTTCTTCGCCAGTTTCTGAACCTGGGTAAACACGTAGGCCTCGCGTTCCCCGCCCAGCGGAACAAGGGCGCCTTCATTCACTGACTTGGAATCATCCGGAATAATAGCGTTCATACTTACCCGGTATACCGCACCCAGCCCTTTACATACCGGGCATGCACCATAAGGGGAATTGAAAGAGAAACTATTGGGAGAAGGTTCTTCATAACTGATGCCCGTATCCTCACACATCAGATGCTTACTATACTGGACCACCTGGTTGCTGTCGTTGATCAGCAGAAACATCAGGTCCTTGCCCATCCGGAGCGCATTCTGGATACTCTGGCTAACCCTCGTCCGCATATCAGGGGTTACCGCAAGCCGGTCTATTACCACTTCTATATCATGTATCTTATACCGATCCACCTGCATCCGGGCCACCAGATCCCTTACTTCTCCATCCACCCTCACTTTCACAAAACCCTTTTTCCGGATGTCCTCAAATAATTCCCGGTAGTGTCCTTTCCGCCCGCGCACAATGGGCGCCAGCACCGATATTTTTTTATTTTTAAATTTCTGAAAGATATTCTCCACGATCTCCTCTTCGCTGAACTTCACCATTTGTTTGCCCGTGTTGTAAGAAAACGCCTGCCCGGTGCGGGCATAGAGCAACCGGAGGAAATCATACACTTCCGTGACCGTTCCTACGGTACTGCGCGGATTGCGGTTGGTGGTTTTCTGTTCAATGGAAATGACCGGACTCAGCCCGGTGATTTTGTCCACATCGGGCCTTTCCATATCCCCGATAAACTGGCGTGCATAGGCACCAAAACTCTCCATGTAGCGGCGCTGGCCCTCGGCATAAATAGTGTCAAAAGCCAGGGATGACTTTCCACTGCCGCTGATGCCGGTGATCACCACCAGCTGATTTTTGGGAATGGAAATATCGATGTTCTTGAGATTGTGCACCCGGGCGCCAAACACTTCAATCATTTCATCTGCTGCCGGGGCAGACGGATCATTCGGTTCAATCATAAATAAATGGGAGTCGGTAAAGATACTAACAAATCGCGCGCCGGAAGGTTCCGGATATCCGGCGTCAGAAAGGCTTTCAGATTAAACAAAAAAAGTTCCGGAATGTTCGGGATTATAGACTTACGTTAAAATAATTCCCCGGATAAAATAATTTTCCGGGATTCAGATCCGGTTTTTATCTTTGACAAAGTTCTTATCATACCGCTTATCAAGAAAGGCTGAGGGTAATGGCCCGATGAAGCCTTGACAACCTGCTCCGGTTTGCATAAACACAATCCGGGCAAGGTGCCAACTCCATCCCGTTCTAAAAGCCGGGACAGATAATTCAGATCAACAGCTTATTAGTCTTTCACTATATTAATAGCTCTTCTGACCGTTCGGAAGGGCTTTTTTTATACCGGCAAGCCAACGCCTGCCTTCAGAAAGATTTTCCGGAGTATTTCTTGCCAGCGCATTCATTCACCTTAAAGAAATATCCCGGAAACGGGTAAACAGGAGGATTTTTATGCCGGAAATTGGCCGATTCATTCACAGCATCCCGGTGGACCCTTTGACCGGCGCTGAGCCATTCCGCGGAAATTACCCGTAAAACCATCCCGGCAGAAAGAAGAAGAGCCGGAGGTGTAAATGGCATCCTGATCCGATTAACTGTCGGACTCGAAGAACCGGAAGATTTAATCCGTGATCTTTGCAACAGTTTGGACCGGATCGTTGTTAAGAAAACGTCCATGCCCAAAAATTACAAACCTGCTGAATCGATAAACATCATGGATACTCACAAACAATTAACGATCGGACTATTCGGCTTTGGTGTTGTTGGCGAAGGTCTTTACCGGATTTTATTACAAACCCCGTCCCTGAAAGCAACCATTAAGAAAGTATGTATCAAACATCCGGGTAAAAACAGGAATGCGCCGGAAGAACTGTTCACCACGGACAGGAATCAGTTGCTGAATGATCCCGAAATCAACGTGATCGTGGAGGTTATCAACGAAACGGGTCCGGCCTTTGACATCGTTTCCACTGCACTGAAAAACGGGAAAGACGTAGTGAGCGCCAGTAAAAAAATGCTGGCCGAAAATTTACCGGAATTGCTCCGTTTGCAAAAACAAACGGGCCATTCCTTACTGTATGAAGCCGCAGCCTGCGCCTCTATACCGGTTATCCGCAACCTGGAAGAGTATTATGACAATGACCTGCTGCATTCCATCCGGGCTATCGTTAACGGATCCACGAATTTCATTCTGACAAAGATGTTTGAAGAGAAACTCGAGTTCAAACAGGCCCTGCTCCTGGCGCAACAGCTGGGATTTGCAGAAAGCGATCCGTCGCTCGATGTGGAAGGATTTGATGCCGTAAATAAATGGACGCTCCTGCTCACCCATGGTTATGGTATTGTAACCGATCCGGCTTCCATAGTATTCAACGGCATTCAGAACATCCACGCAGGCGACGCCACTGTTGCCGCGGAAAAACACTATGACATCAAACTGGTTGCCCAGGCCAAAAAGTTACTGAACGGCAAGGTAGCCGCCCTGGTGTTGCCGCAGTTTGTAAAAGCGGACGACCACCTCAGCTTTGTGAAGAACGAGTACAATGGCGTTGTCATCGAAAGCGGATTTGCCGACAAACAATTCTTTTACGGAAAAGGAGCGGGCAGTTTCCCAACCGCTTCCGCCGTGTTAAGCGATCTCTCCGCACTCCGCTACCAGTACAAATATGAATACAAGAAATTATATCACCACGCCCCGCTGGAACTGGCCGATGATTTTTACGTCAAGGCCTATATCAGTTTTGACGACTGGCAATATATTCCCAAAGAGAAATTCGAGTGGGTCGAAGAATGGCATGCCGAAAGCGAACGCAAATACCTGATCGGCGTACTTCCATTCAAAGAACTCCGGTACCAAACCTGGTGGCGCGAAAATAAGACTTCGCTCATCCTTGCGCCGGAAGCGATTATCGAAGACGTGGAAATACGGAAGCTGAGGAAGAAGAGTCTGGAATTGGCTGGTATTATTTAGGTTAATGGCAGATAATGGCTAGTGGATGGACGATCGTTATGGTGTGAATTTCAACCAGGCACGAGTCAGCCTGCCTCGTCCTAAAAAGACTATACACTAAAAACCTAGTGTATGTCATCAAATC
>JBEPUT010000038.1:0-41304 GCA_041691395.1 Chitinophagaceae bacterium
AGGAGCTGAAAACAGCAATTGCCAGGAGGGAGACAAGCCATCGCTTCATATCCGGTATCGCTGATCGTCTTATTAAAGTAATCCAGCTTTCATTGGTTTTATCATCCATTTCCTAGAGATCTTTTATCAATGCTGAAAAAAAGCGGCTGAGTTTAAGATCAGCCTTACCTGCCATTGCAATGATTTCACGGATATCCACCGATTGCCGATTTTCCGGATCACATTCATCTGTTATGACACTGATGGCTGCACAGGACAGGCCGATGTGATTGGCTACAATCACTTCAGGAACCGTACTCATCCCCAGCATGTCTGCCCCGGCCAGTGTAAGGTAACGATATTCCGCGCGGGTCTCCAGGTTAGGTCCCATTACAGCAGCATATATCCCTTTATGAAGCGGAATATAATTGTAGGAAAGGTTCATTCCCCCGCCCGCATTGCGCAGAAGCAGATACTCAATACCCAGTTCTTTGATTACCCGGTTGGGGAAAGTAATTTCCTGAATCGTGTAGCCTTCATAAAAGTGGAATCTTCCCTGCATGACGATGACCGGCGTATTTTCCAAGGTTCCCCGGATGAGTTGTCCTTTATGAAATTCAACTATGGACAGCGGGAAGTGCGGAATATCCTGGTAGGCGATTGATTGATCAACCTGAATTTTTTTATTAATGAACCCATGCCAGTTCCCAGAACGATGGCAGCCTTCGAGGCTGCGAATCCTTTTCCCATTAAAAACCGAACGGCTTCATCTCTCTTTTCAAGCATTGATTCCACAATATTTAAGTGGTAAGTTTTTTAATCAGGTTAAAGGCAATGGATGGGTAAAACCGGGATACCGATAAAAGTAATTTTTCTTTGAATGATCCGGTAATAAGTTGTTTTTTGCGCGCTACGATCGCCTTTATGATTTCTTTTGCACACGCTTCCGGTAAAATGCCATTTTCGATGAGCGAATCCGTCTCTTCGTGGCGGCGTCCATCACCGAGTAGTGCATTCCGGGAAATACTGGTTTTGACAGCTCCCGAACGAACCACCAAAATATGAATTTTCGTTTTCCAAAGCTCGGAACGTAAGACAGCAAAAAATCCTTCAATAGCACATTTTGATGCACAGTATCCGGAACGCAAAGGCAATCCCAACTGACCGGCTAAACTGCTCATGGTCACAAAAACGCCCTGATTCTTTGCCAGAAAGTGCGGGATGACTAACCTGGTCAGTTGCTCCGTTCCAAAAAAGTTTACTTCCATGAGCTTTCTATATACAGCTGAAGATGTTTCCTGCGTCAGACTTCTTTGAGAAATCCCGGCATTATTTATCAATATATCAATACTGCCAAAATGCTTTAGAACCCATTCAACTTTTAGAGGCATTTCATCTCCTCTTTCCAGGTCCATTGGCAGAACCTCAACGGTTGCAGCAGCACATCGTTCCTTTATAAGCTCAAGAGCCTCCCGGTTTCTGGCAGAAATGATCAACCGGGCCCCCGCCTGCGCCAATTGAATGGCCAGTGCCTCGCCGATTCCTGAAGATGCGCCCGTAATCCAAATCACTTTATCTTTAAACTTTTCCACAAAAAAGAGGATTTACCTTTGACTTTCGCTTATTTTGGGCGTTTCCACCCTCTTGGAAAGAGATTCTGCCTTAAAACCATTAGATTCAACATAATATAAAACCAAATCCGCTATTTCACCGTAATTCCATATGTTGTTTCCGTGGAGTCAGAAAACCATCCTTTATTCTTATAAAAATATGCCAATATGTCCAATCATTACTACAATGCAGAAGATCTTAAAAAGTTCAGTACCATTGGGCAATACCAGAAGGAAATGGGAGATAAATTCTTTTCGTGGTATGGGGAAGTTTTCAAGGACAGCGCTTTGACCGCAAGAGAGAAGTCATTGATCGCCGTTGCCGTTTCTCATGCTGTCCAGTGCCCTTATTGTATTGATGCCTATAGCAGTGATGCCTTTGAGAAAGGCTGGAGCGAGGCTCAGATGATGGAAGCCGTTCACGTGGCAGCCGCAATCAAAGGGGGTGCCGCTCTGGTTCATGGCGTTCAGATGATGAATAAGGTGAAGGGAATCGCGATGTAAAGGAATGTTGAAAGCAGTAAAGCGTACACATGAAATCACTTAAAACACAAGGCCATTTTTTATCCGATTCGCATCATCAGATTGATGTACTTGAGCATGGCGAACCGGGAAAAGAATATCGCCTCGTACCCTTCCAGCAAAACATGGAAAGGATAACGCTTTTCCCCTTAAAGCCTACCGGGATTGAAATCTTTCAGGTCAATGTGGGGAAGATGTGTAATCAGGTTTGCAAGCACTGCCACGTGGACGCAGGTCCTGACCGTAAAGAAATCATGACCAGGGATACCATGCAATTGTGCCTGGATACGCTGAGAAATTCGAGCATTAAAATCGTAGATCTTACCGGAGGCGCACCCGAAATGAACCCGGATTTCAGGTGGTTTGTGGAAGAAATAAAAAAACTGGGAAAGCACATCATCGTGCGGTGCAACCTGACTATTTTGCTTGCCAATAAAAAATATAACGATCTCCCGGAATTCTATAAGCAGCATAATATTGAAATCGTTTCCTCCCTCCCGTTTTATACAGCTGACCGAACCGACCGGCAACGGGGTAACGGGGTGTTTGAAGATTCCGTTAAAGCGCTTCAAATGCTGAATACCGCAGGTTATGGCGTTGAAGGAAGCGGGTTATTATTAAACCTGGTATACAACCCGGCTGGCGCTTTTCTACCGCCTTCCCAGAACGCCCTGGAGCTGGAGTATAAGCAGGCCCTGCGATCTAAATTTAATATTGAATTCAACCACCTTTTTGCCATCACCAACATGCCCATCGGCCGTTACCTGGACTACCTGTTACAAAGCGGGAACTATGAAACCTATATGGAGAAACTAACGGCAGCCTTTAATCCGGTAGCGGCCAAATCAGTCATGTGCCGTAATACGATCTCCGTGAGTTGGGATGGCTTCCTGTATGACTGTGATTTCAACCAGATGCTTGATCTGCCCGTGGATTGCAAGCAGTCAAAACACTTAAGCGAGTTCAATCTGGAAGCACTGAACGGAAGAAATATCGTTTTGAACCAGCATTGCTATGGCTGTACTGCTGGCGCAGGAAGCAGTTGTGGCGGCGTCGTAACGGAATAAAATCATATGCAACCTTCAGCATTAGTCATTTTTGTCCGAAATCCTGAGTTGGGAAAAGTGAAAACCCGCCTTGCAAAGACAATAGGGAACGTCAAAACATTATTGATATACGAGGAGCTATTGCGTCACACTTTACAGGTTACGCAAAATCTGCTGCTCGATAAATATGTATGTTATCAGGATACTATCAATACAGGTGATTTGTGGGACAACAGCGTCTACAATAAGCATATGCAAAAGGGAAAAGATCTGGGAGAAAGAATGCTGAACGCCTTTGCGCTTTTATTCAAAAAAGGATATGAAAAGGTTGTGATCATAGGCAGCGATTGCCATGATCTGAATCAAAAAGGTATTTCAGATTCCTTCCATAGGCTTGAATCCGGAAAAGTGGTAATCGGACCAGCAACGGATGGAGGGTATTATTTGTTAGGGCTACGTGATTTGATACCTGAAATTTTTAATAATATTTCCTGGAGTACCGAAAATGTATTTATCCAAACAATCCAAAAATTAAAGGAATTGAATATTGACTACAGCGTGCTGCCTGAGTTAAGTGATATTGATGAAGAAGCCGATCTTACAGAAGAGTTGAAAATCCGAATCGGCCTAAACAAAATCGATCACATTTAAATTTTGGAAATGATTGCCTTCCTATTATGTGCGGCTGCTTTATTACTCACCTACTCAAACGGAGCTAATGACAACTTCAAAGGCACCGCAACCTTATGGGGAAGCGGCACGTTGACCTATAAGGAAGCGCTCTTGCTGGCAACGATATTCACTTTTGCCGGATCTTTTTGTTTATATTTTTTTAAACTTCCTGTAAATATTGCCATCCTGGCTGTGGTCATGGCTATTGGTGGATGGCTGAATTCAAAAAAAGTAGCCGCCACCATGAGCAAGAAAATTTCAACGCTGAATCATGGCCAGGGTTTTACCGCTAATTTGATTACCAGCCTGCTGGTGATCATGGCCAGTAAATTCGGGCTGACCGTTTCCACCACCCATGTATCCGTAGGAAGCATTTATGGAATAGGGATCGTGAATAAATCAGCCAATAATAAAGAGATTTCGAAAATCATCTTGTCCCGGGTATTGACACTTCCTATGGCGGCGGCAGTAATTGCTTTACTTTTCTTCATCATCCATATGTTTTAATCAAAAAAATAGACGGCATGTCGGCATATTTAGAAACCACGAAGAATGTTTACCGGGAAGCCGCAGAAAACCCGCAAAAAGGATTGTGCTGCACCACCACCCCTGTTTGGCAGCTACCCGGGTTAGCCGTGCCCCGAAAAATGCAGGAAATGAATTATGGTTGCGGCAGCACGGTAAATCCGCGGGATCTGGTAAACAATCCCAAAATCCTGTATGTGGGCGTTGGAGGCGGTATGGAATTATTGCAGTTCGCTTATTTCAGTCGGAAACCGGGTGCCGTAGTGGGTATAGATGTGGTAGATGAAATGATCCACGCCTGCAAAGAAAATTTTATTGAAGCCGAAAAGCTAAATTCCTGGTTCCGAACCGAATTTGTGGAATTACGCAAAGGAGACGCTTTGCATTTACCCGTATCCGACAACAGTATTGATGTTGCGGCACAAAACTGCCTGTTTAATATTTTCAAGCACGATGAACTAACGCAGGCTTTTAAAGAGATGTATCGGGTGCTTAAGCCCCACGGAAGACTGGTTTTGTCTGATCCGACCTGTGAAAGTGAAATGCCGGAAAGTTTGTGCAATGATGACCGGTTGCGCGCACTCTGCCTGAGCGGCGCTTTACCGCTGCAGAAATATATCAAAATGATTACGGATATTGGATTTGGCACGGTTGAAATAAGGGCCAAAAGGGCATACCGCATCCTTGATCCTGGAAATTACAATACCGATAAACTGATTTATATCGAAAGCGTTGAAGTTTGCGCGATCAAAGATCCGATGCCCGCCGATGGACCCTGTGTCTTTACCGGGAAAACAGCCATTTATTATGGCCGCGACGACAGTTTTGACGATCAGAAAGGCCATATCTTATTACCCAATCAGCCAATGGCCGTGTGCGATAAAACCGGCAATAATCTAGCGGCCCTGAAAAGGAATGACATCTTTATCAGCAGCTCGACCTGGTTTTACGATGGAGGTGGATGCTGCTAAAGCGGAAAAAGCATGTTTTACCAGATAGTTAAATGGCTGATTATTTTTACCAGAACTATTTTCTTTCGGAAAATAACCTTTAACCGAAAAGACATAGCCCTTTCAACTGGTCCCCTATTGCTGGCTTCCAATCATCCCAATTCTTTCCTGGATGCCATTGTCATTGGCAGTCATTTTAAAAGGCCGGTTCACTTTCTTGCCAGGGGCGATGCCTTCAGAAAGCCTTTTTTACACAGTATCATGACCGGCCTTAAAATGATTCCCATATACCGTCTCAGTGAAGGGCGGGAATTCCTGGCTTTAAATGACGAAACATTCGAACGCTGTCATAAAATTTTTTCAACCGGAGGCATTATTTTGATTTTTTCCGAAGGATTGTGCGTAAATCAATGGTTATTGCGTCATTTAAAAAAAGGAACGGCAAGAATTGCACTGGCATCGGATGTCACAGTGATCCCCGTGTCCTTAAACTATAACTCTTTTAAGAGCTTTGGTAAGAGATTGATTGTTCATTTTGGTGATCCTTTGACTGCGGCAGACAGGCTATCCAACGCTTCAGCGGCAGAAAACATTCATCGCCTAAATTTCCTGTTATCTCAAAGATTAAGCGCGGGTATGATACAGTCAATAAAGGATCCTGAGATTCCCCGGTTCCTGGTCAGTAATCATGTGGCTGTTTCAGGTTTAAACACAGGAATTATTGATGATTTAAAAAGAATTCAACAAAAAGCCGAAGAGGCCGATCTTAAAGCGAGCATAAAATCTCTTCAGGAACCCGGATTAGTAGCGACTTCCAGCCTAGTTCTATTTTTAAATGCGCTGAACATGATATGGCTATTCCCACTGGCGGCTGTCGGTCTGATCCTGAATGGCATATTCTTTTTTCCTGTTCAAAAATTTGTAAGAAAGAAAACGGCGGGTACGGTGTTTTATGACTCTGTATTATTTGGATTATTATTGCTTGGATATCCCGTGTTTTGGATAATCATGAATCTGCTGGGATTCCTGTTAACAGAAAACCTGATTATTCGTTGTATCCTCTTGTTGATGCCATTTCTTGGCTACTGCAGCATTTTATGGAAAGAGGCTATTCTGAAGGTTTGTAACTACCGTTCAAATCTCGCAAAATTATTTTAGCGGATTTTATTCAGGGCCAGCAGTCCAATCACCCAGTCCGGTAGCCGTTTGTCTCCCGAACGGTTTTTCAGATTCAGGTATAATCCCAGTTTTTTAAAAATGGGAACTTTGTACGTTTCCACGAGTTCAATCAGCGTTTTATCGGGATCCTCCATATAACAAAACCTGCCCGCGCAGGAACCCATTGGAAAAGCATCTGCGCTGTCCACCGTAAAAGGATGGCCTGATTTTGCGGCAAGGGCTTTAAACGCATCCATTTGCAATACATCAAAACAAAGGTGTATAAATCCACAGTCGCCCCAAAAACGGCCTCCATAAATCCGGTCCGGAATTTTATTTTTTATTTCAACGAGCTCTATTTGAACGGAACCCAGAAATTTACTGAAAGCCCCCTTGTTCGCCACCTGCTTTTTGAGTAAAATCCGATGGAATTGATTTCCGGATTCAGCACCCCGGGGAACATCCACCATGGGCGCTGTTCCACTGTATACGACTTCATCAATACCCAGCATTGTTTTATAAAAACAGAGGGCATTTTTCATATCACTTACGCCAATCACTGCACCCACCACACCTCCGCAAAGTCCTTTCTTGGGTGTGAACCACTCATCCCCTTCCACAATCTCAAAATGATTTCCAAGCGCATCCTTTACCCAAAAATGAGGCCGGTCATCTGGGGCAACCTGGAGATCGGAAACGCTTAAATCAGGAACTTCCCTGAAATATTGATGAGCGCTGTTTACATTCCTCGCTTTGATTTTTATCGCAAAAATGCCTAAATCGCCGAGTTGCGGCAATACAACCGCCTCCGTTGGGGAACGGCTTACATACTGCCATATCTCGAAACCGCCCCCTCCGGCCATATTGAGGGAAAGTATGGCATGCCGGTGATGCAGTTCTTTACCAGTATAGCGGGTCATTAAGGTAGCATCAGCCTTGTCCTCGAAAATAAGGACATTCATGCCAAAGAGATCTTTATATAAATGTTTAGCCGTTAACGCATCGGGGACGCCGATACCTATTTGCTGTATCCCGGTTATACACTCACTCATAGCACTGTGAAAGTCGTTGGTCAATGTACGAAAAAAACCGGGTGGCGGTTTAAAAATCAGGGTCTGTAATTCAACATTTGCCGGTAACGGTTGACCATTTCAAGCTGGGAAGCACCTTTTTTATACATTTGAACGATCCTGTAATTGGCATTCTGGACCTGCAGCCAGGTATTATCGTTATACTTCCGGGCTGAAACAAGCGCTGCTTCAGGCATTATTTTATATTTGCCCCCCGATTTCGCCCGCTGCACAATGTCATAATCCTCCATGATCAGCATTTCGCCATTAAACCCATTAATTTTATTAAAAAGCCCCTTAGTCATAAAAAGAGTCTGGTCTCCTCCGTAACAGATAAAAAGATCGTAACGGGTAAAAAAGGCATTGGCTTTTAATATCCATTTTTTACTCAAAAACCTCGTCCTGTATCTTCCAAATTCAAATCCTTCCGCAACAGCTGCCTGTATATCGCGATCAAAGCTTTTAGCGGGAAATGTGTCCGCATGAACAAAATATAGGATGTCCCCAAGGGAATGATAAGCCCCGTAATTCATCTGCGCAGCCCTGCCCTTAGCAGGAGCCAGCAATACCCGGGCGCCCAGTTTTTTGGCTGCCTGAAGGGTTTGATCAACGCTTCCGCCATCAACAACAATGATTTCAATATTCCCCTTCTGATTATCGGCATTTAGAAAACGGATCAATGCTTCTATATTTTCAGCTTCATTGAAAGTCGGAATGATGATCGAGATCATTTTAGATATTTTTTACGGGTATCTTATCTTTTTCTGTCAGGTCAAAAATAATAAATTATCGACCATAGAAAAACTAACACCATCATGAATAGGGAAATAATTAATCCACCTGAACCGGCGCCTTTCAATGACGTCGTAAATGGTTGTATGGGATCTTTTATCAGGTTCTTTTTAGTAGTGTCTGCCATTTTATTTTATGTTATATCTGAATTATGGTGGTTGTAATGTATCAGGGTTTTGTCGTTTTAGTGTCAGACATTTATGAAGGAATGTTACAACATTCACACTTTCCCAGTTGTAGGAGCACACCATGCCAAAGAATATGTAAACTATTTGGGCAAATAAAACGAACGATGTTACAATTTTATATTTCTTAACCGGAGTGCATTGGTAATAACTGAAACTGAACTGAAAGTCATAGCTAAGGCTGCTATCATGGGGGAAAGTAACAGCCCGAATAATGGATACAAAACCCCCGCAGCAATGGGAATGCCCAACACATTATACCCTAGCGCAAAGAATAGGTTTTGCTTAATGTTCTTCATTACTTTATTGCTTAATAATCGTGCTTTTGCAATACCATTCATATCGCCTTTAACCAACGTAATGGAGGCGCTTTCAATGGCCACATCTGTTCCGGTACCCATGGCAATTCCAATATCAGCTTGAGACAAAGCCGGTGCATCATTAATACCATCTCCCGCCATCGCCACTTTCTTGCCTTCGGCCTGCATTTGTTTTATTTCATTCAATTTATCTTCGGGCAACATTTGGGCTTTGTAACCATCCAACTGCAATTTTTCACTTACAGCCTTTGCGGTATCTTCGTTGTCGCCGGTAAACATGATCACTTTCAAACCTTCATCCTGTAATTTTTTTATCGCTTCTTTACTGGATGCTTTAATTTTATCCGAAATCACTACAAAACCAATCGCATTATTTGCTTCTGCCAGATAAGAAACCGTTTTTCCAAATCGCTGTTCTGCCTTTACCTGCTCCTGTAATTGTGGCGAAATTTTCGCATTCACCTGTTCCATTAATTTCTCATTACCCAATGCCAGTGACCTGCCCTCAAGTGTGCCTATCACGCCTTTTCCGGTAACCGCTTCAAAATTTGAGACTGGTTTTACGGCAATTTTCATTTCTGCTCCATAACGCATGGTTGCCTCGGCCAATGGATGTTCGCTGCTGCTGTTTAATGCAATAATTTTTTCAACGATCACTTCTTTGGTGAAATCAGCGTTAACGGAAATTACTTTTTCAACAGATGGTTTTCCTTCTGTGATGGTGCCAGTTTTATCAATGATCACTACGTCAATATCATTCATCTTTTCCAGCGATTCTGCGTTTTTAATCAATACACCCGATTGAGCACCTTTTCCTACACCTACCATTACCGACATGGGTGTGGCGAGCCCCAACGCACAGGGACATGCAATGATTAAAACCGAAATGGCATTTACAAAAGCATATACATAAGAAGGTTCGGGCCCATAGATAGCCCAGATAATGAAAGTGAGGATTGAAATGCCTACCACAATCGGAACAAAATAACCCGAAATTTTATCTGCCATTTTTTGTATCGGTGCTTTGGAGCGGCTGGCAGTATTCACCATTTCAATGATTTTGGCAAGCAGGGTTTCCGATCCCACTTTTTCCGCAATCATTACAAAGGATTTATTTCCGTTGATGGTTCCTGAACTTACAGCATCTCCTGTTTTCTTTTCCACGGGTATGGGTTCTCCGGTAATCATGCTCTCATCAATAACAGCTTCTCCTTCTTTAATACTTCCGTCAACCGGAATTTTTTCCCCGGGTTTCACCCTTATCAAATCGTCTTTTTGAATGGTATCTATCGCCACAATATGCTCCTTACCATCCACAATTTTTGTAGCCTGGTTGGGTGCCAGTTTTAATAATTCTTTGATGGCTTTATTGGTTCTTCCATGTGCACGGGCTTCTAAAAGCTGTCCCAATAAAACCAACGTTAAAATAACCGTTGCTGCTTCAAAATAAACATAAACTGTTCCATGCGCTGTTTTAAACTGATCGGGAAAGAGATTTGGAAAGAACAATGCAACCACACTGAAAAGCCACGCCACACCAGACCCTATGCCAATTAATGTAAACATATTCAGGTTCCAGGTTATAATGGAGCGGCCTGCCCGCTGAAAGAACATCCAGGCAGCATAAAAAATTACCGGTAGGCTAAGCGCCAATTCCACCCAGTTCCAATATTGTAAAGGCATCAGGCTGAAGAGCGGATTGTTGGGTATCATTTCCGTCATGGCAATTATAAAAATCGGCAAAGTAAAAATGACGGCTACCTTAAATTTAAACAACAGTTTTGTATAGGTCTTATCCTCTTCAACCACATTGGCTTTTAAGGGAACAAGATCCATTCCGCATATTGGGCAGGCCCCGGGCTTATCCCTTATAGTTTCGGGGTGCATGGGGCAAGTATATTGTGTTGCTTTTTGTGCAGCAGGTTGTTCCAGCAGATCCATTCCGCAAACCGGGCAATTACCGGGTTTGTCATAAGTTTTTTCGCCTTCGCAATGCATGGGACAATAGAATACGCCGGAACCTTTTGCACTTTGTTTCTGAGCTGATTTATGAGTTACAGGATGCATCAAATTATCTTGCTGATGCCCATCCTCACCGGGAAGAGAGATACTGTAATTGCCGCCACTTTCTTTTAAGGCTTCCCGTAACTTTTTTAACGGAATGTGAGCGGCCATCTCCATCACCGCTGAAGCTTTTCTTAAATCAACGGATACACTTGTCACACCATCCACTTTGCTCAATGCCTGTTCTACATGCGTTTTACAACCTTCGCATGTCATTCCATTTATTTGATAAGTTTGTTTCATTTCAAGTTGGCTATGGTGCAACAAGTTCACTGATGTTATAATGCCCCGCCTTTTGGAAACTGGGCTTGGAGTACTTCCAAAATTACGGGATTATTCATTGTAAGTTCAGCAGTTTGAGGATTTAACTGCACATCAGCTTCTGTAATGTCCGGTATTTCCGGCAAAGCCTTCTTTACACTGTTTACACAATCACCACAGGTCATACCTGCTAATTCCTAATTATTTTTCATGTTCGTTTTTGTAGTATTGTTTTTTAATTAGTAATCATTTTAAAATTTGAAGATGAAGCAAGGGTAATAAATTATAATTATTTATCCTATTTGCTTTCTCTTACGGTTCAGGCTTATTAAAGCTACTCCGTCAATAAAAAAGGAGTAGCTGTGAATTATTATATGCAAAGTGTGTCTAACCCGAATGTATATGCCTGTGGCGATGCAAACGATAAAAGTTTGCCCTTAACGCCCATTGGCGAAGAGATGGTGGCACACTTGTTCAGTTTCTTATGTTAGTATTCTGTTAATGCTTAAAGCTATTTTTCTACTCTGCTGTCAGGTTTGAATGGATCCTCCGTCTATAACCTTATATACTCATTTTAAACACAAACAAATAAATCATGACAACACAAAAATTAAAATTACCCTCGCTTTTATTGGCAACGGTATTGTTTACATCAATGCTCAGCTTTACAAACAGTGTGAATGCTCAATCAGTTACGCCAGTTACCGTAAAGTCTTCAAAAAATTTTGACGGTACCCTTGCCGCAATTAAAAAGGCCGTTTCTGGTGGAGGTATGATGGTATTATCGGAGCTCAACCAAGGAAAGGTGCTCTCTATGACCGGCCTTTCTATCAATGCTCATTCTTTTTTCGTAGGTAATCCTACGGTTGGTAAAGAGGCTTTTTCATCAGATCCTTCTGTTGGCCTTGTAATTCCAGTCCGGATCAATGTGTATGAGCAAAATGGAGCAACCTATGTAAATTATTTCAAGCCATCTGATCTGTTTGCATCCTTTAACGACCCTAAAGTAAAAATGATAGGACAAAAGCTGGATGGTAAGCTTGAGATGATGATGAAGATGATATCTATGTAAATTATGAGGAGAAGCCGGGTAAGGCATTGTGCCCCGGCTTCTCTTAATTTTTAAATTTTAGAACGCACACAAGATGAATCAGGGGAAAAAGAAATTAACGTTAGTAATAGTTGTCTTAATACTCTCAGGTATTGCTCCTAATTTATTTCCATATGCGGAAACGGGAAATGCAACGCTATCTTCTTTGGCGATACAATTTCTAATTCCTTCGGCGGCACTTATTTTTATAATAACCGGTGTTATTTTTTTATTAAAATTTAATGATCTTAATAAGCAAATATACAATGGTATTTTGGCGGGGCTGGTTGCTACCATCGGGTTGGAGATTGTAAGAGAGATTGGGTTTAGCCTTGGCGGCATGCCAGGTGATCTGCCAAAATTAATGGGTGTTTTGTTGCTGGATAAATTTGCTGAAGGGCCGGGTTTGTGGTCTAACGTAGCCGGCTGGACCTATCACTTTTGGAATGGCGCCGTTTTCGGAATAATATTTAGTCTGTTATTTGGGAGGGCAAAAATCTGGATGGGAATGTTGTATGGTTTTTTAATCGGCATTGGATTTATGATAAGCCCTGTCACGAGAACATTGGGCATAGGAGCTTTCGGCCTGCAATTTAAAGATGGGTATCAGTTTATGACCACTGTAACGCTTGCCCACATTGCTTTTGGTTGTGTATTGGGTTTGGTTATCCATAAAAGGAACATTGAACAGCCAAACATTATAACAAGAATAAAAAGTGCATTTAGCAACGCTCAATAGACCTTGCTGCATTAATCCCTAACCGTTACGTGAGAGATCGGATGCGTGGAGAAAATATCCTTCATTAGCAGGTAGCGATTTATGAATACTTTCATTAATAACCAATTGTTGATCCTAACGTTGAAAATGTGGTAGTTTAAACGAGACGTTAGTGTTCGTAATACATAGTTAATACTTTTTAAAGTGATTTGGATCTTACCAATGCTGATATCCCTTTTTTCATTACGGATAGTTGAAAAGCCGCCTATTAATTGTTTTATTCAAATTAATGAATGGTTGTTAAGGGTTCATCTGATTTAAAGCCAAGAGAACCGATTCAACCGGTCTTTTACAACTGCGGTTTTCGCAGACATAGATCATTGTCCTATCCTTCACCCATTTGTTGTTTAGAAGTTCGAGACCTTTGTCTGTCGCACCACCCAGGTAAAGAGCGTCTGGGAGATAGTGTAAATGAAAATCGCTTAATTTTTCCTGCCAGTGGTCACCGACGATGGCTATTTCATAGGGAACGTGAACCTGCAGATTCATCGCAACCGCCCAATTGCCATAAAATCCGGGGTTTTGTTCAATGCTCGAAGCCACATTGCTTATCATCTGTTTAGCCTGATCTTTGTATTTGCTGTTCTCGAAATATATACCCAGAAGAAAAAGATTTTTAGCCATGACACTGTTGGACGAAGGAATCACATTGTCTGCCACCTCCATCTTTCGGGCGATCAGATGACTAAATGATGCATCCGTATAAAAGAACATATCGGATGATTTATCATAAAAATGCTGTTCAACATACTCGGTCATCTGTCTGGCTTTCTCCAGGTATTTCTGCTCAAAACTTATCTGATAGTAATCGGTCAACATGGAGATGAGGAATGAATAGTCGTCAAGAAAAGCAGGAATATAGGCTTTCCCATTTTTTGTGTTACGGTATAGAACATTGTCTTTTGAGGTTGCATGGAGCAGTAAATAATCAATATTTTTTTTTGCGAGCATCAAAAAACTTGTCTCACCAAAAGCTTCGTAGGCGCTGAGCAGTCCTTGGGTCATCATCGCATTCCATGCAGTTATTATTTTATCGTCTGTACGGGGATGTATACGCTTTTCCCTCTGGCTAAATACCAATTGGTTCAATGAATTAACTTTTTCCCGCATCTGAGATTCGCTAAGATGATACGCCTGCAGCAGAGTTGAATCGGCCAGGTTGATGTCCAAAATATTCTGATTTGGTTCCCAGTTACCGCCTACGGTAACACCGTAATAGTCAGCGAAAAAGGGGGTATTGCTGCCAAGGATTTTTTGAAGTTCATCCATGGACCAAGTATAAAATTTCCCTTCCTTACCTTCACTATCTGCGTCTATGGAAGAATAGAAAGCACCGTCAGGAGATGTCATTTCCCTTTCGATAAAAGCAATGGATTGATATACGATTCGCTTGTACAATTTATTATGTGTCAATTTGTAAGCATTGCTGTACAAACCGATCAACTGCGCATTATCATACAACATTTTTTCAAAATGAGGTGCATGCCAATGATCGTCTGTCGAATACCTCGCAAATCCGCCACCTAGATGATCGTAAATGCCGCCTTTTGCCATACGATCAAGCGTCGTGTATACATTGTTCAAAGCAACGTGGTTGCTTTGGAGATATCCATATTGCATGATAAAATTCCAAAGACAGGGCATCGGAAATTTTGGCTGACCCTTTGTGCCCCCGTTTATTCGGTCCAGCGTTCCCTCCAATAGCGTATAGACGCGTTGAGGTAGTTTCTGAAATGATAGCGGTTCATTATTCAGCGGAACATTTTCGGCATCGCTGATTCCACTGGCAATATGATTTGCCTGGTTGTTGAGTTTTGCACGATCTGTTTGATAGAGGCTGACGAAATAATTCAGTAGACGGATCCAGTCTTTTTTGGGAAAATATGTTCCCGCAAAAAATGGTTTGCCATCCGGCATAGCCAGAGCATTCAATGGCCATCCGCCACTACCGTTTATGATATAGGCGGCATTCATATAAATCTGATCAACATCTGGCCTTTCTTCGCGGTCTACTTTAATACAAACGAAATTTCTGTTCATCAGATTGGCTACAACGGTATCCTCGTAAGACTCGTGTTCCATTACGTGACACCAATGACAGGCCGCGTAACCCACACTGATTAATAACATTTTATTTTCCTGCTTTGCCTTATTTAATGCTGCTTCACCCCAAGGGTACCAATGAACCGGATTATGTGCATGCTGAAGTAGATAGGGACTTGTTTCGTGTATGAGCGCATTCACATATTCATGCGCGGCGGGTTTTTGTTGCTTATCACTTTGGCCGCAGGAGGGAAGACTACAACAAGCTATCAGCCAGTATAGTAAAACTTTTTTAGAGCTAGGATTTATATCCGGCAAAATGCAGCGTCTTACGAAAGCCATTCTTTAAGGTACACCTTTAAAAAATACTAGTCCCTGAGTATAATTAATCAGAAATTCCATTCGCGTAAAAAAATAATTCACCCAAACCTGCTGTCTGCTGCATTTCAGACTTCTTTGAAAATGAAATTCCTTGCTCGTCTAAACGTTATTCACAGTACAAAAGATTAGGTCCTGCTAATTTGAGATCAATTTAAACCAAAAGCCAGATTCAATCTACCGGGTTACGGGGCCTTTATCCGACCACAATTGAAAGACCGGGCACCTTCATCAATAGAATCTGATGTACCTTGAAAGCAATATTGAATTTGCAAATTGTTTTACATTCGTGGTGTAAATCTTCTATCATGAAAATTTTTTTCTTTACAATAATAATTTCGCTGCTTATAATTGCCAGTGCGTTTGTCGTATATATTTATTCAGGCTCTTATAATATAAGCCAGTTAGCACCGCATAACGCTTTCACAAAATGGGTCATCGAAACGACGAAGCATGAATCCATCAACAAAAGATTGAAAGATTTACACGCGCCTCCGATGAACGATACCAATATGATTATTGAGGGGTTTAACCATTACAACGAAATGTGTGTAAACTGCCATGGCGGACCAGGAATTGCTCCGGGTGAATTGGCTAAAGGTCTTTATCCTAATCCTCCTAAATTCTATAAGTCTGAAGATATGCCAGATACGACAGAAGCATTTTGGATCATTAAGAACGGGATTAAAATGACAGGCATGCCTGCATTTGGGCCTACTCACAGCGACCAAAAGATTTGGGCGATAACCGATTTCTTATTGAATAAAATGAACAAAATGTCTCCCGGAGAATACCAGGAATGGATAAAAAAGTATTCAGACCAGGATGCCGACTCCAAGCACTGAAGGTTTGAAGATGTTTTTATTTGGATAAAATGCATCCCGGAAAAACATATAATCCCATTGGATATAGTGTAAAAACCACGACCCTTGACCCCTTCTCCACATAACAATTTAAAGCTGATTTCTGCCGGTGGAAAGGGGTCAATCTTGCCAGGGTTTCCGCTTTAATTCAAAAATCCCCGAACGTATCAATTTTTGTTTTTAGGCATTCTTTTTTATAAATAAGCGGGGACTTCCCTATTATTTGTTTGAACTGCCTATTGAAATTAGAAGGGGACTGAAATCCACAGGCATCTCCCGTGTTGCGAATCGTTATGCTCTCTTCACACAACAATTTACAGGCATGGCCGATCCGGATCTCCTTCAGGAAATCCGAAAAAGATTTATTAACCCTCGATTTAAAATAGCGGCTGAAGGAGCTTGGTGTCATATAGATCAGCGCTGCAACCTTTCTCAGATCTATTTTCTGGTTAAAGTTTTTCATTACATAGGCATATACCCTGTTCATCCGGTCTGTTTCTGTTTCATTGCACAACGGCACGTAATGTTTATGGGTGATTGGATGACATTCCGAGGAAACAGCAATAATTTCTAATATTCTCAATAACTGGATAACACTGCTAACCCCATTAAGGCTTACCAGATCAGCCATCATTTTGCTGATTATCCTGTTTGTTTTTCCTACGATTTCCAACCCACGTACCGATTTTAAAAGCAAATGTTGGATATTCTCCAGTTCTTCCTTCTCATGAATGGCATTTCCCAAAAGGTAATCATGAAAATAGATGACAATACCGGTGGTGCTTAGCTTATTCGCCTTATCAAAATAGGCATTTTCATTCCTCCAGAGATGAGGCAGGTGGGGACCGGTTAAAACCAGATCACCTTTCTGAAAAGGCTTAAGGGTATCGCCCACAAACCGGGTTCCGGTTCCTTCCAGAACTAAGAATAACTGATGTTCCGGATGAGAATGATAGGTTGGATCAAAATGGGGCGCAATTAATTTTTTTACGACCAGGATCTTGGAGTCCGGAATTGCCGGTTTGGGTATCGTATTTTTCATGTTGCCTCAAATTTTGTCTTAAAAATACAAAAAAATGCATCTGTTGGATATAATAGTGTCATAATTGGACACCATTGAGTATTTCATTCAATTAAACAAAGGATAGTATTGTATTTCCAAATTAATTGCAAACTCTACAAAAAAATTAATTATGAGAAAGCCCCGGACTAGTGTATTAAAAGACGTACTGACTAAGTATTTTGCAAATGAGGGCAGGAAAAGACCATTAATGCGTGCTTCAGCCCAGTATAAAGCTGATTATCTCCCCATACCCAGTACAGAGATTGACCTCTCAAGGGATGATAAGGGAAATCCGACATTGAAACAAAACCCAAATTATTAATATTAAATATGAATGTAAATAAAACGCTGGTTAAATATGTTGCTATCGGAATGTTCCTTGTTGCTGGATGCAATAACAAACCTGATGAGACAACACAACAGGACGATCCCAGATACAGCGGCAGTAATTTCACGACCAACATTCGTACCACGAATGCCCGTACACCGGAAGAAGAGAGATTGGGATTCAAACTTCCTGCGGGATTTGAAATTCAATTATACGCTTCCGAGCCCGATATCGGCAAGCCGATCAATATTGCCTTTGACGCAAAAGGAAGGATGTGGGTCACCCAGTCTTTTGAATATCCCTTTCCTGCTGTTGCCGGCAAAGGCAAGGACCGGCTGACCATTCTCGAAGATACCGACGGTGATGGCAAAGCAGACCGGTTTACCCATTTTGAGGATACGTTAAACATTCCTATTGGAATACTTCCCGTGAATGACGGTGCGATCGTGTACAGTATCCCCAATGTCTACAAGTTCACGGATACCAATGGCGATGGCAAAGCCGATAAGGGAAAAACGCTTCTGGGTCCTTTTAAGCATAAGGACACCCACGGAATGATCAATAATTTTGTGAGGGGCTATGATGGCTGGATACATGCCTGTCATGGCTATACCAACAGAGATACCATTGCCGGTGCCGACGGAGATTCCATTTCAATGATTTCAGGAAACACTTTCCGGTTCCGTCCGGATGGAAGCCGGGTAGAACATACCACCGACGGCAGGATCAATCCCTTCGGGCTCGTTTATGATGAGATGGGCTACCTGTATTCCACCGATTGCCAAACTTCACCGCTCTATCAGTTGATCCGCGGGGGCGATTATACGCAGTGGGGTAAAGAAGAAGGGATGGGATTTGCACCGGATATGCAACCCTTATCCGATGAAGCCACAGCACTTGCCGGAATCGGTTATTATGCTGACACGCACTTCCCCGCTAAATACCAAAAGAATTTCTATGTTGGTGATGTGGTCCGTTGCCGGGTTTACCGGTATTCCTATAGTTTCAAAGGATCTACCCCGATAGGAAAACGAGAACCGGATTTTGTGCTGAGCGAAGACCCCTGGTTTCGGCCTGTAGATGTGAAGCTGGGGCCCGACGGGGCGCTGTATGTGGCCGATTTTTATAATTCCATCATCGGCCATTATGAAGTGCCGCTGGATCATCCCAAAAGAGATCATATCCGCGGAAGAATATGGCGCATCACGTATAAAGGTAACCACAATAAGCTTACTGACTGGACAGCAGCTTCCATCAATGATCTATTGCATGCGCTGGATATGGATAATATGCAGGTCAGGATGACTGCTGCAGATCAATTGGCAGATCGCATCGGCCAGCCTGCCAATGCTCCTGTAGGAACCCTGTTAAACCAGCAGGGTATAAGTTCCCGGCAATACATCCATGCCATGTGGGTGCTGGAACGCCTCCATGCGCTAACGCCGGAAATGATAAAAAAAGCCGCTGTAAATCGCGATCCCCTGATCCGGTTACATACCATGCGCATTTTGGCTGAAGAAAAACCGGATACGGCTAATTTTTATCCGCTGGTATTAAATGCACTTCATGATCAGGACATCCATGTGCAAAGGGCGGCCGTTGAACTGCTGATAAAATATCCAACCATCCAATCACTGGAAGCTGCCCTGTCTGCCCGGCAAAGCGTCGCTGATTTTGATACCCACCTGCTGTATACGGATAGGTTATGCCTCCGCACCCTTCTTCGGAACGATCAACTGATGCAACAGGTTGTTTCCAGAGAATGGAAACAGCAGGATGCAGCCAGCCTTACGGACGTGATGATGGGCGTGCCTTCTGTGAACGCGGGTGTGTTTTTGTTTCATTATATCGGTAAGTATAAGATGACGGGCAAGGAAGCGCCGGCCGTGTTTCAACACATCGCCCGGTATGTTCCCTATGAAAATCTGGATGCTGCAGTTAATATCGCTATGCAAAATAAGAGCGACGGTTCGGATTCCACTGACCTTTTAATTTACAAAGGACTTCAGCAGGGCATTGCCCAGCGGGGAGCCAGGGAGAATCCGAAACTCACAGAATGGGGAAAACAACTCGCGGAAACGGTATTGAATAAATATCCGGCATCAGCAACCCAATCCAGCTCCAGGGTATTGCTTCAGACATTCGCCGTTGATGTTGCAGGAAAATACAAAATGCGTTTGCTTGAACCAAAAATAAAGGCTTTTTTGCCCTATTCAACAACGGCAGATCTGAATATTGGTTCTGATGATCTCTTCGATCAGCTCGTTGCACTGAAGACAGCTTCCCTCAGGGCCTTGTTGAAAATGGATCCGGAAAATGCTGCAGAGCTGGCATTACCCATACTGAATAATGATTCTTCGGATTTGCATATCCGGATGGGAGCGGCGACCGTACTGGGCGAGTTTCCGGGTAAGGTGGTCAATGCTGTTTTGGAAAAACTGAAAAATGTGCCTCCCGATCTCCAGGCGGGCATTACCATTGCCCTGGCCAGCACGCCGGAAGGAAGAGAAGCTATTTTCACCCAGGTGAGAAAGGGCGTAATATTTGCCAGGACCCTGATCCAGCCCAAGGTTGAAGAAAGGCTATTGCTGAATATCACACCAAAACAACAAAAGGAGTTCACGGCGCTTACGGCCAATCTTGATCCGGTGGATAAAGAAAGGCAAACCATGATCTATAACCGGTTAATGGATTATGAAGCGGCCATACAAAAGGAAAAACCATCCCTGGATTCCGGGCATTTGGTTTTTGTTCAGAACTGTTCTCCCTGCCATACGGTTGCCGGCAAAGGAGGAAGTATTGGACCTAATCTGGATGGTGTTAGCCAATGGGGCGCAAAGGCCCTTGCCGAAAAAATCCTTGATCCCAACCGGAACGTATCGGAAAATTTCAGGAACTATACGATTAAATTAAAGGACGGCAAAGTGATCACTGGGTTATACCGCCGGGACGAAGGGGCTGTGATCGTATTTGCGGATATCGCCGGACAGGAATTTTCGATCGCCAAAAAGGACATCGCGGAACAGGTAGCCTCCCGCTTTACTTTAATGCCGGATAATTTCAAAGACAGGCTTTCCCAGAAAGATTTTAATGCATTGATCACTTACTTAACGGGCCACAAGAACTGAGTGGTTTATAAAATGGAACTAAAAAGGATAAGAAGACCATCGATCTGCTTCTTTGCAATACTCATCCTGACCACGGCCGGCAATGGCTGTTATAGTCAATCTCCGGATAGCTTTCCGGCGGAGTTTAAAAAACATGTATTGACCCATGATTTTATTTCAGAAGGAGTGGCTGTGGGAGATGTCAACAAGGATGGGCTACTGGATATAATGACTGGCGCCTATTGGTTTGAAGCGCCGGACTGGAAGCGTCATGAAATTTCCCCCGGGAAAGTTTTTAACCCCGATACAGCGTATAGCCATTCATTTCTGAACTATAGTATGGATGTCAATCTGGATGGATGGACGGATCTGATCGTGATTGATTTTCCAGGTACCACCGCCACCTGGTATGAAAATCCTAAAAACGCGGCAGGGTATTGGAAGAAGCACCTGATCTATGAAACAGTCGGCAATGAATCACCCGCTTTTGTGGATGTGGACGGGGATGGCCGCGTGGACTTGTTGTGTGCCGATTCAAAAGAAAGACAAATGATCTGGCTGCGGGCTCCGACGGTAAAAGGAGCGACCGAATGGGAAAAATTCACCATCAGTGAAAAGAACGTTCCGGGAACAGACATATTTTCTCATGGCCTTGGTTATGGTGATATCAATCACGATGGCCGCCCGGATGTGATCATAAAGAATGGATGGTGGGAAGGTCCCCCGGACCCGAAGCAACCCGGCTGGATATTTCATACTGCAGATTTGGGGGATGATTGCTCCCAGATGTATGTTATGGACGTCAATGGTGACGGGAACCCCGATGTGGTCAGCGCTTCCGCCCACTTATCCGGTATCTGGTGGCATGAACAGGGCAAAGATGATCAGGGAAATCCCAAATGGGAAAATCACGTGATCAGCTACGCCTTCGCCGAGTCCCATGCCTTAGCCCTGGCAGATCTTAACGGTGACGGATATCCGGATATGGTTGCAGGTAAACGCAATTTACGGCGTAATTCCTGGAGGAATAATCCCGGAACCCATGGGCCGCCCCTGTTGTACTGGTTTGAATTTACACCGGGTAAAGAGCCTTACTGGATACCGCACCTGATAGATAACGAATCGGGAGCAGGCTTAAATATCGTTGTTAGGGATATGAATAACGACGGGTTGCCGGATATCGTAATAGCGAATTTTAAAGGTGTTTTTCTATTTGAAAACCTGATGAAAAGAGGGCATTAAGAATTCATTAAACTGAATAAAATGAAACTAAAAAAAGCGCTGAGACAGATCACTCAGCTTCCACTTATGTTCATCTTTGCAATGATCGGAAATACAATTAACGGCCAGCCCCTGGACGGATCCCCGCCGCAATTTAAAAAGCACACCCTGTGTAATGATTTTATCTCGGAAGGGGTAGCCGTGGGAGATGTCAACAAAGACGGATTACCGGATATCCTCGCCGGCCCCTGCTGGTTTGAAGCGCCCGACTGGAAACGTCATGATATTGCCCCTCCTGAGGTTTTCAGTGTGCGCACGCAATACAGTCATTCCTTCCTGGATTACAGCATGGACGTTAACCTGGACGGGTGGACGGATTTGATTGTGCTTGATTTTCCGGGTACCAGCGCTTCCTGGTATGAAAATCCTAAAAATGCGGGTGGTTACTGGAAAAAACATCTGATCTATGAAACAGTCGGCAATGAATCTCCCGCTTTCGTGGACGTAGACGGAGACGGCCGGATAGACCTGTTGTGTGCCGATTCCAAAGAGAGACAAATGATCTGGCTCAAAGCACCCATCAATAAAAAGGACACAGCCTGGCAACGGTTTCCCATCAGTGAGAAAGATCCTGAAGGAACCGATATCTTTTCTCACGGTCTTGGATTCGGCGACATCAATCACGATGGCCGTCCGGATCTGATTATTAAGAATGGTTGGTGGGAAGCACCGCCTGACCGCAAACAGCCCAACTGGATATTTCACCGTGCGGATCTGGGTGAGGATTGCTCCCAGATGTATGTGATGGATGTTAATCAGGATGGAATGCCCGATGTCATCAGTGCGTCTGCCCACAAATATGGCATCTGGTGGCATGAGCAGGGAAAAGATGACCAGGGGAAACCCAGCTGGGAGCAGCATGTGATCAGCTATTCCGTTTCCCAAACGCATTCTCTGGCCATGGCCGATTTTAACGGTGACGGGTATCCGGATTTCGCGACCGGCAAACGCTATTTCGCTCATCTCGAACATTACAATCCCGGGAACATCACAACCATAGATCCCGGATCCTATGAAAAGCCGGTTATCTATTGGTTTGAATATACACCGGGAAAGAAACCCTACTGGATCCAGCATGAAATAGACGATGACTCTGGGGTCGGCATCAATATAGCTGTTCAGGACATGAATAATGACGGTATGCCAGACATCATCGTATCCAATAAAAAAGGTGTCTTCTATTTTGAGAATCTGATGAAGAAAAAATAAAACGCATGCCCACGGTTTCAATTCAGCAACCCCAGGAGATTCCAGATAAAAGATTATTCCTGGCCTGTTTTCTGGCCATGGTCACTACATCTTTTGGATTTATCCTTCGCGCACTAACGCTTCCGCAATGGGGAGCAGAGTTCAATCTCACCAAAACACAGATTGGTGAAATCGCCGGCGTCGGCCTCTGGCCTTTTGCGATCAGCATCGTGTTGTTCAGCCTGATCATAGATAAAGTCGGTTATAAGAACTCCATGATCTTTGCTTTTATCTGCCACGTTTCTTCCGCAGTCCTTACCTATTTTGCGCATGGATATACCATGATGTACGTGGCCACTTTCATCATGGCCCTGGGTAACGGAACGGTTGAGGCCGTTGTGAACCCGGCCGTTGCAACTATGTTTCCCAGGGAAAAGATCAAATGGCTGAATATGCTCCATGCAGGCTGGCCTGTCGGTTTGGTTCTTGGGGGCGTCATGGTATTATTGATGGGACCCGAAACGGACTGGAAACTGAAAATCCTTCTTGTTCTTATTCCCACTATAGCTTATGCAGTGACGATGTTCCCCATTAAATTTCCTGTTAATGAGCGGGTGAAAGCCGGTGTTTCCTATATGGAGATGCTGAAAGAAGTAGGTATCGGCGGAGCCTTGATCATCGTTGCGCTGATCGTTTTTCAGATAGGCGATGTTTTCAGCTGGCCGGTTTCCGCAAATATATTGGTTACCGTTGCCATCACTGTGGCCTTCGGATTCTATGTGCGCAGTTGGGGTCAGCCACTTTTCATTATTCTCCTGCTGATCATGCTTCCACTGGCCACCACGGAGCTGGGTACCGACAGCTGGATCTCGGATCTGATGTCACCGGAGATGACGAAGATTGGAATACAGGCCGGATGGATCCTGGTTTATACTTCAGCCATCATGGCGCTGCTGCGTTTGTTTGCAGGGAACCTTATCCAAAGGATTTCCCCGCTCCTGCTTTTGGCGGTCTGTTCGTCCCTGGCCGCCCTGGGACTTTTCCTTTTGTCCTCGTCTGCCGGGATCTCGGTTCTGATCGCTGCCACCGTTTTCGGATTAGGCAAATCGTTTTTCTGGCCAACCATGCTGGGTGTGGTATCTGAGCGCTTTCCCAAAGGAGGCGCACTTACGCTCAATATTGCCGGAGGTGTAGGCATGATCGGAGCCGGTGTGATCGGTACGGTGATACTGGGCTTTGTTCAGGATAAAGCCATTGACCGGAATATAGCTGCTTATGACAGGGCGAATAATACCGCGCTGCACAGTACTTATGTCGCAGAAGAAAAAACCAGTATCATGGGAAAATATAAGGCACTGGACATGGCCAAATTATCGAATGCAGACAAGCAGGACCGGCAAACGGTTCTGGGCATTCAGGAAAATGCCAAGAAGAAAGCACTGAAAACAGTTGCCCTGTTTCCGGTCATCATGCTGATTGCTTATACGATCCTCATTTTCTATTTCAAGTCGAAAGGTGGATATAAAGCGTTATTACTCTCCGAGGGAAAAAAGGTTCAGGCAATTTAATAAATCAGATTGCATATGGGCTTAAATATAAAGTTTGATACAAGCACCTGGTTTTGGAGATATCCGTTTAATAATGAAACAATAGCGTTATTTCCAAAAATTAAGGAAATGAGTTATAACGCTGTGGAAATTCCGCCAGAAGACGCTGGCCCGATTGATGTTAAAAAAGTAAAAGCTGACCTGTTTAACTATACTTATGAGCATGGGAAAAATCAATATTGCCGTTATCGGTTTAGGGTTTGGGGCAGAATTTATACCCATTTACCAGAATCACCCCTATTCAAATATGTATGCCGTCTGCCGGAGAAATCGGGAAAAAGTAAACCAGACAGCTGATGCTTTCGGTATTGAAAAAAGATACACCGACTATATTGAATTGCTGAAGGATCCTGCTATCGACGCAGTACACATCAATACGCCTATACAAAACCATGCTGAACAATCCCTGGCGGCTTTGCGGGCAGGTAAGCATGTGGCCTGTACCGTGCCCATGGCCACAACGGTGGAAGAATGCCGGCAGATCGCAAAAGCTGTTGAAGAAACCGGGCTCACCTACATGATGATGGAAACAGTGATTTACAGCCGCGAGTTTTTGTTTGTTAAGGAAATGTATGAAAAAGGTGAATTGGGTAAAATACAGTTTCTAAGAGCCTCCCATCAGCAGGAGATGGCCGGATGGCCGGGATACTGGGAGGGGCTGCCACCCATGTATTATGCCACGCATTGCGTAGGACCTGTGCTGGCTCTCTCCAAGGCAGAGGCCGAGTACGTTTCCTGTTTTGGCTCCGGAACGATCGATGAGAAGCTTGTGGCCAAATATAATTCTCCTTTTGCCATCGAAACCTGTCATATTAAATTCCGGAATTCGGATCTTTCTGCGGAAATCACGCGCTCTCTTTTTAATACGGCCCGCCAATACCGGGAAAGTTTTGATGTATATGGCTCTAAAAAATCCTTTGAATGGACGCTTATTGAGCATGAAGACCATGTAATTCATACCGGGGAATCACCGGCACGGATAAAAATTCCGGATTATGCTCATTTGTTGCCAAAAGAAATTCAACATTTTACTACAGCCGGGGTATACGATTCGGAAGAAAATCAGCATGCCTCTTTTATCCAGGGCTCCGGACATGGCGGCTCACATCCACACCTGGTGAACGAATTTTTAAATGCCCTATACGAAAACCGTCAGCCTTACCCCAATGTAACCCAGTCGGCAAATATGGTTTGTGTCGGTATATTGGCCCATGAATCCGCTATGCGGGGCGGAGAAATAATTCGCCTTCCCGGATTCACCGTGTCTGCTGATGGTGCAGCCCGGTACCTCTGAAATGGCCGTTGACGTTAGTTTGAAAAGATCACAATTCAAATAAATATCCCAATCGTGAAGAATTTACTGCTTTTATTTATTGTGTTCCTGTCGTTTATCGCTTGTAAGCCAAAACAGAGTTATGATACCATTATACGGAATGGTATGGTCTATGACGGAAATGGCGGCGAGCCCTATCAGGCAGACGTGGCCATTAATGCAGATACAATTGCGTTCATTGGCGATTTAAAAAATGCCTCGTCCAAAAATATAACCGATGCAGCCGGCCTGGCAGTTGCTCCCGGGTTTATCAATATGCTCAGTCATTCAGAAGAGTCATTAATCCATGACGGCCACTCGCAGGGTGACTTACGCCAGGGAGTTACCCTGGAAGTATTTGGCGAATTTAGTATGGGACCGCTTAATGCGAAAATGAAAAAGCAGGCTCAGGAGGGCCAGGTGAATATCAAATACAAGATCGCATGGAATACACTGGGGGAGTATCTGACCTGGCTCGAAAAAAGGGGAGTTTCATGCAATATCGCCTCATTTGTTGGTACCGGAACCGTTCGTATGTATGTAATCGGTGAAGATAATGTACCGCCTACCCCCGTTCAACTGGATAGCATGAGGTTATTGGTCAGGCAGGCAATGGAAGAAGGCGCAATGGGTATAACGAATGCCCTTATTTACCCGCCAGATTTTTTTGCAAAAATGGATGAACTTGTTCCTTTAGCTAAAGAAGCCTCAAAATATGGAGGTATGTATACAAGCCATATTCGCAGTGAGGGCAATAAAATATTTGAAGCCGTAAAGGAACTGATAAATGTTTCCAGGCAAACTGGTATTTCTGTTGAAATATATCACTTAAAAGAAGCAGGCAAAGAAAACTGGTGGAAACTTGACAGTCTGGTTAAAATAGTGGAACAGGCCAGAAAGGAAGGCCTTGGAATTACTGCCGATATGTATACATATGACCGGAGTGCAACAGGCTTAACGGCTTCTTTTCCTCCCACCCTGCAGGATGGCGGTTTTGATAAATTATGGAAACGTTTGCAAAACAGGACAATCCGGGAACAGATGAAGATAGCGATGAACACGAATGCCGTGGACTGGGAAAACACATATTACCAGGCGGGTGGCGCAACAGGGGTTTTATTATTGGGTTTTAAGCATGATTCACTTAGAAAATATATAGGGAAAACATTAGCAGAAGTTGCAGAAATCCGGGGCCGTTCACCAGAAGAAACGGCGATGGATTTAATCGTGGAAGACAGTACGCGAATAGAAGTAGTGTACTCTTCCATGGATAGTAATAATGTCAGGAAAGAAACTACGTTGCCCTGGGTAAGCTTTGGCTCCGACGAGGAATCCGCGGCTCCTGAAGGTCTGTTCCTGCTTTCCAATACCCATCCCAGGGCTTACGGCAATTTTGCCAGGCTGCTTGGTAAATATACACGCGATGAAAAGATGCTAAAGCTCAAGGATGCTATTTATAAATTATCAAAACTTCCTGCGACCAATTTGAAGCTGCAGCGAAGAGGAGAGCTGAAAACCGGCAATTATGCAGATATCGTAATCTTGAATCCAAAAACTATACAGGATCATGCTTCCTATGAAAAGCCGCAGCAATACGCAACCGGTGTATCAGATGTATTTGTAAACGGAGTCCAGGTTTTAAAAAACGGAGAGCACACAGGTACGACTCCCGGCAGATTTATCAAGGGTCCGGGTTATAAAAAGAGCGGGATCAGATAAATCCTGAGTTATCGCAATTATAGAATTGAGGATTAGGATAAGCTAAATTCTATGTATGAAATGGTTAGCCCGAAATTGCAAGATACCCGTTTTTTGAAAAGCTTAAGTGTAAGGTGGAAAATCCACGACCCTTGACCCCCTCTCACGACAACGATTAAAGGCTGATTTCTACCGGTGGAATGGGGTCAATCTTGCCGGATTTTCCAGGCTAGAACACTTTTTTTTGCGCAAAAATACTGCCTAAATGGTTGTGACTAAAGCAGCAATTGGTCAATAGATAAAAGGAATAAATTTTCTTGTTTTCTTTCTATAAATTTCAAATGACTGCCCATACTTATTTGCTAAGTAACTGTCCAATTTGGGGATATTATAAAACACAAAAAAACAGAAAATAAAAATTGGGATAGAAATGGCATACACATTTCTCGTAATTAAGGCGTAGGCGCAAATCCATAAAAAATCACCGAAATAGTTAATGTGCATAGCATATTTAAAAAGTCCAGAAGTATACAATTTGCCGGCGTGCTCCTGTTTTTCCTTCCAATGATCCCTCATTAACTCAGAACCGGTATTTAAGTAGGATCCAACCAAGAATAGAATAATTGCAAAGGCAGTCACGAAATTGGTGGGGCTATTTGTTTTATAACCAAGTAATGCAAAACCTATATAATAGATTGCAAAAGCAAGCGGTATACTAAAAGCTTCTTCCCAAGGAATACGTCTCTTAAGTAAATAGAACATTGTTATGCAGACCCGTATAAATACTATTAAGTTAAAAATAAACAATATCAAGTGCCTTGTCTCATTCCCGTCAACTCCTATGGAATGAAAGAGTTTATGATATCCACCTAAAAATAATATCCAATAACTAATTCCAATTATAGCTATTTCCAACAGGATAATAATAACTTTCTGTAGGATGCTTTTATCCTTTTTAGTATATAAATCCATTATAGCAAGATTAACAACTATAGCCAGTGTAAAACAGCAGGATGACTTATCAGGTTTCCGAAAAAACTTTATCGGTCCTCTATAAACTGGACTGTTTTTCAAAGATAGTTGAGTTAATTTTAGTATTCAAAAGGGATCGGATTAAATATTGGTTCCAGACAGTGTCAGGTGCTTGCCCTTTCAGGGAACCGTGACGTCTTTTTTCATTATACCATTTATAATAGCGGTCAATGACCATCTGCGCGTGATAAATGGATCAAATTCATTACCCCGATTTTTCAAGTTCTGATTGCTTCAGTTTTTAGGGAGAAGGTCAATATTGAAGGTCTACGCAAAGGGCTTTCCGGTCTTTCCAGACCACGTACTTGCAGTTATTTCGGATCTGGTGAACGATACAGAGCTGGGTAACGGTTTTTGGAAAAACACCTTTGATGGCATCCGTAAAACTTTTGAGATTGTCGGTGCTGGCAATCAGGATATCTTCCACGCCCCGGCCTTTCAGATCAGTGAGTACAGGTGCCGTAACAACCTACCTGGATAATAAAAAACGGTTTATAACAAAATATCACAGTTCTGTTCGCGTCAAACACCAATGCGGCCCAAAGGATTCGGGGGCGTAAAAAACGGCGTTGGAATGGATTTCAATAATCCTGGATAATTAGGATTGCCAGGTTGCCTGATTCGAGGCTGCCTGGCATTTTAATCGGACTTAAAAAATAGCAAACGGATGATTAAACTGATGGTCGTCATCATCCTGTTTGTTTACTATCCGACGAATCCATTGTTTCAGGGGTTTTATAACCCTTTCGCATAGTTGAAGATAGCTGGTTTTCATAATACAAAAATTGATTGGTGAATAATCCCTGATAAATTCCTTTAAGGTTAAGTTGAAACATATTACTAACGCAGTATTATCTCCCAAGGGCTAAATTGTGGTATTTAAATAGTTCTTTTGTGATAAAGCTGCAACTTCTGCCCAGCTGAGAAAAGGTACAATGTTTGATTTTGACGTCAAACGGAAGGCCGTTCTTTTTCTCTAGCAAATCGAGCTGCAAGATATCTGATTCACGCACTTCGTCATTACCTTCTAGTTGAGAAAATATGGACAGTGCAACAGTTCGGTTGTTCCCCAGATAGAACTCGCAAATTGGCTCAAACCCTTCTGGCGTCCTCAAGGTAAACCGTAACGTGAATTCGTATGCCATTCCGTTAATCCTTTATTTTTTTCTATCAAAAAAAATGCCAAAACGATATAAGATAAATGTCAGTAGTTAATATTATAAAAAAGATAAAATGAATAAAAGTGAAGAGCCTACTGAAAAATATTCATGATATTTTTTCAGTAACGTGGAATAATTCGAGGTGAAGTCTGAATAAATTGCAGAAATAAGTGTCAGTATTTGAATGGCATTTATTTTGTTTTTTGTTAATCGTTCAATTTTTTAATCAGTAATTCTTATTTCTTAACCAAATTAAAAGGAGCGATGTTATGACAATCGTAAAAAGTAACGGAAACCTGAAATAGTTATTTCCCACAGCTTTTTGATGATTCATTTAACCATGACATTTTTCCCGTATCCTAAAAAAAATTACAAACCGGGTTACGAAGGTTTGAACCACTACGAAATCATCTCTGAATTCATCGACTGATGGACAGCATTAAATAGTTCTTCCTTGCTAAAGGGTTTTTCAGGGAATATATTCGCCCCGTTTTCCACAGTCACATCCATTACGGCCTCGCCAAATCCGGACATCATGATAATCCGAACTTCAGGATATATATTTTTAAGAAAGGGATAAAATCGACCCCGAACCTATCGGGTAGTTTATTGTCTTTGATAATCAGCGCAGGCCGCTCCGTTTTGAGATATACCTCACCGTCTGACATGTTCTGAACATGATCCACTCTTGTAGGAAAAGCTGAATGTGAATTCTTCGACTTCCATGGCTGAAGATTGATATACTATTTGCTAGATTATTTTCTTCCATTGACTAAAGGTAAAAGCGAGTCCGCGGGTTAAACGGGCTCGTCTGTATTTTTTGAAAACGGTTTTTGCGCTTTTGAATTTAAAGGACCCCGTATGCCTAATAACTACCGGCCAGAACGAAAAATGCGTAACAAATTAAAAACCAATGCCATAATCCAATATTGGTCCTATTCTATGCCTGCGATTAAATTGGCATTCTTTTTAGTATATATAGACACTTGAGGTAATAGTTTGTGCAGCGTTAGTTTTTTTTACCCATAAACATGAGCGAAATGCTTAAGAAACTCAATAACGTGCACGATCTCCGGCAGTTGGTAATAGGTGATCAGTTGCTGGATCATCCGGAGGAATTAAAGGCAAAGCGGTTCAGAATCGAGAATATCTCGGAAACAAATATTTATGCCGTTTACGAAAATAGCTGGAGAGAGTTGAAAATATTGAAGATGGATTCTAAGCCGGAACCTGATTGGTGGTTGGAACTTTCCCTGGAACCGCGTTAAAAAACTTAAACATTGAACATGCCAAGGTCACGGGCCGGAACGAAAAAACCGCCGGGATAAGTCAGCGGTTTTTCAAAGAAAGGATTTTTGTCTTACAGTAGGATTTGGATCAATGTTGGTTTTTCTTAGGCTTGGTTTTTCATTCGGATTGGATATATTAAAGGTATATCGCCGCGGGATGCTTTAATAGAGGATCATCACTCAATTTGCCCCGTAAATCTACGATTGTACTTAACACAGGCTCCTGCTAATCTCCTAATTATCTGCATGTTAGGACCACCTAAAGGTTTACATGTAGCTGAGAAATCCAAAAATCACGGAGGGGATGCGAATGCCTGTTTCTGCCGACATATAAAATCCCTGGACTAATCAGGAAACAAAAATAACCGTGAATACCTTTACGATCATCACCACGGAAGCCAATACACTGATAAAACAGATCCACAACAGCAGGGAGCGGATGCCGACCATTCTGTCGCGTGACCTCGCCGAATCGTGGCTATACAAAGACCTATCAGAACAGGATACCTTCGACAATCGCTAACTATCAGGTGGCCACCGCCGAAATGATCGCCACGCCCTTACACAAAGATTTCCTGAAGCGCGAAAATTCGCATGAACCGGCTATCTGCCAGGAAGTGTCGGGGCTTGTTTATTGGGATCGCTGCGGAAGCACAGCTTTTTTTTATGAATTCGACAATTATCAATTAACAGAAGCGTTAACATGTCTGATAATAACTTTACATTCTCATAAGCAGTTAGTTTTGGTTACGGCCCCCAGTTTCAATAGGGGCTTTTTTGTTTATGGCAACAAATATTCGTAGCTGCCGTGACCGACGCCTAATCTGAAGACGCACCTTTCTCACCAACGAAAGATTGTTCTTTATTTCTAAACAAAACGTTGAACGTGGTTAGCGACCCATAGCATCTGGTGATATATTGTTGCATATTCACCTTTTCTTCGTCACTAAGATTTTTGCTGCCATTGATGTTTTGTTCCAGGACACGGAGTCTGTCGCGGAGCAATACGATCTTGTGGAAGAAATCGCTGATGGGGATCGCGACGCTAATCGATTTGTTGATTTAAAATCCTTCACTATATTTGCGCCCCGCTTCAAGGGAACATTTTCATTTTGATATTGCGATGGAGGGCTTCGCCCTCTAAAGACAGACGCCATAGCTGTTAAAGATTTATCCATTTTTTATTTCATCATTAATTCAAAACCATGTTTATGAAGAGGATTTCCTTTGTCTTTTTGTGTCTTGCCCTAACGATCGCTTCCCATGCACAGTTCGTTTTGGCGTGAAAGCGGGCCTTAACCTGGCTAATATTTCCGTTTCCGATGCTGCCGGCGCTTCCTACAGCATGAAACCGGACTTTCATGCCGGTGTTCTGGCCGACATTCCGCTGCTGGGCAAGCTGAGCCTCCAGCCTGAAGTCGTGTATTCCGGTCAGGGTTCCGATGTGAAGGACGGGAGTGAAAAAGGCAAGTATGATTTGCAGTTTATCAATGTTCCGGTTTTAGTCCGTTATGAAATCCTGCGTGGACTGAATATTGAAACGGGTCCGCAGCTGGGCCTGCTCCTCGGAGCCAAAGTGAAACCGGACGGCGGGAGTTCAACCGATATCAAGGATGAATTGAAAACAGCGGATTTCGGATGGACCCTGGGCGCGAGTTACCTCCTGCCGCTCAATCTGGGCTTTGATGTCCGCTATAACCTGGGTCTTACCAATACCGTGAAAGATTCCGGTAACGGCTCCATCAAGAATGGCGTCCTACAGGTCGGTGTATTTTATTTGTTTGGCAAAAAGTAAACCTTGTCCTGTGCGTGAAAGGGACCGGGCAACCGGTCCCTAATTTTATTCCGTCCAGCTTTTTAAATAGCCAGGGTTTTCAATTTCCAATGCTTGAGCCGTTAATTGCAAAGGATGGAAAGTATCCACCATCACCGCGAGTTCTTTTGTTTCTTTAGCCCAGGCTTTTTTCCACGGTACCCGGATGAGGCCCATACGGAATGCCGGCGGGATGCAGGTTGATCATGCCGCGCGTGACGTGCTTACGGCTCATAAAATCGCCATCCACATAATAGAGCACTTCATCACTGTCAATATTGCTGTGGTTATACGGCACCGGAACAGACAGTGGATGGTAGTCGAAAAGTCTCGGCACAAAACTGCATACCACGAAATGAGTGGCCTCGAAGGTCAGGTGCACCGGCGGGGGCTGATGAATTCTTCCGGTAATGCGTTCGAATGTATGCATATTAATTTTGATCAGGCACACTATTTTTACTTTAACGGTAAAGGAGCCACCAGTATAATGTGTGACCTGAACAATCCTACCAATGGAAAGCTATCGATCAATAGAGATGAGTTCATTATCGCAAGCTCGAAAGGAATCAGGTACTTGGCCGAACCTTTCCGTTCTCTACTGATTTTCTCCCGGCACCTCCGTCAGGCTATTGACGATGACCTTATTGGCAAAAAATCGAACGGAAACACCTGAATGTAGCATTGAGCTGTCGAAATAAAGTATAAAACATTTCATGATGTGATTTTTTCTCGTACTTTCGGCTCTGAAATTTTCCCCATCAATTTATTGGCGCATGAGAACATCCCTAACAGGGAACAAGTAATCATTTGCTCATGCGCCCGGATTATCCTCATAAAATATTTTTTGATGTGCGTCCCATGTACGCTCTGCTGATGCAGTCCCTTGCCGCTGACGCCTGAGTTTCCGGATCCATCCTTCTTTCCGGGACTCCCGGATATCATGCATCAATTAAATCAAGCCTTTAAAGATGAATCACAAAAATATTGTGCCTCTGCGTGAAGTGGGCATTGGGGATACCGAAAGGGTGGGGGTAAAAATGCATCTCTTGGAGAAATAATCCAGCTCCTGGCCCCGCTGGGCATCCATATGGCTGCGCATGCTGATCCGAACAGGCAAAGAATGCAATGTCAAGGTGGGGATCTGGGGACAGGGGCACTCCGATTTTCCGGACTTCGCGCAGTTCCTGGTTCGTCTTGTTTATTTTGACCTGAATGATTTTGATGAAGGTGTTCTCGCTCCGCTTGCCTTTGATCTCACGTGGATGGTGGTGAGTATTTTCGTAGCGTTTGCTTCTCTTGGAATTGATGAGAAAAAAGCGAGGCATATGGGTCGACTGTTTCTCACTTGCTATGCAAATACCCCCAAAAACGGAAAGGCAGATTATATTGAGCCGAAAATTGCCAAAGGACTCATTTGCGACTTTCTAACTGCTGTTAGTAAATGTAAACAAAAAGATATCCTCAATAAAAAACTCAACTGCACAAAAACAAATTGGATTGTTATGGCTCTTTAATAGGATGGAGCATTCGGAAACGCATATTTGTTGGCTTAAGAAAGATTTCTGAGGGTTGAATACAAAGTATTTCCTATATTCAAACCCTTTCCTCTCCGGTTCGTTAATCTTTGAGCCGAAAACCTTTAATTTTAAATATGACACTGTTTATCACCTTTATTATATTTTGGTACGCATCTCTTTTTTGTCAGACATTCTTTCAACATCGGTACGCAGCGCACGGTGCATTTCAAATGAACAGATTCTGGGAAAAGGTTTTCTTTATACTAACATGGATCACACAGGGACCATCTTATTTGAGCCCGCGAACCTACGCAATCATGCACAGAATGCACCATGCGTATACCGATACGGAGCTTGATCCTCACTCTCCCTCTTATTCTAAAAATGTTTTTGATATGATGTGGAAGACGCGTAAGGTATATTCCGATATCTTTACGGGGAAGGTTTTTGTCGAACCCAGGTTTCTAAAAAACCTGCCCGATTGGTCGATGTTTGACAGGATAGCCCATTCATCGGTTTCACGGTTGATATGGGCTAATATTTATGCATTGATCTTCATATGGCTTGCACCAAATCCATGGTTTTGGCTTTTATTTCCTTTTGCTCTGATTTTGGGTCCTTTACATGGAGCGATCATTAACTGGTATGCACATAAGTATGGATATTACAATTTCAAATTAAAGAATACGGCTCGTAATCTGATGCATATTGATATTCTGATGCTGGGTGAATCTTACCATAACAACCATCATGAATCCCCATCCTCGATTAATTTCGGCAGACGATGGCATGAAATTGATCCCGGGTATTTAATTATCAAATTGTTCGCATGGAGCCGCATTATCAAATTGAAGCGAGTCCCCGAAAATAAAGCTTAAGATGGTCATGATCATCTAGTCTGGCACGTTTTGAAATGGAAGCCTTAATTTTTCTTATACATTAGTCGAAGAGGGCGGTCAGGTAGAAATGAATAAAGATCGACGTGATCTGATGTCGTCAGCTTTTTTTCTCGTTTCAGGCGCCTCTCCGGTAATGCTTTCACTGAGTGCATTTCGGTATAGCTTTCATTTCGCGCTGGTTTTCTTTAGTATTTATCTCGGGCTGCTCGGCTGTTAGGTCTGGGATATCGAAATGATTGCCATCAAAAAGCCATGACCATCTACATGAAACGCATTTCTATTTCACTCATCCTGTATTTCCTGTATGGCTTCCTGGCCCTGGCCTGCTGGATATTAACATTTATCACTCTGACGGTCCATGCCAGTGATATTGTAGATGTTTTCACTTAGCAACACACCAATTACAGTAATTGTCATAATTCATGCAAGCAATTTTCAATTTTAATGGAGTACACACATTGGCATGCTATCCGAAGAAAAATTTTTGCAAAATCCTATTAGGTTCGACAAGCTGGAAATCCACGACCCTTGACCCCCTGTCACCACAACGATTTAAAGCTGATTTCTACCGGTGGAATGGGGTCAATCCTGCCGGGTTTTCCAGTTGCATCGGAATCACTTTATTAGCCATGCTTTTTATTGCAAAGCAATGGTCTGTGAAAGAATGCCTTCAACCTGGTTCTATTCCGGTGGTAAACTTTGCTCCGTAATGTCAGTTATCCTAAACTCTTATGTGGTAAGCTTTGGACTGAAATAAATCCATTCAATTACCCCATACCTGGTAAACTTTCGACTGAAATACCGGTAAACATTCGACTGAAATATGTGGTAAACTATAGAGTGAAATATCCAGGCCACACGCTCAAGGCCAACGCTTCACCAAAGCCGCCTTTTTTCGGAAGGACGCCTTCACCAGCCACGCACGGGTTCGTTTTCCCGACCTGGTTTTTTTCCAACCATCTTGTTGAATATTTTGCGATTACTTCATATTGTTCGGATGGTCTAAAATGAGTCGGGAAGCCATCGGATACCAACCATTGCGACACCTGTCCGATCATCTGAAAGATTTCAGGCGCATTCAGGTTAACGCTGATGTGACGCTAAATAGGTTTCATATGAATGAAGTGTAATAGCTTTTGCCCGATGACCTCTTTCCAGCCTTGTGAACAGCGTTCATAAGATTCTTTATCAGGCGTTAGTCCTTTATGCGTAAAACGTAGTTCACCGGGAGACCATTTGAATATCATTCGCGTATTTGTCCATTCGCCTGGGTTGTGCAGCCAGTCCAGTTTGCTTTCCGTGACCAGCCAAACCAATTTTTGGTTGGCAAGGGATTCTATTACTAAATGTTTGGCGTAATGTGCGCCGGGGTGATGGATAATAAATTCGTCCCCGACATCCACACATTTACCTACGAAATCTGCCGTCCACCATTGGGGTATCTGTGTTATTTTTTGAAAAACTTCGGCCGTTGGGCGGCTGATCGAAATGGCGGTTTGAAAGGATCTCATCTTTGTTTAAAGTCTCCTTTGCCGGTTTCAAAATAGGAGGCCAGGCTGCGTGTGATCCAGTGTGTCCAGCCGGGTACGCAATCTTTAAAACAAGCGATGCCGGCGACTAAACCGACATGCGTAAAGCTGAGGGTGTTTGCATTGATGTCAAAAATCATATCATGCCCTTTCCACTCCGTTTTATCGTCATACCACGGCATATAACAATCGTCGACATGCCATACGGCTTTTTTATCGGTTCGTTCGGCGACGGTATAGTTGAACCAGGCTTCGGGACCCATTTTGATGACGAAATGATCACCCTGTTTTTCGGCGCTGCCTTCAAAGCTGACGCCCCACCACTGGTCTACCTCGCCAATCTTTTGGAGTGCCTCTTCAGGACTGATCCGGATACTGATCCGGGTGGTAAAGCTGTTGCTGATAAAGTTTTGATAGACGTCCATGATGCCGCTCCAGCCCCTGTTGATCCCGCTCGCAGCCTCACCCAGACGCTGCACATCGCTGTGCGTCAGTTTCACGCGGGTTTGTTTTTCACCCTCGATGATGAATTCCACACGCACTTCCGTATGCAGGTCAGCATTGAATCTGAGATTACCGCCCGTTTGCCAGTCCAGCGCAAACAGGGCGTAGGGGTCATAGACCAGGACTTTTCCCAGTTCTCTTTCTCCGCCATCACTATTGTAGCCAAACCAGCGTCCACCGGTTTTTGGCTCGAGGCTGACCTTGACCATCGGACAGTCTTCAGTATGCCCGGAGGCAGGCCACCAGAGGCCCATCTGATTAACGAAGACTTCAAAAGCGGTTTTTTGTGAAGCCGTAACCGTGATTTCCTTTTGAATAGTATCTAATTCGAGCGTTTCCATATCAGTTTTGTTTTAAAATATGCATATAAGCTGATGACGCCTGCCAGCAGGGAGAAGGCCGCGGCAAAAGGAAAGAACCAGATCAGTTCACAGATGCCCATAAACAGCAGGAACAAACTAAGCATGAGGATAACTTTGTGATTGGGTTCAGAAGCGAGCTGCCATAGTAACAGGGTTAATAACAACAATACGCCAATCATGATAAAACCATAGCCATCGAAGAAAAGGCCGAGACTAATGGAGCGGCCCATAAAATCGAAGTGGTTGTTTTGCATACCGTCTACCACCTGTTGAATAGTGGAATTCGGTGCCTTTTTCCAGGTTAATGCGCCCATGGCATGACCGATGGTATGCAACAAAACCAGCATAGCGGCGATACGTAGAGAAAATTTAGGCTTCATGTTCTGCGATGTTTTTATACAGATTCAGGATCATGCCCCAGCCGCCATCCATACTTTCGATGGCTTTACCGCCCTCTCCTAAGCAGTCGAGATCTTTATGTTCCATCAGAACACGGGTGGCGTTGGGGCCTTCGGCGATAAATTTCACTTCAACCTCCGTTACCACTTTGGGGTCGTATTGGAAGTTGGCGTCGATCTGCCAGTTAAGTACCAGCAAGTCATAGGGATGCCAGGTCAGCACGAAACCGACGTTCACTTCGCTGCCATCCTCATGGATTGTGAACCATCGCCCATCTTTTCCAGATTCCAGGACCATTTCGCGCATGGGACATTGGCCGACGTGGTAGTCGCGCGGCCACCAGGTATCCATTTTTTGTGTGAAAACGGTAAAGCAGGTCTCCTGCGCGGCAGCGACGAATAGTTCTTTTCTAATGTTGGGTATCACGTTTCCTTTTTTGTTTTTCGGTTTGTTCGGCCAGGGCTTTGAAATTCGCCAACGCATTGTCCCAGAATTTATCCAAATAGTTCCTCATCGCGATGATCCCCTCCCGGTCGAGTTCATAAATGTTGTTATTGCCGATCGTTTTTAAGCTTATCAGTTTGGCATCCTTAAGCACTTTCAGGTGCTGAGAAACGGCGGGGCGACTAACACGCATGCCCTCAGCGATGTGACCAACCGATAGGGGCCCTTGTCGTAATTTCTCGAAGATTGAGCGACGGGTTGGGTCGCCTAATGCATGAAATGCCAAGCTACTATTCATATTTAATAGTAAGTATTTACTTACCGTAAGTGTAAACTTACATATTATTTTGAAATTTGCAAACACTTTGGAGGATTTTTTTAAGGGTGTCCGGTCGGAAGGGCGATTTCATGTAAACACGACCCTATTGGAAAATCAACGACCCTTGACCCCCTGTCACCACAACGATTTAAAGCTGATTTCTACCGGTGGAATGGGGTCAATCCTGCCGGGTTTTCCAGTTCATGGAGATTGATCAATTCAGTTATGTTTAATACGTAAATTTCGTTGATTTCAATATTACCGTGTAGCGCGTCTAAAGTTGTGATACACGAGAGAATCAAGCAAGTCTCTTCGTATTATGAAGTGGACAAGGCCATTGCACAAATTACAAATCCCATCACTATTTTCGTTAGTATTGCGGCTGCCTTAGCCAAATAAATGAATTTCAACCTTCAAAAGATTTATGGCTGAACGATCCGGAACTGTTAGATGGTTTCCCACATTAGGCCGGGTCTTGATTTTTTGGCTTATCAGCATGTCATTGCTGGCCATAAGCTCTGGGCTAATGAAAGAGACCAACATACAATGCCCCAATCAGGTGATGCTCGGCATTGCAGCCGGATTGACTTTTGGTTTAAACCTTTTATTCGTCCGTTGGGAAGGTCTTTCATTGCGGGATATTGGTTTGGTGCTAAACCGGGGCAGCATTTTCCGGGTGGGCATCGGATTCCTCATTGGATTGATTTTAGCGACCTTACAAGCACTTTTAACATCGGCTTTCGGGCATGTGCAATTGATTCGTAATCCTGCCCCAGGCTTCATTTATATTTTCGGCTATTTCTTGCTCTATTTACTTGTCGCCTGCAGGGAAGAACTGGCCTTCCGGGCCTATCCACTGCGCAGCCTGGTTCGTGTTCTTGGATCCTGGAAAGGCCAGCTGATCATAGCCATTATTTTCTCTCTGGAACATCTAATCAGCGGCATGACCTGGAAGATGGCCATTTTGGGTTCAGGCACTGGAGCCATATTATTCGGCATCGCAGCGCTCAAAACAAAGGGAATTGCCTTACCCATCGGGTTACATACAGCCTGGAATTTCGGCCAATGGTCCTGGGGCTTTAAAAATATGCCAGGTATTTTGGAGGCCGTTGTAAAAAAGGGATATGAATCGAGGGTGGAAAATAACGGTCTGTTGGCTTATTTATTTGTGATGGGCTTGGCCATCCTGGTTTTTTATCTTTACCACAATAAGGAGGCTTCACCGTAAAAATTCGGGTGCTGAATAAAACTAGATAATACCTTCATTCCAAACCGGATCCGCCCGAACTGTTAGACCCTATCCTTTTTTTCCCGCAGCCTGCGTGAACATGACGCAGCTATCGGGATAATGATAACTATAAGCAACCAGGATACGAGCGGAACCGCAAGGAATACAAATGCAGTCTTGGTTCCTTTTGGGCTCAATACACCGCTGTAACCTACCAAAGAACCCGCAGCGAGAAACAGCATTAAGATGTAAAGCGTCATGCGGGCAGATACAACCCAACGACTGTAAACTGTATTGGCCGCCATGAGGGCGATGAATGGTGAGAGCACCCAGCCTGTGAAAAGTATAACGAGGAGCGAAGAATTATTGTGGCGACCTGCATGCAGCATTAAACCGAGTGAGCCGGCGGCCCCAACGAATATCCCGACTAGGGCTAATGCATGCAAAATGGTCAGGGCCCTGCTGTCCGTATTTTCCGTACTCATCTTGTGAAATATCTTAAGCGGCTCATGATATTAAACCTCTTGATCCCCGGTTTAGAATATTTTGTCGTTACGTAAACATTTTAAAACCCAAATATTTAAAATAAGACGTTTTAGATTAGCTGAGTTCAACTTATAAGTGCAATTTTTGAAACAAAGGGCGAAAAAGCTTTTAAGGGCTTTTTCGCCCTTTGACCAAGTAGTGCAATCTTTGGATTACTTATGTCAAAAAACTACACCCAACTCAGTTTGAGCCAAAGGTATCAAATTGAAGCTTTATTCAAAACAGGATCAAAGCAAAAGGAGATTGCAGAAATTATTGGAGTTCACCCTTCCACGGTATGTCGGGAATTGTCCCGGAATATTGCGAAACGGGGTCGGGTGGGAAATCCACGACCCTTGACCCCATCTCACCACAACGATTTAAAGCTGATTTC
>JBEPUT010000039.1:0-41260 GCA_041691395.1 Chitinophagaceae bacterium
AAACTTCCCCATACATCCCGATCTTCAACAAGCCATCGTTCTTTATCCCGATTTTTACAGCATAGACGAGGTTGGCCCGCTCGTTTTTTGTCTGGATAGTTTTGGGGGTAAACTCGGATTTCTCTGAAATCCAGGTTATTTTTCCGGGATAGGTTTTGTATTTTCTTTCGTCCTGATCTATCCTGACCTGTACCTGCTGCCCTAATCTGACACCGGGTAACTGGCTGCCGGTGATGTATGCCCTTAGGGTCAGTGTATCCAGATTGGCTATTTTATAGAGGGGCTTTCCGATCATGGCCATCTCACCTCTTAAGCTATAGCGTGTGAGTACGATTCCGGTGACCGGATTAATCACTTGTCCTTTGTTTATCTGTTCCTGGAATTGCTCAGCAGTTTTTTCGAGTGGTCCTTTTTCGCTGAGGATGCTCCTGTTCTGAGTGGCGGTGTTGGAATGGTAGAGCAAGATTTGCTGGTTGGAAACATCAATTTGTTTCTGCAACTGATCAATCTGGGTGTTGATGTCATCCAGTTGCTTGGCGGGCGCGGCATCGGCTTTCACCAGGTTATGGGTTCTTTTTTGTTCCAGGAATAAATTTTCCAGTTGGGTTTGCTGAACCGCCAGTTGTTTTCGCACTACTTCCGTCTGTTCAGCGGCGCTGGTTGTTTTTTGTTTCAGGGAAGCGATCGTTGCCTCGGTTTGTTCTTTTTGAATTTTGGGAACGGTTATATCGATCTGGCCAACGATGGCGCCTTCCGTGAGACTGTCCCCTTCATGCACTGAGAAAGAAAGCAATTCGCCATTCCGTTGTGCGGACACCATTACTTCATCGGCCTCGAAATTCCCCGAAGCATCATAGTCTGGTTTATTGCCGCTGCAGGACGCTATCAGCATCAAGAAAATAATGGCCATAACGGAACGGTATTTCATAATCCTCGTATTTTATGATCAGTTACCTGAAGTGGTTTTAAAATTGTATTGTGCCAGCAAAAGCTGTATCTGATGAAGGATGAGGGATTGCCGGGCGAGGTTTTCATCATTTAATTTGGAAATGAATTCATGCACGGTAATCACGCCATTGTCCAACTGCGCCTTTGCCGAAGCGGTAACCGAGGCCCTGAGGGAAATGGCGGAATCGTCTTTCTGAAGGAGCGCTGCATATTTCCGGATATCTCCATTTTCCTGGCTGAGGGTGACACGGGTATTAAAAAGAAAGGTTTCTTTTTCGATGTCCTGGTTCTCGCGGTTGATTTGCAATAAGTTCCTGTTGTTATTCAGGGTATAGAGACTGCCCAGAGACCAGTTCAGGCGTAGTCCGCCTATCCACCACGGCCCAAAATTATTTTCAATGATGTTTAGGGTGGGCCGGCTGTAGGCCCCCTCAACAAAAGCATTTAGTTTGGGAAGCCAGTCAGATTTTAATTGCTTTTCCTGTATGTCGAATGTTTTTTTCTGAAGTGCAAACAATTTTAATTCGGGTCTGTTTATTTCGGACGGGCTGATTTGAGGGGTAGGGCGGATGAGTTGAACGGTTTCATCCAGTGTTTTGCCGGTCAGCAGGGAGAGCATATCTGTAAAGGCTTTCCGGCCTGCTTTGAATTCAATCTCTTTCATGTCCACATTAACCAGTTCCGCTTTGATTTCATCCGCATTGCTTCTGTAGCCCGTTCCATTTTGGAATGCTGCCATGGCCTTATCCAGGGCGCTCCGCAGATCCGTTTTCCGGATCTCATTTTGTTTTAATTGTTCGTTGATCAGCAGGATGGAAAAATAAATCTGGTTCACACGGTCTTGCAGGGTGTTCAGGCTTACTTCCAGGGTTTGCTGCTGTATGGCTTCATTGGCCCGGATCAGTGCTTTCTGATTCTGTGTATTGCCGCCATCATAGATTTGTTGGCTAAGCGTTGCCTGGATCTTATATTGATCTTTGCTGATGGATGGAAAGGAGACGCCCGGAATGGAACCGAATGCTTCGGGAAAGCTGATGGTTTCCGATTGATAGGTGGCCTGCCCGTTTAAACTGAATTGAGGAAGAAAGAGCCTGGAGGCATTTTCTACCGAATAACCGCTGGTTTTGATAATCAGGTCCTGTTTTTTAATCAGTGGATAATTTTGCCGGGCCAGCAGATAACACGAATTGATGGTCAACCCGCTGCTTTGGGCCTTCGCCACCAGGCTGATGGACCACAATCCTGAAACAATGACAATCTTAAAGACTCTGATCAACATAATCAGCTTTTTGATGAATTGATTTTTTTATCTCATTCCTAAACTATTCAGCCCGCATCCAGCAACGCCTTAGTCCAAATCGGGATCAGGGCTTTTCTTTCTTTGGTCAGTTGTTTAAATGACTTCTCATCCAAAACGCCTGTTTTTTGCAAAACCGGATTCATAATAAACGGGAATACGCACATGGCCAGGAGATTGATCAGGTAATGCAGGGGATTGCGACCCGGAACCTTTTCATGAAACTGTTTAACAAGAATGGATCCTGTCAGCGGGTTCTCCCTGCTGGTGATTTTTGAAAAATATTCCGGTTTGTTCCTTATTTCACTGAGAATAAAAAACGGGAGATCGGGATTTTCTGATAACAGGTCAATGTATTTCAAAACAATGATCTCTGTTTTTTCCTGCAGGCTGGTGCCGGGGTTGTTGATCACCGGCTGAAGGATGCCGAAAAACTGCTGTATTTTTTCGGCCATGATCAGTCCGAACAATTTTTCCTTACTGCGGAAATAATAGTTCAGCAGTGCAAGGTTCAGACCGGCTTCTTCGGCAATGTCCCGGGTGCGCGTGGCCGCATAACCTTTTTGAGTGAACACTTTCCGGGCGGCCTCTTTTATCTTTTCTTCCGTGGAAAATACCGGCGTTGCTTTTGTTGCCGCTGTTGCTTTTATTTTTCTGGTCATTTGCCTGTTGATGGCACAAAGCTATAATTAAAAATTCATTTTAATCAAAAAAATTAATCAATTGATTAAAATATGGTTGGTTTCGGGGAACCGGGAACCCATCAGGTATCGACAATAACCGACAGGATAACCCTATTCCTCCGGGAACCCCTTTTGGGGCCGGGGATCAAAATAGAATGCTTAAATTTCAGAAAATCCCGCGCCTTCCGGTATGGCACACCGGTTCAGTGAAAGGAGCGGAGAGGCGCGCGGGAAGAGAGTACCGGTGTTTATTTCAGTAGCTTCACATTGACAGCGTTGGCGCCCTTGGGCCCCATTTCCACTTCGAAGGTAACCCGGTTGTTTTCCTTGATGGCTTCTGTAAGGGAATTGATGTGTACAAATACGCTTTCCTGCGTTTCCTGGTCCTTAATAAAACCATATCCCTTGGAATCATTGAAGAACGTAACGATGCCTTTCCGGATCAGATCCTCCGGACTTAAAGGTTGCTGTTTGGGGACGCCGACATCAATATCTTCCGCATTGATGGTAATTTTTTTTCTGGGATCAGGCGGTTTGGAAGAAAGATTTCCATTCTCATCCAGGTAGGCCAGCATGCTGTCCAGGTCATTGCCGTTTTTGCTGTTTTCTTTCCTTTCCAGCTTTTTTTCAGCCTTCTCCTTTTTGTTTGCTTGTTTTTTCTTTTCTCTCTCTTTTTTATTCCAGGTTTCTCCCATAGATGTGTACTGTTTTGCCTGCAAAGGTAAGCTAATATTGGGCTACTTCTCATCAAGCGTTTAAAACCACGGCCAGACTGCCTTCCCGGCATGCCCACCGGAGGGTCCCCCCAAAAAATGGCCCGGAATTGCCCAAACGCCCCATTCCCGATGAAATTCCACTTTTATACCTCCCCAATCCGTTCCCCTGATATGCCCTTTTACTTTCCGGTAGATTCCTGGAATAAATAGTATTCAATTTTTATCTTCATTATTCATTTTTTATCCTCTTCAGCTGAATTATCCTTCCCGTCGGGATTTTGATGGTAAAGGCAATAAATTTGTTCGTCAGACTATCCTCCCACTGAACAATTTTAACCGAACATAATGAACATGAAAACAGGTTTTTTTTTAGTTCTGTTCTTCGGTTACTGCAATGGTTCTCTTTTCGCGCAAGCTAAAACATCCCGTAACAATCAGGAAGACAGATTAAAAATCGCCAGCGCGATGCAGTATTCCCTGCAGCATGAAATGCTGAACAAATGGTATCCATGGTCCGTGGACAGCCTGGACGGCGGATTCCTGAGTACGTTTACCTACGATTTCAAACCCACGGGGCCACAGGATAAAATGATCGTGACCCAGTCGCGCCACATCTGGGTGAATGCAAAAGCCTCGGAAAGATTTCCCGACACGGCTTATTATAAAGCCGATGCGCAATGGGGTTTTCATTTTCTCCGGGATAAAATGTGGGATAAAACCTGGGGCGGGTTTTATACCCTCGTGGACCGCAGCGGAAATGATAAACCTGGAGCCGTTGCGGATAAAGATGCTTATGGGAATGCCTTTGCCATCTATGCCTTGTCGGCCTACTATAAATCCTCGGGAGATACAGCTTCCCTGAACCTGGCAAAGAAAACTTTTCTCTGGTTGGAAAAACACAGTCATGATCCCGTGTACAAAGGTTATTTCATGCATTTGCAAAGGGACGGAAAGCCCATAAAAAGGACCCCGGAAACGCCATCTGTTGCTGAAACAGGGTACAAGGACCAAAACAGTTCTATCCACCTGCTGGAAGCATTAACAGAACTCTACGGCGTATGGAAGGATGATCTGGTGAAGGAACGCCTGAACGAAATGTTATTCCTGATCCGGGATAAGATCGTTACGCCCCTCGGTAATCTGACCTTATTTTTTCAACCAGACTGGACGCCGGTGTCGTATCGCGATTCCGGAAGAGCGGCCATTTTGAAACACCGGAACCTTGACCATGTTTCATTTGGTCATGATGTGGAGACGGCTTATCTCCTGCTGGAAGCTTCCAATGCATTGGGAATAAAAGACAGTACGGAAACCCTGCGCATCGGAAAGAAAATGGTAGACCATGCTTTGAAAAACGGATGGGACGCCCAACTCGGAGGGTTTTATGATGAAGCGTATTATTTTAAAGGGGATCCGAAAATAACCGTGATCAAAAACAGCAAGAACTGGTGGGCACAGGCAGAAGGGTTGAATACATTACTGTTGATGGCCGACCATTTTCCGGATGATCCCATGCGGTACTATGATAAATTCCTGTTGCTTTGGAAATACACCCAGACCTATCTGATCGATCACACCTATGGCGACTGGTATGAAGAGGGCCTGGATAAGGAACCCCGGCGGAAAACGGCTTTGAAAGGTCATATCTGGAAAGCGGATTATCACAATTACCGCGCCCTCACGAATTGTATTGACCGGTTAAGATCGGTGCAATAATTTTTTTGGAACTATTTATAATCTGGGCTGTGCCGGTTTCAGCGGTGATTGAAATCCGTTGGCGCCCTGCACTTTCACTTTACGACGGTACACTTTATCGGCGGCTGCAATATACAGCACGTCAAAACCGGGTCCTCCAAAACAAAGATTGTATACCTGGTTGCCGGGAACCGGAATGATGGCGTTCACTCTGCCCAACTGATCAAGCACCTGGATGCCCAATCGCGTGGCGACATACACCCTTCCGTCTCTGTCGCAGCGCAGTCCGTCCGGCCACGCATTTTCTTCCGTATCCGGCACATGCAGCCATCCGAAATGCTGTTTGTTGGTCAGCGTCCCATCGGGCCTGATGCTGTAAATCCACAACCAGTGCGAAGCGGATTCTGCCACGTACAACTGGGTTTGGTCGGGTGTAAGTGCCAGGCCATTCGCAAATTTCAAACCTTCGTCCACAACCAGCTTTTCTCCGTTTGGACGGATCAGAAAAAGTTTGCTGGGTCTTTCCGTTCCGTCAGGAGCCGTTACATATATATTTCCATTGGCAGCCACCACCAGGTCGTTCCCATTGATGCTGTCGGCGACAACGGTTTCTTTTTCTCCGGCATCGTAACTAAGCACCTGGCGAGTGGCGCCGGCGGCTACATACCGCTTTCCGTCAGGACCGAATAAAGTGCCCGCGGCCTGTTTTGAATTCAACGGCAGCACGGTCAGTTTTTGATCAGTGGATACCTTGTAGGTTTTAGCATTGGGAATGTCCTGGAAAAATACTTCGCCGGCGGCATTCACGGCTGTCCCTTCCGTAAACCGGTAACCCGTTCCCACCAGTTCCCAGTCACCCCCCGGAATTAAAATATCCTGCAGGAACTGGTTCTTTGTATTTCCCCCGGTAACGGGTTTGGGCCAGTCCTTCCAGAGCCAGCACATGGCTTCCGGAAAAACAGCCGTTCCCTGATCGCCATTATGTCCGCCTTCGCCCCATACATGATTCACTTCATAACCCGAAAAATCCAGGGCACGCTCCATGGCCTCATTAGATTTCCACCAGTCACCACCGTAGATATTCAGATCGCCGGAACCGTCCTGTAAAAATATCCGGATGGGCCTGGGTTCGTATTTACGGATCAGCACGGGGTAGCGATCTCCACCCCGAAGACCGGTATACGTACCGATTGCACTGAACACTCTGGAAAATTCCTGTGGATATTCCCAGGCGGCGGTAAAAGCGCAGATGGCGCCGCTGCTGGATCCGCCGATGGCGCGATCATTCCCGTTCTTCGATAAACGAATCGCTCTTCCGTCGCTTGTTTTTTGTTTTTCCACTGCCGGCAATATTTCGTTCAGAATAAACCGGGCATAGGCACTGCCGAGGCCGTCGTATTCGAGACTCCGGTTAAAACGGTCCAGGGCATGATCCTTATCGAGGGACTTCACCTGACCGGGACTGATGAAGATGCCAATGGTTACGGGCATCTCTTTCCGGAAGATCAGGTTGTCAAAAACGGTCGGGGCTTTCCACTGGATCCCGTCCTGGTTTACGTAAACGCAAGCCGGTTTTTCCGGCCGGTACTGCGCCGGAACATAAATCCAGTAATCTCTTTCCGTTCCCGGAAAAATGACGGAATGATTAAAATTCATTTTTATTATTTCTCCTTTCGGAACTCCCGGATGTTCGAAGGACGCAGAATCAAGTGCGTATTTGGGGTTCTGCGAAAAAACCGCGGAGAACAGCAGCAGGGATAAAAAAAAGAAACCTGATTTTTTCATATTGGAGGCTTATCGTGTAAATATACAAAGCGTGCCGGTTCCAGGTTACAATCCGTTTATCTTTGCAGCTCATTCTTTAATTTGGCGATATGGTCAAAATGGGCGAATACAATACACTCCGGGTGATCAAGGAAAAACCCATGGGCGTTTTTCTGGACGATGGAGAATCCGGCATCCTGCTGCCAACCCGGTTTATTCCTGCCGGAACAAAATTGGGGACCGAGTTAAAGGTGTTTTTATACCACGACGGGGAAGGCAGGCCCATTGCCACTACCCAGCAACCATTTGGCGTATTGGGTGATATGGTTAAGCTCAGGGTGGTGAGTACAACACCGGTGGGTGCATTCCTGGACTGGGGACTGATGAAGGATCTTTTTATTCCGAAATCCGCCATGCAGGGCTTTATGCAACCCATGGGTGAATACCTGGTAAAAATTGTGATGGATGAACAAACCGGCCGGCTGGCAGCGACAGAAAAACTCGAACATTTCTTATCGAACGAGCAGCTGACGGTGAAAGAGAAAGAGGAAGTGGAATTGCTGGTCTACCGCCGAACCGATATCGGATATGTGGTGATCATCAACAACAGGCATACCGGTATATTACATTTTAATGAAGTGTACCGGATCGTTGCCATCGGCGACCGTTTTCCCGGGTTTATAAAAAATATTTTACCCGAAAACAAAATTGATGTGGTGGCCGGAAAACCGGGTTATAGCCGGGTGGAAGATGAAGCGGTAAAGGTTCTCCGGTTGTTGCAGGAGAACGACGGTTATCTGCCCTATCATGATAAATCTTCTCCGGAAGAGATCTATGCTTTCTTTAGCATGAGCAAGAAAACTTTTAAAATGACTATCGGTAATTTATACAAGCAGCATAAAATACAGTTTGCGAAAACGGGTATTCAGTTGATCGCTGAGTAAAAAAACCCAAGTCTTATCGCTGTACATGGGATCAATACCAATGTTTAATGTCAATAAGAAAATCCCGGATGCAGTAGCGGTTTTTTTATAGTATATTTAGCCTTCAAAGTGTCGGAATCTATATGGATTTTACATTTCCGGAAGTTACTTTACTCATTACCCATTACAACAGAAGCGCCTCATTAGAAAGATTACTCCTTGCATTTGGGAATTTAAAGTGTTCATTTGGAAATATAATTGTTTCGGACGATGCCAGTAAAGCATTTCACCAGGAGAAGATTGCTTTTCTGAAAAGCAGGTTTCATTTTCAACTGGTGAGCTCCGGTGTAAATAAGGGGCTGGGTCATAACCTGAATCAGGGTCAGGATGCTGTTGAAACGGAATATACCCTGTATATCCAGGAAGATTTTATTCCGCAACCTCTATTTCCGGAAAAGCTGGTGTTTTCTTTGGATTGCCTGAAAAAGATGAACGATCTGGATCTGGTCAGGTTTTATGCGTACCGCAAGTACCCGTATTTGAAACCATTGGCCAATGGGTTCTCCCGTATGGATTTTGGACCCTTCAAATGGGGATATGAAAAATTTTATTATTACAGTGACCATCCGCACCTGAGAAGATCCGGTTTTTTGGAGAAATTCGGCAGATATGAAGAGGACGTTAAATCCGATGTGACGGAATACCGGATGATGTTGTCTTTTCTCCGGCACAGGGGTAAGGGATTATTTTACGACGATTATAACAGTTTATTTGATCAGTATAATCCGGATGATGAACCCAGCACGGTAAAGAGGAGTTACCTGAGCCAGAGCGACCATTGGCTGATCAGGAATATCCGTCACGTATTCAGGCACCTTAAATTTAACTATAATTATTTCCGCCCTCATCCGCGCAAACGTTAGCCCGGCAGCAGTCGACCGGATGTTCTGATTTATTCAATATAAAATTTAATAGTAAACCCGAAGAAATGAAATTTCAATACAATCCGAAATACCCCGCCATAAATGATCTGGAAAAAAAAGCAAAAAAAAGAATTCCCCGCTTCGCCTTTGAATACCTGAACGGAGGTTGTAATGAAGATGTCAACCTGTTTAAAAACACGGATGAAATCAGGAAGGTCGAACTGATGCCCCAGTATCTGACCAGACACGCGGGTTCCGATATGAAAACAGAATTGTTCGGGCATGTTTACGACGCCCCATTTGGAATCGCCCCGGTGGGTTTACAGGGGCTGATATGGCCCAATGCCCCGGAAATCCTGGCGAGGGCCGCCTTTGAACACAACATCCCGTTTATATTAAGCACAGTGAGCACCAGCAATATTGAACGTATTGCTGAACTCACGGAAGGCAGGGCCTGGTTTCAATTATACCACCCGACCGAAAACAGCCTTCGCGATAAGATATTAAAACGGGCTGAAGCGGCGCAATGTCCCGTACTGGTTATACTGAGTGACGTGCCCACTTTCGGATTCCGTCCCCGGGACATCCGGAACGGCTTGGCCATGCCACCGAGAATGACCCTGAACAACATGTTGCAGATTGCGGGCAAGCCGAACTGGGCATTGAAAACACTACTTCATGGTCAGCCCTCCTTCCAGATATTAAAACCCTACATGCCCAAAAATATGAATATGCAGCGGCTGGGTATGTTTATGGACCAGACCTTCAGCGGAAGATTGAATGAAGAAAAAATAAAACCCATCCGCGACATGTGGAAGGGCAAGCTGGTATTAAAAGGGGTGGCCGGTGAAATGGATACGGAGCGGGCCATTAAACTGGGGGTGGATGGTATCATTGTATCTAATCATGGGGGCCGGCAGCTGGACGCGGGCCAGTCCACCATTCATGCACTCGAAAAAATTGCAGTCAATTACGGAGATAAGATAAAGGTGATGATGGATAGCGGTCTCCGCTCGGGACCGGACATTGCCAGAACCCTGGCATCCGGCGCAAAATTTACTTTTCTGGGAAGAACCTTTATGTATGGGGCGGCTGCATTAGGAAAATCTGGCGGCAACCATACTATTGCGATCCTGAAAACCCAATTGCAGCAGGTGATGGAACAAATATGTTGCGAGCGCGTGGAAGATTTTCCAAACCACCTGATCAGGACCAGTCACGCCTGAAACAAGGCAAAAAAGTAAACCATGAGATACCGTGGAATGTTTTTCCTTTTCCTGTTCCTGATATTTGGCTCTGCGGATGGCTATGCTCAGGTCCATCGGACAAATAACGCTGAACAGGATCCCGCCCGTCTTTTCATGTCGCCTCCGGAATCTGCAAAACCTGGCGTTCTCTGGATGTGGATGGGTTCCAACATCAGCAAAGCGGGCATCACCAAAGATCTGGAAGCATTAAAACAGGAGGGATTCAACAGGACCACCATGTTCAGTCTCGCTGATGCCACCACCCCCTGGAGTGATGTGATCGGAAAATCGCCCACGCCCTGCATCATTTCCTGGACGGAGCCCTGGTGGAAACTGGTGCGCTTTGCTGCGGAAGAATCAAAAAGACTGGGCATGGATTTCGGGATGTTTAACTGTCCGGGTTATGAAAGCAGCGGAGGACCCTGGATCAGTCCGGAACTTTCCATGCAGGAACTTTGCTGGAGCTCTAAAAATATTCCGGGTAACTCACATGTCAGCCTGATGCTGGAAAAACCGCAAGTGGATCCGCATGCGAATATGCCCTTTCCGGTTTACGATGTGAAAACGGGATTGTTCAGTAAGATTGAAGTGGAAGCCCGAAAAACATACTATAAGGATATTGTTGTGCTGGCGCTGCCTGCCACCGGGATCGTTCCCAAAGAAAAAGTGCTGGACATCAGTCAATATATGAAACCCGATGGGCAACTGGATTGGGACGCTCCGGCCGGAGACTGGCTGGTCTACCGGTTTGGTCACACGTCAATGGGCGCTTTGATCCAGCCCGCGCAACCGCAGGCGATCGGGTTGGAATGTGATAAAATGAGCGAGACCGCCGTTGCCTTTCACATGGACCACGTAATCGGTGAAATACAAAAACACCTCGGAGATTTAATAGGCACCGGGTTTACGCACGTTCATTTTGACAGCTACGAAGCCGGAGATCCAACCTGGACGCCCAAAATGCGTGAAGAATTCCGCAGCCGGAGAGGATATGATTTGATTCCCTGGCTGCCGGCATTTGCCGGAAGGATTATTGATAGCCCGAAGGATTCCGCAAAATTCGGCTATGACTTTGAAGCCACGGTCAAGGATTTGTATAGGGACATTTATTTCACCACCATTTCCAATAAACTCAAAGCGGCCCACCTTACTTTTTTATGTGAGCCCTATGGCGGTCCCTGGCGCCAGGATGATGTAATGCCGCTCGTTGCCGATGTCATGGCCGAATTCTGGACGGACAAAGGCGTTTATACACCTTATGAACTGGAGCCCACGATAAAAGCGTTGAGAAAATCGGGTCAGAACATTATCGAAGCAGAAGCATTCACCGGACAACCGGAATTCAGCGAGTGGATCGAAACCCCCGGCTATCTCAAACCCATTGGGGATGCTGCATTTTGTGCCGGCGTGAACCGCATGGTAATCCATCGTTTTGTAGAGCAGGCTTTCGGCGATAACTATAAGCCCGGGATAACTATGGGGCGCTGGGGTACGCATTTTGACCGTACACAGACCTGGTGGAAACCGGGTAAAGAGGCTGTGAAATACTGGCAGCGCTGCCAGGCTTTGTTACAATGGGGTCTTATAGCAATGCCGGGGGAGAATGATTTCACGTCCGTTACGAAGGACAGTATACAGATCAAAAGCATTCATCGTCACGATGAAAACGCGGACATCTATTTTGTGGCCAACACCGCCCGTGAGCCGGGCACCGCCACCTGCAGCTTTAAAATATCAGGGCGGCAACCGGAATTGTGGGATCCTGTTACGGCAACCATGCGTGAACTTCCGCAATTTGAAGATAAAGACGGCATAACGTCCCTGACCATTCCATTCGACCGGGCACAAAGTTATTTTATTGTTTTCCGCCATAAAGCGGACAAAACGGCCCCTGGCAAAAAACAAAATTTCTCCACGCAAAAAGAAATCGCGGGGCTGAAGGGTGCCTGGAAGGTTCGGTTCGACAGCACCTGGGGAGGTCCCTCAAAATCCGTTCTCTTTGATAGTTTGCAGGACTGGACCCTGAATGATCATGCAGGGGTCAGATATTATAGTGGGACAGCGGTTTACCGTAAAACATTTAGTGTTCCTGTGACGAATCTTAAAAACAGAACAAAGGCTGTATACCTGGATTTGGGTTTGGTGAAAGACATCGTGCACGTCAGGTTAAACAATAAGGATCTGGGGGTGATCTGGACGGCGCCCTGGAGCATACGGGTTCCTGCCGGGTTGCTAAAAGCAGAACACAACCAGCTCGTACTGGAGGTATCGAATGTATGGGCCAACCGGCTTATCGGCGATGAACAGGAACCCGCCGATTGTGAATGGCTGCCGGGTCCCCTGGGTGATGGCCGTTATTTAAAAGAATTTCCGGATTGGTTCCTGAATAAACAACCACGGCCGTCGAAGGGCAGGTATTGCTTTACTACCTGGAATTATTTTACCAAATCGTCTCCCTTAAGCAGTTCCGGTCTATTTGGCCCGGTAAGGATTATGCAAGCGGAATAGTAAGCCGGAGAGCAAAATTCCTTTTACTTTTGATTTATAAATCCCGTCAGGATGAAATTATTGAACATTCTTCCACCGGTTGGGGTCATGGTTATTTTGGTATCCTGTAACAACCCGTCTTCCGGTCCCACAAAAAGCGACTCCCTGTCTTCAGCGAATCCATTCTATTCCGTCAGCAGCCTGTCCTATCATGCCCCTGCTTTTGATAAAATAAAGAACAGTGATTTCGAACCGGCGCTGGAAGCCGGAATGAAACAGAAGTTATCTGACATGAAGCAGATTGAAAATAGCCCCGATTCACCCACTTTCGAAAACACGCTCGTGGCTATGGAAAAAGCAGGTCAATTGCTGCAGCGGACAGAACTGGCATTCAATCTGCTGAAACAGGCGAATACGAATAATGAATTAAATAAACTGAATGAGTCCATGGCGCCTGAACTGTCTGCCAACGACGATGCCATCTATCTCAGCAGCCGGTTGTTTAAAAAAATATCGTCTTTATACAAGCGTCGGGAACAATTAAACCTGGATGCCGAATCCAAACGGCTGCTGGAATATTATTTCCTAAAATTTGAAATGGCCGGCGCTAATCTCGCGGATGGCGATAAGGAACAGCTTAAAAAATTAAACCGGCAGGATGCTTCCCTGAGTGCCCGGTTTTCCAACCTGTTGCTGGGAGCCACAAAGGCGGGCGCACTCGTGTTGGATAGCCTGTCGGAATTGCGGGGATTGCCTCAGGGAACCATTGATGCTGCCGCACAAAAAGCAAAAGCGGACAACTTGGATGGCAGGTGGGTGATCTCTTTGCAAAATACGACGCAACAACCCGATCTGCAGTTTCTGAGCAACCGGTCAATCCGGCAAAAACTATTTGAAGCTTCCTGGAACCGGGCAGAAAAAAAAGATTCGAACGATACCCGCGAACTGATATCGCAGCTTGCTCATATCCGGGCCCAAAAGGCAAAGCTGCTGGGATACCCTAATTTTGCAGCCTGGAATCTGCAGGATCAAATGGCCAAAACTCCGGATGCGGTCAACAGCTTTCTGGGTAAACTCGTTCCCGCAGCCACGGCCAGCGCCCGTATGGAGGCCTCCGATATTCAGTCGCTGATCAATAGACAAAAAGGCGGTTTTGAGCTCCAGCCCTGGGATTGGGAATTTTATGCTGAACAGGTACGCAAAGCAAAATACGATTTGGATGAGAGTCAGGTGAAGCCTTATTTCGAGTTGAACAAAGTTTTGCAAAATGGTGTTTTTTATGCGGCCAATTTATTATATGGTATCAGTTTCAGGGAAAGAAAAGATCTGCCGGTATATCAGCCCGATGTAAAAGTATTTGAGGTGATGGATCAGGACGGGCAGCCGCTGGCCCTGTTCTATTGCGATTATTTTAAGCGGGACAATAAAAACGGCGGCGCCTGGATGGACAATCTCGTTATACAATCCAAATTGTTGAGGAACAAGCCCGTCATTTATAATATCTGTAATTTCACAAAGCCTGCTCCCGGACAGCCCGCATTGATCAGTTTTTCGGATGTCACCACCATGTTTCATGAATTTGGTCATGCTCTCCACGGTATGTTTGCCAACCAGCAATACCCCGCTATTTCCGGTGCCAATACGGCCAGGGATTTTGTCGAATTCCCTTCGCAATTCAATGAACACTGGGCGTCCGATCCAAAAGTATTTGCCCATTATGCGGTGCACTATCACACTGGCGCACCTATGCCGGCTGCCCTGGTGGATAAAATTAGAAAGTCGGCAACGTTCAACCAGGGCTATATGTTGACTGAGCTTTTGGCGGCTGCAAGTCTTGATATGAAATGGCACGAACTTTCCGCAGATACTCCTTTACAGGACGCAGATTCCTTTGAAGTATCCGCTCTTCACGAGGCCCATCTGGATCTTCCGCAGGTGCCAAGCCGGTACCGGTCGAGTTATTTCTCTCATATCTGGTCCGGCGGTTATGCTGCCGGATATTATGCTTATCTATGGACGGAGATGCTGGATGACGATGCTTTCTCCTGGTTCAGGGACCATGGGGGCCTGACCCGCGAAAACGGACAGCGTTTCCGCGACATGATCCTGTCCCGGGGCAATACGGTAGACCTGGCTAAAATGTTCAGGGACTTTCGCGGACGCGATCCGCAAATAGGGCCGATGCTCGAGAACCGGGGGCTGAAATCAAACTGAACGGATCATGAATATTCAAAACCCCTGCAAAAGATGAAAGTTACCAGCGGCAAAATATTTGTGTCTTTTGTTTTATTTTTTTCCACAACGGTTTTGCTGGCACAAAATAAAGTTTCTGGCATTCTTTCCCCGGGATCCGTTCCCGTATTGATCGATAGCGAATTTGGTTTTACGGAGGGGCCGGCCGTGGACAAAGAAGGAAATATCTTTTTTACCGATCAGCCCAACAACAAAATATGGAAGTACGATATCAGGGGGAAACTCTCGGTTTTTTTAGATAAAACCGGACGTTCCAACGGGATGTATTTTGATGCAAAAGGCAATCTGATCAGTTGTGCCGATGAAAACAATCAGTTGTGGTCCATTGATCCGAAAGGTAAGATAACCGTTTTGATCAAAGATTACAGAGGGCATGCCCTGAACGGTCCCAATGATCTGTGGATTGCTCCCAACGGGGATATGTATATTACAGATCCTTATTACCAGCGCGATTATTGGACAAGGAAAAAGCCAGATTCAGCATTGGGTGGTGAAAAATTATACTATTTACCCGTCCATAAAAAAGAGTTGATACTGGTGGACAGCGGAACGGTGCAACCCAATGGCATTGTGGGAACTCCGGATGGGAAATTCCTGTATGTCGCCGATTTTGGTTTGGGAAAAACATTCCGGTATGAGATCATGTCAAACGGTCTGTTAAAAAATAAGCAGGTATTCATGAACGAAGCGTCTGATGGAATGACTATTGATGACCGCGGCAATATTTACATCACGGGGAACGGGGTAACCGTGTATGACCGCAACGGGAATAAAATTGAACACATCGGGATTCCTGAAAAATGGACGGCCAATGTAAGTTTTGGCGGAAAGAAAAGGAATATGCTGTTTATCACAGCATCTAAATCCATCTATACCATTCAAACGCTCGTAAAAGGAGTGGAGTAGGTTTGTTATTGAACCGAAATAAAGGCGTGATCTCTTGCTTGATTTTACTTTTCTAATTCATGTAGATTAATCCTGAAAATCTCAATGGCTTCTTTCTGACGCGATACAATGATTACCAGGTAGCCATTGTCTATTATGGAATGCGGATAACCATATTGTCCTTCTTTCCACAGGCCCTGTTTTTTAAGGTTATACAGACTGCTGGCAATGATATACTGCTGATCAAAATGTATAGCATCATGGGAGAGCGCCAGCACCAGCGGATTGCGAAGATCATGGTGTAAAGTGTCCGGATTGCCGACATAGTAAAACCGTTTATCCGGCAGTCGCCCGAAATGGAATTTGCTGTCGTTGTCGGAAAAAGCGGTTTCAGAAGGGAAGGACCAATGAGAGCCATTATCGCTGCTTTCCGTGAGCCATAAACGGCCCTTCCAACCATCACCGGTAGCCCGGAGCAGCGCATGGACGATACCGTTATCAGTTTGAAAAAAGGAAGCCTCACAAAGAGGAGGGAGTCCCGATTTTTTTGCCGGGGCCTCAAAAGTACCGGGGTTGTCTTCTTTAAATAAGGAATCCGGATAAAAACTGCTCATCTTCCAGCCGGAAATTCCTTCGGGATCATCGGTATAGGGAAAGCTGATATTCCCGCAGATGATCAGTCTTCCATTGGCCAGCGGCTCGGGACCAAAATTGGGATTTACCGGAATGTGGAGGTCAATGGCCCTGCCCCAGCGCTCCCCGTCTGCCGATTTCCTGGCAAACAGCCGCGTATGGGTTCTTCCCGGCGAATATTCTCCATAGTAAGCAATCAGCGTATCGCCATAAACATGGAAACCCGCCGCTGTTAAAATATAAGTACGCCCCTTTTGATCCGTGTAAGGGAGGGCCAGTATTTTTGGATCGGACCAATGGAAGAAGTCTTTTGAGACGGAGAAAACAACCCTTTGTCCTGGTGCATCTTCGTCCTTTTTCCCATTGGACCACATAGCAATCCATTGATCCTTAAACCGGCTGATGTGCGGATGATGCGAATAAAACCATCCCTTCACGGGTATATAAATAAAGGTGCTGTCCACCTTTAATTCCGGCAATCCGGCTGCAGTCAGGTAGTTGTTGGAAATCACCGGCTTCTGGGCATTTGCAGCTATACAGAACCACAGCAACAGCAATCCAAAATAAGATCTCCGGCTGGTCGTTCCCGTTATAAAAATGGAATGGTGCTGCATAGATATAAGAGGGTTTATTTGTGGAATAAAGAAAGGGTATTATTTTAATCCGGCCAAAAGCTCATCCGGCTTCGCCGGACGAACGGTTATCCGGCTGTTTTTCCTTTTACAATGGACCATTGGTATTGTTCGGCGTGTTTTCCAGGCTGGATCGGTGCGTGGCAATAAACCGCCCAGGCCTTGGTAAAACAAGCGCCATAATAAAAGATTAAGGAAGAATAAAACACGAAGAGCAGCAGCAGCACCGAAGAGGTAGAGGCACCATAAATGGTTTGCATGTTGCTGTAGGACAATAGCCACTGCAAAATCCATTTGCCGGCTGTAAATAACAGACCCGTAAAAAGACCGCCCGCCAGGGCGGTTTTCCATCGGGGACGACCGTCGGGAAGAAATTTAAACAATATCGAAAACCAGGCCGTCACCACAAGCAGGGAAATAATCTGTTTGACTATTCCGCTTAGCAACAAACCATCGGAAAAGAAATGATCACTGGTAGAATGCTTCAAAAGATTCAATAAGGCTTCCGCCAGGAGAGCGGCCAAAAACAACAGGCCACCCGCCAGGATACCCAAAAATGATTTGACGCGATTCAATAGGTTAAAGCCCAGGCCGACATGGCCTTTTAACCGGATATTCCACAGTTGGTTCAGCGAACTCCGGATCACGGTAAAGAGCGTAGTGGCGACAAAGATCAGGAAGAGGAAACCGCCCGTTGCCATATACCATGTGCTGGTCAGATGCCGGACATGCCTCAGCATCTTACTAAGGTCGCCTGCCGTTTTATCGCCAACTACATCGGCCAGATTTTCCAGCAGTTGCCGCGTCATCATTCGGGGTCCAGTGATCAGTCCGAAAATCTGTATCAGGATAATGAGAACGGCGGGCAGGGCGAAGGTGGTGAAGAAGGCGGTCGCTCCGGCTATGCGTAAAGGATCGTTTGCTCTGAAATCTTTCAGGGCGTCACCGAGGAGTGGAAAGAATTTTAATGGTCTGCGTAATTTCATATTGGTGTTTTTGCGAATATTGTGCCTGACCCGAGGGTGCCTACGGGACCCTTTGCAGAATCACGGCATCAAAAAAGTTCCATTTTTTCAACTGAAAGATCTCCGTAAAACCGAAATCCAGAAAAACAGATTTGTACAGTGGATTGGCATACATCACGCGTACGCACCGGGGATTTATCTCCTGGCTCGTGACGATGTTGGAAACAACCATCCACATCATTACTTCATCAAAAGGATTGAAAAGAAAAAGGGTGGATATATCCGGGGGGATATCATAAACCGACGCATCTCCGTGGATAACGGTAAACCGGGTGCCCGGGTTTCTCCGGGTATACAGCTCCGTGATCATTTCCGTTTCTTCACAAAATGCTTTTGAAAAATCTATTCCCCAGATGCGGGTAAATCCATAGGCTGCCGCTACTATCATCGCCCTGCCTTTGCCGCAACCAATATCCAGAAAGGTTTTGTTGCCTTCATACCGGATGATTTCAGTCATGAGTTTTTCCAGCACATAATAGTTCACCGGCATGTAAATGCTGGCATGGGAAATATCAACGCCTTTTTCCTTCAGACTGATTAGTTCGTCTTCACCCATGGTATGGATGCGGTATTTCTTTTCTCCCCGCAGCTCATGGTAAATGGTGAACGCGGCAACCAGAGGATCCCAATGCCAGGTGATGTATGAGAAATAGCGTAAGTAGGGAATGAACCGCATATGGCGTGATTAAGCTCCCGGTGTTTAGTTATACTTCCCGCACCCGCACTTCGGAAAAAGGCATATCCCATTTATTTCTCCGCGGGAATGAATTCCTTTTCAACTGCCTGTCTGATCAGCCCAGGCGGTAACAAACCCTGCGACAAGATAAAATCATGAAAATGCAAAACGCTGAATTTGTTACCCAAAGCTTTTTCCGTATCCTTTCTCAGGGCGATCATTTTGGTGAAACCATAAAAATAACTGTTGGCTTGTCCGGGTGCCCTTAAAGTAAAACGTTCCACTTCTTCCTGGGCAAAAGCATGGGATTGCATCACATCATTCATTAATACGTCATAAGCCTGTTTTTCCGTAATGGTTCCGGCCTGTAGTTCCGGATCCAGAAATGCACGGGCTGCGCGTAATAAAAAATAATCCAGGGAAACCAGCCTTCCTTCCAGCGGCATGTAAGGGCGTATGAGGTATTCTGAGTACAATCCCCAGCCTTCTACATTGGTGGAGTTGAAAGCATATAAAGCCCGGGCCTTGGATACGCCTTCCTCTACCATCTTGTCGAACTGCAGCTCATGCCCGGGCCGGGCCTCATGGGCGATGATGGTCCAGGAAGCTGCATCAAAGGTGAAATCATCATATTGATCAGTCTTTTCTCCAGCGGTGGGCGGCATGTTCAGGGGTAAAACAAAAACCCCGCGCTGACCGGTATTATTTAGGAAGGGTGGTGGCTGCATGTGGGGCGCGGGTTGCCGTGCCGTTTCCGCTGCTGTTGCGAGCCGGATAATTGCGGGCCTTCCGGGTAAAGTAACGATCTGGTGTTTCCGGATAATGGCCTCGATATCTTTCAGGTGCTGTTCATACAAAGGAATGATGGAGTCGCCATGGATCTGCTCTTTTTTGAGTTCGCGCATCACACTGCGGTAATCGGCGGCAGACAGATGACGCAGTTTGGCAATCTGTGCTGCGATGGGTTTCATTTCCTGTTGAATTTCCGTAAAGGCGGCGTGCGCCATTTTCGCAATTTCTGCGGGCGGAATATCAATTCCATAATTTTCAAAGGCAAGGGCATATTCTTCGGGAGGCAGCCGGTAATCGGCACGGGCTTTTGATAAAACCTGATCACGGGTCCACTGGTCATAATCTGCCACCTGTTTTTTTAATTGTTCATAGGGCGCTTCCCAACCACTCAGCTTGTACTTTTTGCACAGGTCGGTAATGCCGCTAATAATACTGGCATCGTGGGGCAGTTCCACTTCCATCTCCTGCCTAGAAGGGTAAATCATATTCCCGGCGGCAATTTGTTGTTCCACCCTTTCCTGCATTATGCGGGTAGTGGGGCTGTACCCGGCTTCAAGGCCTGCATACTTTTTGATCCGGGTCACAGCTGCCTGGCGCCGGTCCGGAGCTGTCTGATCATCCAGCAGGCTTGCCAGTCCTTCATAAATGGTGGAGGCGGCATTCAGAAACGGCACCCGGTGGGCCAGTGCATAGTCCTGCTGACGAAAGCCCAGCTGCAGGTGATCGATCAGGATTTGAAGATCCTGAAGCACCGCCGCTTCTTTTTCTTTTTGCAGGGCAGCCGAATATTCGGTCACCAGATCTTCCGCCTCTTTTCTTTTTGCCTGCTGGTTTGCCAGGGTCGGAACAGAAATCAGTGTATCGTATGCTGCCAGTCCCTGCGAAGAACCGTACTCAGGAGAATATTTTTTATCCAGATCAATCAGCATCTGGGTGTAGTGATCGGATTGTTTCACCCATGCTTTATTATTGCCGGTCGGGTTGGGCTGGAGCCTGGCCGCAAAAGGCAGCAGGCAAAAAATACAAACGCAGGTTGCGTTCCGTAATGTTTTAATTTTGGTCATAGAAAAAACATTTAAGATCATCAGATCCGGACGTAAAGTTAGGGGGTAAGCCGGGAGTTTTTCTCCTGGTACCGGTTTTGCTGCATGTTTAAAAAAATATTAATGAGATACAATCTTTTGGGATCTACAGGTTTACTCGTATCGGAAATTTGTTTTGGAGCCATGACTTTCGGCGGCAAGGGTCATTGGGAAGCTATAGGAAAAGTACAACAGCAGGAGGTGAATGACCTAATGAAGCGTGTGATTGAGGAGGGTGTTAATTTTTTCGACACAGCTAATGTTTATTCTTTTGGGGAATCGGAAAGATTATTGGGACAATCCCTGAAGGATCTTGGCCTGAACAGGAACGAACTGGTGATTGCGACCAAGGTTCGTGGCAAGATGAACGAAAAACCCAATAGCATCGGGCTTTCGAGATATCATATTTTTAATTCCGTGGATGAAAGCCTGCAGCGCCTGCAACTGGATCATGTCGATATCTTGTATGTGCATGGAGTGGATTTTGTTACCCCCATTGGGGAAATCATGCATTCGCTGCACGATGTAGTAATGACGGGCAAAGTCAGGTATATCGCTGTATGTAACTGGCCGGCCTGGATGGTGATGAAGGCGCTGGGTATTGCAGAAAAGAATAACTGGAATAAATTCATCGGCCTTCAATATTTCTATTCCCTGGCCGGACGGGATATTGAGAGAGAAATTATTCCAATGGCGAAAGACCAGGATCTGGGCATTATGCCCTGGAGCCCATTGGCCGGTGGTTTTCTGTCGGGCAAATTTAGCCGCGACAAGGAAAAAGCCGGTGATTCGCGCAGGGACACATTCGATTTTCCGCCAATCAACAAAGAAAAGGCTTACGGCATTATTGACATTATTTCTGTTATTGGCAAACAACACCGCGTATCCACCGCGCAGATCGCGCTGGCCTGGGTGCGGCAGCAGCCCGGTATTACAAGCACCATCATTGGAGCAAAAAATATAGACCAGCTAAACGATAATATTAAATCAACGGAAGTGGTATTATCGGCGGATGACCTGGGAAAAATTGATGCGATAAGTGCTTTGCCAAAGGAGTATCCGGGATGGATGACGGAAAACCAGTCGAAAGACCGCCTGGGAACGAATAAATAAAATGAAGAACCTGGTTGCGTCTGCGGATTTGTTAAACCTTACCGCAGGCGCATTTTTTCTTCTTCCACATCCATCAGCATCTGGTATCTGTGGATCAATTCTACGTCTCTGGTGAGGTTTTTGTTTCATAGCCTGAGCGTGGAGTGCGCCTTCGGTTCATAACCGTCATCGATTCGCCGGATTTTTCCAGCCTTTCTCCAGGCGTTCCATAGTGGCCCTTAATCTTTCCTTCTGCGTTCCTTCGCGTTTGGCGCTCACGATCCATTCGGCGTACGCTTTCTTATTGGTGAAGGAAAGTGCATTGAAAAATGCCGCCGCTTTTTTATTTTTCTTCAGCATGTCGACAAGACCTTCCGGTGGGTTTATGGTTTTTGTTTTGGGATCCACATAATCAAATACCGCGCGTTCGGGTCGTTTGGATCCGTTCTTTTGATCAGCGCCCGTTTTCAGGCGAATACCGAAAGCTGACCAGTGATCATTGAAGGAGATTAAACTAAGCCATTGCAGGCCTTGTTTCAGCAGTTCTTCCCAGCCTTTGTCCCGGGCAAGATCAGTCTGTATACCGGAACTCCCTTTCGGGTAGTATATCCAGCAAACAACCTGATCTCTTAAAAGGTCCAGCATCCCTTCCAGATCTTTTTCCAACTCCGCCTTGTTCTTGACAAACCAGTGAAGCTGGTCGTAACGCTTTGCCTTACGGGTTATTTTTACGCCGGGAGGGAGCGGCTGAAGCTGTTCAGCAAAATCTGCCGGTGCATGGATGGTCAATTGAGTTGTTCCTTCTTTGATGCGCAGTTTTTGCGCCAGCGAAAGGGCCATAAGAACGGTTTATATAAAGATGGTCAGGAACCCTGATCTTTTGCTGGCATTGACACCAAAACATGACCAGCAGCGCATCACGGAAAATAATTATTGCTGATATTTCTTCAGCCCGTAATTGCCAAACTCGATCAGCTGATCCGCATTCATATATCCTTTGGTGTATGTAACGATATTGCCATTTTTATCTGCAATAATCAGCGTGGGATAGGCGTCCACCTCAAATTTCTCTGAAAGGGAAGGGCCATCGCCCTTTTCCATATCTATGGCCACATTGACGAAGTGAGCATTGAAAAAATCACCTGCTTCTTTTTTTGTGAATGTATTTTTCTTCAGGAGTTTACAGGGACCGCACCAGGAAGCGTAGGCATCAAGAAAAATGGGTTTATTTTCTTTTTTGGCCCTTTCCAGTGCTTTTGCCCAGGAGTTTTCCAGGAATTGAATGCCTGCCGGCGGGGCAACCGGTCCGGGATTTTCGTTGGCGGGGGAGCCGGAAAAAGCCCAAACAGCAAATGTCAGGGGCAATACTATCAGATAAAGCAAATACTTTTTCATATACGGGTTGATGTTTTCAAATGGTTTGACGGCTATGAAATTAACGAATAAAATTGGTTAATACACAGAAGATCTAATGATGGGGTATTCTAACGGTGTTGATAGGATGCCTTTATTTTCCCTCCGTTCGAACAGCCACTAAGCTGTGTAGATCGAATTACCCGATAACTGCCTTGCGGTCAGGATATAATTTGTCATATTCTTTTCCTGTGATCAATTGCAGGATATCAGCGGGCTGGCATCCCAGGTGATGGCAAATCAATTCCAGGGTGGAAAAGCGGATTGCCCTGGCCTTTCCTGTTTTTAAGACACTGAGGTTAGCCAGGGTGATGCCTGTTTTTGAACTGAGTTCAGTCAGGCTCATTTTCTTTTTTGCTAATGCAATATCTAAAGTGACCAATATCGGCATATCAGATTGTTAAGTCATTTTCTTTTTGCAACGTCGCTGCCTTTTTGATTGTTCTGCCCAGCCAGAAAATAACACAGGACAACAGCAGGGTGGGGATCAAACGGCTTAGCCTATCCAGCCTATAAACACCATGAGAAACTTCATGAACTATCCTGTCAAAATAAATAGTTCTCGACACATCCAAAAGCCCCAGGCTGAAAACCACCCACCCCAAAAAGGTTATGATTTTTGCTATCTCCGGTAGAAATGGTTTGGAAGGATCGATTCTGAAAAGCAAGAAAATGACGAGGAGAACGCAAATGCACGAAATCCAGGAGGTTAGTAAATCGAAAAATTCTGATGTTTGCGGTTGCCGGGGAGCAAAAATCTTCTGAAGCGGCGATAAATTGTCGATGGTCATTTCATCTCTGGAAGTAATATAAGCATTTTCAAATCTCTCTAAATGAAGCGTGTGGTTCACTTGCGTTGAATCTGTCACACTCACGGCCAGCTTTACTGTCCGCATATTCCTGGATTGTATAATGGCCATCGTAAGGGTTAAGATGAATAGACAAATGCTGTTAAATTTATATTGAAGCAACATAATATGTCTTTTTGCTAATATATGAAAATGTATTGATAAACGATAATTTGTGACTAATAATCAATATTATTATTTTTCAATCGGGTTAACTGTAGCGGGGCAGCGTTGCCTGGCCTATCCAGTCGCCATTTTCTTTTGAATGACCTGTTTGTCTGTTTGCGTCCTTGCCAGCTCAAGGGCTTTTAGAAAGCAGTGTCTTGATTTTAGGTTATCTGTGTTTCTGTAAAGCTCACCCAGTAGCGTGTAGTAAAAATGATTATCGGTCAAATTCAATTTTTCTGCTTCCGGGATTGCGGTCGCTGTTCCATTGACTTTGGAAAGAGCATACGTTCTGTTCAGTGCGGCAATGGGGGAGTATGCTATTTGCAGTAATTGATTGTATAGCTGTAAAATATTCTTCCATTTTTCCTTCGTGTCGGATTTGATTGTATGCCAGTAAGCGATGCCAGCTTCCAGATGATACTTTGAAATTTCTTTTCCTTTCGCCGCCAGGTGAAGATGATATGCTCCTCTGGAGATCAGTTCCGGATTCCAGAGGGTTTCATCCTGTTCCGCATACAAAATGAATTCTCCGGTCTCGCTTTTTCTTGCTTCAAGCCGGGAGGCCTGAAAGCACATGAGTGCATATAGAGCATTCACTGCCGGGAGATTGGTTTGTTTGTTTTCAATAAGCAGGTGAGTTAGCCGAATGGCTTCCTGGCAAAGATCCTGGCGGACAATGCTGTCCTGGCTTTCCGAATAATAACCCTCACTAAAAAATAAATACAAAGTGGTTAAAACCGATTCTAATCTTTTACTGATCTCCGTCTCGCCAGGAAATTCAATGATCGCTTTTTCATCCCTTAGTTTTTCCCTCGCCCGGTATAATCGCTTATGGATGGTCTCCTTGTTCGTCAGGAAAGCTGTGGCAATTTCATCGACGCCGAATCCGCAGAGAACACGAAGCGCCAGGCCGATTTGCGCCTCCGTTGAAATGGCCGGATGGCAAATGGCAAAGAGCATCTGTAACTGGCTGTCGTTAATATTGGGGTTGGATAGATCAATAAGGATCTCCTCAGTCCGCTGTCCGGAATACTTTATTTGCGGCGAGATTTTTTCGGCAAAGACCTTGTTGCGGATAATATAATTTCTGGCCTTATTCTTTGCCACGGAATAAAGCCAGGCTGTTGGATTTGCAGGAATACCCCGGTAAGACCATGTTTCCAGTGCTGACAAGAAAGTTTCGCTGGCCAGATCTTCGGCAATTTCAATGTGTTCAATACCAAAAAGTTTGCACAATACAGCGGTTATTTTCCGGAATTCGGTCCGGAATAAATGCGGTATTAATTCGGCTTGTTCCATAAATAAAAGTCCCTGTAAAAATACACTTCATACAGGGGCTTTACCAATTTAGTGAATGCCGTCGTTTTTGGCAATCTTTCGAACCTCCACGGAATTGCCCTCTCCCTGCAGAGCAGGACAGCCTTTTGCAAATTCTACCGCTTCTTCCACAGAATCTGCCTTAACGGTAATAAAACCGCCGATGGTTTCTTTGATGTCTCCAAAAGGCCCGTTGGTAACGGTCTTGTTGGATCTCACAACCCGGGCATCTTCGAAAGGCAGGCCCGTTCCTCCGCTGAATTTGTTTTGTGCGGCAATGCCGCCAATCCAATCCATGGTTTGTTTCATCCAGATCTGCATCTGTTCGGGGGAAGCCAGCTTTCTGCCGTCTTCATGCCGCATGATCAATGCGAATTCGTCCATTTTTTTTTAGTCTTATGGTGATTGAATGGGAATATACCCGGATAACAAGTGAGATTGGCCGGATCGGACATATCCGGGAAAATAGGCCTAACGCTACAGGGTTACGCTGCTAATACGCCGCATTTGCCGATCTTTGTGTTTTTATTATTTAACGGTGTAGATCAATCACAAAGCTACAATCAGATGTCCTATTGCAGTTATATAGATACCATGGAAGGGCCAAAAAAAGAGCTGCATAAATCCTACCATGATAACCATTACGGCTTTCCCATTCACAACGATGACGAATTGTTTGGCAGGCTTTTAATGGAGATTAACCAAGCCGGATTAAGCTGGGAAACGGTATTGAAAAAGGAGGTTAACTTTCGAAAAGCGTACAGCAAATTCAACATCAAAAAAGTGTCGGCTTATAAAGAAGCCGACAGGGAAAGACTTTTGGCTGATCCGGGCATCATTCGCAACCGCTTAAAAATTAATGCCGCCATTGAAAATGCAAAGGCGATCCTCCTGCTTCAGAAGCAATACGGTTCATTTGAAAAATGGCTGGAAGCGCATCATCCTAAAACAAAAGAGGAATGGGTAAAATTGTTCAGGGAAACTTTCCGCTTTACCGGCGGTGAGATTGTGAATGAGTTTTTGATGAGCACCGGATACTTGGCCGGTGCCCATGCCAAAGACTGTCCCGTTTATCATAAAATCCTGAAAGCAAAACCCTTTTGGAATAAGGCATAGGGAATAAATCAATCGGGAGGCGCTTAGGTAAACAGGGTAAAGCTGATACCCATGAGGCAGCAACGGGTTAATAATTATTTCATTTCATATTTAGAAGGAAAACCTCCCTTTCTGAACAATTCCGGGCCGAACATGGTGGGCTTATACTCGTTTACGAAATCGACATTCGCTTTTTCAGGAATTTGCTTTCCCATGCCCACCGCCCAGAAACAGGCGTTCACCAGTAATCTTCTCAGGTCTTCATTTAAAAAATCTATTGCGGCACCCATCGTGGTTGCAAATGCTTTGCCTTCTTTGCCACCGGGAATACGATAGGTCCTTGTCCAGGCCACGGGCATAATTGATATTTGCAGATTGACGGGCGCGGTTGCTGTCATGCCGCTGGTCGATTGTCCGTAAATCAATATCCTGGCGCCTTTAAGCTGCCCCACGGTATAAACATCGGTTGGCACCCAGATATCTTTCACGCCATTCAAAATGGCATTGCCGGCATCCTGCTCAATGCCGTTGATCAATCCACGCGTTCCTTCCTGCTTATGAAGACCGTGGTGACTTACCCATGTTTCTCCAAACACCAGCTTGCCAAAGCCACCTTCCCAACCCTTTACCCGGCTTTGAAAATCATACGCGGAAAATGCATCGGCGGAATCTTTTTTATAATTAAACGCATGTGTGGCGGTTCGAAGACCAATAACTGGCTTTCCTGCCCGTAAATATTCATCGATCCATTGCATCTGCGCGTCCGGGAGTTCACGAAACCGCGTGAAGATCACGAGGAGGTCCGCCTTTTGCAGATTCTCCAGGCCGATCATATTGGACAGATACATGGGATCTATTTCACCACTTTGAGGGTCGGTGGAAAATAATACCGTGCAGGTAAAGCCATATCTCCTGGCGAGTATCTGCGCCAGCATAGGCAGCGCTTCTTCGGAACGGTATTCTTCATCACCACAAACAAAAACAATATTTTTGCCTTTCCCGGGGCCGTCATACCCATCATATTTTACCCAGGACTGTTTGTTCTGCGCATAGGACAGGGTGCTGCATAAAAGCAGGATGATCAGATGGAATATGCGGGCAGTCTTTTGCATCTAGGTGTTAACCCGGTATTTTATTGATCGTCAGATAAACGGAATTTTTTACCCGTACGCCATCTGCTCCCTTTACTTCGAATCTTAATCTCACCGTTTGAGCGGGGACTATATCCGGAATATTCAGTACTACGGATTGGGCATTTTCGCCGATCGTTGCAGTTTTCACAGTCAGCTTATCTTCGCCTTCTTTACCCGCCTGGCGGATGGAGTAATGCGCTGATCCGTAATCACTGGTCCATTTATAATTCCACTGGCGAATATCATAGTTGGAAACCGAGCTGATGTCTGTGCTGTCGAGCGTAAAGTTAAAGCTGAGTTTGATCCCGCCCTTTACCACCTCCGCGTCCCTGATTAGATGACCCGTTCCGCCTTTGTATCTCACCCTGCTCAGTACGCCGTAGCGCGAAGCTTCGGGATCATCCCATCCCGTTAGTCCGGTTACATAAACCTGTTTATCCACCGGATTTACTGCGGCGCGCTGAACGCCAGCTTCCATTTGAAAGGGAAGTGCCACCATGGCGCCCTGGGTAATCCCATCCGCCGCATGAGTAAGGAAATAATATACCCACCCGGTGCCATAGCTGGTGTGAATGAACTGGTTTCCCAATGGCCCCCAGCTTTTATCACTCCATACGCCGCCGCCCGGGGAATTGTCAAATTCCTGCGGTATCCAGAAGACGGGTTGCTCAAAACTGCCGGGTACTTTTACGAGGTCAGGACTGATCACGCCATTGACTACCTGGTCGCTGGTAAATTTCCTGCCGTCGGGACTCCATTCATTTTCTGATATCAGATTGGGGACATATCCGTAAAAACCATTCTTCCTGATCAGGCATATTTTATTGGCCGGCTCCCAGTTTCCCTGGTTATCGCTGACGAATATCCGGTCGTCCGGCGCGATGGTTATGCCATTATTTACCCGGAAACCGGTGGCTATGCTTTCCCATTTTTTTCCATCCGGGGAAACTTTGATCACATTACCGGGATCTTTATTATCGGTGTACTCACCCACTTTGGTATAATAGAAGTTTCCCTTGCTGTCTGTTTCCAGGCCAAAATTGAACGAATGAAAAAAGGATGAGACATCCTGGTCGGAATGGAAATTTTCGTAAAAATCCGTCTCGTCATCACCGTTCAAATCATGGAGCAAAACGATCCCGTTGCGGGTGGTCACGTAGATATTGTCATTAACCACTTTCAGTCCCATGCATTCGAACAGTCCTGTAGCTATTCTTTTCCAGACAATATTTTTAAGCGAACTGTCAACTCCCCTGGCCAGCCAGACATCACCCATATAGGTGCCAACCACCAGACTGCCATCGCTTTTAAATCCCAGGCAGGTGGGTCGTATCCAGGCATTGTAGGCATTGTTGAATGGCAGGCCGATGTTGTCGATCGTATAGGGATAATCTTCCGGAATGTCCGCGGCTTTTTTCGGATCCAGTCTGTCTGAGTCTTCCCTGAAGATCGGATCGAAGTGGGATTTGTCAGCGTTCAATTCCCCTTTGGCGCTTACTGTTTTTGTCCACTGTGCGGGTCCGCCTGTAATCATTTGTTCGGGAACAGGTAATTTCTCCGCTGTCATTTGTTTTTTTACATAAGCTGAAAAAGACAGCAATTCTTTTTGATTCCGTCCCGAGGTTCTTAAAACCTGCAGTGCCAAAGTAGCCGTGCTGGCAGGGATGGTCAATACGATTCTTTGCTGATCATCTGTTTCGCAGCGGATATTTTTATTCGATGAAATAATTCCTGCGGCAATGAAACGCTGTGATTTGGAATTATTCAGGGCTGTGAAGGTTTTTTTTTTTTGTTGAATTCCATTTTCCAATTTCCCGATGTAGATCTTTTGCGCTGATCTTCCGGGTGAAACGGATAAAGTTTGCGACAATATGATCTGATCACCCATTTTTATGGCCTGCGGAAATTCAAGCACATTCCTGCCTACAATGGAGTAGGAGAGTACTACATCTTTTTTGTAAACATAATGGCCATGGTAATCCAGGTATGCTTTTGGAAGCGGTGTACGTACTCCCGTTGATTTTTGCAGGCTGTCCAACTGATCGCCATATGTCCACTGCCAGAGACCCAGACCTCGTATTTCAGGGCCCTGGATAAAAGGCTGTCCTTCGCCCCGGAATCTTTTGAATTTTGTGTTCTGCAGGTTTAATTTTCCCTGCCAGGCAGCCACCGTGCCCATCCGGAGCAGGTTATAACTCAGGTTGATATGGTTGTCCAGCAGGATAGTCAGGGCTGCGGTAGCGCGATCTTTTAACTGGGAATGAATGGCTGTTCCATAATTACTGTTGATGTGCTGAAAATATTCCTGTCCATATTTCTGTGAACCCAGCAAAGCTTGTTTTTTTGTTAAGGCCAGCTGTTCATTGACAGATCTTTGAGGCTTGGGCAGTTTAGCCAGGTAATTCTCCGTAATCTTAAAATACTGACCCGGATTGGGTTTCTTCATAAACGTTTCCCGGATGTACTGGATCACATAATATCTCTCCACGGGTGAAAGCCAGGTCTGCGGCGCCATCCCGCCTGCTCCGTTGCTGAGAGTGCGCCACATATCATATGGCTTATTTCCGAAGCGTAATTTATCCCTGCTGAAGGACCTGGCCTGAGGATTGGAAGCCGTACCATTCGCACCATGACAGGCAATACAGGATTTGACATAGATCTGCCTGCCTTTTTCCAGTGTCGTCCTGTTTAAACTTTTGATGACGGCTGCGTGGTCAATGTCAGGTGGCGTATTGGTCGTAGCGCCAATCAGACAAAACATCAGTACGGGAGCAGAAATGAGCAGGAGCGTGTTTCGTTTTATTTGCAGCTTCATGTAGCCATCCATTTTGCTGCGTTCGACAATATGTGCATCAGTTTTTCATCTTTATAAACGGGAAAAGTTTCATGACCGGGCCTGAAATACAATATCCTTCCTTTTCCCAGCTTCCATAACATGCCGGAGCGGAACCATTGCCCTTCTGCCCAACATTCTTCAAACAAAACCTGGTCGGGTGGTGGAACATGAAAAGGCTCATCGTACATTTCGGTTTGTGGAATCCGGAAACTGCCGGACAGCCCCTTCATAACAGGATGCGCCGGCTCCAACACCCTTACCGTGCTGGGTTTGCCATCATCCCGAAAAGCAGGGAAGCAGCAAAAAGGCAGATGCACTTCGAGTTTTGTTTGTCCGTCAGGAAATTTGCGTTCCACCGTATAGGGGGTAATCCGGGAATCATATTTCGGCACACTGTATTGAGAAGGAGGGTCAATAAAAAGAATATCGGCTTCTTTGACGGATGAGGCGCTGTGCACATTCCTCCGGGTGATCTCATACATGGCCTGAACGAACGGAGTAGACCAGTGTGCCGAGTGCAGGGCGATCAACGATAGTGAACCGGCCTTAATCCGGTTGACGATGCTTATTCCTTTTTCCGCTGTGATCTCAGCCTGCCGGGTATGTCCCCACCAGATCAGCACGTCGGTGTTGTCGAGTGTGTTTTCCGAAAGGCCATGGTCTTCATCATCCAAACCAGCTGAGTTTACTGAAAACTCCGGTTGCTTTTTGAATTGGTCAGCAATATAGTTTCCCAAGAAATTATCGTAGGCTTCTTTTTCCGTATCCGATCTTTCATCCCAGACCTTTACGCGGATCTTTTTTGCTGTATCTGGAATCCCGATAATGGATTTTGGCCATAACATGCCGGAGGCTGCCACGAGGGAACTGTTCTTCAGGAATTGTCTTCTGTTGGGGTGCATAGATAAAATTATAGCTTCGAATGGGATTAAAACCTGATCAGGCAGGAAATATAGGGGAATCTTTTTCTCCTCCTGCATCCAGAAATACTTCCACCATGGGCATCGTTAATGCAGGAAGCGGATTATTCCCCTGGCTGGATTCCGCCGCGCCCATCCATTCGCCGTGGACGCCGGGCAATATCATTAGCCGGCCCAGGGGCAACAGGCGGTACATTTCCACTGCATGTTCCGGCCGCACCACATCCTGCTCACTGACTATTACCAGAGCCGGTACGGTTATCGAGCGTACGTCTTCATCCCGGATGTCCTTAAAATCTATCATTCGCCGCACATCCCTGTCGAACATGGTCTGAAGGCCTTCGGGATGAGGAGATACTTTCAGATAGGCATCTTTTAAAGCCTGCGGCATGACCTCTAAGCTGGCATCCTTAAAACCTTCCCAGAACCAGGAATCGATCCCGGACCGCTTGCTTAAAGCCGAAGCCAGCACCAGCCGCTCAACCCGATGCGGATGCCGTATGGCTATCTGGATTGCGGTAGTGCCTCCGTTGCTGAAACCAAAGATGGCGGCACTTTTAATATTCAGTTGATTCAGCAGTTCGTCAACATCATCTGCGTCCTGCTCAAATCGTAGTGGGCGGTTGATGTCTTTGGTACGGCCATGCGCCTGCAGCTCTACGGCGATGATCCGATATTTTTTTGCCAATACCGGAATTATCCGTCCAAAACTGCTCTCTATCGTAGAACCTCCGCCATGGATCAGCACCAGAGGCTTTCCCGAACCATGCAGTTCATAATACATGCGCAGCCCGTGAATATCTGCGTAGTGGCCGGCGGTCACGGACGGGTCGGGGCTATTGTCGGGTGCTGGCATAATAAACGTTTTTTACATAATCTGAATTGCCGACATCAGGCAGCACCGGTGCATCCTTTTCATGGATCATCAATCTGGCACCCGTTATTTTCTTTACCTCCGCAAACCGTTTATATGCCAGCATAAAAATGAAAGTTATTTTATTTTGTAAAAATAGCAATCCATCGCCAGGGCTTTATTTTCCCTGATTGTTTCAGCACATCATTGCCGATCTTCCCGTTGATCCTGGAACAAGACATTGTCATTCACCAATAAATCTTCAGCGTGAAAGATATCTTATTAAAAATGAAAAGCCTGTTTGCCGGTAAATGGCCAGGGGCGGGAATACCCTGCACAGTGCTATGGAGAGTAAATGGTGATACTGGTTGCCATTCGGATTGGATTGAAAAGAAAAAACCGCCAAGGTTAGTCAGCGGTTTTTCAAAGAATGGATTTTTGTTCTTACAATAGGATTTGGATCGGTTGGTTTTTCGAGGTTTGGTTTAATTCATTCGGATTGGATATATCAAAGGTATATCGCTGGCTGATATTTGTATAGAGAAGGAACACTCGATCTGATCGTAAGTCTACGATCGTATTTAACCTAAAGCTTCTATAAATAGCTGGTTTATAGGCAATTATTTTGTTTATAAACGTCTATATGTTTCCATTTACCTGGCCGTAGCGATCATCCGGCCAGGGATTATCCACCCGGTTACAATAGGCTGTTTTGTGGTTACTAATCATATCCTATTGATTAATTAACAAACTATGAAACAGCAAACCAAACACTTCATGAACGATCGATTTGTAAGAAGCTTTTTCAAAAGCAAACTGCGCATGGGCGTTATTCTGGCTGTTATTCTTGCTGTTGCCGTCCTGTATAAATTCAGTTCTGTGAATGCCAAAACCATCTACGACCGGTATTATACTTCGTATGATCTCGGTACGATGAGAGGAAACGGAACCAGTGATACATTGCAGGAAGCGTACAGGTTAGAAGAAGCGTATAAGAATAAGAACTGGAGTAAAGTGGCCAGCCTGTATAACCAGGAATCTGCCAGAACGGCTAAATATTATTTCCTGGCAGGAATGGCAGACCTGGAACTTCATCAATATCAGGTGGCTGTCGAACAATTCGAAGCAGTGCTGTCAGAAAATGAAAAAAATCATAATACTTACTTCAAGGACGAAGCAGAATATTTCCTGGCGTTCGGTTATCTGATGAACAATGAATCAGGCAAGGCCGTCCGGCTTTTGGCCAATATCAGGCAAAACAAAGAGCATCAGTATTATCCAATGGCCAACCAGATATCAGGGGTTGATATGAAAATCCTGGGCTTAAAAAGTAGATAGTCACCGGATATCGGTGAAAAAAAATTTCTTCAATGTTTCTTCCTGGTTTCCTCGATGGCCTTTCGGCGCGCCTCGAAAAGATCAGGAAGAAACATTGAAGAAGTCCCGTAAGAAATATACAGGCAATCAATAAGAGAACAAACACTTGATAAGGGTGGCTTCCTGTCAGCCTACGGGGGGTACCCATAAATAATAAGGAAGGGTAAAGCTCGTCGGTTTGCCGGGCGAATTGAAGAATCTTTACGGGAAGAAGAAATATTAGTTGATATTAGAACAGAAAAATCGTCGCTGCAGGGCCGTACTTAATTACTTGAACACACGTATTCCATTATCATAATAGATTAATTTACCGGCATTGTCCTGGTAATAGGCAAGGGGGTATTCCGAAGGATAAATGCTGTTTTCTGCTGTGACTTTCCATGCTTTAACTAAAATTTCCTGTTCGTTGCTGGTTCCTGCGTTCAGGTTGTAATAACCAAACTCAGCTTTGAAGCAACTGTCTTTCCATTTACCCGATGCATGGTCAAACTGTTCGATATTATCAAGAAATAACTTTCTGATTTGCTCCGGCGTCAGTTGCGGCGTGGCATTCAGGAAAGTGCCATGGGTAAGGTGACCACTCCTGGAAGTAAAATTATTGTTCAGGAAATGATACGCTAAACCGCCGGTAAATATGTTCACTGCATTGAGGTATTGATCAACCAGCACCGTCTTCTCGTCGTATTTTGTGTAAGGAAAATAAAGGGTTTGCAGGGTATCATGTATATACCGGAAGTATCTAAGGCCGCTATTATCAATTCCATTACTGATAAAAAGATTATTTACTGTAAGAACATCTCCACTATTGATGCTATGGGCAGTTACAGGGATCACAATTCTTTCCACACAACCACTATCTTCCGGTAAAGTTGTGTTCGATTTGGTACAAGCACCCCATGTTAATGAATAAATTGCTACGATCGGGAATAGTTTCTTCGTAATAAGTGATTTTCTGTCTGACACCATAATGGTTTAAAACGTTGCACCGTAAGGAACAGCAAGCCAAAAAAGAGGAGTATCTTATTCAAATTTTTTATTTAGATTGAATGATGGCTGGTTATTATTATTTTGCGCTCACTTTCAAAATAGGTAAATGAAAAAAATCTTCTTTTCTCTGATCGCCATGCTTTTTGCGTATGGCTGTTTCGCCCAGCAGGTGAAGCATGTTGTATTCATCAGTGTGGATGGTTTAAGACCCGATTTTTATCTGGACAGTTCCTGGCATACGAAAACCATGCGGAATTTAATGAAGAATGGCACTTACGCTATGGGCGTTAGCAGTGTTTTCCCCTCTATGACCTATCCCGCTCATACCACAATAGTTACCGGCGTCCAGCCTGCCCGCCATGGCATTTACTATAACAATGTGTTTGAGCCTACTGGATCAACGGGAAAGATATATTGGAATGACAGCACGATTAAAGTGCCTACGCTTTGGAGTGCCGCCAGTGCAAAAGGATTAAAGCTGGCATCTTTATTTTGGACTGTATCTGCTAATGCACCCGTTTCCTGGAATATTCCGGATATCGACGACATGGGTGATGCTTACGTGGAAAAGTACACGAAGCCGGCAGGTTTCAGGGAGGAGTTAAAAACGAATGTGTTTTCTTCGGCAGCTAAAATTGAAATTGGAAACAATATAAATATTGCCCGAATTGCAGCATATGTTGTTTTAAAAGAACGGCCCAATTTAATGACCATTCATTTCTTTGCCGTTGATCATGCAGAACATGTTCAGGGCAGGAATGGGGAAATGGTGAAGTCGGCTGTTTCAGACGCAGATAGTGGCGTGGCCATAATCATCGATGCACTTAAGAAGGCGGATATATGGGACAATACGGTGATCATGGTGGGCGGAGATCATGGATTTGTGGACGTAAAAACAGTGGTTAGTCCCAATGTCTGGTTAAGCGAAGTCGGCCTGGCAAACGATGTAAAAAAGGACGATTGGAAGGCGCAGTTTTTTACGGTCGGTGGCTCTGCCTATTTGTATGTAAAAAATGACGATAAACAGGTATTGGAACAGGTAAAAAGGATACTGGCTCAGTTGCCTGAAAGCAGGAAGAAGCTTTTTGAGATTGTCGATCGAAAAAAAATCGCTGAAATAGGAGGAAATCCGGAAGTCGCGCTTGCACTCACTGGCTTGAACGGCACTGCTTTCGGCAATGCATTCATGGGAAAGGACGTAAAAGCGGGACATGGAGGTGCACATGGCTATTTTCCTGATTTCCGGGAAATCCAAACTGGATTCATTGCTTTTGGCCCCGGCATTAAAAAAGGAGGCGTCATTCCTGAAATGAATTTAAGAGACATCGCCCCGGTCATTGCGAAGTTGTTGGGGCTTTCCCTGCCCACCGCAGAGGGAAAAATACCGGCAGGTCTGTTTTCGGATCAGTAATTATTTTCTGATGCGGCTTAAGGTTTCGGCTTTCCGTCGCATATTTGCATTGCCAGGAGAAGGATTTCCGGTATCGGCAGGATGATTCCATGATCTTCAGGAAAACGATTTCCGGTCGATAGCAGTTGATTGCCTACTTCTTCTGATGAAACAGTCTCTATATTTTAAATCCAGCCTAACGGGCAATAGCCAACATTTCTTCCCGAAAAAAAACTGATGAAGGGGGTGCCTGCCGCCCGGGCGCCTGAAGGGTGGAAGCGACCCTTTGTCTCCACGGCGCAAAGCTGTCGAGGCATTTTAAAATTACGGCATTTTGTATTGTTGGTCTTGTAATCAGATTTGCAGAATAGTTAAATTCATTGCTGCGTAATCATTGCGCCTCTTTATTTAAAGGGAAAAGGTTCGCCGGAAAGTACATTTACTGTGAAATACCGGCTGCGGTTTGTCGTTTACTCATCTTTGTTGCAACGATTTCTTACCTTATGCAGTGAAAAATTATCCAGGTATGCGCAATCCGGACCTCCGTTTTTTCCCATCCCTGTTATTGACGGCTTTTCTTTCCTGCGTTTTTATATCATGCCAACCGGGGAAAGAAAAGGATTATAGCACCTGGGCGATATATCGCGGAGATGAGGGCAGTAATGCCTACTCCGGACTCGATCAGATAAATCTCGCAAACGTAAAAGAGCTTAAAGTGGCGTGGACCTATCACACCGGTGATAAAACCGATTATGACCACCTGGAATGTAATCCCATTATCATCCATGATATTTTGTACGGCATTTCTCCGGGGCTTAAGGCATTTGCCCTCAATGCAAAGACCGGGAAAGAGCTGTGGATTTTTGACCCGTTTGGAAAGAAGAATAAAGGCGGCGGTTATTGCCGCGGGTTGACGTATTGGCACAGTAATGACGAACAACGGATTTTCCTGTTTGCTTCCAATAAATTGTTTGCGTTGGATGCCGGAACAGGTAAGCAGATCATGGACTTTGGCGACAGCGGATATGTAGATCTTAATAAGGGATTGCGCAGCTATAATGGCAAAGAAGGTCGCGAGGATGTTACGAACACATCACCGGGGATCATCTACAAAGATTTAATTATAACGGGTTCTTCGGTAAGTGAGAACTATGAAAGCTCCCCGGGGCATATACGGGCTTATGATGTGCGGACGGGGAAAATGAAGTGGATTTTCCATACCATACCCGAACCGGGAGAATTTGGGTATGACAGCTGGCAAAAGGACAGTTATAAAACAGTAGGTGGTTGTAATGCATGGTCAGGATTAAGCATTGATGCTAAAAGAGGGATTGTGTTTGCGGCAACCGGCACACCGGCTTTTGATTTTCACGGGGGAGAAAGAGCCGGTCAGAATCTATTTGGCAACTCGGTGATTGCATTGAATGCAGCCACCGGGAAACTGATTTGGTACTATCAGGTATCGCACCATGACCTATGGGACTATGATTTACCTTCCCCACCAAACCTGGTCACCATAAAGAAAGCAGGTAAGCTTGTTGATGCCGTAGCGCAGATCACCAAACAGGGTTATATTTTTTTATTTGACAGGGAAAACGGCAGGCCGCTATTCCCTATTGAGGAAAAACCGGTAGCGGCATCGAATATGTCTGATGAGCAAACCTGGCCCACACAACCCGTTCCAACAAAGCCGTTACCGCTCTGCCGGCAAAAATTTGACGAAAATACAATCACGGATATTTCACCGGAAGCCCATGAATACGTATTGAAAGAAGCCGGAAAATATGCATCCGGTAATATTTATCTTCCTCCTTCAACAGACGGGATCATTCAAATGCCGGGATTCAGGGGAGGAGCGGAATGGAGCGGCGCCTGTGTTGACTTGAAAACCGGCATCTTGTATACCGGGATCAATGACATACCGAATATTGTTCAGCTGGTGGAGAACAAAGAAAATATGCCCGATGAATCCGCCAATTTGAGTATGCCGAAAGCCGGTAATTTATTTTATATAAAAAACTGTTCCGCCTGCCATGGTGAAAACCTGAAGGGTAATGGGCAGTTTCCGGCGTTGCTGCAGGTTGAACAGCGGCTAAAACCGGACGAAGCAAAAAGTGTCATAAAAAGAGGACGCGGTACGATGCCATCCTTCAGCATGTTATCTGACGAGGAAATAAATGCTATAATTTCCTATTTGTTCAAATTGAACGCGAACAAAAAATATGAAAATGGGAAACCCGGCAACCCGGCTAAAGTGGCATCCGGAACAAGGAAACGGTATAGCATAAAGGGATATACTCAATTATTAGATCAGGATGGTTACCCGGGCAGTAAACCACCCTGGGGTACATTGAATGCGGTAGATCTCAACTCGGGAGATATATTATGGAAAGTGCCACTGGGTCAGTATCCGGAATTGGCAAAAAAGGGTATAGCCGCCACGGGCACACAATTATTTGGTGGCGGCATGGTAACAGCAGGAGGATTGATTTTTATTGGCGCTTCAAAAGATGAAAAGTTCAGGGCCATCGATAAGCTGAATGGGGAAACGCTTTGGGAATACCAGCTGCCTGCGGGCGGTTACGCCACGCCGGCTACTTATGCAGTAGATGGAAAGCAATATGTTGTTATTGCGGCTGGCGGAGGCGGATTCCAGCGCACAAAAACAGGGGATTCTTATATTGCATTTGCGTTGCCCTGAGGAACCTTAATGCGTTTGTTTCAATAAGCTGTCCGGTTGGAAGGATCTTAAAGGTTGGCATTCGTCCGGGCAGATGCCGGAAACTTATTTTTGCCACCCTAATAAATTAATTTAGCAACATGAAGGATACCATAACAAACAATAATATATCAAGGATTCAATTCTTAAAAACCTCGGGTCTTGTGGCGGCCGGGTTAACCTTCCTGCCTGGTTTTTCCGGGTCAGTACTTAGAGAGAAACTACTAAGTGACCGATTAACCACCGGCAGTATTGCCGATTATAAAATCGTTATACCGGCACAGTCCGGTGCGATGGAAAAACACGCAGCGCAGCAGCTTCAGCAGTATTTATCTGAAATATCGGTAGCTTCTATTCCGGTTATTGAAGAGACTGAATTCCGTGGTAATCAAGCCATTTATATCGGGCACACCGGCTATGCAAAAACGCAAAAAATTGATTTTACTCAGCTGCCGGAAGATGGATATGTTTATAAATCCGTCGGAAACCATTTTATTATTGCAGGCGGCGCCAGGAAGGGGGTTCTTTACGGTGTTTACGATCTGCTTGAAGTGTTGGGCTTTAGAAGATATTCTCCTGCTTACACGCATATTCCAAAAGCAGATGCCATCCGGTTTCCAAAAAAGGAGATGATGATTGCCCCGCTAATCAGGTACAGGACAACCTCTTCTAGTCAAATGGGTAATGCCGAATATGCTGACTGGCATAAGCTCTCTTCCCGGGATGACTGGGGTTTATTTGTTCATACATTCAATGTTTTGGTGCCTCCTGCAACGTACGGCACTACCCATCCGGAGTATTACTCCCTCATCAATGGCGAACGCCGGCCCGGCACGCAGTTGTGTCTGTCCAACCCGGAAGTGGTGGACATTGTGATCTCCAACCTGAAAAAGAAAATCGCAGAGAAGCCTGGGGCCACCTATTGGTCGGTTAGTCAGAATGATAATGATAAATATTGCCGCTGTGCTCCCTGCACAGCGTTGAATGAAAAATATGGTGCCGTGCCATCGGGTTCCATCATTTATTTTGTGAACCAGGTGTCCAAAGCATTTCCGGATAAGATCATTTCCACGCTAGCCTACTGGTATTCCCGGAAGGCGCCGAAAAATATCCAAACGGTGCCCAATGTCAACATCATGCTCTGCAATATCGAGAGCAGACGGAACGCACCTGTATTTGAAACCGATCCGGCTTTTTCCAATGACCTGAAAGACTGGGGAGGTCTTGCAAAGGATATCCTCATCTGGGATTATAATATCCAGTTTACCAATTTTTTTGCTCCGTTTCCGAACCTGCATACGATAAAGCCCAATATCAAATTTTACACGAACAATCATGTACACGCTTTATTTATGCAGGCAAACGCCGAGCCGGCGGCGGAAATGGCCTTGCTGCGCGCCTATCTGATCTATAAACTCATGTGGAATCCGGATGCTGATGAGAAAGCCATTATGGATGATTTTCTAAATGGCTATTTTAGCGCCTCCGGGCCCTATATCCGACAGTATATTGATGCCATGCATTCCTCTTTATTAAAAAGTGGTATGCGGCTGGATATTTTTGGTGATCCAATCGATGCGAAAGAAGCTTTTTTGTCGGCGCCCATGATGGAAGCATATAAGCAAATGTTTAATCAGGCTGAGGAGACGGTAAAAACGGATGCGCAGTTGCTGGGACGCGTACAAACGGCCAGGCTGCCGATCCTGTATGCTGAAATCCAGATCGGGCGGACAGAAATTGATACGCCCCGGAGCTTATATCAGCATCAGGAGAATGGCATGGTAATAGCAAAACCGGAAATGAAAGCACTGGTCAATAAGTTTGTGGATGGTTGCAAGCGGGAGGGTGTTCTCCTGGTAAGAGAAAGGAGCGGCAGTCCCGAGCATTTCCTCGCGTCTTACAACCGGATCTTTACCAGGATGGAGGAAATGGACAAGGCTAAATCATTCAATAAAAAGATCGTCCCGATCACCCATCCCGCCAAAAAGTCCAAAGACGTTCAGGGTCTTACCGACGGTATTTTCGCTTCGTACGAATCCTGGCAGCGCGCTGACCCGAACTGGATCTTTTATGAAGGAGAACACATGGATTTTATTCTTGACCTGGGTGAGGTGATGCCCGTCAGTTCCATCAATATGGATTTTTTGAATCCGCAAGCACAGGCCGATTGGCATCTGATGGCGCTGCCTGAATATGTGACTTATTCCATATCCGTTGATGCTGAAAAATACGATGACGAAATAAAGATCGTCAATCCCCACAATCCCAATCCCGCCGAAAATCCGGATATCACTAGAATCTCCATACAGGCTTTTCAGGCGGATATAAAGGAGGGTACTAAAGCCCGTTATATAAAAGTGCATGCGGAGAGTCTGCTGAAGATGCCTGACTGGCATATACGCAGCGGAGAACTGGTCAGCATTTATTCCGATGAGATAGTGGTAAAATAGG